>NZ_JBITIG010000012.1:0-287180 GCF_044458745.1 Streptomyces sp. NPDC050418
CTGCGGAATCTGACCAGGCTCGATCATCCTTCCTGCACCCCCGGCTTCTCCGGATCAATATCAGGCGCACCCAGCGCCTCGCGCTGCGCCTGCGCCGCCATCGTCAGATCCCCGTCCAGATACGCGGTGGTCGCCTCGACCGCACCCGTCAGCGACTTACCCGCCCGCGCCGCCACGAACTTGATGTCCTTCACCGCATGCTCAGCGAACTGCGACAACGCCAGCGCCACCAGACCACCGTTGTCCGCACCCTCAGCGCCGTCCGCGGCCACCGTCCCCGCCGACGTCGCAGCCGACTTCAGATGCTCACCGAACGCAGTGGCCTGCTTCTCGATCCCACCCGCCGTCTCACCCGCGGTCTTCAACACACCCTGAACACCCTGAGGACGAATATCCCAACCCGACATACCTCAGCCCCCGGTGCTCAGCCGATGGAATCGACAGCAGCCTTCGCGCGCGACAACGTCTGCTGCGCGGTGCCGTCGTTCTTCTCCAACGTCGACTTCAGCAACTGAATGATCGTCCGCACCTCACCCGACGCACGATTCCAGCGCTGCTCCTTGTCGTGATACGTGTCCGAGACACCATCCGCCTGGAAGTCGGCCATCGCGGCCTTCACCTGCCGGTCCCGGTCCGTGATCACCTGCTCCAGACGCGCGATCACACCCTGGATGTTGCCCTGCGCATCCGACGAAGCGGACAGGTCATACGAGCGACGGTCACCATTCGAAGCCATCAGAAGTCCCCAATCCCCGTAGTTCAGCGTCCGCCGAAGCGAGCAGCATCAAAGTTCGCGGCGGCCATCGTGGAGCGCGCGTTGTCCGCGGACTCCTGATCACCTGTCCCGAACGCGGAGTCCATCCCGGTCTGGCCGCCCAGGATCGCCGACAGGGATCCGTTCAACGCCGCCGTGATCTCATCCGAATTCCGCTTGAACGAGTCAAAAGCCGCCTTACCCGACCCGTTGAACTTGCCCTCAAGCGGCTGCGCGGCAGCGATCAACTGACGGATCAACGACCCCAGATCATCACTCGACGTCTGCGACTGCGACCGCAGACTCGACAACACGGACGCACCCATATCGAACTTCATCGGGCCTCCCCCGGACGGGACCATTCGGCTGGATCGGAGCCATGGACCGCCGTGACCGGAGATCCATGTAAGTGGAATGATCCATGCCTATCAATGGCCGCCCGGAGGAGGCAATCCGAGGAGATCAACGATCACGAAGCTGTGACACTCAGCTCCCCGCGGCCCCCAGCAGCGCCCGGCCGATCTGCGGGAACACACCCTTCGGGTGCGCCCGGAACAGCGGCTCCGTACCGAAGAGGTACGTCCGCGAGCCCTCCACGCCCGGAGCGCTCACCACCGAGGCCTTGCCCGCGGCGTCCGCGGGGCCGCCCGTGCCGTCCTCCAGGGCGCGCCAGTGGCCGGACACGAGCGGGTTCCCGGTCGCGTACGACTGCTCGACGCGGACCCCGGGGCCGAGGTCCGTGAACCAGACGGGGGAGTAGACGAACGTCGTGTCCGGGGCGCCGGCGGTGACCGGGCCCGCCGTATTCGCCACCCGGACCACGCCGTTGGCGTCGCCGTTGCCCGCGACCGCCTTCGCCGTGAGCAGGCCCGCGTCCGCGGTGAGCGCCGCGCCGGTCCCGCCTAGGCCGACCACGCCGCCGCCGTCCGCGAGGAACGCGTCCAGGGCGCCGCGTGCGGGGGCGTTCAGCTCGCCGAGGTCCAGGCCCGCCGACACCATCAGGACGTCCGCCTCCGACCAGTCGAAGCCCGCGTTGAGCGTGGCGGTCGACACCGGCAGCACGTCGAAGTTCATCTCGCGCAGCGCGAAGAGCTCGCCCGAGGTGACGGCCGCCGCGACCCGCGTGCGCTGCAGCGCACCCGACCCGCGCTCCTTCGCCGCGGTGAAGGCCACGTCGTACGTACGCGAGAGCTGCAGGGCCGCGCGCCGCGCCGACGCGGGCACGATCGCGCCGCCGTCCGCCGCCCTGCGTACCGCGACGCCGTCCGCGAGCAGCGCGTTGAGCGCCGCGATCTCCTGCGGGTCGTCGAGGCCGAGGCGCAGATCGCCGCGCGGGGCGACGTATCCGGCAGCGGCGGCGGACCGCACCGGGGTACGCGGCACGTCGAGGCGGCCGTCCTTCACCTCGTCGACCGTGGCGCCCCACAGGCGGCCCAGGCTCCAGCCCGAGATGTCGTACATGACCGAGACCTTGTCGCTGATGTCCCGGCCGTCCGCGAGCAGCACGTTCGCCATGCCGCGCTTGGGCTGCTCCAGGTCGACGAGGTAGGAGCCGCGCTCGTACGAACGGCCGCCGAGGCGGAAGTCGCGGACCGCCCGCTCCACCCGTACGTCATGGGCGATGAGGTGGTCGACGAGGCGGGCCGCCGCCGTGGCCGAGCGCTGGTCGCGGCCCGCGGCCGGGATGACGTACGCGCGCGGGAAGTCGGTGGTGTAGACGTCCTCGGGGCCGATGCCCGGCACGCCGGGGACGGTCTCCGGCGAGACCGGCACCTGGGCCTCGCCCGCGTCCGCGCGCCGGAACGTCTCGATCTGGTCGGCGAGCAGCCCCGCGCGCCGCTCCTGCACGAAGGAGAGCGTCGCGTCCATCGCCGCGCCCGCGATGTCCGTGTTGATCGCGGAACGGCGGCGCAGCTCGGCCACCGGCAGTGTGTCGTACGCGCGGTTGTTGACCTGCATCGGGAACTCGATGGTGTGCGCGGCCGTCGCGCCGTGGAACGGCATGTACTGCGGCGTGAAGATCGGCGGCCAGTCGTCCCAGCCCTCCTCCGAGTCACGGAAGGGGATCTGCGCGGGCTTCACACCGTCCTTCGCCTCCGTGTAGCCGAGGCCGTTGACCGCGGCCTCCATGCCGAGGGCGTTGGCGTAGGTGTTCTTGAGGAACAGGTCGTACTCGTAGTTCTCGCCGTGCGGCGGCGTGGTCGGCTCGATCAGCGTGCCGTTGACGTAGCCGTGCAGGTCGATCATCACGGCCGGCTGCTTGTCGACGGCGATCTGGCGCATCGCCCGTGTCTCGGGCTGCGAGGCCGTCACGAAGTCGCGGTTGAGGTCGAAGCCGTTGGCGTTGGCGCGGGTTCCGGCGATCCTGCCGTCGGGGTTCGCGGTGACGTTGAGGTAGATACGGGACCGGTCGAGCAGGTCCTCGGTCTTCGCGTCCTTCGCCGTCGCGAGCCGCTCGATGAGCTTCAGGGCCGCGTCCGTGCCCTCCCACTCGTTGCCGTGGATGTTGTTGTTGATGAAGACCGGCGTCTTGTACTCCGCCTTGATCTCCTTGTCGCGGGCGGCACTTGCGGGCGCGTTCTCGATGCGCTCGCGCATCCGCTCCTGGGCGCGCGCCTCGCGCGAGGACTCCGGTGAGGTCACCGTCACCAGATACAGCTGATGCCCGCCGGCGCTGCGCCCGGCGATCTCCACGCTCACCCGGTCGCCCAGCTTCTGCAGGGCGTTCAGCTTCGGCGCGATGCCGTGGTACGGGGTGAGGCCCAGCTTGATCGACTTGTCGGCCGGGTTCTCCGGCACCTCGGGCAGCTCGCGCTCGCGCGGGTAGCCGGCCGTGCGCGAGAAGCCGGGAATCCGCTCCCCGAGCGCGCGCTCGGCGGACGCGGCCGATGACTTGGCGGCCTTGTCGCCGCGCTCCTCCGCGCCGCGCACGGGGGAGGGGCCCGGCCGTGGCTCGGCCTGTGCGCTGCCCGGCAGCAGCGCGGTCGTCAGGGCGGCACCGATCAGCAGGACGGGAACGGGCCTGTGGAGACCAGGTCTGTGGATGCCCACGCGTACCTCCGCGATCCTCTCGATGTGACAGGTAAGCGGTGTCTACCGGCTCAACCCGCCCGCAACAAGAGGGTCTTGCGGACCCAGGCGCTCCGCCGGTCCGCGCCGTCACAGTCGCCCCGTACGCTGGTCGGCATGCGTGATCTCGGAACCGGGTTCGGTTATCTCCTCAAAGGCCAGCGGTGGGTCCTCGGCCACGGCCGGTGGTTCGGCTTCGGTCTGATCCCCGGGCTGATCACCCTCGTGCTGTACGTGGGGGCGCTGATCGGGCTCGCCTACGGGGCCGATGACTTCGTCGCGTGGGCGACACCCTTCGCCGACGACTGGTCAAAGACGCTGCTCGCCGTCTTCCGCGGCTTCCTGGTGTTCCTCGTCTTCGCGCTCGGGCTGCTGCTCGCCGTGATCACGTTCACGGCCGTCACGCTGCTGATCGGCCAGCCCTTCTACGAGTCGCTGTCCGAGCAGGTCGACAAGGACAAGTCGCCCGACGGCACCGCGCCCGAGTCCGGGCTCCCGCTGCTGCGCGAGCTGTGGATCTCCGCGCGCGACAGCATCCGTATCGTCGTCCGGGCCGCGGGCTGGGCCGTGCTGCTCTTCGCGCTCGGGTTCATCCCGGTCCTGGGGCAGACGGTGGTGCCCGCGATCGGTTTCGGTGTCACCGGCTTCTTCCTCACCCAGGAGCTGACCTCGGTCGCGCTGCAGCGCCGCCGGGTCGAGGCGCGCGAGCAGCTGGCCATGATGCGCGGGCGCCGGATGCTGATCTGGGGCTTCGGGGTGCCGCTCGCGCTGTCGTTCCTGGTCCCGTTCGTCGCGGTGTTCCTGATGCCGGGCGCGGTCGCGGGCGCCACGCTGATGGTGCGGGACCTGCGGGGCGAGGACGACGGTGCGGAGGACGGGGGCGGGAAGTCCCTGTCGGCCGGGCCGTTGGTGCAGGGCGGTCCGGAGCCGGTCTGAGGCCCGTGCGGCCAGGGCTCGCCTTCCGGAGTGCCCTGCCCGTACGGCCAGGTCAGGCTCTCCGGAGTGCCCTGCCCGTGCGGCCGCGGGCTCACCTTCCGAGGTGCGCGCCCGCCTCGCGGAGCAGGGTGACGAAGGCCGCCGCGGCCGCCGGTGCCGAACGGCCGCGCGGTGTCGCCGCGTACACGGCGCGCGGCGGGATGTCGTCGGCGTGCACCGCGAGCAGCCGGATGTCCGGCCGCACCCCTTCGGCGGCGAGCGCCGGGACGAGGGCGACGGCGAGCCCGGCGGCCACGTACCCCTGCTTGGCGATCCACTCGCCCGCGACATAGGCCACGCGCGGCCGGAAGTCCTCGCGTACCGCGGGGTGCAGCAGGCTGCGCTCGGTGCTCGCGCTCCCCGACACCCAGGCGTCCCCGGCCAGTTCGGCCAGCCGCACCCGCCGCCGGCGGGCCAGCCGGTGGGTCGCGGGGACGGCCACGTACATGGCCTCGTCGGCCACCTTCGCCAGCGCGTACGAGTCCGGTACCGCGCCCGCCGTGGTCGAGACGACGGCCACGTCGAGCGTGCCGTCGTCGAGCCGGGCGAGGAGCGTGCCGGTCAGGCCCTCCGCGCAGGTCAACTCGACGTCCGGGTACCGCTCCTGGAACGCGGCGACCGTCCTCGGCAGCAGCGCCGCCCCGGCCGTCGGGAACGCTCCGACCCGCAGCCGCCCGCCCCGTACCTCGCGCAGCGCCGCCAGGTCCTCGCGGGCCGCGTCCAGTTGGGCGAGCACCGCCTCGGCGCGCGGGAGCAGCGCCTGCCCCCGCTCCGTCACCGCGACCCCGCGCGGCAGCCGGTCGAAGAGCGCCCCCTCGCCGAGCGAGGACTCCAGCGCCTGGATCTGCCGCGACACGGCGGACTGGGTGTACCCGAGGGTGCGCGCGGCCTCGGTGAAGGACCCGAGCCGGGCGACCGCGACGAAGACGCGCAGCCAGGCGGTGGAGAGGTCGCGAGGGTCGGGCGACGTCTGCGTATCCATGGCGGCTCCTCGCGGCGCGGTATCTGTCCCATGCGGTCCGCGGTCCCCATGCGGTCCCTGCACTTCCATGCGGCCCCATGCGGCCCCATGCGGTCCCATGCGGTCCCATGCGGTCCCATGCGGTCCCATGCGGTCCCATGCGGTCCCATGCGGTCCCATGCGAGTCTCGCATGCCCGCCATGCCAGACATTCGCTTGTCGCATCACAACCCCGCGCCTAGCGTCGAGGCATGGAACACATCGCCTTCCTCGGCCTCGGCCACATGGGCGCGCCCATGGCCGCCCGGCTCCTGGCCGCGGGCCACCCGTTGACCGTCTGGAACCGCACCGCGTCCCGCGCCGACCCCCTCGTCGCCCAGGGCGCCCGCCTCGCCGCCTCGCCCGCGGAGGCGGTGGCCGACGCGGACGTCGTCGTCACGATGCTGGCCACCCCCGACGCCGTACGCGCCGTCGCCCGTGCGATCGGACCCGCGCTGCGGCCGGGCGCGCACTGGGTGGAGATGTCCACGGTCGGACCCGATGTCATACGGGAGCTCGCGGACGCGCTGCCGCGGAAGGTCACGCTCGTCGACGCACCCGTCCTCGGCAGCACCGACAAGGCGGCGGCCGGCACGCTCGGCATCCTCGCGGGCGGCGAGGCCGACGCCGTCGAGCCGCTGCTCGCCACGCTGGGCACGGTCACCCGCACCGGCCCGCTGGGCACGGGCGCCGCCCTGAAACTCGTCGTGAACACGGCCGTGCTCGGCTCGGTGGCCCTGGTCGGCGAGGCGCTGCGGCTCGCGGACACGCTCGGCATCCCCGAGGAGACGGCCAAGGCGACGCTCGGCCGGAGCGCGATCGGCGGCGCGGTGCCGCGGGCGTTCGCCGAGAACGTCCTCTTCGCGGCGGAACTCGCGGTCAAGGACATCGCGTTGGCCACCGCGGTCACGCGGCTGCCCGCGATGGAGGTGATCGGCGCGCACTACGCGTCCGACCCCGCCCTCGCCCACCAGGACATCGCCGCCGCGGTCACCCGCATCCGTACCGCACCCGACGAACCCGCCGAAGGAGCCTGACCATGCGCGTCACCCTCGACAACCCGCCCTCCGCGCCCGCCCCGCTGAGCCCGTACTACACGCAGGTCGCCCGGATCGAACTCCCGGGCGGCGGCGCCCTGTTGCAGCTGTCCGGGCAGGTCGCCGAGGGCGAGGACCTCACCGCGCAGAGCCGCGGCGTCTTCGAGGCCCTTGACGCCCTGCTCAAGGCACACGGCGCGGGTCTCGCGGACATCGTCAACATCCGCACGTATCTGACGGACATCAGCCGTCTGCACGAATACGGGGCCGTACGCCGCGAGTTCCTCACCGGTACACCGCCCACCAGCACCACGGTCGAGGTCTCGAAGCTCTTCCTGCCGTGGGCGCTGATCGAGGTGGAGGTGGTGGCCGCACTCCCGCCACAACAGTGAACCGCGGGCGCCCCTACTCCCCGAGCAGCACCAGGAAGTCCCGGAACGCGGCCGCCATGTCCACGCTCTCCGGATCGAGCAGCCACTGGTACTGCAGCCCGTCGAGCACCGCCACGAGCAGCGGCGCCACCTGCTCGGGCGTGAGCCCCGACGGCAGCCGCTCGCCGTACTGGGTCCGCAGCAGCTCCGCGAGGTCCGCCCGGACGTCCGTGTAGCGGCGAGTGAAGTACGGGGCGGCCGGATGCTCCTCGGTGACCGCCTCGCCGAGCAGCGCCGAGAAGGTCCGCACGATGCCGCGCCGCATCGCGTTGTACTCGACCAGCGAGGCAAGCAGGTCGAGATGCCAGTCGCGGCGCGGGATCGCGGCGTCCCACTGGTCGCGGTCCTCCAGGACGGCGACGAGCAGCGCCTCCTTGGTGGGGAAGTGGTGCAGCAGCCCCTGCTGGGTGAGCCCCACGCGCTCGGCCACCGCCGCGAGCGACGCCCCGCGGTAGCCGCGCTCGGCGATCACTTCGAGCGCGGCCCGCACGATCTCCGCACGCCGCTGCTCACTTCTCGTCCTCGCCGCCATGCCCCGACCCTAAACGCCTTTTATAACTGCAAGATAACGAAACCTACCGCTTCACAGGTGTGCCGTGCAGGATGGGGGTGCAGTCAGGGGTACGTCTACGAGGAGGTACGGCAGTGACCGAGCAGCAGTACGCGGACGGGGCGCACGAGTACGAGGCGGTCGTGGAGGCCGCGCTCGGCAAGCTCGATCTCGACACCAAGGCCCGTCTCCTCGCCGGCCAGGACATGTGGACGCTGCCCGCGCTCCCGGAGATCGGGCTGAAGTCCCTGGTCATGTCCGACGGCCCGATCGGCGTACGGGGCGTGCGCTGGAGCGCCGACGACCCCTCCGTAGCCCTGCCCTCGCCGACCGCCCTCGCGGCCGCCTGGGACCCGGAACTCGCCTGCCGCGCCGGTCGGCTGCTCGCCCAGGAGGCCCGCCGCAAGGGCGTGCACGTCCTGCTCGCGCCCACGGTCAACCTGCAGCGCTCACCGCGCGGCGGACGGCACTTCGAGGCGTACAGCGAGGACCCGTATCTGACCGGCGAGATCGGCACCGGCTATGTCCGCGGGGTGCAGTCGGGCGGGGTCGGGACCACGGTCAAGCACTTCGTCGCCAACGACGCCGAGACCGACCGCTTCACCGTGAACAACCTGGTCCCCGAACGCGCCCTGCGCGAGCTCTACCTGGCACCCTTCGAGGCGATCGTCAAGCAGGCCGCCCCCTGGGGCATCATGACCGCCTACAACGCCGTCAACGGCATCACGATGACCGAGCACGCCGCCCTCGTGAACGGCATCCTGCGGGGCGAATGGGGCTTCGACGGGTTCAACGTCTCCGACTGGATGGCCGCCCGCGACACGAAGGGCGCCATCGAGGGCGGGCTCGACGTCGCGATGCCCGGCCCGATGACGGTGTACGGGCCCGCGCTCGCCGCGGCCGTACGCGACGGGCAGGTCGAACAGAGCGCGGTCGACGACGCCGTCCGCAGGGTGCTCCGGCTCGCCGCCCGCGTCGGCGCGCTCGACGGGGCCCGGCCCGCCGTCACGGAGCTGCCGCCCGAGACCGACGGGGAGGCGCTCGCCCGCGAGATCGCCCACCGCTCCTTCGTCCTCGTCCGCAACGAGTCCTCGGTGCTGCCGCTGACCGGCACCGACTCCGGTACCGGCACCGGCACCCTCGCCCTGATCGGCGCCGCGGCCCGCGACGCCCGTGTCCTGGGCGGCGGCTCCGCCACCGTCTTCCCGCGCCGCGTCGTCTCCCCGCTCGACGGCCTCACCGCCGCGCTCGGCGAGGACGCGGTCACGTACGCGATCGGCGCCGAGCCCAGCGACGAACTGGGCGTCGCGAAGGCCGGGTTCGCGCTGCGCGCCGTCTGCCGTGACGCCGACGGGCAGGTGCTCGGCGAGGCGCCGCTCGCGGACGGGGCGATCCAGTGGTTCGGCGGCGGCTTCCCCGCGGGCGTCACCTTCGACGCGCTGACCCGCGTCGAGATCACCGGCACCTTCACCCCGCGCGTCGACGGCGCGCACCGTTTCGGCACCCGTGGCCTCGGCGGTCTGAAGCTCACCGTGGACGGGCGGGAGCTCTTCGACGGGGAGCAGGGGATGGCCGTCGACGGCGACCCCTTCGAGGCCTTCCTCGGCGCGCCCACCGAACGCGGCACCGTGGAACTCAAGGCAGGGGTGCCGGTCGAGGTCTCCCTGGACGTGGCGATCCTCAAGATCGAGGGCATCCCGATCGAGGTCGTCGCCCTGTGCCTCTCGCACTCCGAACCCCTCCGGGACGCGGACGAGTTGATCGCCGAGGCGGTCCGCGCAGCCCGCGACGCCGAGACGGCGGTGGTCGTGGTCGCCACCACCGACCGCGTCGAGTCCGAGGGCTTCGACCGCCGCGACCTGCACCTGCCCGGCCGCCAGGACGATCTCGTACGGGCCGTCGCGGCCGCCAACCCGCGCACGGTCGTGGTCGTCAACTCCGGCTCCCCGGTGGAGTTGCCGTGGCGCGACGACGTCGCGGCCGTGCTGCTCAGCTGGTTCCCCGGCCAGGAGGGCGGCGCGGCCCTCGCCGACGTCCTCACCGGCGCCCAGGAGCCCGGCGGCCGGCTGCCCACCACGTGGGGCTCGCTCGCCGACGCCCCCGTCACCGAGGTCACACCGGACGACCAGGGCCAACTCGCCTACAACGAGGGGGTCTTCATCGGCTACCGCGCCTGGGAACGGGCCGGTGCCACCCCCGCGTACCCCTTCGGGCACGGCCTCGGCTACACCGACTGGACGTACGAGAGCCTCGCCGCCACGCCCGAGGAGGCGACGGTGCGGCTGCGCAACACTGGGACGCGCACCGGCCGCGAGACCGTCCAGCTCTACCTCGCCCCGCCCGCCGACCCCGCCGTCGAGCGCCCCGCCCGCGCCCTCGCGGCCTTCGCGAGCGTCACGGCCGCGCCCGGCGAGAGCGTCGAGGTACGGATCCCGCTGCCGCGGCGGGCGTTCGAGACCTGGGACGAGGCGGCCGGGGCGTGGGCGTACCGCAAGGGTGCGTACACGCTGAGGGCCGCGCGTTCGCTGCTGGGAGACGGGCTGAGCGTGACGCTCGACGCCTGAGACAGTCCCCTCCCGCCCGGGGGCCGAGCCCCTTCTCAGGGTATCGGCCCCCACTGACAACGCCCCGTCAGCGCACGACAGTCGGCGCACGACAGTCAGCGCACGGCAGTCAGCGCACGACCGTCACCGCACGCTCACCGCCGAGGCGACTTCTCCGAGGTCACGGCCGTGAACGCCATCTCGGCCAGCCGCGCCTGCCCGTCCCTGCTCGGATGGAACCAGTCCCACCGGCTCAGCTGCCCGCGCCCGAAGTCGTAGCCGAACACCGACCCGTTGTCGTAGCGGCAGTAGTCGTCCTTCGCGCAGACGTCCTTCAGGACCTTGTTGTACGCCTTCACCCGCGCGGTGACATCCCCGCGCCGCTCCACCGCCCGGGCGTCCATCGCGTCCGGGTCGGCCAGCATCGACTGGCAGATGCCCAGCTTCCAGATCTGCTTGGCCATCGCGCTGGCCCGGCCCTGCGACCACAGCCGCGACAGATCCGGGAGGCTCGCCACGTACACCTGTGTCCTGGGGAGGTCCTTGCGCAGTGTGCGCAGCGCGTCCTCGAAGTCCTCGCGGAAGTCCGCGACCGGGGTCATCGCGGCCGCCGTACCACGGCAGGCGTCATTGGCGCCCATCAGAACCGTCACCAGGTCGGGTGACTTCTCGGCCGCCTGCTCCATCTGCCCGGGCAGTTCCTCCATCCGGGCGCCGGTGCGCGCCAGGTTCCAACTGTGCGTCGCCGCCGCCTCCTTGCCGAGCAGCCGGACCGCGAGGCTCTTCACCTCCGGGTCGGTGCCAGTCGCCCAGGACGACTCCGGGCAGTCGGAGAGCACCTGGCAGGCGTCGAAGCCGCGGGTGATCGAATCGCCCACCGCGGCGACCGACCGCGGGCTGGTGTCCCAGGTGGGAGTGGGTGTGGGCGTGGGCTTGGGGCGGTCGGCGGCCTCGGCGCCTTGCGGGGCGGGTGAGTTGCCCCCGGTTGCGTCGCAGCCGAACAGGGTGAGGGCGAGGACCGCGGCGGCCGCCGCCGCGACCGGGCCGCGCCCACGGAACCGACTCCGGATCACGCTCGTCCCCTCTCCTGACACACCCTGTGTCCCTCCCGGCCGCCGGAACGGCCCGCGGTCCGGCGCCCTGGCGGGTGAATGCCCGCCGTTTGCCGGACCTGGACCCGACGGTACGTCACACTCGGGCCCGCACCGCACGGTAGTTTTGCGGTGGCCGACCCGGAGACTGAGCGCCGTCCCGGTTCCGGTAAATTACATCACGTCAGAAATGTCCCCTTTCGGGGAGTTTCAAGGATTCCGTGGATGTCCTGGATTTCCTCGGGAATCTTGGCGAAACTCCCGCCAACTGCCCGGCCAGGTGCGAGCCCAGAGCCTCGCCCCACCCTGGAGGTCCCGGTGACGACACGTGGAGTCCTGTACGTGCACTCCGCACCGCGCGCGCTGTGCCCGCACGTCGAGTGGGCCGTCGCCAGTGTGCTCGGCGGCCGGATCACGCTCGACTGGATCCGCCAGCCCGCGTCCCCGGGGACGTGGCGTGCGGAGTTCTCCTGGCAGGGCGAGGCGGGCACGGGCTCCAAGCTGGCCTCCGCGCTGCGGGGCTGGCAGCAGCTGCGCTTCGAGGTGACCGCGGAACCGTGCGCCACGGCGGAGGGCGAGCGCTACAGCTCCACGCCCGACCTGGGCATCTTCCACGCGGTCACCGGAATCCACGGCGACATCCTCATCCCGGAGGACCGCCTGCGCGCGGCCCTCGCACGGGCCCGCGCGGGCGAGGGCAACCTGGAGGCCGAACTCGCCAAGCTCCTGGGCAAGCCGTGGGACGACGAACTGGAGCCCTTCCGGTACGCGGGGGAGGGCGCCCCGGTCCGCTGGCTCCACCAGGTGGTGTGAGGAGCCGCACCACCGGCCCGTACGCACGAGAGGGCCCACCCCGGACAACCGGGGTGGGCCCTCTCCGTACTTGAGACGCTCAGACGCTCCGGAACGCGAGCACGACATTGTGCCCGCCGAAGCCGAACGAGTTGTTGATCGCCGCGATCGGGCCCTCGGGCAGCGCCCGGGCCTCACCGCGCACGATGTCGGCGCCGTCGGCCGCGACGTCCTCGTCGAGCTCCTCGACGTTGATCGTGGGCGGGGCGAGACGGTGGTGCAGCGCGAGCACGGTCGCCACGGTCTCGATACCGCCGGCGCCACCGAGCAGATGCCCGGTCATCGACTTCGTGCCGGAGATCGCGACATGGTCGAGATCCGCGCCGAGCACCTTGCGCAGCGCCTTGATCTCCGCGATGTCACCCTGCGGCGTCGACGTCGCGTGCGCGTTGAGGTGCACCAGCTCGGCCGGCTTGAGGTCGGTGGTGTCGAGCAGGTTCTGCACGGCCGCGGCGACACCGCGACCGGTGGGCTCGGGCTGCGCGATGTGGTGGCTGTCGGCCGACAGGCCCTGGCCGAGCACCTCGCAGTAGATACGCGCGCCACGGGCCTTCGCGTGCTCCTCGGACTCGAGGATCACGACACCCGCGCCCTCGCCGAGGACGAAGCCGTCACGGCCCTTGTCGTAGGGGCGGGAGGCCTTCGTGGGCTCGTCGTTGTTCTTGGACATCGCCATCATGTTGGCGAACGCCGCGATCGGCAGCGGGTGGATGGCCGCCTCGGTGCCGCCGGCGACGACGACGTCGGCGCGGCCCGTGCGGATCATCTCGACCGCGTAGCCGATCGCCTCGGCGCCCGACGCGCAGGCCGAGACCGGGGTGTGGACGCCCGCCTGGGCGCCGACCTCCAGACCGACGTTCGCGGAGGGGCCGTTGGGCATGAGCATGGGAACGGTGTGCGGGGAGACCCGGCGTACACCCTTCTCCTTGAGTACGTCGTACTGGTCGAGCAGCGTGGTCACACCGCCGATACCGGAGGCGATGACCGTGCCCAGACGCTCGGGGGCGATCCGGGAGTCCTCACCGGCCTTGCCCTCGTAACCGGCGTCCGCCCAGGCCTCCTTGGCCGCGATCAGCGCGAACTGCGCCGAGCGGTCCAGCTTGCGGGCCAGCGGACGGGGCAGGACCTCGCCCGGGTCGACCGCGACGGGCGCGGCGATACGGACCGGCAGCTCGGCGAAACGCTCGCCCTCCAGGGGCTTGACGCCCGAGCGGCCCGCGACGAGACCTTCCCAGGTCGAGGCCGCGTCGCCACCCAGCGGTGTGGTTGCGCCGATACCGGTGACGACCACGGTGCGATTGGTCGGGCTCACAGGAATTCTTTCTCCACGTGTAGAGGGTCAGCGCGCCACCGATGGGATGGCGGCCCTGGTGGGCGGCCCTTGCGGGCCGCCCCGGGGGCACAGGAGGGTCAGTCCTGGTGCTTCGCGATGTAGTCCGCGGCGTCGCCGACGGTCTTCAGGTTCTTGACATCGTCGTCCGGGATCTTGACGTCGAAGCGCTCTTCGGCGGCGACGACGACCTCGACCATGGACAGCGAGTCGACGTCCAGGTCATCGGTGAAGGACTTGTCCAGCTGGACGTCCTCGACCGGGATACCGGCGATCTCGTTCACGATCTCGGCGAGACCGGCGACGATCTCTTCCTGAGTGGCGGCCATGTTGGCGCTCCTTCTTGTGTATCAGTGAGGTGGCAGGATCCCGTACGGAGTGATTCCGTGCAGGGTGCCTAGGGGAGGGTAACGACGGTGGCTGCGTAGACGAGACCCGCCCCGAAGCCGATGACGAGCGCGGTGTCGCCGCTCTTGGCTTCCCCGGTCGCCAGGAGCCGCTCCATCGCGAGCGGGATCGAGGCGGCCGAGGTGTTGCCGGTGGTCTCGATGTCACGGGCGACCGTGACATGCTCCGGCAGCTTCAGAGTCTTCACCATCGAGTCGATGATCCGCATGTTGGCCTGGTGCGGGATGAAGACGTCCAGGTCGTCCGCGGTGATGCCGGCGGCCTCGAGGGCCTCCTTGGCGACCTTGGCCATCTCGAAGACGGCCCAGCGGAACACCGCCTGGCCCTCCTGCGTGATGGCAGGAAACTTCTCGACCGCGCCGTCCCGGTAGTCCGTCCACGGCACCGTCTGCTTGATCGTCTCGGACTTGTCGCCCTCCGAGCCCCAGACCGTCGGGCCGATGGCCGGCACGTCGGAGGGGCCGACGACGACGGCGCCCGCGCCGTCACCGAACAGGAAGGCCGTGGCGCGGTCCTCACGGTCCGTCAGATCGCTGAGCCGCTCCACGCCGATGACGAGGACGTGCTGCGCGCTGCCCTCCACGACCATGCCCTTGGCGAGCGTGAGCGCGTAGCCGAAGCCCGCGCAGCCCGCCGAGATGTCGAACGCGGCGGCCTTCTGCGTACCCAGCCTGTCGGCGATCTCGGTCGCGACGGCGGGCGTCTGCTTGAAGTGCGAGACGGTCGAGACGACCACGGCACCGATCTTGTCGGCGGTCAGCCCCGCATCGGCGATCGCCTTGCCGGAGGCCTCGATCGACATGGCGGCGACCGTCTCCTGGTCGCTCGCCCAGTGCCGGGTGGCGATGCCCGAGCGCGAACGGATCCATTCGTCGGACGAGTCGATCGTCTCGAGGATCACCTCGTTGGGCACGACCCGCGTGGGCCGGTAGCCGCCGACGCCCATGATCTTGGCGTACGGCGCGCCCTTGCTCGGCTGGATCTTCGACATTGCTCAGGGGCTCCTTCGTCAGGCAGCTGCGTGCTCGGCGATGAGCGCGCGAGCAGCGTCGAGGTCGTCGGGGGTCTTCAGGGCCAGCGTCGCCACACCCGGCAGCGCGCGCTTGGCGAGACCGGTGAGCGTGCCGCCCGGGCACACCTCGATGAGCGCGGTCGCACCGCGCTCCTTGAACGTCTCCACGCACAGGTCCCAGCGCACCGGGTTGGCGACCTGGCCGACCAGACGCGAGATGACCTCGGCGCCGGAGGCCACGGCAAGGCCGTCCTTGTTGGAGACGTACGGGACGGTGGGATCGGCCGGAGACAGCTGCTCGGCGGCCTTCGCCAGGGTCTCGACCGCGGGCGCCATGTGGTGCGTGTGGAACGCACCGGCGACCTTCAGCGGGACGACCCGGCGGGTGCCCTCGGGCTTGTCGGCCTCCAGGGCGGCGATCTGCTCAAGGGTGCCCGCTGCGACGATCTGGCCCGCGCCGTTCACGTTCGCCGGGGTCAGACCGAGCTTCTCCAGATGCGGGACCACGATCTCGGGGTCGCCGCCGAGCAGGGCCGCCATGCCCGTCTCGGTGATCGCGGCGGCGTCGGCCATGGCCAGACCCCGCTTGCGTACGAGCTGCAGGGCCGCGGTGTCGTCGAGGACGCCCGCGAGGGCGGCGGCGGTGAACTCACCGACGCTGTGGCCGGCCACGGCGCCGGGCGCGGCCTCGCCGAGCGCGGCGGCGGACAGCAGTCCGGCCGCCACGAGCAGCGGCTGCGCGACGGCCGTGTCACGGATCGCGTCGGCATCGGCCTGCGTCCCGTAGTGGGCGAGGTCGAGGCCGATGGCGTCGGACCACGCGGCGAGCTTTTCAGCGGCGCCATCGAGTTCGAGCCAGGGAGTCAGGAAGCCGGGCGTCTGAGCGCCTTGGCCGGGAGCGACGAGTACGAGCACTCTCACACTCTCTCTTGTGGACGGTGGGCGACGCCCGTGGGGACAGGGACGAAGAACAGTCAGGGGAATTGTCGAGGCCCGACAAAAGTCTAGGACTGCGGATCTCCGTCGGCCAGACGCCCCAGGATCAGCGCGATACGCAGCGTGAACGCGGAGCGCACATCCGAGGGTGACCAGCCGGTGACGTCCGTCACACGTCGGAGCCGGTAGCGGACGGTGTTGGGGTGCACGAAGAGCATCCGGGCCGCGCCTTCGAGGCTGCTCGCCTGTTCCAGATAGACGCTCAGCGTCTCCAGGAGCGCCGAGCCCGCCTCCTCCAGCGGTCTGTAGATCTCCTCCACCAGCTGCTCGCGCGCGGCCGGGTCTCCGGCGATGGCGCGCTCCGGCAGGAGATCGTCCGCGAGCGCGGGCCGCGGGGCGTCCTGCCAGGCCGCGCACGCCTTGAGTCCGGCGGCCGCGGCCTGCGCGGACCGCGTGGCGGCGAGCAGGTCGGGGACGACAGGACCGGCGACCACGGGACCGGCCGCGTACGGGCCGATCAGCGCCTTCGCGACGGCCAGCGGATTGTCGCTGCCGCCGGCGATGACGACCAGACGGTCACCGAGCACACCCGTCAGGACCTGCAGCTTCGCGTGCCGCGCCGCCCTGCGGATGGCCTCGACCGTGAGCTCGCTGTCGCCGTCGGGTGCGGTGCCGAGGACCACGCACACGTGCTCGGGGGAGTTCCAGCCGAGCGCCGCGGCGCGGCTGACGGCGCCCTCGTCGGCCTCCCCGGACAGGACGGCGTTCACCACGAGCGATTCGAGCCGCGCGTCCCAGGCGCCGCGCGCCTCGGCCGCCTGCGCGTAGACCTGGGCGGTCGCGAAGGCGATCTCGCGGGCGTAGACGAGCAGCGCCTCGCGCAGCACCGACTCGTCACCGGGCGCCGCGACCTCGTCGATCGCGGACTCCATGACCTCGATCGTGGTCCGCACCATCTCCACGGTCTGGCGCAGCGTGATCGCCCGCGTCAGCTCGCGCGGCGCGGTGCCGAAGACGTCGGTCGAGATCGCCTGCGGGGCGTCGGGGTGCCGGAACCACTCGGTGAACGCGGCGATACCGGCCTGCGCCACGAGCCCGATCCACGACCGGTTCTCCGGCGGCATCGCCCGGTACCAGGCCAGCTTCTCGTCCATGCGCGCGATGGCCTGCGCGGCCAGGCTGCCGGACGACTTCTCCAGGAGCTTGAGCGTGGCGAGATGCGGATGGACCCGGGGCGGACCGGCGTCGGCCGGGGTCGCTCCGGAGTCGGGGCTCGGGTTCGCTGCGGATTCGGGCACGGGACAAGACTGCCTTATCGGGGCGCCGCGGCTGGGTGGCGGGTCGTGATCGGAGTGGACGGAGCCCGGCGGCGGCGTCACCGTGGACCCGGGTGTCCGCGGGCGTCCCCGGGTGTCCCCGGGCGTCCCCGGGCGTCCCCGGGCGGGTGGTCGGTGTGCGAACCGGGCGGACCGGGCGCGCGGCCCGGCTACCGTGGGGGGCGTGATGGATGTACGGCGCTCCGGCGATCGGTACCGCGGCGGGGAGCCGGCGGACGGCATCGCGTCCCTGCACGCGTTCTCCTTCGGGCCGCACTATGACCCGGACAACCTCCGCTTCGGACCGGTCATCGCCTGCAACGAGGAGCACCTCGCGCCGGGCGCCGGCTTCGACGAACACCCCCACAGCCACACGGAGATCGTCACGTGGGTCGTCGAGGGCACCCTGACCCACCGCGACACGGCGGGCCACGAGACGGTGGTGCACGCCGGCGACCTGCAGCGGCTCAGCGCGGGCGGGGGAGTACGGCACGTCGAACGCAATGACGGCGACACACCGCTGGTCTTCCTGCAGATGTGGCTCGCCCCCACGACCGCGGGCGGCGACCCCTCGTACGAGATCGTCCGCGGCATCGCCGACTCGACGCCGTACGCGGTCCCGGCCGCGGGCGGCCTGCTCCACCTGCGCCGGCTGCGCCCCTCGGAGCGCACGGAGGTGCCCTCGGCGGCGTTCGTCTACGTGCATGTCGTACGGGGTGAAGTCACCGTCGCCGACACGGAGTTGGCGGCCGGGGACTCGGCCCGCGTCACGGACGCGGCGTCGTACGAGCTGACGGCGACGACCGGGGCCGAGGTCCTGATCTGGGAGTTCGCGGCGGCCCAGGACGCCTGACCGCCGGGAGGGGCCGGCGCCGCCGTGCCGAGGGACGGCAGCAGGGCGCAAACGAGGCGTTAGCCGGACGTGAGCGGCGGGCGGGATGCTTCAAGTGTCAGCAGGTCAAGCGGGGTAGCGGCGCGCCGCACGTTCCGGGCCACGCCTGCACTTCCGTACTCGACCGCCATACATTCGGGGAATTCACATGCGTACGACGCTCCACTCCCGCAAGCGCACCGCCGCCGTGGGCGCAGCACTCACCGCCGTCCTCACCCTCGCCCTCACCGCCTGCAACGGCGACGACACCGCGTCGGG
Source organism: Streptomyces sp. NPDC050418 (assembly GCF_044458745.1). Lineage (NCBI taxonomy): Bacteria > Bacillati > Actinomycetota > Actinomycetes > Kitasatosporales > Streptomycetaceae > Streptomyces > Streptomyces sp. NPDC050418. Next base: position 18,454 of record NZ_JBITIG010000012.1, read on the forward strand.
CAGCACGCCGGACGGCCCGACCGCGTCGGCGGGCCAGGCGGGTGGCACCGGCGGGGCGGACCAGGCGGATCAGGGCGCCGACACCGGCGGGAGCGACCAGGGCTCCGAAGGCGGCGCCGGCATGGCCGACGTGTGCCGCACCGACGTGCTCGACGTCGCCGCCGCCGACAACACCACGGACACGACGGAGGGTGTCGTCACCGTCACCTTCAAGAACATCGGCGCCGCCGGCTGCCGTATCAACGGCTTCCCGGGCGTCGATCTGAAGACGTCCCTGGGCGACACCTTCTCCGTGGAGCGCAACGGCGAGCAGGCCGTGCCGCAGGTCCTCCAGGAGGGCGAGACCGCCGCAGTCAACCTCACGTTCCCGGTCAACAACAGCGGCGGCTCCGGTGTGCGGCTGACCGACATGGTGGTGACGCCCCCGAACGAGACCCAGCCCGTCACCCTGACGTGGCCGGCGGGCTCGCTCGCCGTCACCGACGGCGAGGACGGCGGGAAGGTGCAGGTCGGCCCGGTGGTCAAGGTCAGCGACTCACCGGCGGGCTGACGCGGTGTCCGCCTCGCGCCACATCCGCCACATCGGCGGGCTCGACCGGTAGGTCATCTCCTCCTGCACGGTGAAGCCGTGCCGCTTGTAGAACGTCAGGTTCCGCTCGTTGCTCGACTCCAGGTACGCGGGCTTGCCCGAGGCGTCCGCCTGGGCGAGCAGCGCGCCGAGGACCGCCGAACCGCGGCCGGTACCGCGGGCCTTGGAGTGCGTCCCGATGAACTCCAGGTACCAGTGCTCGGGTTCGACGGGGTGCTTGCGCTCCATGGACTGCAGCATGCCGAGCAGCAGCGGCAGCCGGGTGCGGCCCGTCCGTACGAGCACGGGGAAGTGCCGTACGAGATCGCCCGTACCGACCTTCCACTCCCCGGGCGGACACCACACGGCGGCCACGGTCCGGTCGATATCGGTCCACAGCCGCCCGCGCTCGGCATTCATGGCCAGCAGATCCCGGAAGAACCTCTGCAGCCTCGGCACCCGGTCCTCGGGAACGAGCCACTCCCAGACCGGATCGTCCTCATAGGCATCGGCCAGCACATCGGCGAGGGCGTGGACGTCGGCTCGGGTGGCGCGGACTATGTCAGCCATGGGGCCAACCTAGGGCCTGTCCGGCGGACCGGACAGGCCCTAGCCAACCGGCGCTCTCAGCGCGCCCGCAGCTCCCCCAACACCGCATCCGTGAACGGCGGCCAGGCCTCAGCGGCCCACGGCCCGAACGGACGGTCCGCGAGGGCGACGCACGCGGCGCCCGCGTCCGGGTCCACCCACAGGAATGTGCCCGACTGCCCGAAGTGTCCGAAGGTCCGAGGCGAGGACGAACTCCCCGTCCAGTGCGGTGACTTGGAGTCCCGGATCTCGAAGCCGAGCCCCCAGTCGTTGGGCTTCTGGTGCCCGTACCCCGGCAGGATCCCGGACAGACCGGGGTGCACCACGGACATGGCCTCGACCACGGTCCGCGCGTCGAGCAGCCGCGGCGCCTGCAGCTCCGCCGCGAAGCGCAGCAGGTCGGAGACCGTCGAGACCCCGTCCTTCGCGGGCGAGCCCTCCAGCGAGGTCGCCGTCATGCCGAGCGGCTCCAGGACCGCCTGGCGCAGATACTCGGCGAACGGGATGTCCGCCGCCTTCGCGATGTGGTCGCCGAGCACCTCGAAACCGGCGTTGGAGTACAGCCGCCGCGTCCCGGGCGGCGCCGTCACCCGGTGCTCGTCGAAGGCGAGCCCGCTGGTGTGCGCGAGCAGGTGCCGCACGGTCGACCCCTCGGGCCCGGCCGGCTCGTCGAGCTCGACCGCACCCTCCTCGTACGCGACGAGCGCGGCGTAGGCGGTCAGCGGCTTGGTCACGGAGGCGAGCGGGAAGCGCCGTGTCACGTCGCCGTGCGTGCCGACGACGGTGCCGTCCGCCCGGACGACTCCGGCCGCGGCGCCGGGGACCGGCCAGTTCTCGATGAGGGCAAGGCTCTGCATGCCCACGAGCCTACGGTCCGGCCGGCCCGACCACCTCGGAGCCCCCACGACCCGGCACCCGGTGGCGCGGTCACCTCGGATATGACTTGCCTGGAGTGCACTCCAAGGTTCTAGCGTGGTGGTCATGACGGTGATGGAGAGCACCCCCGTACCGATGAGCACTCCCGTACCAGCCCTCGACCCCGCGACACCCGTACTCGCCCCCGAGTCCCCGGTGGACACCTGCGCCTCCGGTCCGCGGCCGCACCCCCGCCCCGACGGCCGGGACCGCTACACGATCAGCGAGGTCGCCGCGTACACGGGACTCAGCGCGCACACCCTGCGGTGGTACGAGCGCATCGGTCTGATGCCGCACATCGACCGCTCCCACACGGGCCAGCGCCGCTTCACCAACCGCGACCTCGACTGGCTCTCCTTCGTCGGCAAGCTGCGGCTGACCGGGATGCCGGTGGCCGACATGGTCCGCTACGCGGAGCTGGTCCGCGAGGGCGACCACACCTTCGACGAGCGGCAGCAGCTCCTGGTCAGCACGCGGCGCGACGTCCTCGCGCGGATCGCCGAGCTGCAGGGGACGCTCGCCGTCCTGGACTACAAGATCGAGTTCTATGGTGGCGCCCCCGCGGCGCCGGAGAGGTCCTGAACCCATGAGCACCATCGCGACGGCGCAGCTCGGCACCGACGGCCCTGAGGTCTCCGTCCAAGGCCTCGGCTGCATGGGCATGAGCTTCGCCTACGGGCCCACGGACGCCGACGAGGCACGTGCCACCCTCGACCACGCCCTGGACCTGGGCGTCACCTTCTACGACACCGCGGACATGTACGGCGCCGGCGAGAACGAGAAATTCCTCGCCCCGTTCGTGCAGAAGCACCGCGACGAGATCGTCCTCGCCACCAAGTTCGGCATCGTCATCGACCCCGAGGACCCGGCGAAGCGCGGCATCAACAATGACGCCGCGTACATCCGCCAGTGCATCGAGGGCAGCCTCAGCCGCCTCGGCGTCGACACCATCGACCTCTACTACATGCACCGCCGCGACGTGAACGTACCGATCGAGGACACCGTCGGCGCGATGGCCGAGCTGGTCGCCGAGGGCAAGGTGAAGCACCTCGGCCTCAGCGAGGTCACCGCCGACGAGCTGCGCGCCGCGCACGCGGTGCACCCGATCGCGGCCGTGCAGTCGGAGTGGTCGCTGTTCAGCCGGGACATCGAGGAGCACGTGGTGCCCGCGGCCGCCGGGCTCGGCGTCGCCCTCGTCCCGTACTCGCCGCTCGGCCGCGGCTTCCTCACCGGCTCCTTCGCCAACGCGACCAGCGACCTCGGCCAGGACGACTTCCGGCGGACGATGCCGCGCTTCACCGGCGACAACGCCGCCGCGAACGCCGCCCTGCTCGCCCCGCTCCGCGCGGTCGCCGAGTCCCGCGACGCGACGCCGGGGCAGGTCGCCCTCGCGTGGGTGCAGCAGCAGGCGCAGGTGCACGGCCTGACCGTGGTGCCGATCCCCGGCACCCGCAAGCGCAGCCGTATCGAGGAGAACACCGCCGCGACCCGGTTGATCCTCACCGAGTCCGAGCTGGAGCTCCTTGAGCCGATCGCCGCCCAGGTGCAGGGCGGCCGGTACGCGGACATGTCGTTCACGTCGGCCGGACGCGAGTAGCGGCCGGTGCGGGCACTCCCGCCCGCAGGCATACGTGACGAAGGGGCGCCCTGCCAACCGGCAGGGCGCCCCTTCGCCTGGTGGACCCCGTCCCGGGCCGGACGCGCCGCTCACGCCAGACCCAGCGCGAACACCGCGAACCCGGCGGCGAGCAGACCCGCCGCCACCCGCCGCATCCGGGCCGCACGCGAACCCACGGCCCACGGCGCCTCGAAGCGCCGGGCCCACGCGCCGAGCGCGATGAGCAGCCCCGCGAACACCGGCAGCCAGGCGATGCGCGCCGCGATCCAGGCGAAGGTCTCGGGCGCGGTGGTCAGCCCGCCGACGGTCCCGAAGAACGAACCGACGGTCGCCGCACTCCACATCGCCGTCTGGTGCCAGCACAGGATCGTCATTGCCGACAGGTTGATGACCACGACCGGCGCCCACAGCGCGGGCCGCTTCAGAAGCCGCCCGAGCCGGTCGCGCAGCAGGATCGCGGCACCGCTCTGCGCGGCGGCCAGGGCGAGCACGAGCAGCGACGGCGGGTGCGAGTTGGTGCGGGCCTCACCGGGGACGCCGACCATCGACGCCGGGTAGTGGAAGGCGATCAGGAGCAGCGCGAACAGCGCCGTACCGCCGACGAGCAGCAGCCACGCCCCACGGCGGCCGAGCTTCTTCTCGCCCCAGCTGACGCCCAGTTGGTACGCGAACATCCAGCCCGGCAGCAGGTTGAGAAGGCTCAGCCAGGACGGCATGGAGTCGCCGAAGGGTCCGTACCGCAGGAAGTCCACGACGGCGACCGAGCCGAGCAGCGGCGCGGCGGCCCAGGCGCCGAGGCGTTCGGCGGCGCGGACGCAGTACGGGGTGAGCGCGGTGATCACCGTATACACGCCGACGAACCACAGCGGCTGGATGACCAGCGTCGCCCCGGTGTGCAGCGTCGTGCCGGACACGCCCAGCGCGTAGAGCACCGGAAGCGCCGCCGCCCACACCGCGGTCACGCCGAGGACGGGACGGCCCAGACGCGCCACGCGGCCGCGCAGCCAGCCGCCGGTGGACTCGCCGCGCGCCAGCGAACGGCGGTACGACAGGACCGAGGCATAGCCGCCGACCAGGAAGAAGATGCCGAGCATCTGCAGCACCCAGCTCGCCGGCGCGAGAAACGCGAAGCTCGACAGGGGGCTGGCGTTGGTCAGCGCCCCGTCGCCGTCGAGCCGGAAGCCGCCGAGCAGCCAGTGCCCGAGCGGCACGGCGAGAAGCGCGAGGGCACGCAGCCCGTCGATGGCGCGGTCGCGGTGCTCGGGGGTGCGGGCGTCGATGCTCGCGGCGGTCTTGCGGAGCGTGCGGAGTGCCTTGGGAGACCTGGACTTCCTGGTCGTCTCGGTGGTCTCGGCCGTACGAGCTTCGGGGGCTGGTCGCGGGGCGAGTGCGGTGTTCGTGGTCATCGGGAGGTCCTCGAATTCCTGAGAAGTACGGGGGGTTGGCGGGGGAGGCGCTCAGGCCTGCTCGTCCAGGGCGATCCGCGCGAAGGCGCGCAGGGAGTCGGTGCCGGGCGCGAAGTAGCCCGTGTGGCCGTCGACTTCGGCCGTCGGTACGGTGCGGGCGCCGAACGCGGGGTCCGCGGGGTCCTCGCCGTGGCCGAGCCCCAGGAGCTCGACGTTCGGCACGTTGTCGATCCAGTCGTCGGATGCCTTCGCGGCCCAGACCTGCGCCTTCGTACCGAGGTCCGCCACGTCGTCGGCCCGCATCCCGGGCGAACCGGCCACGACGAGGTCGGCGGCGGGCAGGTCGGACGCGGCCTCGCCGCAGACCACCGAGCCGTAGCTGTGGCAGAAGACCGCGGGGCCGGGGGCGCCGGCGGCCGTCAGGCCCTGGACGAACCGGGCCAGACGCGGGGCGCCCGCCTCGGCGAGCCGCCCGGTGGCGGCGTCCGGGCCGATGCCGACCGGTGTGGTGTACCCGGCCCACGCGATGACCGCGCCGCGGTGCCCGGTGGCCGCGTACAGGGAACGGGCCATGCCGGTGGGGGTGCCGTACGGATCGGTCGTACGGTCGAAGGTGTTCAGGTCGATGTCGGAGCCCGGCACGATCACCGAGACATGGCGCGCGCCCGCCAACTCCCCGTACACCTCGGCGACCTGGCCGCGGCCGCGCGGGTCGAAGGCGAGGATCTGCCGGCCGGGCGCGAGGAGCGCGCCGTAGCGCTCGGCGCGGGCACGGGCCGCGTCGCGGTCACGCGCGGGAAGCGTCGTGTCCTCGGCGCGGGAGAGCTGCTTGGCCCGCTCCTCCTTCAGGGCGCGGGCGTTGGCCTCGTACCGCAGGGTGACGGGGGCGCCGTCGAGGTTGCCGACGACCAGCGGGTGCCGGTCGGCGAGACCCTGCCGCTCGCTCCCGCTCAGCGAGGCGAAGAACGCGGCGACGGCGGTGGGCTTCGCGGTCGCCGGGTCCGGCAGCCGCTGCCCGAGCGCACGGTCGGCGCGCCAGGAACTGACGCCCGGGACGGGGCCGGTGACGGGCGTCTGCTGGTTGCCCGCGGCCCAGCCGGCGGTGCCCGCGACGAGCGTCGCGCTGAGCGCGGCGGCGACCAGAGTCCTCTTGCCGCGCACCTTCCAAGCCTGCAGCCCCATGGCCCGTCTCCCCTTCGCTTCCATCCGTCGTCCTGCTGACGGAGGGAAGGTAGGAAGACGGTGGGTGGCGGGTCGTCACACCCCGGAGCCAAGCTGCGACTGATACCCCAGTACTAGGGGTGCTAGTGGACTCCTCCAGCTGTGGGCAGTCGTGCCGCAGGGCGGCACGGGTGGGCACAGCGGCACCCCGGCAGGCGCCAAGTCAACGACCCGCGCCACCAACGCAGCGGCACCGGCACCGCACGAGACCAGGGCTACTGGTCCCCGGGAACGACAACCCCAGCCTCATACGCGAAGATCACCAACTGCGCCCGATCCCGAAGATCAAGCTTCGACAGCACCCGCCCGATATGCGTCTTGACGGTCTGCTCGGCCAGCACCAGATGCGCCGCGATCTCCTGGTTCGACAGCCCGCGCGCGATCAGCTCGAGCACCTCCGCCTCCCGCGGCGTCAGCCCGTTCAGCTTGAGCGCGGGATCCCGCCGCTGCGCGGGCCGCTGCTTCGCGAAGTCCGCGATGAGCCGCCGCGTCACGGAGGGCGCAAGGAGCGCCTCCCCGGCCGCGACGATCCGTACCGCCGAGATCAGGTCCGCGGGCGGCGCGTCCTTGAGCAGAAAGCCCGAGGCCCCGGCCCGCAGCGCCTCGTACACGTAATCGTCGACGTCGAAGGTCGTGAGCATCAGGACCTTCGGGCGGTGCGTCACTCCGGGCGGCGGATCGAGCAGCTGCCGTGCAGCCTCCAGACCGTCCATCTCCGGCATCCGCACATCCATGAGTACGACGTCGGGGTGGGTGGAACGGCCGAGCTCCACTCCCTGCCTGCCGTCCTCGGCCTGTCCCACCACATCGATGTCGCTCTGCGCGGCGAGCAGCGCGGCGAACCCCGCCCGCACCATGGCCTGGTCGTCGACGATGAGCACGCGGATGGTCACGGTCTGCCTTCCCGGAACGGGGTAACGAAACGCCTGGTCAGCTCAGGGGAATGCGCGCCGCGACGCGGAACCCGCCGTCCCCGTGCGGGCCCGCGTCCAGCGAGCCACCGGTCAACCGTACGCGCTCGCGCATGCCCACCAGGCCATGCCCCGTACCCGAGGTCTCCAGGACGGAAAGCGGCTTGCGTGCGGGCCCGTTGGTGACCGTCACCCTCAACTCGCGGTCCTCGACATCCACTTCGACCAGCGCACCGGCGCCCGGTGCGTGCCGGATCACGTTCGACAGGGCCTCCTGCACGATGCGGTACGCGGAGAGGTCCACGGCCTGCGGCACCGCGCCGTCGAGACCCGGGCCGACCGCCAGCTCGACCTCCACACCGGCCCGCCGGGTCGCCTCGGCGAGCTGGTGCAGCCGGCCGAGCCCGGGCTGCGGGGTGCGCTCGGCCTGCGCCTCCTCGTTGCGCAGCACCTTGAGCAGCCGGCGCATCTCGGTGAGCGACTCGCGGGCGGCGGCCGCGATCTCGGAGAACTCGTTCTGCACCTCGGGCGACACGTTCGCGAGCCGGTACTGCGCCGTGTCCGCCTGCACCGTGATCACCGACATATGGTGCGCCACGACGTCGTGCAGCTCCCGGGCGATCCTGGCCCGTTCCTCAAGGAGCGTGCGCTGCGCGCGCTCGGCCGCGCTGATCGTCTCCTGCTCGGCCAGCTTCGCCTGCGCCTCGCCGCGCAGCCGCAGGGAGTACGTCACCACGAGCGCCACGCCGGCCAGGACCAGCATCAGGACCCAGGACCCGTCGCTGTTCTCCTGCGACAGCTGCTCGAAGAAGATCCCGCCCACGGCGGTGACCAGGAAGACCGCGATGAGTGTCCGCCGGCTCTCGCGCAGCCCGAGCAGCACCATCAGGAGCACGTACCCGACGATCACCGCCGGGGGCCAGGGCCAGGAGCGTCCGTCGATCTGCGCGCTCGCGTTCAGCGCGAACGCGCCGACGACATCCGCCGAGAAGATCACCCACCACGCGTGCAGCGGGCGGGTCAGGGCGAGCAGCAGCGGCAGCGTCTGGGCGACGGCGAGGCCGCCGGCGAGTCCGCCGCTGAGCTTGTAGTCCTGGACGAGCACCGTGACGGTGACCGGCAGCAGCGCGGCCACGAAGGCGAAGACGACGACGTACGGGGACAGCCGCACCCAGAGCTTGGGTGCCTGCGCGAGCGGCGCGCGCCCGGCGGCCGCCGGGGTGGTCAGCGCGATCCCGAACTCACGGAAGCCTTCCTTGACGGCACTCCAGTGCACCCGGGTCCCGTCTGCCGGGAGGCCGGGCGCGGTCGGGGAAGACCGCCCCGTGCTCCCGTCCTTCGGGGGCCGTACGCGCAGGCGCGCCAGCCGCTCCCGCAGCGCGAGGCGTCGGGAACCGGTCTCTTGGGTGCGCTCGTCGGGCGAGGGCCGCTGGGTGTCGTTCATGGCCTGATCAGCGTAGGCAGCGGAGCCGTCATCCGGCGTCATACCGCGGAGCCGCTCCGGAACTCATACCCCGGTATGACATCCGCCGTGGCCAGGCGGCCCGCTCAGAGTTCGGCGAGCAGCTCCGCCTTCTTCGACGAGAACTCCTCGTCGGTAAGGAGCCCCGCCCCGTGCAGCTCCCCGAGGTGACGGATCCTTTCCGCAATGTCCGCCGGATCCCGTCGCGCCGACGGCAGCGCCGCCGCGACCGCCGCCGTACCCCGCGCACGCGTCGCCGCGAGCACCGAGGCCGCGAACGGCAGCGACTCGTGCACCGGCCCGTAGCCGAGCCCGAACACGACCGCGGCCGGATCCTGGTCGGCCTGCGCGGGCTGGACGACCGAGCCGGGCCGCCGGATCAGCCGCAGATAGCCGTCGAAGATCTCCGGCGACCGCCACTCGACCCCGCTGAGATCGGCCAGCGGAAAGGTCTGGTCGCCCGCCTTCCACTTGGCCGACGAGGCCCCCGTCCAGAACCAGCGGAAGCTCACCGCCTTCCCGTCGAACGAGGCCTTCCCGTCGTACGCCTTGAAGTGCACCGGGCCCTCGGGCGGCGCCACGAGGAAGTGGTCGGCGGGCCCGGACGAGGCGGGCAGCAGCGCGCGCAGCTCGTCCCGGTAGTACTCGGCGAGCGTCTCGCGCTCGGCGGGCAGCACGAGCCGGTACGGGTCGCAGCCGTCCTTGAGCTGCCCGGCCGCCGTCTCCATCAACGGATCGGCGCCGGACCGCGGTACGGCATGCAGCACCACCGTGCCCCGCTTGCCGGGGGACAAGGTCACATCCGCCAACGCCCCATGCGGGATGCGGCGTTCACCGAGCGCCTGGAACAACTTCGGCGTCCTGATCCCCCGTTCGAAGCGGATGAGCACGGAGTCCGAGTCGAACTCCCAGGTGGCATGAAATCCGGCCAGTACGTCACCCATGCGGCTCATCGTATGCGGCATGCGCCTGTACGTCCCCCCTCGAAGCATTCCGGCGTCATCCCGGAATGACGGACTTCTACGCGCGTCGGCCAGGCCCGGTCAGTGCCTGGTGCCGCGCAACGTGCCCGGCGTACGCCGGAACGGAGACGTCCGGGTCAGGGAGCTCCGTATGGTCTGAAAGCCGTCACACCCGGGTGCGACAGGCATCCCCGCCGTCTGCGCAACTGACCTCGTCGAGACGGCCGACCCCGATGCGCGCGAAATTGCGCAGACTCTCCGTGCCCGGCTCGAAGTACCCGGTGTGCCCCTCGGCGTCCTCGGCCGAGAGCACGCGGGCGCCGAACTCCTCGGACACCGGGTCCACACCGTGGCCGAAGCTGCCGACCTCGAGGTGCGGCACGTCCGCGATCCAGTCGTCGGCGTCGCGCACCGCCCACACCCGTGCGTCGGTGCCGAGGTCGTCGGCGGTCTCGGCGCGCATCCCGGGGCTGCCCGCGACCGCGATGTCCCGGACGCGGGACGGGAGTCGGGGCGCCGCGAGTCCGCAGACGACCGAACCGTAGCTGTGGCAGTACAGCGCCGTCGGCGCCTTGCCGGGCAGTGCGCGCACCATCGCGTCGAGCCGTTCGGCGCCGTCCTGCGCCCGCCGTACGGTGAAGGCGTCCATGCCCACCCCGGCCGGCGCGGTGTAGTCGGCCCAGGCGATCACCGCGGTCTTCGTGCCGGGACTCTCGGCGCGCTCGGTGCGGTACAGCGAGCGGGACATGCCCGAGGTGGCCCCGTACCGTCCCCAGGTCTTCTGGAACGTCAGCAGGTCCGTGTCCACGCCGGGCACCACCACGGAGATCCGCTCGGCCTTCTCCAGGTCCCCGAGCACCTCGGCGACGCGGCCGCGGCCGGACGGGTCGAAGGCGAGGATGTCGCGGCCGGGGCGGAGCAGTGACTCGAAGCGGTTCGCCAGGCGCCCGGCCTCGCGTCTGCCGCTCTCGGTGAGACGGGTGTCGCGCATCCGCTCGCGCGCGGTGGGGATCGCCGCGCGCAAGGAGTGGCGGTTCGCCTGGTAGCGCAGCTTGACGGGTACCCCGTTGAGATTGCCGACGACCAGGGAGTAGCGCTTGGCGAGGCGCTTCTGCTGTGCGTCGTCGAGCGAGGCGAAGAAGCGGGAGATGCGCTGGGCGGGGGAGTCCGGGTCGGGCAGCTTGCGGCCGTCGATGCCACCGCGGTTCCACGCGTCGACCGCCGCTTCGAGCGGTGTCGACCGGCCCTTGCTGCGGACGGCGGTCCAGCCGGTGGCGGTCAGCATGACGAAGACGACGGCTACGGCGAGGAGGGCGCGCCAGACATTCAGGGAGGGCGTCGAGTCGAAAGAAGTCACGATCCGGCCACCCTAGGAGAACGGGGCGGCCCGCCGCACGGACCGTGGCGCGGATCACGTTACGTACCGGATGATCGGCCTAAAACGGGCACACCGCAGTGTGGTGATCACGGAGTGTAAGCGGAAGTTCCGGTTACAGGGCCGGTGGGCGCGAGCGCCGCGGATCGCTTACGGGGCCGGCCGCTCAGTCCCGGGCGGTACGCCAGTCCTTCGCCAGGGCCGGCTCCAGCTGTTCGAGCAGGGACGCCGTCATGCGCCGCATCGACTCCACGCTGATCTCCTCGCCGGCGCCCCAGCGGCGGCCCGCCAGCTGCATCACCCCGCCGAACGCGGCGACCGCGACACGCGGCCGCGGGTCCACGTCGGGGTCGAGGCCCTCGCGCGCGGCGAGGATCCGCACCGTCTCCTCCTCGGTCTCGACGGTGCGCCGCATCTGCACGGCGAGCAGCGCGGGCGTCGACTCGATCATCCGGAAGACCCGCATGTACATCTCGACCGGCACGAGCGCCTCGATCGACTCGCCGATCGACTCCCAGGCGTCGAGAACGGCCCGGCGCAGCGCCTCGAACGGCGGCTCGTCGGCGGGGCGTCCGCGCAGCGACTCCACGAAGCGGGCCTCGACCATCTCCTGGACGGCGAAGACCACCTGCTCCTTGCCCGCGAAGTAGCGGAAGAAGGTGCGCTGCGACACGTCGACCGCGGCGACGATCTCGTCGACGGTCGTCCGCTCGTACCCCTGGGACGTGAAGAGTTCGAGCGCGGCGCGCACCAGGGCGTCGCGGGTGCGCTGCTTCTTGCGCTCCCGCAGCCCCATGGCCTCGGTCGTCACCCCATGGCCCTCTTTCTGCCGTCCTTGTGCCGTAAATGTCGGGCTCACCATACCTGTGAGCAACGTGACAGTTACCGACTACTGGCTGACGTTGTCAACTGTCAGTGGCTGTCATTAGCCTTTTCCCATGACTAGTCAGACCACCGTCGAAAAGGCGGGCAACGCCCCGGAACCGCCGGTCGCGGTCACCGATCCGACTCCGGCCAAGGGGCTGCGCGGCCACCCCTGGCTGACCCTGTTCGCCGTGGCCATCGGCGTCATGATGGTCGCCCTGGACGGCACCATCGTCGCGATCGCCAACCCCGTCATCGCCGACAAGCTGAACGCGAGCTTCGCCGACGTCCAGTGGATCACCAACGCGTACTTCCTGGCCCTCGCGGTCACCCTGATCACCGCGGGCAAGCTCGGTGACCGCTTCGGCCACCGCCAGACGTTCCTGATCGGCGTCGTCGGCTTCGCCGCCGCGTCCGGCGCGATCGGTCTGTCCAACAGCGTCGAACTCGTCATCATCTTCCGGGTGTTCCAGGGCCTCTTCGGTGCGCTGCTGATGCCGGCCGCGCTCGGTCTGCTCCGCGCCACGTTCCCGGCCGAGAAGCTCAACATGGCGATCGGCATCTGGGGCATGGTCATCGGCGCCTCGACGGCCGGCGGCCCGATCCTCGGCGGCGTGCTCGTCGAGCACGTCAGCTGGCAGTCGGTCTTCTTCATCAACGTGCCGGTCGGTCTGATCGCCCTCGTCCTCGGCCTCGTGATCCTGCGCGACCACCGCGCCGAGAACGCCCCGCGCTCCTTCGACGTCCCCGGCATCGTCCTGCTCTCGGGCGCCATGTTCTGCCTGGTCTGGGCGCTCATCAAGGCCCCCGAGTGGGGCTGGGGCGACAGCAAGGTCTGGCTGTTCCTCGGCGGCTCGCTCGTCGCGTTCCTCGTCTTCGCGCTCTGGGAGAACAAGGTCAAGGAGCCGCTCATCCCGATGGGCCTGTTCCGCTCCGTGCCGCTGTCGGCCGGTGTGGTCCTGATGGTCCTCATGGCCATCGCCTTCATGGGCGGCCTGTTCTTCGTCACCTTCTACCTGCAGAACGTGCACGGCATGAGCCCGGTCGACAGCGGTCTGCACCTGCTGCCGCTCACCGGCATGATGATCGTCGGCTCGCCGCTCGCGGGCGCCATGATCACCAAGATGGGCCCGCGGATCCCGCTGGCCGGCGGCATGATCCTCACCGCCCTCGCGATGTACGGCATGTCCACCCTGGAGACCGGTACCTCCAGCCTCACCATGTCGATCTGGTTCGCCTGCCTCGGCCTGGGCCTCGCCCCGGTCATGGTCGGCGCGACCGAGGTCATCGTCGGCAACGCCCCGCTGGAGCTGTCCGGCGTGGCCGGCGGACTGCAGCAGGCCGCCATGCAGATCGGCGGCTCGCTGGGCACCGCGGTGCTCGGCGCGGTCATGGCCTCGAAGGTCGACAGCGACCTGGCGGGCAACTGGACCGGCGCCGGCCTGCCGCCGCTGACCGACGCCCAGCTGGCGCAGGCCTCCGAGGCCGTCCAGGTCGGTGTCCCGCCGCTCACGAAGCAGACCCCGCCGGAGATGATCGAGCCGATCACGAAGGTCGCGCACGACACCTTCATGTCGGGCATGCAGCTGGCCTCGCTGGTCGCGGCGGGCGTCGCCGCGGTCGCCGTCCTCGTCGCGCTCCTCACGAAGCGCGGTGCGAACGCGGAAGCCGGTGCGGGCGTCGGCCACATCTGAGGTCGCGCGCTTTGCGCAGTAGCCCGTGAAATCCCCGTCGGGTCGCCCGGCGGGGATTTCCCTTGCCCGGGATCTCGTCCGTCCGGAACTCGCGGCCCGGGATTTCCCCTATCAGGGTGACGGCCGCCGAACCCCCTTCCGGGCCTTGGACACCGCAGGTCACAGTGGCGCAGACGGACCGGCCGAGAGCGGCGGGCCGACACGACACGGGGGTTCAGGACCATGCGTACGACGACGACTCAACTCCGTACGACCATCACCGCGGCCGTCCTGGGAGTGGCCGCACTCGCCACCGCGGCCGCGCCGGCGGGCGCCGCACCACCGGGCCAGGACCGGGCGGGCTGCGGCCCCGGGGAGCTCTGCCTGTGGACGGCGCCGGACTACGGCGGCGCCCGCACCACGTACGAACTGACCGAGCTCACGACGGAGGCCTGCACCGCGCTGCCGGAGGGGGGCAGCGCGGCGGCCCTCGTCAACCGGACGGCCCGCCCGGTCACCACATACCAGTCGGCCGAGTGCGAGGAGACGGGCGACTTCGAGACGTATCCGGGGCGCGGGGGAGGCACCTGGGCGCCCGAGTCCCCTTACAAGGTGAGGGCGTTCAAGATCTGGGAGAGCTGACCGGTTCCTCCGCCGCGGGCGGCGCCGAAGGCCCTGGCACCGGGGCCGCCCCGCGGCCGTCGGACGCGTCCGACAAGGACGCCACCTGTGCCCGCAGCGCCTTGACCTCGTCGGTCAGCGCGAGGATCGCCTCGGTCTGGCGGCGCTCCTCGGCGTCGTCCTGTTCGAAGCGGGAGATGAACCAGGCGGCGATGTTGGCCGTGACGACACCGAGTACGGCGATACCCGAGATCATCAGGCCCACGGCGAGGAGGCGGCCGAGCCCGGTCGTGGGCGAATGATCCCCGTACCCGACGGTGGTCATCGTCGTGAACGACCACCACAGCGCGTCATCGAGCGTCTTGATGTTCCCGTCCGGCGCATTGCGCTCCACTTCGAGCACGGCGAGCGACCCGAAGACCAGCAGACCGACGACGGAACCGCCGACATAGGTGGTCAGCTTGATCTGCGTGGCCATCCGGGCCCGCCGCCCCACCAGCACCAGCGCGGAAACGAGCCGCAGCAGCTTCAAGGGCCTGAGCAACGGCAGCAGCACCGCCAGCAGATCCAGCCAGTGGTGCCGTACGAAGTGAAGACGCTGTCGGCTGAGCACCAGCCGGACGAGATAGTCGGCGGCGAACGTGGCCCAGACCGCCTGCTCCACCGCGGAACACGCACTCTTCACCCCGCCAGGCACCCCCGGTGCCGCGATCGGCACCGCGTACGCCACGGCGAACGCGACCGCGAGCGCGAGGAGCGGGCGCTGGGTCCGGTTCTCCCAGCGGATCTGCAGCGGTTGTTCCTTCAGGCCTGCCATAGCGCGCATCGTAAACAACGCATAAGGGCGGCGGGACCACCAGGTCCCACCGCCCTCACCAGGCGATCTTCACGCGCGGAGGGCGCGGAGGGCGCGTACGGCGCTTACGCGTCGCCGCCCGCCGCCCCCGGATCGGCCGCCGCCACATCGAGCAGCTGGTAGCGGTCGATGGCCTGCTTGAGGACCGAGCGGTCGATCTTCCCGTCCTTGGCGAGCTCGGTGAGCACACCGAGGACGGTCGACTGCGCGTCGATGTGGAAGAAGCGACGGGCCGCACCACGGGTGTCCGCGAAGCCGAAGCCGTCCGCACCGAGCGAGTTGTACCGCCCAGGCACCCAGCGCGCGATCTGGTCGGGAACGGACCGCATCCAGTCGGAGACGGCCACGAACGGACCCTCGGCGCCGGAGAGCTTCCGCGTCACGTACGGGACGCGCTGCTCCTCCTCCGGGTTCAGGAGGTTGTGCTCCTCCGCGTCCACGGCGTCGCGCCGCAGCTCGTTCCAGGAGGTCGCGGACCAGACGTCCGCCTTGACGTTCCACTCCTGGGCGAGGATCTGCTGCGCCTCGATCGCCCACGGCACCGCGACACCGGACGCGAGGATCTGCGCCGGGATCGTGCCCGCCTCGCCCTTCTTGTAGAGGTGGAGGCCCTTGAGGATGCCCTCGACGTCCACGTTCTCGGGCTCGGCGGGGTGCTGGATCGGCTCGTTGTAGACGGTGAGGTAGTAGAAGACGTCCTCACTGTTCTCGCCGTACATCCGCCGCAGACCGTCCTTGACGATGTGCGCGATCTCGAAGCCGAACGCCGGGTCGTACGCGACACAGGCCGGGTTCGTCGACGCGAGGAGATGCGAGTGGCCGTCCGCGTGCTGCAGACCCTCACCGGTCAGCGTCGTCCGTCCGGCGGTCGCACCCAGGACGAATCCGCGCGCCAACTGGTCGGCCATCTGCCAGAACTGGTCGCCGGTGCGCTGGAAACCGAACATCGAGTAGAAGACGTACACGGGGATCAGCGGCTCGCCATGCGTGGCGTACGCCGAACCCGCGGCGATCAGCGACGCGGTGCAGCCGGCCTCCGTGATGCCGTCGTGCAGCATCTGCCCGGTCGGCGACTCCTTGTAGGCGAGCAGGAGTTGACGGTCCACGGACTCGTACTGCTGCCCCAGCGGGTTGTAGATCTTGGCGCTCGGGAAGAACGCGTCCATGCCGAACGTGCGGTACTCGTCCGGCGCGATCGGCACGAAGCGCTTGCCGATCTCCTTGTCCCGCATCAGGTCCTTGAGGATGCGCACGAACGCCATCGTCGTGGCGATCGACTGCTGCCCCGAGCCCTTCTTGGCCGTCGCGTAGACCTTGTCGTCCGGCAGCTGCAGCGGCTTCGCCCGCACGATCCGGCTCGGCACGAAACCACCGTGGCTCTTGCGGCGGTCGTGCATGTACTGGATCTCCTCGGAGTCACGCCCCGGGTGGTAGTACGGCGGGGCGCCGCCCTCGAGATCCTTGTCCGCGATCGGGATGTGCAGCCGGTCGCGGAAGTGCTTCAGATCGTCGACCGTCAGCTTCTTCATCTGGTGCGTGGCGTTGCGGCCCTCGAAGTTGGGACCGAGCGTCCAGCCCTTGACGGTCTGCGCCAGGATCACCGTCGGCTGGCCCTTGTGCTCCAGGGCCGCCTTGTACGCCGCGTACACCTTCTTGTGGTCGTGACCACCGCGGCCCAGGTGAAGCAGCTGGTCGTCGGTCATGCCCTCGACCATCGCGCGCAGCCGGTGGTCGTCACCGAAGAAGTGCTCACGGATGTACGAGCCCGACTCGGTCGCGTACGTCTGGAACTGGCCGTCGGGCGTGGTGTTCATCTTGTTGACGAGCACACCGTCGCGGTCCTGGGCGAGCAGCGGGTCCCAACTGCGGTCCCAGATCAGCTTGATGACGTTCCATCCGGCGCCGCGGAACTGCGACTCCAGCTCCTGGATGATCTTCCCGTTGCCGCGCACCGGACCGTCGAGCCGCTGCAGGTTGCAGTTCACGACGAACGTCAGGTTGTCGAGGCCCTCGCGCGCCGCGAGCGAGAGCTGGCCGAGCGACTCGGGCTCGTCCATCTCGCCGTCGCCGAGGTAGGCCCACACATGCGACTTGGAGGTGTCCGCGATCCCGCGATGCTCCATGTAGCGGTTCATCCGCGCCTGATAGATCGCACCGAGGGGGCCGAGGCCCATCGACACGGTCGGGAACTCCCAGAAGTCCGGCATCAGACGCGGGTGCGGGTACGAGGAAAGCCCGTACGGGGCCTTCGACTTCTCCTGCCGGAACGCGTCGAGCTGCTGCTCGGAGAGCCGGTCGAGGAGGTACGCGCGGGCGTAGACACCGGGCGAGGCGTGGCCCTGGAAGAAGATCTGGTCGCCGCCGTCGCCCTCGTCCTTGCCGCGGAAGAAGTGGTTGAAGCCCACGTCGTACAGCGACGCCGAGGAGGCGAAGGTCGCGATGTGACCGCCGACGCCGATGCCGGGGCGCTGGGCGCGGGAGACCATGACCGCCGCGTTCCACCGCGTGGCGTTGAGGATCTTGCGCTCGATCTCCTCGTTGCCGGGGAAGAACGGCTCGTCCTTGGTCGCGATGGTGTTCACGTAGTCCGTGCTGCGCATCTCGGGCACGGCCACACGCTTCTCGCGGGCGCGCTCGATCAGCCGGAGCATCAGGTAGCGGGCCCGCTCACGGCCGCGCTCGTCGACCGCCGCGTCCAGCGAGTCGAGCCACTCCTGAGTCTCTTCGGGATCGAAGTCCGGGACCTGGCTGGGCAGGCCGCCAATGATGATCGGGTTGCGATCGGATCCGGAAGCCACGCTGTTCCTTCGCTGTCGGTGGGCTGTCGGTGGACCAACTGGCACGTTGTCCATCGTGTACCCAGGTGCTGTGTACGTCATCTGTACCGAGCGGTAACGAGGGCAGGAAGGCGCCCGCGGCGCGGGGTCGCCCGAATCGCAACGATACGCCCACGTAAAAGGCCTGGTCCCCCGGGACGTTCGGCCCGTGACGGCGGCCGAAGGTCCCGATCAGGTCTCGATCCGGGCCCGTGACCCGGATGGGCCGTACCGCTGTGGGACGAATCACCAATCGTGGAGAATTCGGGCATTGAGTTGCGGTGACACGGTCGGGATCGTCACCGTTTCGGCGGTCTCGGCGGCCGGGTACTTGCGCGATCCGCCCCGCCCGTGTGGACTACGGCCAACGCTTCGCGCCCGCGCGAAGCGACAACGACATCCGAAAAACATGATCAGGAGGCAATCCGTGAGCGCGACCGCGGACCACGCGGAGACGAACCTGGCCGCCAGGCTGGGTTTCCAGCCCGAGCAGGTGGTCCAGGAGATCGGCTACGACGACGACGTCGACCAGGAGCTCCGCGAGGACATCGAGAAGGTCATCGGCACCGAGCTCGTCGACGAGGACTACGACGATGTGGCCGATGGCGTGGTGCTCTGGTTCCGTGAGGACGACGGGGACCTGACCGATGCGCTGGTGGATGCCATCGCGTACATGGAGGAAGGCGGGTCCATCCTCCTTCTGACGCCGAAGACCGGCCGCGACGGCTACGTCGAGCCCAGCGAGATCGGCGAGGCCTCGACCACCGCCGGACTCTCCGCCGCGAAGAGCATCAGCGCCGGCAAGGACTGGACGGCCAGCCGTCTGAGCACCCCGAAGGCCGCCAAGAAGCGCTGACCACGGGCACTGCCGAGCACCACCCCCGCCGACCTCGGTCGGCGGGGGTTTTCGCGTGCCGCGAACGGGGCGTGCGGGTGAGTTCGCGCGGGCAGCACGGGTGGATGTCGGCGGCGGCGCATAGGGTGGGATTCACCCGATCAGGCCCACGCGGCGTCACGATGCTCACGAAGGGACGGCCAGGCATGGCTTCCTCCTCCATCGCAGTCGGCGAGAAGGCTCCCGACCTGGCTCTCAGGAGCCAGCACGGGGAGCCGGTCCGCCTCGCGGACCTGCGCGGCGAGAAGAACGTCGTGCTGGTCTTCTACCCGTACGCCTTCACCGGGGTCTGCACGGGCGAGCTCACCGCGCTGCGCGACGAGCTGCCGCAGTTCGTCAACGACGACGTGCAGCTGCTCGCCGTCTCCTGCGACGCCCCGTTCAGCCAGCGGGTCTTCGCCGAGCAGGAGGGCTTCACGTTCCCGCTCCTGTCCGACTTCTGGCCGCATGGCGAGGCGTCCCGGGCGTACGGGGTCTTCGACGAGGAGAAGGGCTGCGCGGTGCGCGGCACCTTCATCATCGACAAGGAAGGCGTCGTGCGCTGGAGCGTCGTCAACGAGCTGCCGGACGCGCGCGACCTGAACGCGTACGTCGCCGAGCTCGGCAAGCTCTGATATCCCCTGATTTTCCCGGGACTTCCCGGTGAACGGCTGATCCGTGATGATCCTTGCGGCGAAGAGCCTGTTTGCCGCGGGAACCCGTCACTAGGATCCAGTCGTTGATCCGATGCCAACGCACCACGGGGGCGCTGCCCCTGGTAACTATTTGGAGGACTCGTGGGAGTCAGCCTCAGCAAGGGCGGCAACGTCTCGTTGTCCAAGGAGGCCCCCGGCCTGACCGCCATCACGGTGGGTCTGGGCTGGGACATCCGTACCACCACCGGCCAGGACTTCGACCTGGACGCAAGCGCCATCCTGACCCAGGAGGACGGGAAGGTCAGCAGCGATGCGAACTTCGTGTTCTTCAACAACCTGAAGAGCCCCGACGGTTCCGTCGAGCACACCGGTGACAACACCACCGGTGAGGGCGAGGGCGACGACGAGCAGATCAACGTGAACCTCGCGGGCGTGCCCGCCGAGATCACCAAGATCGTCTTCCCGGTGTCGATCTATGACGCCGAGAACCGCCAGCAGTCCTTCGGCCAGGTGCGCAACGCGTTCATCCGCGTCGTGAACCAGGCCGGCGGCGCCGAGATCGCCCGCTATGACCTCTCCGAGGACGCGTCCACCGAGACCGCCATGGTCTTCGGCGAGCTCTACCGGCACGGCGCCGAGTGGAAGTTCCGTGCCATCGGCCAGGGCTATGCGTCGGGTCTGCGCGGCATCGCGCAGGACTTCGGCGTGAACGTCTGACGTTCGACCCGGTTTCCCGTCGTACGCCGCGTTCCTTGCCGTCCGTCGCGTACGCACACCGGTGCGTGACAGCACGCACCACCGGCCTTGCCCCCGACCGGGGCGGCCCTCGTCCGGCGCCGCACTAGCAGTGCGGCGCCGGACGTCCTTGACCAGCACCACCGCGACCAGCAGCATCGCGTCACGCAATCCGGGGAGGACACGAAATGGGCGTCACGCTCGCCAAGGGAGGCAATGTCTCCCTCTCCAAGGCCGCACCCAACCTCACGCAGGTGATGATCGGGCTCGGCTGGGACGCACGCTCCACCACGGGAGCCGACTTCGACCTCGACGCCAGCGCCCTGATGTGCGCGGGCGGCCGGGTGCTCGGCGACGAGTGGTTCATCTTCTACAACCAGCTCAAGAGCCCCGACGGCTCGGTGGAGCACACCGGTGACAACCTCACGGGTGAGGGCGACGGCGACGACGAGTCGCTGCTCATCGATCTCTCCAAGGTGCCGGCCAACGTCGAGAAGATCGTCTTCCCGGTCTCGATCCATGACGCGGACAACCGCGGCCAGACCTTCGGCCAGGTGAGCAACGCGTTCATCCGCGTCGTGAACCAGGCCGACGGACAGGAGCTGGCACGCTACGACCTGTCCGAGGACGCGTCGACCGAGACCGCGATGATCTTCGGCGAGGTCTACCGCTATGGCGGAGAGTGGAAGTTCCGGGCCGTAGGCCAGGGGTACGCGTCGGGTCTGCGCGGTATCGCTCTAGACTTCGGGGTCAACGTTTCGTAAAGCCGTGCGCGGCGCGGGGGAGACCCGTACACAACGATTGGGTAGCCAGTGGTCCTGAAAACCTTCGGGTGGTCCTTCGCCGTCACGGCGGTAGGCCTCGCTTTTGCAGCGTGGCAGTGGGGGTGGGAGGCGTTCGGCCTCGTCCTGATCCTGTCGATCATGGAGATCTCGCTCTCCTTCGACAACGCGGTGGTCAACGCCGGAATCCTGAAGAAGATGAATGCCTTCTGGCAGAAGATCTTCCTCACCATCGGCATCCTGATCGCCGTCTTCGGTATGCGGCTCGTCTTCCCGGTCGTCATCGTGGCGATCAGTGCGAAGGTCGGGCCCATCGAGGCCGTCCAGCTCGCCATGGACAACCCCGAGCAGTACGAGTCCCTGGTCACGGACGCCCACCCGGCCATCGCGGCCTTCGGTGGCATGTTCCTGCTGATGATCTTCCTCGACTTCATCTTCGAGGAGCGGGACATCAAGTGGCTCGCCTGGCTCGAGCGCCCGCTGGCCAAGCTCGGCAAGGTCGACATGCTGTCGGTCTGCATCGCGCTGATCGCCCTGCTCGGCACCACGATGGCCTTCGCGACCCACGCCCACACCAGCACCGGCTACGCGGACAAGTCCGCCACCGTGCTCCTGTCCGGTGTCGCCGGTCTGATCACGTACCTCGTCGTCGGCGGTCTCTCGGGCTACTTCGAGGACAAGCTCGAGGAAGAAGAGGAGCGCGAGCACGAGGAGGAGGAGAAGGCCAAGGCCGAGGGCAAGGAGATCTCCGCGGTCGGCCTCGCCGGCAAGGCGGCGTTCTTCCTCTTCCTGTACCTGGAAGTCCTCGACGCCTCGTTCTCCTTCGACGGTGTCATCGGCGCCTTCGCCATCACGAACCACATCTTCTGGATGGCGCTCGGCCTCGGTATCGGTGCGATGTACGTCCGTTCGCTCACGGTCTACCTGGTCCGCCAGGGCACCCTGGACGACTACGTGTACCTGGAGCACGGAGCGCACTACGCGATCGGTGCGCTCGCGGTCATCCTGCTCATCACGATCGAGCACGAGATCAGCGAGATCATCACCGGTCTGATCGGTGTGTTCCTGATCGCGGCCTCGTTCTGGTCGTCGGTGATGCGCAACCGCCGGGAGCTCGCGGCCGGTGGGGGAGAGGGCTCGGCCTCGGACGAGAAGTCGGAAGTCTCCTCCGGGGTGTGACCCCCGGGTGAATCAGGGAACGCTCTGAAGCGGGGCGGCCACGAGGTGCGAACCTCGGGCCGCCCCGCCGCCGTTCACGGCGGCATGGAGCGGGGTGGTTCTCGTAGGGAAGTAGGGGGCGGAATGTCCTTCTGGGACGGTCTGCGGCGTGGGCGCGGAGGTCAGTTCGAGTCGGGGAGCGCCGCGACCAACGCGATCGAGCTCACCAAACGGCACCCCATGGTCTCCCTCAGCAAGCAGGGGGCGGCCACCGGCAATCTGCGGGTCAACCTGTCATGGCGGATGCGTACGTCCGACATCGAGGGGCGCTCGCGGCAGAGCGGACTGCTGCGGCATCCGTTCAAGATGTTCAAGCCCGACGTGGTGCAGGCGCACACCCAGGGCGTCGTCAATGTCGACCTCGACATCGGGTGCCTCTACGAGCTGACGGACGGCTCCAAGGGCGTGGTCCAGCCGCTCGGCAGCTTCTTCGGGAACCTCAACGCGCCGCCGTATGTGAAACTCAGCGGCGACGACCGGTTCGGGGCGCCCTCCGGCGAGACGATCTACATCAATCTCGACCATCGCGAGGACATCAAGCGTCTGCTCGTCTTCGTCTACATCTACGACCAGACGCCGGCCTTCGACCGGACGCACGCCAAGGTCACGATGTACCCCAGCAACGGACCGCGGATCGAGATCGAACTCGACGACGAGCGCGCCCCGCAGGCACGCTCCTGCGCCGTGGTCTCTCTGGAGAACGTCAAGGGGGAGCTGGTCGTCCGCCGCGAGGTCAAGTTCGTCTACGGCTTCCAGGCCGAGCTCGACCGGCTCTACGGCTGGGGCCTGCAGTGGGGCCGCGGATTCAAGTCGAAGGTGGGGGAGCGGTAGGCGGTGTTCAGCGAGGGATGAACTGCGGGCCCTGCGGCGGCAGCTTGAAGTTCGGGTCGGGCGCGGGCTGAGGGACCGCGGGCGCGACGGGTGCCGGCTGCGGATAGCCGTACGCCGGCTCCGGCGACGACGCGGGCTGCGGGTACCCGTACGCGGGCTGCGGCGCGGGTGCCGTCGGCTGCTGCGGGTATCCGTACGCGGGCTGAGGCTGCGGCTGGGGCTGCTGTGCGGCGGGCTGCGGGTCGGGCGCCGGGGCGGCGGGCTGGGACGGGACCGGGGCGGGCTGTGCGGGAGCGGGCTGCGTCGGGGCGGGTTGCGCGGGCGCGGGTGCCTCCGCCTTGTGGTCGGACTCGTCGACCGAGATGCCGAAGTCGGTGGCGAGCCCCACCAGACCGTTCAGATAGCCCTCGCCGACCGCGCGGAACTTCCAGCCCTCCTTGCGGCGGTACAGCTCACCGCAGATCAGTGCCGTCTCATTGCCGGTCTCCGGCTTCACATCGAAGACGGCGTACGGCTTGTCGCCGCTGTGCGCGACGTCGTACAGCGAAATGCGCAGCGACCGTACGTGCCCGAACGGCACGTCCTCGGCCGACGCGACGATGAGGATCTTGGACACGGCCGGGTCGACCCCCGCCAGATCCGCCTGGATCGTGTCCGTGAGACCCTCGGCGAGACGCTTCTTGCCGAGCCGCCAGACCTTGCCCGAGGGGTGGCGCGGCTGGTTGAAGAAGACGAAGTCCTCGTCGGAGCGGACCCGGCCGTCCGCGCCGAGCAGCAGCGCGGAGGCGTCGACGTCCGGCACATCGGAGCTCGGGGCCCAGCGCAGCACCGCACGGACCGCCGCCGCTTCGAGCGGAACGTTCGACCCCTTCAGCATCGTGTGCGTCATGACGGTCATCCTGCCTGCTGCGTCCATGCCGGGACAACGCGGGGGCCCGCGCGAACCCCGGGACCTTGACCGGAATCCGACTCGTGCAAGAGTGTCGGTCATGGCCGGGTTACCTGAATTTCATGCGTGAAGGGAACTGTGGACACACGCTCCTACGTACTATTACCGGCCACATCAGCGGTCGCCTTTGCCATTACGGGGGAGTCTCATGCGTCATTTCGGGCATATAGCGCCTGAGAACCGGAAGGTCCTGTTCCATCAGGAGCCCGGAGAGTTCACTGGCGACTCTCCCGCCCCCCTGCTCTCGGCGGCCCTCGGCGCGACCCTGTACAGCCCGGCCACCCGCCCGAAGCTCGCCCAGGACATCCTCAAGCAGGCACGCCGCGGCGTGGTCTCGATGGTGCTCTGCCTGGAGGACTCCATCGACGACGCGGAGGTCGAGGGAGCCGAGGAGAACCTCGTCACCCAGTTCGCCGCGCTAGCCGCGATGGCCGAGGCCCAGGAGCCGCCGGCCGCCGCCGATCTCCCCCTCCTGTTCATACGGGTGCGCAGGCCCGCACAGATCACCGACCTCGTCACCCGCCTCGGCGCCTCCGTGTCCCTGCTGTCCGGCTTCGTCCTGCCGAAGTTCACCGAGGAACGCGGAGTGCCCTTCATGGAGGCGCTGACCGCGGCCGAGGCCGCCTGCGGGCGGCGCCTCTTCGCGATGCCCGTCCTCGAGTCACCCGAGCTGCTGCACCTCGAAACCCGCGGCGACACCCTCGCCGGGATCTCCCGCACCGTCGACAAGTACCGCGAGCGGGTGCTCGCGCTGCGCCTCGGCGTCACCGACTTCTGTTCCGCGTACGGCCTGCGCAGGCCGCCGGACATGACGGCGTACGACGTCCACATCGTCGCCTCCGTCATCGCCGACGTGGTCAACGTCCTGGGCCGCGCCGACGGCACGGGCTTCACCGTGACCGGACCGGTGTGGGAGTACTTCCGCCACCAGGAGCGGATGTTCAAGCCGCAACTGCGCGCCAGCCCCTTCCTCGGCCGGGCCGAGGAACTGCGCACCGCGCTCATCGAGCACGACATGGACGGGCTGCTCCGCGAGATCGCGCTCGACCGCGCCAACGGACTGCTCGGCAAGACCTGTATCCACCCCTCGCACGTGCTGCCCGTGCACGCGATGTCGGTGGTCAGCCACGAGGAGTTCAGCGACGCCCAGGACATCCTGCGGCCCGAGCGGGACGGCGGAGGCGTGATGCGCTCCGCGTACACGAACAAGATGAACGAGGTGAAGCCGCACCGCGCCTGGGCCGAGCGGACCCTGCAGCGCGCACAGGTCTTCGGCGTCGCGCACGCGGACGTCGGCTTCGTGGAGCTGCTCACCGCCGGACTGCCCGGCTGACCTGGACGAACATGACGGACGTGAGGAAGACGAAGAACGTGGTGTGGTCGGGTACCTGGGTCGCCGAGCGACTTGGCGTGGAGCTGATCGGCGATGCGCGACTGAACGACATGCTGGGCCTCGCCCTGCGCCGCAACCCCAAGCGCGCCCACCTGCTGGTCTCGCAGGTGCTCGGCAAGCACGTGCCGCAGAGCCCGCGGGTGGTCTGGCGTGCGGGACATGAACTCGGACTGCGGGTACGGGAGTTGCTCGGCGACGCCGACGCCACGCGCTCCGTGGTGGTCGGCTACGCGGAGACCGCGACCGGCCTCGGCCACGCGGTGGCGGACGGCCTGGCGCTCGCCCCGTATCTGCACTCCACGCGCCGCCCCGTCGCGACGGTCGCCACGGCAGGCGGCTTCGAGGAGTCGCACTCCCACGCGACCTCCCACCTCCTGCTGCCCGAGGACCCGGCCCTGCTCGCCGGGGACGGACCGCTCGTGCTGGTCGACGACGAGTTCTCCACCGGCAACACGGTCCTCAACACCATCCGCGCCCTGCACGAGCGCTACCCCCGCGAGCGGTACGTGATCGTCGCCCTCGTCGACATGCGCTCCTCCGGGGACCGGGGCCGCCTCGCGGAGTTCGCCGAGGAGATCGGTGCCCGTGTGGACCTCATCGCCACGGCCTCGGGCACCGTACGGCTGCCGGAGGGCGTCCTGGCCAAGGGGCAGGCGCTCGTGCAAGAGCATGAGGAGGCGTCCGAGGCGGCGTCCGAGGCGGCGTCCGGGGAGGCATCCGAGGCGGCTCCCGGGGAGGCGTCCGAGGGGGCGTCCGAGGGGGCGCCCGAGCCTGCGGTTTCCGGGCGGGCCACACCGTCTCAGGCCGGTCGCGCGCCCGTGCGGCGGATCGAGCTGGGCTGGCCCGCTGGTGTCCCCGACGGCGGTCGGCACGGCTTCACGCCCGCGCACCGCAGCGCCCTCGACGCCGCGCTGCCCGCGATGGCCGGGCGGATCGCCGAGGAACTCGACGGCGCGCGGAACGTGCTCGTCCTCGGCTTCGAGGAGCTGATGTACGCACCGCTCGCGCTCGGTACCGCCCTGGAGGAGCTCACCGACGCCGAGGTCCGCTTCTCGACCACGACCCGCTCGCCCGTCCTGGCCGTGGACGACCCCGGCTACGCGATCCGCACCCGGCTCACCTTCCCCGCCCACGACACCCCGGCCGACGGGCCCGGCCCCCGCTTCGCGTACAACGTGGCCGGCGGCGGCTTCGACACCGTCGTCGCCGTCGTCGACTCCGTGGCCGACACCCCCGAACTGCACGCCCCCGACGGCCTGTTGGCCCAGCTCAGCCTGCACGCCGACCAGGTCCTGCTTGCCGTCGTCCCCTCGTACGTTCCCGCCGCGCCCCGCGCGCAGGCGCCCACC
Organism: Streptomyces sp. NPDC050418; assembly: GCF_044458745.1. Lineage (NCBI taxonomy): Bacteria > Bacillati > Actinomycetota > Actinomycetes > Kitasatosporales > Streptomycetaceae > Streptomyces > Streptomyces sp. NPDC050418. Next base: position 45,097 of record NZ_JBITIG010000012.1, read on the forward strand.
AGCACTGCCGAGGACCACGTGACCCTGCCCGAGCCCCTGCGCGGCCCCGCCTTCTCCTCCTACGCGCCGGACGAGGTGGGCTGGCTGCTCCAGGACCTCTCGGACGTAGAGCTGGAGGCACCGACGGAGGAGCGCGAGGAGGCGATCCAGAGCGGCGGCGCCCACTACGCGGAGTCGTTGCCCGTCGAGTACCAGCCGAGCGAGCAGTACCAGGACCTTTTCAAGGCGGCCCTCGGCACGTCGTCGGACCGGATCGCGCAGGCCGTCGGCGTGGTGACCGAGACGGTGCTCGCCGAGCACGCCGCACGGACCGCCGGCCGTGACGACGCCCGCCCCGTCCTCGTCTCCCTGGCCCGCGCCGGCACCCCCGTCGGCGTACTGATGCGCCGCTGGGCCCAGCGCCGCCACGGCCTCGACCTGCCGCACTACGCGGTCTCGATCGTGCGCGGCCGCGGTATCGACGCCAACGCGCTGCGCTGGCTCGCCGCCCACCACGACCCCGCCGACGTCGTGTTCGTCGACGGCTGGACCGGCAAGGGCGCGATCACCCGCGAACTCGCCCAGGCCATCGAGGAGTTCGAGGCGAAGGGCGGTGCCACAGGCTTCTCGCCGGAGATAGCCGTGCTGGCCGACCCGGGCTCCTGCGTCCGCACCTATGGCACCCGAGAGGACTTCCTCATCCCCTCCGCCTGCCTCAACTCCACGGTGTCCGGCCTGATATCCCGCACCGTGCTCCGCTCCGACCTGGTCGGCGCGAACGACTTCCACGGCGCGAAGTTCTACCGCGAACTGGCCGGTGCCGATGTGTCGGAGCACTTCCTCGACACGGTCGCCGCCCGCTTCGACGAGGTGGCCGACGCGGTGGACGTCCAGGTCAAGGAACTGCTCACCGCCGACCGCACCCCCACCTGGGAGGGCTGGGCCGCTGTCGAGCGGATCAGCGCGGAGTACGGCATCGACGACGTCAACCTCGTCAAGCCCGGCGTCGGCGAGACCACCCGCGTCCTGCTGCGCCGCGTCCCTTGGAAGGTGCTCGCCCAGCGCGGCGCCGGCGCGGACCTCGACCACGTCCGACTCCTCGCCGAACAACGCGGCGTCCCCGTCGAGGAAGTGGACGGCCTCCCGTACACCTGCGTCGGCCTGATCCACCCCCGCTTCACCCGCGGCGCGACCGGCGCGGACGGCAAGGCGGTGTCGACCAAGTGAGCAACTCCGTGAACCCGCAGGCAGCGGACGGCCCGACACTGGTCGCCAGCGATCTCGACCGTACGCTGATCTACTCCGCTCCAGCGCTGCAGCTCTCCATGTCCGATGCGGACGCACCACGCCTCCTTTGCGTCGAGGTATATGAGGGCAAGCCGCTCTCCTATGTCACGGAAACCGCCGCCGAACTCCTGGTCGAGCTGGGCCGCAGCACCGTCTTCGTGCCGACCACCACGCGCACCCGCGAGCAGTACGGCCGTATCCACCTCCCTGGTCCCGCGCCGAAGTTCGCCATCTGTGCCAACGGTGGTCACGTCCTGGTCGACGGTGTTTCCGACCCCGACTGGCAACGCCAGGTCGCCGCACGCCTGGCCGAGGAGTGCGCCTCCCTTGCCGAGGTACGCGACCACCTGCTGCGTACCGCCGACGAGTCGTGGCTCCTGAAGGAGCGTGTGGCCGAGGACCTGTTCGCGTATCTCGTGGTCGAGCGCGCGCTGCTGCCCGAGGGCTGGGTCAAGGAGCTCGGCGAGTGGGCCGAGGGCCGCGGCTGGACCGTCTCCCTGCAAGGCCGCAAGATCTACGCGGTGCCGAAGCCGCTGACCAAGAGCGCCGCCATGCGGGAAGTCGCCCGCCGTACGGGAGCCGGGCTCACGCTCGCCGCCGGAGACTCCCTTCTCGACGCCGACCTGCTTCTTGCAGCCGACCAATCCTGGCGTCCCGGGCATGGCGAGCTCGCCGATTCCGGCTGGCAGGCGCCGCAGCTCACCGTCCTTGACGAGCGGGGAGCCGCTGCGGGCGAGGAGATTCTGCGTCGTTTCCTCGCCGCCGGCCGCGACCGGGCCTGAAGATCCGCAGGGCCATGAAGAGCAGCACGGCGAGGACCGCGGCTATCAGCACGACCTTGGAGTACACGGACACATAGCCCGTGACCTCCTCCCAGTTCTCGCCCAGGAGATAGCCGGAGAGGACGAAGACCGTGTTCCAGATCGCGCTGCCCAGCGTGGTCAGGCCGAGGAACACGGGAAGGCGCATCCGCTCGATACCGGCCGGGACAGAGATCAGACTGCGGAAGATCGGCACCATGCGGCCGAAGAAGATCGCCTTGGTCCCGTGCCGCTGGAACCACGCCTCTGTCCTCTCTATATCCGACACTTTGACGAGCGGCACCTTCGCCGCGAGCGCCACCATGCGGTCGCGGCCGAGCACCGCCCCGACTCCGTAAAGAGCGAGCGCGCCGACGACGGAGCCGATCGTCGTCCACACCAGGGCGGCGACGAGACTCATCCCGCCTGTGCTCGCGGCGAAGCCCGCGAGCGGCAGGATCACCTCGCTGGGCAGCGGCGGAAACAGATTCTCGAGCGCGATGGCGAGCCCGGCGCCAGGCGCGCCGAGCGTGTCCATGAGCGAGTTGATCCATTGAGTTGCGCTGTCATCGATCATGAGTCCACGGTAGAAATCCGCGGCTGAAGGCACACTGAAGCCGGCCGCAGGGAATTCCTGCGGTGCACCGCAGGAAGGAATTGCGGTTTACCGCAGTGCGCTCGGCCGGCGGCCGGCTCTAGCCTGGCTGATCATGAAATCTGTGGCACGCCGCGGGCTCCGGCTCGCAACAGGACTCGCGCTCGGCGCCTGCTCGGCAGTCGCCGAGCTGCTCTTCGCGCTGCTCTCGGGTCTGTCCTTGCTTCTTGTGCAGGCGTGGCCGCGGGCGCGGAGCGCGGTGCTCCGGCCGGTGCACACGCTCGTGCGCACGCTGGTCGAGTGGGAGCGGCGGCGCCTCGCGTTCTATCTGCACGCCGAGTCCTCGTCCTCTTATACGTCCGAGCGAGCGCTGCGCTATCTCGCGGCCCGTTGGCCCCTGGGCCTGGTCGGCGCCGTCTGCTTCTTCTGCGCCCTCATCGGCGCGGCGTACGGCGTCTACCTGTTCATCGGCTGGTTCGTGGGGGAGGTGAACAGCCCGAGTGCCGTGCTGTTCAGCGGATTCGCGGGCCTGTTCCTGCTCTTCCTCTCGCTGCAGGGGATGCTGGCCGTCGTCCGCCTCGAACAGAAGCTGGCGCGCCACTTCCTCGGACCGAGCGAGCAGGAGGAGTTGCAGCGCCGGATCGAGGAGCTCGCGGTCAGCCGCGCCGGCGTCGTCGAAGCGGTCCATGACGAGCGGCGGCGCATCGAGCGCGATCTGCACGACGGTGTCCAGCAGCGACTGGTGGCACTCGGCATGCTGATCGGCCGGGCCCTGCGCGGCCAGGACCCCCAGCGCAGGGAGGAGTTGCTGCGCCAAGCACACGAGGCGAGCCGCCTGGCCCTCGAGGATCTGCGGGAAGTCGCCTGGCGTGTCTACCCGATAGCCCTCGACGAGGAAGGGCTGGCGGTCGCGCTCGAGACCGTGGTCGAGCGCACCTCGATCCCTGTGCGGCTCGAGTACGAGATATCGGCCGAGCCCAGCAGACCCGTTGCGACTGTCGCGTACTTCGTGGTGTCCGAGGCCGTCACCAATGCGGTCAAGCACTCGGAGGCGACAGGGATACGTGTGCGGCTCAGGGAGGAGTCCGGCGTGCTCGTGGTGAGCATCGAGGACAACGGGACCGGGGGAGCTGACCCCTCGGGCGGTGGCCTGGTGGGTCTGCAGCGTCGGGCCGCGGCGCTCGACGGCACACTTGTGGTCGACAGTCCGCCCGGCGGACCGACCCTGATCACCGTGGAGTTGCCGTGCGCGTAACGCTGGCCGAGGACTCGACCTTGCTGCGTGAAGGGTTGGTGCGCCTGCTCCTGGAGGAGGGGCACGAGGTGCTGGCCGCCGTCGGCGACGGCGAGCAACTCGTGGCCGCTGTCGAACAGCAGCAGCCCGATGTGGTGGTCGCGGACGTACGGATGCCTCCGACGCACAGTGACGAAGGGCTGCGCGCGGCCATGGAGATCCGCAGACGCTGGCCGGGCGTGGGGGTGCTGGTGCTCTCGCAGTACGTGGAGAAGCGCTATGCCACGGAGTTGCTGACCGGGGAGACCGAAGGGGTGGGATATCTGCTCAAGGACCGTGTGGTCCAAGTCGACGAATTTCTGGACGCGTTGGAGCGGGTCAACGAAGGGAGAGCCGCTTTCGATCCCGAGGTGGTGGCGCAGCTTCTCGGGCGCTCCACCCATGCGGACCTCCTGGAGCGCCTGACGGCACGCGAGCGCGGTGTGCTGGCGGAGATGGCCCAGGGGCACACCAACCCGGTGATCGCGACTCGGCTGCACATCTCCCAGAGCGCGGTGGAGAAACACATCAACGCGATCTTCGACAAACTGGAGCTCTCCGGGACGCCGGGGGTATCGCGCCGAGTGCTGGCTGTGCTGCGGTACTTGGGGGAGTAGGGCGGGTTCTCACGCGGACAGGCAGCGGTCCGGACCGACGGAACGGCACCGAACGGTGCCCGGTACGACGCGGCTCGGCTCGACTCGACTCGACGAATGCTGCGATCGGCTCAACAGGAGGGAGACTCAATGGCGAGCGGCAGGCGCACACCACTCACGGATGAGCTTCATGCGTACATGCTGGAGCACAACCCCGCGCCGGATCCGGTCCAGCGCGAACTGATCGAGGTGACCCGCGCGAGGTTCCCGGACGTCGCGGGCAAGCAAGTGGCCTGGGAACAAGGGCCATTGCTGGCGTTCCTCGTGCGGCTCACGGGAGCGCGCCAGGTCGTGGAGGTCGGCACGTTCACCGGCCTGTCCTCGCTGTCGATGGCGCAGGCGCTGCCCTCCGACGGAGCGCTGATCACCTGTGACGTCTCCGAGGAGTGGACGGCGTACGCACGGCGGGCGTGGGAGGAGGCAGGTGTCGCCGACCTGATCGATCTGAGGATCGCTCCGGCCACCGAGACCCTCGCCGGCCTGCCGAAGGAGCCGCACATCGACCTGGCGTTCCTCGACGCCGACAAGGAGAACTACATCGCCTACTGGGAGGAGTTGGTGCCGAGGATGAGACCGGGCGGGCTGCTCGTGGTCGACAACGTGTTCATGCGCGGCAGGGTGACCGACCCGCGGCCGGAAGGCGCCGCGGCGGCGATCAAGGAGTTCAACGAGGTGGTGCGGGCGGATGACCGTGTGGAGAGCGTGATGCTGACCGTGGCGGATGGTGTGACGCTGGCGCGGCGGCTGTGAGGTAGCGCTATCACCGGGGGTGGACGGCCGGTGCTACCGGCACCTCGCCGGTGCCGGACGGCCGGTGCCTACGCCCTCGCCAGCTCCGATGGCCCTCCCGGGCCGACGGCGCCTCCGCCCCTTGTCAACCGCAGCAACCCCCGCCACAGCAGCCGCCACCGCCACCGCCACCGGAGCCTCCGGCCGGAGCGGGCGCCGAGGACGTGCCGCCGACGGCGACCGTGGACAGCAGTTTGACGGTGTCCGTGTGACCGGCGGGGCAGTCGGCGGGTGCGGAGGACTCGGACATGGGGCGGCTGACCTCGAAGGTGTCGCCGCAGGTCCGGCAGCGGAAATCGTAGCGGGGCATGCGAACAGATTAGTGGGCCGGCGCCGCGAGCAGCAGGGGCGTCACTCGTCCCGGCGGCCCGCGACGATCACCACTGTGAACCGACCGATCAACCGACCGATCAACCGACCGATCAGTGGGCCGCAGCCCGCTCCTCGCGTGCGGCCTGCTCCGGGTGGCGCGACTTCCAGTACGGGTTGTCGTGCGGCAGCGTCGCGCTGACCCGTCCGTACATGCCGAAGAACATCAGCATCACGCCGACGACGAAGCTGAACAGCACATTCTGGATCTTGAACGCGAGGAAGTTGAGACCCGTTTCGAGCAGAGCGAGATTGATGAACCCACTGGCGATGAAGGCAACACCCAGCACCATATTGAGGGTTGAGGCGAAATTGCCACCGATCACCATGCCCGCGAGGAGGAGCAGCCCCACGCAGATCGAGAGCACGCTCAGCGCGCCGTTCGTGTTGAGCCCGAGCACACGGTCGCCGCCCGTGTCGAAGAAGCCGATCTTGTCGATCAGGCCGAGGATGCCGAAGGCGAGCAGCAGCAGACCGGTCAGCCCCGCGCCGATCCGGTAGACCTTGCTCAGCCGGTGGTCGACGGGCAGGTGCTCGTCGAGGGTGATGCGCCGCCGGGATCCGGGGCGAAGTACATGCGTGGCCATGTCCGCCTCCCTGTGGTCGTGGAGGTCGTGCAGGCGTACGTGGTGTTTTGGCGCGTACGTACTTCCAGCATCCGCCCGAGGAGACGCAATGTCACGCGGGCGGCCTCCCGGCACGTGAGGGGGACCGTGGCTCAGCCTGCCCCGGCCCCGCGTTCCTCGCGGATCTGCGCGACCACGCGGGCGACGGTGTTCCGTACCGACTCCGTCTCCGTGAGGAAACGCCAGTAGTCGGGGTGGCGGCCCTCCAGGTCGGCGATGGCGCGGTCGAGGCGGGCCACCGACTCGTCCAGCGGGCGGGCGTGCCGGGGGTCGGCGGTGTTGCGTCCGGCCATCGCGAGCCGCTGTGCGTCCCGGATCGCGAACCGGGTCCGCTGGATCTCCTGCTCGGGATCCTTGGACACGGCGTTCAGCCTGGTCAGACGGTCACCGGCAGCGGAAACGGCCTCATCGGTCGCGTTGAGCAACGCACGCACCGTGCCCAGCAGCGCCGTCGCGTCCGGCCAGCGCTGCTCGTCGCGTGCCTTGCGGGCGTCGGCCAGCTTGGTCTCGGCCTGCCGTACGTTCTCGGCGGCCTGGGCGGGCACGGCCTGCAGGTCCTGCCAGCAGTTCGTGGTGAAGCGGCGGCGCAGCTCGCTGAGGATCGGTTCGACCTGCGTGGACCGGGTGGTCAGCGCCTGCGCCCGGGTGCGCAGCGAGACGAGCCGGCGGTCGATCTCGGCCGCACGCTCCGGCAGCCGCTCGGCCTCCGCGCGCACGGCCTCGCCGTCGCGCGCCACGCGCTCGGCGCGGTGCAGGGTGTCCGCGACGCCGTGGCGTCCGGCGCCCTGGTTCAGCTTGGTCAGCTCCGGGCCGAGCGCCGCGAGCCGCGCCGCGAGATCGTCGGCCTTCAGACCGGAGGCCCGTACGGAATCCAGTGCCGTACTGGCCGCGAGCAGTGTCTGACGGGCCCGCTCGACCGCCGGGGCGAGCCGTGCGAGCTGGGTCTCGGCCTTGTCGAGCAGCGGGCCGAGGCCCTGCGTGAAACGGTCGAGATCCTGCTTCGCCCGGGTCAGCTCGTCCTTGGCCTTGGTGAGCTCGGTGCGGGCGCGCGCCGCGGTCGACGCCTCCAGATCGTCCCGGTCGAGGTCATGCGCGTCGACCGCCTCGATGTAGCGGTGGCTGACCTCGTCGATCCGCTGCCCGAGCGCAGCGAACTCCTCCACCGCGCGGCGGGCCGCCGGCGAGGTGTCGACCGCCGTGATCGTCTCTATCGAGATCCGCAGATCCCGCTGCGCGCTGTCCAGCTCATAGAACGCGGCGGCCGCCGCGTCCTTCGCGGCCTGGGCGTCGGCCCGCTGGCTCTCGCCGCGTCCGCCGAACCACCGCCGCGTACCGCCCCCGGCGAACGCCGCAGGCAGCATCGCCGCGAACAACGGCAGCGGCAGCAAGGCGAGAGCGAGCACATCGCGGACACCACCCGCGGACCTTCGCGGACGGGCAACTTCCGTGTAAGGCCGCGATGGTGTCGCCGTCACATCCCACTCCCGTGCTGTCATCCGCCTTGCCCGATGGCCATTCTCCCACCGGTTAAGGACGAACACACGGCTCGTTTAGTTCGCGCTTATGGCCATGGCCGGGCAAAGATCCCTCTCACGCGGGGTACACGCGCACTCGGCCGTCCTGACTGACCGCGGACACGACATGCGGACTCGACGCGTCCTGATCGACGTCCACGTCGACGGAACCGTCCTCCGCCTCGGCCTTCACCTTGTACGCGGCCTCAGGAAGGGCGATGTCCACCGCGCCGTCCTTGCTCGTCACGTCCACCCGGTCGGGCACCGCGCCGAGGGTGAGGCGCACCCGCCCGTCCTGCGCCTGGGCCCGGATGTCCCTCGACGTGCCGCCGACCACCTCGAGCGCCCCGTCCCGGCTCTCCAGGTCGAGCGCGCCGGACGCTCCCCTGACCACGACCTTCCCGTCCTCCGACCGGACCTTCATCGCAGTCTTGAAGCCAGAGGCGTCCACCCGGCCGTCCTGGCTCCTGATGCTTACGGCGACGTTCCTCGGCACCTCGATCCGGTGCTTCGTCTCGCACGAGGCGATCACGCCGTCACAGTCGGTCCGCAGCACGAGCCGCTTCCCGTCCACCATCTCCCAGCTGACCTTCGGCTCACTGCCGACGACGGTGCTCCCGTCGAACCACCGAGTGACCCGCACCTCGTCGCCGTCACCGACGACGACATCCAGCGCGGAGTCCTCCGAATCCACGGTCAACTCCCGCCCCTGCAAGGCGAACCCGCGCACCTCGGGATCCTTGTCCTCCCCCACGTCGGAACAACCGGTCACTGCCACCGCCAACACCGCCGTACCGGCAGCCGCAAAACCCGCCATCCTCCGGCGCCCCAGGCTCCGTACACTCATCGCCATCTCCCCCTTTGGGCGGTACGGCCACTGCGCCGCGCTCACCTCAGACGCTAGAAGCGCCCGCCCCCGAAGAGGATCCGGCCGACTCCCGGATCCGGGGTGGGGATAACCCCCGGATACGGGTTTGCGGGGCACCGCCCCGGGCAAGGTAGGCTGTCGATCGCTCCCGGGCGCGTAGCTCAGCGGTAGAGCGCCGCCCTTACAAGGCGGATGTCGGCGGTTCGAAACCGTCCGCGCCCACCAGTACCAAGGCCCTCGCCGATCATGGCGAGGGCCTTTGTCATCTGACCGGGGTGTCGAGGCGGGGATGGTCCGTCGTGGCTGCCTCGATCCAGGACGGCGCGGGAAGGTTGCTTCCCGCCGCTAATCGGATGCTTCGGCCGGCTCACCCTTCTAGCCTCGCGTCCATGACTGAACTCGCGTTCGTACCGAATGACTTCGACGTCCCGCGTGTCCTGGAGACCCCACGGTTCCGTCTGGAGCCGTTGGGTCCCCAGCACAACGAGGCGGATCACGCAGCCTGGAGCAGCAGTATTGAGCACGTTCGGGCTACGCCCGGCTATCCGGACGGGAGTTGGCCGCCTGTTGGCGGGATGAGTGCCGAGGCGAATCTGGCCGATCTGGAGCGGCATGCCGAGGACTTTCGGCGGCGGCGTGGGTTCACGTACACCGTGCTCGAGGTCGGGAGCGGGGATGTCGTCGGGTGTGTGTATGTGTATCCGTCCGATCGAGGCCGTGATGCGGACGTCTCGTCGTGGGTGCGGGCGGATCGGGCTGAATGGGATGGGGTGTTGTACGAAGCCGTAAAGGGGTGGTTGGCGGAGGTCTGGCCGTTCGGGACGGTGGATTACGCCGAGCGGTCGTAGCGGTCGTAGCGGTCGTAGCGGTCGTAGCGGTCGTAGCGGGCGGAGCGGACAGGGCGGACGGAGGGTGGCCGTGGCCGTTCCTTCTGTTCGTCCCGCTCAGCAGTCATGATGGCGGCGGCGATCACCCGCACTCCGCGGTGATCAGGCGTGAGGGGGGTCTCGGGACCATGAGGAACGTACGGCGGGATGTGCGGAGAGCCGTGGCTGCGGTGGCGGTGCTGGGGGCCGCGCTCGTCGGGTGTGCCGTGGGTGGGGATGACACCGCCGGTGAGCCGGTCGCCTCCGTGGCGCCTGCCGCGGCCGGGGAGGAGCCCGGGGTCGTGCAGCCCGAGGAGCCCGAATCCGAAGCGCCCTCGCCCGGTCCCGAGAAGGTGCGGGACGCGTTCGCCGGGCTGCAGGCCACGCTCGACGACACGTGTACGCCCGGGGCGGGCAACTGCGCGTACTACCTGGGGCGGGTCCATGACGAACTCTTGCGCGTCGAGCGGGCGATGCGGCACGACCCCAAGGGTGCCGGTCACTTCTCGGAACCGCTGGCCTGGATCAAGTCGCTCCGCGCGACTCTCGGCGGCGACACGTCGACCGGCAATCTTGAGGCTCATATGGATGAGCTGACCGACGTGCGGGACCGGATCAACGTCTGGATGCAGGACCACCCCGACGACTACCGGTAGGCGGCTACGCCGACTGTTCGTCCCAGCCCTGTGCCGGCCGCGGGATCAACGTCGGGTTGACGTGGTCGAGGACCGTCTCGCGGGTGATGACGACGCGGGCCACGTCGTCGCGGCTCGGTACCTCGTACATCACGTTCAGGAGGACCTCTTCGAGGACGCTGCGGGCCGCGCGGGCTCCCGTGCGGCGCAGCAGTGCCTGGTCGGCGATCGCGGCGACGGCCTCGTCGGTGAACTCCAGCTCCACGCCGTCGAGTTCGAAGAGCTTCTGGTACTGCTTGACCAGTGCGTTGCGCGGCTCGGTGAGGATACGGATCAGGGCCGTACGGTCCAGGGCCCGTACCGTGGTCGTGAGCGGGAGGCGGCCGACGAACTCGGGGATCAGACCGTATTCGCGCAGGTCCGCGGCCGTGACGTCGCTCAGCGGCTCGGGTGCGTGCAGCGGCGTCGGGCCGAAGCCGATCGTCCGGTGGGACGCGCGGCGCTCGACGATCTCCTCCAGGCCGGCGAACGCGCCGCCCACGATGAACAGGACCTGGGTGGTGTCGAGCTGGATGAACTCCTGGCCCGGGTGCTTGCGGCCGCCCTGCGGCGGGATCGAGGCGACGGTCCCTTCGAGGATCTTCAGGAGCGCCTGCTGGACGCCCTCGCCCGAGACGTCACGCGTCACGGACGGGCCCTCGCTCTTGCGCGCGACCTTGTCGATCTCGTCGATGTAGATGATCCCGCGCTGGGCGCGCTCGATGTCGTGGTCCGCCGCCTGCACCAGCTTGAGCAGGATGTTCTCCACGTCCTCGCCGACATAGCCCGCCTCGGTGAGCGCCGTGGCGTCGGCGATGGCGAACGGGACGTCGAGGATCCGGGCGAGCGTCTGGACGAGGTAGGTCTTGCCGCAGCCGGTCGGCCCGACCAGGAGCACGTTGGACTTGCCGAGCTCCACGTCGGTGTCGGCGGACGCGCTGTTGCGCAGCCGCTTGTAGTGGTTGTGCACGGCGACCGCGAGGGTGCGCTTGGCCTGTTCCTGCCCGATGACATAGCGCTCGAGATGCTCGAAGATCTCGCGCGGCGTGGGCAGTTCGACGGGCGTCCCGTCGGCCGTCTCGACCAGGTCCTCGGCGATGAGCTCGTTGCAGAGCCCCACGCACTCGTCGCAGATGCAGATCCCGCCCGGGCCCGCGATCAGCTTGCGGACCGATTTCTGGCTCTTCCCGCAGAACGTGCAGGTCAACAAGGAGCCGCTGTCACCGGCACGTGCCACTCGGATTCGTCTCCCTCGACCCCTCGATGCGGATGCTCGCATGTCACACGACGTCAGCATCTGAAGCACCCATGGGGACGGTAACGCGAGCGGAGCGCCGACGGCAACGTACCCGGCGAATCAGGCCAGATGGCGACGGCGGCCGGGGCGGTCGTGGTGCATGCGCGGCCGCCGGGTGTGACGCACCCCCCACAGCGGCCCCCTCCCGCTTTGTGCAACCAGTTGCATAATGAGTGACGGCCGCCTTCCCCGGCCACCCCCGGCCACCTTGCCGGCACCCTGCCGACCGTCCCGCCGTCGCCCGAGGAGCTCACGGATGAGTGCCTACCCCCACCTCATGACCCCCCTTGACCTGGGATTCCTCACGCTTCCCAACCGGGTCGTGATGGGTTCGATGCACGTCGGTCTGGAAGAGGCCGAGCGCGGTTTCGAGCGGATGGCCGCGTTCTACGCCGAGCGCGCCCGCGGCGGCGCCGGTCTGATCGTCACCGGCGGCATCGCGCCCAACGAGGCGGGCCGCCCGTGGGAGGGCGGGGCGAAGCTCACCACCGAGGAGGAGGCCGAGGAGCACCGCGTGGTCACGGAGGCCGTGCACCGCGAGGGTGGCCGGATCGCGCTGCAGATCCTGCACTTCGGCCGGTACGCGTACCACCAGGACCTCGTCGCGCCGAGCGCGGTGCAGGCCCCCATCTCGCCGTACGTGCCGCACGAGCTGACCGACGACGAGATCGAGCGGACCATCGAGGACTTCGTGCGCACCGCCGTGCTCGCGAAGAAGGCCGGCTACGACGGTGTCGAGATCATGGGCTCCGAGGGTTACCTCATCAACGAGTTCATCGCCGCGCAGACCAACCACCGCACCGACCGCTGGGGCGGCTCGTACGAGAACCGGACGCGGCTGCCCCTGGAGATCGTGCGCCGGACGCGCGCGCGGCTCGGCAAGGACTTCCTGATCGTCTACCGCCTGTCCATGCTCGACCTCGTGCCCGGCGGCTCCTCGCTCGACGAGGTCATCGCGCTCGCCCGGCAGATCGAGGCGGCCGGCGCCAACATCCTCAACACCGGCATCGGCTGGCACGAGGCGCGCATCCCGACCATCGCCACGACCGTGCCGCGCGGCGCCTTCGCCTGGGTGACGAAGAAGGTGATGGGCGCGGTGGAGATCCCGCTCGTCACCAGCAACCGCATCAACACCCCCGAGGTGGCCGAGCAGTTGCTCGCCGACGGGCATGCCGACCTGGTGTCCCTGGCCCGGCCCTTCCTCGCCGACCCGGAGTTCGTGGCGAAGGCCGCCGAGGGCCGCGCCGAGACCATCAACACCTGCATCGGCTGCAACCAGGCCTGCCTCGACCACACCTTCAGCGGTCAGATCACCTCCTGCCTGGTCAACCCGCGCGCCTGCCACGAGACCGAGCTGGTTCTCGGGCCGGTCCGCCGCGCCAAGCACGTCGCCGTCGTCGGCGCCGGTCCCGCCGGTCTCGCCTGCGCGGTCTCCGCCGCCGAACGCGGCCACCAGGTCACCCTCTTCGACGCCGCCGAGGAGATCGGCGGCCAGCTGAACGTGGCCCGAAAGGTCCCCGGCAAGCAGGAGTTCGACGAGACGATCCGCTACTTCCGCGTCCAGCTCCAGGAGCGCGGTGTGGACGTCAAGCTGGGCGTCCGGGTCGAGGCCGCCGATCTCGCCGACGGGCCGTACGACGAGATCGTCATCGCCACCGGTGTCGAGCCGCGCACGCCCGCCATCGAGGGCGTCGGCCACCCGCGCGTGGTCAGCTACCTCGAGGTGCTCGCGGGCGGCGCCGAAGTGGGCGAGAAGGTCGCGATCATCGGCGCCGGCGGCATCGGCTTCGACGTCGCGGAGTACCTCACCGACGGCGGTGAGGGTGCGAGCGAGGACCCGGCCGTGTACTTCCGGCAGTGGGGCGTCGACATGGAGTACCGCACGCGCGGCGGGCTCGACGAGCCGCGCCGTCCGCGGCCGCCGCGCCAGGTGCATCTGCTGCAGCGCAAGGCCAGCAAGGTCGGCGCCGGGCTCGGCAAGACGACCGGCTGGATCCACCGCGCCGAGCTCAAGCACCGGGGCGTGACCATGGTCGCGGGCGTCGGCTACGACCGTATCGACGACGCGGGCCTGCACATCACCGTCGACGGGCAGAGCTCGGTGCTCGACGTCGACACCGTGGTGCTGTGCTCCGGCCAGGAGCCGCGCCGCGCGCTGTACGACGCGCTGCTCGCGGCCGGTGCGAACGTGCACGTGATCGGCGGCGCCGACGTCGCCGCCGAGCTCGACGCCAAGCGGGCCATCAAGCAGGGCACCGAACTCGCCGCCGCGCTGTGACGGGCCGCTGATGTCCCTGCCGCACGCGATCCTGACGGCCCTCCTGGAGAAGCCCTCCTCCGGCCTGGAGCTGACCCGCCGCTTCGACAGGTCGATCGGCTACTTCTGGTCGGCCACGCACCAGCAGATCTACCGCGAGCTGGGGCGCCTGGAGAAGTCCGGGCTGATCAGGACGCTGCCCGCGCAAGGGCCCTCGCGCGGTTCGAAGAAGGAGTACGAGGTGCTGGCGGCGGGCCGCGATGAGCTCGCCGCCTGGGTGGCGCGCCCCGAGGACCCGCGCCCCATCCGCGACCCGCTGCTGCTGCGGGTCCGGGCGGCGGGCGTGGTCGGCGTCGAGGGCCTCACCGAGGAACTGCGCCGCCACCTCGCCCTGCACCGCCGCCAGTTGACGGAGTACGAGGCGATCGAGGCGCGGGACTTCGGGGCGGGGGCGGCCGGGGAGCCGGCGGGTGCGGAGGCATCCGCGGGCGACCCGCTCCAGCACTTGGTGCTACGGGGCGGGATCGACCTGGAGACGTTCTGGGTGGCCTGGCTGGAGCGGGCACTGGGGGAGCTGGAGCGGGGCGGGTGAGGTCGGTGGCCCGCACCCAGGGCGACCGCCGCGCAGGGCGTACGCGCCGGGAACACACGTTCGCGTGAAGTCGGCGATTTCGCTCGCCCTCGAAAATCGAACAGACGTAGCATTGTCGTGTGGTTGTGACTCCTGAGTTCCCGAGTGACCTCCTGGCCGGCCAGGAGGAGCTGCATCAGATCAGGTCCGAGCTTCTGGCCCTGCTGAAGCGGCTGCCGTGGTCCGTCGTGCCGCTCGACGGCTTCAGCGACACCGGCGGCTGGCGCAGCGTCGAGCGTCCCGCCTCGCCCGGCTGGTCCGATGACGAGCAGGCGGAGGTGGAGAAGCTGCGCGAGCGTGAGCGCGAGCTCGCCGTGTTCGTGAGCGGCCACCGGTATTGGCGGGAGGTCGCCAGGCCCGATGTGGTCGAGGCCCGCATGCTGCTGAAGCACGCGCACGAGCTGCCGGAGCAGCGTCCCGGCGGCTGAGGCGAGGGCTGCGCCGCCTTCGCGCGAGGGCGGTCCCTGGCCTGATTCCGCCCGCGTGGCGAGCGCCCGCGCGCCACACTGGAGGCATGTGCCGCAGCATCAAGACCCTTCGCCCGCCGATCCTCGAGCACGATGCCACCGAGGAGGACATCCGCGCCGCCGCGCTCCAGTACGTACGGAAGATCTCCGGCTTCCGCGCCCCCGCCGCCCATAACGCCGAGGCGTTCGACCGCGCCGTGGACGCGGTCGCGGACGCCACGCGCGAGCTGCTTCAGGACTTGGTCGTCCGCGGGGCGGGGGGTGCGAAGAGCAAGGGGGCTGCCTGAGCCGCCTGACCTTGCGCCGCCGTCACGCCGCCTGAGCTCGCACCGCCGTCACGCCGCCTGGCCCGGCAGCGCCCGTCACGCCGCCGTATCCGCCACCGGCACCTGAACCGGCGCCGGTCGCCGCATCCAGTACGCGGCCCCGGCGCCCGCGCCGAACAGCGCCGCGACCGATACCGCCGTCGCGATCCAGTTCGCGCCCAGCAGCTGGCCGCCGAAGTAGCCGAGGCCCACGCTGTACGAGGCCCAGGCGACGCCCGCAAGCGCCGACCACGGCAGGAACTCGCGGACCCGCCGGTGCGCCGCACCCGCGCCGAACGAGACGACGGACCGCCCCGCCGGAGCGAACCGCGCGAGGACGACCAGCGCGCCGCCACCCCGTGCCAGCGCGGCGCCGAGACGTTCCTGCGCGGAGGCGAGGCGGCGGGAGCGGGCCAGGGCGCGGTCCCAGCGCGCGCCGCCGCGCCAGGCGAGCCGGTACGCGGCGAGATCGCCGAGCACCGAGGCGGTCGCCGCGCACAGCGCGAGCAGCAGCAGATCGGGGACGTCGCCGACGACCCGGGTCGCGGTCGCCGAACCGGCCGCCGCACCCGAGCCCGCCGCGGCCGCGGTCGCCGCGGTGATCACCAGGAAACCGCTCGGCAGCACCGGCAGGAAGACGTCGAAGAGGATCGAGACGGCCACGATGGCGTAGATCCACGGGCTCCCGGTCAGGGCGCTCACACTGTCCAGCACGAGACCCTCCCGGTCGGTGGTATCGCGCCGCTCGGGCGCCGCTGACGTGCCCGTCCGCAGAAACCGGACCCGGGGCAGCATCAACAGCCATACAGCGTACGCATGGTGCGTTCCGGGACATCCACGGGGGTGCGGGCGGCCGTCACCGGCCGTTCACCCGGCTGCCGTGCCCGGTGCGGCGCGCGGCCGCGCAGTCCCGTACGAACGAGGGGAGAGCCCGCGTCCGGTGGGCGGCAGGAGTACGGGAGAGACGGCGATGGTGACAGGAATGGCGGTGGCGGGCCTGACGGCCGTGCTGCTCGCGGCGAACGGCGGCACGGCGGCCGCGGATTGCGACGGAACGCGCGCGCAGGGCACCTTCGCCCCGCCCGGCGCGACGGTCCCGTCCGACGCGAAGACCTACGACATGGAGCTGGTCCCCGCGGGCGCCCGGATCGAGGTGCGTCAGCACACCGGGAAGCACGGCACCGTGGTGAAGCTGCGGGTCGGGGGACTCAAGGCGGACTACGCGTACGGGGCGCATGTGCACCAGAAGCCCTGCGGCACCGATCCGGCGGCGGCGGGCGGGCACTACCAGAACGAGGTCGACCCGGTGCAGCCCTCGAAGGACCCCAGGTACCTCAACGCCGAGAACGAGATCTGGCTCGACTTCACCACCGACAAGGCAGGGAACGGCGAAGCGGCCGCGCGCCACGGCTGGAACTTCCGCCCGGGCGGGGCCGCTTCGGTGGTGCTGCACCGCGAACAGGGCGGTGCGGGCGACCGGTTGGCCTGTTTCACGGTGCCGTTCGCACCGCGTCCTCCCGCTTGACGGACTCCCGCGCCGCGGACTGCTCCACCTCCTCGCGCACCCGCGCACCGCGCGAGAACAGCCGGTCGAGGCCGAGCGCCCCGGAGCCGGTGAAGATCAGCAGGAAGAACGCCCAGCAGAACAGGGCGGAGGACTCGCCGCCGTTCTGCAGCGGCCAGAGCGCCTCGGGCTGGTGGACCTTGAAGTACGCGTACGCCATCGAGCCCGAGGCGAGCAGCGCGGCCGGGCGCGTGGCCAGGCCGATCAGGACCAGGCCGCCGCAGACGAGCTGGATGACGGCCGCGTACCACGACGGCCAGGTCCCGATCTCGGGCGCGCTGCCGCCCATCGGGCCGCCGAGCACACCGAAGAGGGTGGCGGCGCCGTGGCACGCGAAGAGCAGTCCGACGACGATGCGGAACAGAGCGATGGCATAGGGCTGGGCGCTGTCGAGACGTCCAGTCATGGGGGGACTCCTTCACTTCGGGACCGGTCCGGGACGTGGACCGGCGTCGGTTCGGGGACGGAACCGACTGGGGGAGCCTCAGGTTAGGTAAGCCTTAGCGTGCTTGCAAGTTCAACATTCGGACACCGGCGGGAATCCGCCCACCCGCCCCAAACCCCCGCATTTGTCGCCCCTTCGCACCGTCCTTCACGCCGTGAGCTGCGTGTCCTCCACCGTCTCCAGGCGCGCGGTCCCGCCCTTCACACGCTGTGCCTGATCGAGCCGCAGCCGCGCGGAGCGGCCGCGCAGCGTCAGCGTCATCAGCTGGTTCCCGAACCAGGGCCCGCCCGTGCGGCGCCACTTGACGGCGTACGGGACCAGCCGGCCGTGCCGCGCGAAGCGGCGCCCGAGCGCGCGGCCCGCCTTGCTCCAGCCGAAGCGGAAGCCCCACTTGACCGAGCGGTGGATGGAGTTGTGCACGGGCGAGCAGGTCAGCTGCAGCACCCGCGCGTCCGGCGCGTGCTCCCCGTTCGGCCAGCTCGGCTCCGCGGCGTACGCGTGGTGCACGTCCCCGGACAGCACGCACACCGTCGCCGGCGCCTCCGGTCCCGTACCCGCCTCGGCGATCAGCTCGGTGAGCGCGGCGAACGAGCGCGGGAACGCCGCCCAGTGCTCCAGATCGCTGCGCCGCCGCAGATCCTCTGCGAACCGGGCCCAGCGCGGCCCGCGTTCACCGCGCGCGAGCGCCGCGTTCCACCCCTCGGCCTCGTGGATCAGATGCGGGAGCAGCCACGGCAGCGAGGTGCCGATGAGCAGGTGGTCGCTCGACTCCGGTGCGTCCAGGGCCTGTTCGCGCAGCCAGGCCGCCTCGCCCGCGTCGAGCATCGCCCGTTCGGACTCCTCCAGGACCCGCGCGCCGCGGGTGTCCACCATCAGCAGCCGCACCCGCCCGAAGTCCCGCCGGTAGCTCCAGCGCGTGCACGCCGGATCCT
Source organism: Streptomyces sp. NPDC050418 (assembly GCF_044458745.1). Lineage (NCBI taxonomy): Bacteria > Bacillati > Actinomycetota > Actinomycetes > Kitasatosporales > Streptomycetaceae > Streptomyces > Streptomyces sp. NPDC050418. Next base: position 63,291 of record NZ_JBITIG010000012.1, read on the forward strand.
GGTCCGCCTCGGCGGCGAAGGCACGCAGCGCGTCCGTGCCGTCGGGGGTCGCGCGCACCGACGCGTACAACGCGTCGGACGCGAGCTCGGACGGCTTGAGATTGCCCAGGTGCTGATAGACCCAGTACGACATGAGGCCGCTGAGGATCCGCTCGTTCCACCACGGTGTGGCCCGCATCTCGGCGAGCCAGGACGCGCTGGTGTTCCAGTCGTCGATCACGTCGTGGTCGTCGAAGATCATGCAGCTCGGCACGGTCGAGAGCAGCCAGCGCACCTCCGGGTCGAGCCACGACTCGTAATACAGGTGCGTGTACTCCTCGTAGTCCGCGACCTGCGCGCCCGGCGGCTCCCGCAGATCGCGCCGGGCCGCGAGCCAGCTCTTGGTGGCCTTGGACGTCATGTCCGCGTACACCTGGTCGCCGAGCAGCAGCAGGACATCCGGCCGTACGCGCTCGGGGTGCTCCGCGAGCTTGGCGGCGAGGGTGTCCAGGGCGTCGGGCCCCACCGGATCGTGCTCACTCGCGGGCGGCGCGGCCCAGCGGCAGGAGCCGAAGGAGACCCGCAGCTCCTGGTCGCCGCCCTCCGCGAGGGTGTGGATCGTGGAGGGCGGGAACGGGGAGTCGGGCAGCGGCCAGACCTGCCGTCCGTCCAGGAACACCTCGTACGACGTGTCGCTGTCCGGGGTCAGACCGGTCACCGGGATCAGCGCATAGTGGTGACCGGCCACCTGGAACGTGTGCTCCCGGCCTCCGGCGCCGTCGGCGCAGCGCACCTCGGCCGTGCAGGGGCGGTCGGTCTCCACCCAAATCGTCGCCGCCGCCTCGTCGACATAGCGCAGCAGCGGGCCCAGGCGCAGCCGGGTCATCGTGATCACTTCCCTCCGTCGCCCGTACGGTACGGAACGACGGAGGGTCACGGGGAGGTTCCCGCGTAAAGATTCGGCAGCCGCCGAGGGCCGCCCGTCAGCAGCCGCTGAGAGCCGACTGCAGGGCGCTCTTCTCGGCCGAGTCCACGCTCATGCCGTAGTGGTGCTTCACGTCCACCCACATCCGCACGTACATGCAGGTGTACGCGGTGCGCGGCGGCAGCCACTCCGCCGGGTCCTGGTCGCCCTTGGACTGGTTGACGTTGTCGGTGACGGCGATCAGCTGCGGCTGGGACAGATCGTTCGCGAAGCTCTGGCGCCGCGCGGTCGTCCAGCTGCTCGCGCCCGAGCGCCAGGCCTCGGCGAGCGGGACGACATGGTCGATGTCGACGTCGGACGCGGCGCTCCAGGTGGCGCCGTCGTACGGGGAGTACCAACTGCCGGACGTCGCCGCGCAGCTGGAGTCCTGCTGAACATTGCTGCCGTCGCGCTCGAGGACGACCTCGCGGGTGTTGCAGGCGCCGGACTGGGTGATCCAGTGCGGGAACTTGTCGCGGCTGTAGCCGGTGGACGAGCCCTCGGCCTTCACCGTCAGCTGACCCAGGTAGCTGCGGGCGGTCGAGGCGCTGATGGGGGTGGGGGGTGCGGCCTGGGCGGGCGGGCCGGTGAGCAGGCTCACAGCGGCCGCCGCGGCGGTGAGGGCGGCGAGGGCCCCGGCTCGTTGACGCGCGTAGACACCGGACATGCGAACTCCCTTGATGTGGGGGGACGGTGAGCACTCCCGCTCGGTGCGAGCGCGCTCATGTTGCTGGCGCCGTATTGCGTGGAGGTGTGCGCCGGGTGACAGGGTCGCGTCAACCTGATGAGCGGACAAGGGGGTGCGCACCATCGCCATCTCCCGGACGTGACAAGGGAGTTGGGAGGGGATGAAGGGGTTTGCAGTGATACGGGACGGTCGGGCGGCCGGGACCCAAGGCCCTGACGCGCCCGCACGGAGGTCGCGTAGCATGGAGGGCGCAGAAGGGGAGTAGCTCTTCGCCGGACCGTCGACATACTGCTCAGCCGTCTTCACCGACTGGCTGGGCCGGCGCCCGGAGCGGACCGCGCAAGCGGACCGCCAGCGAGACCTTCGGCTACGCAGTGCCCAGGTGTGCCCTCGCCCAGAAGGGGCCGCACCTCAGCGCGCTGCCGTGCCGAGGTGTCCGCAGCAGCTCTCGGTGGGGCAGCCCCGACCGATTGAGGAATTTTGATCAGCTTCAGCGTGATGGCGCTCGTCTTCGGCGTCGTCTTCCTGGCCGAACTGCCCGACAAGACCGCCCTCGCCGGTCTCGTCCTCGGTACCCGCTACCGCGCCTCGTACGTCTTCGCCGGGGTCGCCGCGGCCTTCGCCGTGCATGTCGCGCTGGCCATCGCGGCCGGCTCGGTCCTCACCCTGCTTCCGAGCCGTCTCGTGCAGGCCCTCACCGGTGTGCTGTTCCTCGCGGGCGCGGTGATGCTCCTGATGAAGAAGCCGGACGGTGAGGAAGAGGTCCGCAAGCCCGAGGACCAGTCCTTCTGGAAGGTGTCCGGGGCCGGCTTCATGCTCATCCTGGTCGCCGAGTTCGGTGATCTGACGCAGATCATGACGGCCAACCTCGCCGCGAAGTACGACGACCCGCTGTCGGTCGGCCTGGGTGCGGTGCTCGCGCTCTGGTCCGTCGCGGCGATCGGCATCATCGGCGGAAAGGCCCTGCTCAAGCGGGTTCCGCTGGCGCTGATCACCAAGATCGCGGCGATGGCGATGCTCGCGCTCGCGGGCTTCAGCCTGTACGAGGCCATCGCGCCGTAAGGCTGCTCGTACGGCCTCAAGGCTGCCCGTACGGCCTCTGTGCGCGGGTGCTGTTTGAGCGGCCTGTCCGGAATCGGGCAGGCCGCTGGCGTAGGTCCACACCTGTTTTGTAAGCTGTAGAAACAAAGTGGTTCCGTCCGCACTCCCTGACCGGCGGGCGGAACCGCTCTGTCTCCCGCCCCTACCTCTGGAGAGCGCAGATGACGGCCACCGAGGCCCCCACCGTGCTGACCGCCCGCGCCCTGCTCCTCGACATGGACGGCACGATCGTCAACTCCGACGCGGTGGTGGAGCGGTGCTGGCGTCGCTTCGCCGACAAGCACGGCCTGGACTTCGAGAAGGTCATCTCCGTCGTCCACGGCCGCCAGGGCTACGCCTCGATGGCGGTCCTGCTGCCCGAGCGGCCCATGGAGGAGAACTACGCGGAGAACCGCGAGATGCTCGCCGCCGAGACCGCCGACGTCGAGGGCGTGGTCCCCGTCGGCGGCGCCCCCGCCTTCATGGCGGCGCTCGCGGAGCTGCCGCACGCCCTCGTGACCTCGGCCGACGTGGCGCTCGCCACCGCCCGGATGAACGCGGCCGCGCTGCCCATGCCCGCCCACCGGATCACCGCCGAGTCCGTCTCGGCCAGCAAGCCCGACCCCGAGGGCTTCCTCAAGGGTGCCGGGCTGCTCGGCGTCGACCCGGCCGACTGCATCGTCTTCGAGGACTCCGGCGCCGGGATCGCGGCGGGCAAGGCGGCCGGGATGCGCGTCGTCGGCGTCGGACCGCGCGCCGCGCAGTACGAGCCGACCGTGCACGTCATGGACCTCGACGAGCTCAAGGTCGTCGCGGGCGCGGACGGCTCGGTCGAGCTGCACCTCAAGGGCTGACGTCCCGCGCCCGAAGACGGGCCCTGCCGGGGCTCGTTTTGTACGGCTGCGCGAAGATGGACCGCATGAGCATCGTGAAGATCAACGCACTGCAAGTGCCGGCCGAACAGCGCGAGACCCTGGAGAAGCGGTTCGCGTCGCGTGCCGGGGCCGTGGAGAGCTCCGACGGGTTCGAGTGGTTCGAGCTGCTCAAGCCGCTCGAAGGCACCGACCAGTACCTCGTCTACACGCGCTGGCGCAGCGAGGCCGACTTCCAGGCGTGGATGGAAGGCCCCATGAAGGCGGCGCACCAGGGCGGGGCGGGCGCCGGCGAGGGCGGCGAGCGGCCCAAGCCCGCGGCGACCGGCTCGCAGGTGTGGACCTTCGAGGTCGTCCAGCAGGCGGGACCCAAGCCGGCCTGACAGCGGCACGCGGTGGGCGCGGCCGCCCGTTAATGCGATGCGAGCCGCGCCGCCCGCGCGCCAGGATGCGGGACGTGACCGCACAGACCGGATCGACCGCACCGACCGCACCCTGGACCATCGCCCCCGAACCGCTCGGCTCCGCCGTCGAGCAGGCCCTGTGGCGGGCGTACTACACCGAGGTCAGCGACCGCTGGTACCTCAAGGAGAGCGGGCGCCGGACCGACCCGGACGAGCTGGAGCGCGGCATCGCCGCCGAGACCGGCGAAGGGCTGCGGCCGCCGGACGGCGTACTGCTCGTGGCCCGGTTCGAGGGCGAGCCCGCCGGGATGGTGGGCGTACGGCGGCTCGATCCGACGACCTGCGAGCTCAAGCGGGTCTTCCTGCTGCCGGCCGCGCGCGGCCAGGGCGGCAGCGCGCTGCTCATGGCAGCCGCCGAGGAGGCCGCCCGCGCCCGCGGCGCCCGCCGCCTCGTCCTCGACACCCGCCTCGACCTGATCGAGGCGCGCATGCTGTACGTGAGGTGGGGGTTCGCGGAGATCCCGCCCTACAACTCCGGGCCGTACCAGGAGATCTGGTACGGGAAGGAGCTGGCCGCGCCCGGCGCGTGAGGCGCACTCACCTCTCACGCATGCGCCGCATGGTCCCGCGGTACGTCCCCTGCGCCCGGCGTCTCCGAGTCCGAGCCCGACAGCTCCAGGCTGAGCTCCTCGACCAGACGGACCAGGTCCGTGGGGCGGTCCGGGCCCCACCAGTCGCCGAGGAGCTCGGCGAGGGAGGCCTCGCGGGCCTTGGCGAGGCGCGCGGCGACCTCACTGCCTGCCGGCGTGAAGACAAGGCGCAGACCGTCGCGGGTGGCCAGCTTGCGCTCCTCCAGCTGGCGGGCCGCGGCCTGGATACGGGCCAGCGGGACCGTGGTGTTCTCGGCGAGGACCGCCGGTTCCGTGTGGCCGAAGCGCTGGATGCGCAGCAGCATCCAGCTCGCGGCGGGCAGCAGGTCCTCGCCCGCCCGTGCCGTGATCTTCTGGTAGATCTCGCGGCGGCCCTGGCGCGTGCCGAGGACGGACAGGGCCCGGTGGACCTCGTCGCGCGAGGAGCGTTCGACCGGGTTGCTGGCGAGGGTCTCGGTGATCTCGGGGGCGGTCACGGAGCCGCGGAGCTTGTCCTCGCGGAGCAGGAACGACAGAGCGAAGGCGACCAGGGCCACCGGCACCGCGTACAGGAAGACATCGGTGATCGCCGAGGAGTAGCCGTGCAGCGCGATGCCCTGGAGGTCCGGGGGAAGCTGCCCGATGGTGCGCGGGTCGTCCTCCAGGCTCTCGATGGTGAGGCCGCCCGGCAGGGTCTGGCCGGCCAGGGCGTCGCTGAGTTTGCCGTCGAGGCGGTTGGTGAAGATCGTGCCGAAGATCGCGACGCCGAAGGAGGCACCGATCGAGCGGAAGAACGTCGCGCCCGACGTGGCCACGCCCAGGTCCTCGTACGAGACGGCGTTCTGCACGATCAGGACCAGGACCTGCATGACCAGGCCGAGACCGAGGCCGAAGACGAAGAAGTAGGCGTTCATCTCCCAGGTGCCGGTGGTCTCCTTCAGCTGGTGCAGCAGGAGCAGACCGAGCGACGTGATCGCGGTGCCCGCGATCGGGAAGATCTTCCAGCGGCCCGTCCGCGAGACGATCTGGCCGGAGGCGGTGGACGACAGCAGCAGACCGAACACCATCGGCAGCATGTGCACGCCCGACATCGTCGGCGAGACACCCTTCACGACCTGCAGGAACGTCGGCAGATACGTCATCGCGCCGAACATCGCGAAGCCGACGACGAAGCTGATCGCCGAGGAGAGCGTGAAGGTGCGGATCCGGAAGAGCTTCAGCGGGAGCACCGGCTCGGCCGCCTTGCGCTCCACCGCGATGAACGCCACGAGCAGTACCGCGCCCAGGACCGCGAGCCCGATGATCTGCGCGGAACCCCAGTCCCACGTGGTCCCGCCGAGCGACGCCACGAGCACCAGACAGGTGGCGACCGAGGCGATGAGGAACGTACCCAGGTAGTCGATCTTGTGCGGCCGCACGGTGTGCGGGATGTGCAGCGCCGCGGCGATCACGAGGAGCGCGATGACGCCGACCGGCAGGTTGATGTAGAAGACCCAGCGCCAGCTCAGGTGGTCCACGAACAGACCGCCGAGCAGCGGTCCGAGCACGCTCGTCGCACCGAAGACGGCACCGAACAGGCCCTGGTACTTGCCGCGTTCGCGCGGCGAGACGATGTCACCGACGATCGCCATCGACAGGACCATCAGACCGCCGCCGCCCAGACCCTGCAGCGCCCGGAAGCCGATCAGCTGCGGCATGTTCTGCGCGACGCCGCACAGCGCCGAACCGATCAGGAAGATCACGATCGCGGTCTGGAAGAGCTTCTTGCGCCCGTACAGGTCGCCGAGCTTGCCCCACAGCGGAGTCGCGGCCGTCGAGGCCAGCATGTACGCGGTGACCACCCACGACAGATGCTGCATGCCGCCGAGGTCGCTGACGATCGTCGGCAGGGCGGTCGAGACGATGGTCTGGTCGAGCGCCGCGAGCAGCATGCCGAGCAGCAGCGCCCCGATCGACACCATGACGCTGCGCTGGGTCTGCCCGGCCCCGGGTCCGACCGCCGCCGGGGTGCCCGCGTCGCTCACGTCCTGGGCCATGAACGGCTCCTTCTCGCGGCCTTACGTGTTCGTCTCCTTCCATCCTGGGCGGGATGGCCGGTTATGGCCTGTTGGACGGCCGGTGAACGGGCGGAAGCGAGGGGTGGGGGCGCTGGGCCTCGTGGGACACGGTCTGCATAATCCCTGTGTGCTCAAGGGAGGGGACCGACCGAGGTGAGCGACTGATGTGCCCCGAATGCGGGATACCGAACGACTCGTACGGCACGCCGCGCTGTGACTGCGCGTCGCGTGCGGCGGAGAACCTGCACGAGACCCGCCAGGCCGGGGCCGCCACCGAGGGGGAGTACGACCCGCTGCGGATCCGGCCCTACGTCGCCCGCCCGGACGAGGGGCGCGGCGGCCCGCCCGACGCAGCCGACACGGCCCGGCTGCCCGTGGCCTTCCACCCCGCCCAGCCGCCCGCCGTCCCGGCCGCACCGCGGCAGGCGGATGTGGCGCTGTTCGTGGCGGATGCGGATGGCATGGCGGCTACGGACGGGGCAGCCGAAGGGCCGCGCACCGGCGAAGGACCCGTGGGGCGCGACTGGGAAGTGACCATCCCGGACATCAGCCCGGACCCCGCATCGCGCCAGGCCCACCGTGCCCGCCGCCGCGCGGGCCGCAGCCGTCGTACCGCCCTGCTCGCGACCGCCGGTGCGGTGCTCGCCGTCGTGGCGGTCGCCGCGCTGACCGGGCTGTTCTCCGGGGAGCCCGAGGGCGGGAAGGCCCTGCCGGACAGCGGGCCCAGCAGGTCGGCCGTGGCGAGTACCTCGGCCGAGCCGACCTCCGCCGGACCCTCCGAATCGGCCTCGCCCAGCCCTTCCGCCTCCCGCTCCGGGAGCCCCTCGGCCTCGCGTACGACCTCCGCGCCGCCGAAGAAGACCGTCTCCCCTCCGCCTTCGCCGAAGACCTCGACGGCGAGCACCAAGCCTGAGGCGCCCTCCGACGGTCTTGTCCTGCGGGTCGGCGACAGCGGCTCCCGCGTCCGCGATCTGCAGTACCGGCTGGCCGAGGTGCGGCTGTACCGGGGGCCCGGGCACGGGAAGTTCGACGAGGAGACGCGGCAGGCCGTCGTCCAGTTCCAGATCTGGTACGGCGTCCAGGGCGACCAGCAGGGCGAGTACGGGCCTGCCACGCGTGACCGGCTCGAACGGGAGACGGACGGCCGCGACTGAGGCGCGGCTCGCTGCCCCCGGTCCGACCCCCGGCCCCCTCAGCCCCCCTGTCGCGCCTGGCGCCACTCCCGTACGACCGCGTCGATGTCGACCGGACCCCGCCCGAGCGGCGGTCCGGGCGGCGGGCGGCGCAGCATCGCGGTGATCTTCTCGTTGAGCGGTTCGAGGAGGGCGCGGACCGCCCGCTCCGAGGGCGCGTCCGCCGCGGCGGCCAGTGCGTCCTCGGTCTCCTTGCGCAGGGCGAGGGCCGGGGGCAGGGCGCCCGGCAGCTGTTCCTGGTGCATCTTCTTCCTGATCCACCACAGCTCGTCGTAGGGCTTGTCGAGCCCTTCGAGGGGCTTGCCCGCGCCCGGCAGGCGCGCGAAGTCGCCGCGGGCTTCGGCCTCGCGGATCTGTTTGTCGACGAAGGATTCGAAGCTGACTCCTGGAGGCTTACGCTCAGTCATGCCTCCAGTTTCGCAAACGGCCGCGCGAGCCGCCCGGCCGGATGTGTCCTGGGTCACGTGGCCCGGCGGGCTCGGCGGCCTATCATGCGGCGGCGCGTCAACCGCGTTGTGGTTCTCGTGAATTGAAGGAGCGCAGGTGCTCGAGCTCACCATGGCCTCGGTCTCGCCGGAGAACGCGGGCGCTACGGCCGGGATGGCGATGGCCGACGCGGACAGCGCGCCGGGAGCGGTGCTGCGGGTCGGCCGTGACCGCACGGTGTGCCGTCTCGCGCCGCCGGACGACTGGCTGTTCATCTCGCGTACGCACCTGGAGTTCGTCTGCGGCCCCGACGGTGTCTGGCGTGTGACCTGGCTGCTCGGCTCGCACCCCGACCCGGCGTCCGAGGTGCGGGTCAGGGTCGGCATGAACCATCACCAGCTCGCGTACGGCGGCACGATGGCGCTGCCGATGGGTGGCTCCGGAGAGGTGATCATCCAGGACCGCACCAGCCCGCGCAGCGTCAACGTGGGCTTCTACCACGAGATGTGAGGACCGGTCAGCTGGCGCGGTGTGTCCTCAGACCCGTTCGAGCGGCCGGTGCGGCCCGTCGGGCAGCTCGGCGACGATCGCGTCGCCCGGGCGTACCTCGCCCCCCTCGCGTACGACGGTCATGATCCCCGCCTTGCGGACGAGCCCCCCGTCCGCGGCGCGGAACACGACCTGCTTGAGCAGCCCGTCCTGGTAGGCGTCGATCTGCACACAGGGATTGCGCAGCCCGGTGACCTCCAGGACGGCCTCCGCACCGATCCGCAGCACCGTGCCCGTGGGCAGGCCGAGCAGATCGATGCCACGCGTGGTGATGTTCTCGCCGAGCGCACCGGGCACGACCGTGTGCCCCTGCGCGGCGACCTCCGCGAACAGCTCCTCGTGGATGAGATGGACCTGCCGCAGATTGGGCTGCGTCGGGTCCTGCGCGACCCGCGAACGGTGCTTGACGGTCACCCCCGCATGCACGTCCCCCTCGACACCGAGCCCCGCGAGCAAGGTGATGGCCCCACGGTTCGGCTTGGTGAACGAGTACACGGCATTGCTGCTGACCGCGCTCACGGCCCCTTCGACACCCACGGATCGCCCCCTGGACTGCTGAAACGGTGGTGTCGTCAGACTAGTTGAGCGGCGGCGGAGTCCACACCGCAGGCGGTGGGGTCACCGGGCGGCGGGAGCGGGCCATCGCTCGCCAGGCCAGTAGCGCGAGCGCAGTGGCGAGTGCGCCGCCCACGGTGACCATCCACGCGGGGATGCCCGCCCAGAGCAGCAACTCGTCGTCGTAGATCACCTGTTGGTACGGGGCGTCGCTGTCGGTGCGGCGCAGTTCGTGGTCGCCGGAGATGTCCGACGGTTCCGGGAACGTCTGGGTGATCGCCGTGAGGTACCGGGTGCCGCCTTCCGCGAAGGCGTTCACCGCCGGGCCGGAGTCCTTGCCGAGCCTCCCCGCGTACGTGACCTTCGGGCGCTCCCCGCCGATCGTCGTCCGCGGCTCCATGCGGTGCGCGGCGAGCACGTACAGGTCGAGCGCCTGCGGCTGGGCGGCGAGGTGGGACAGGCGCATCGGGTAGACGAGCCGGTCGCTCGGGAACGAGATCCGCAGCGGTTCGAGCTGACCGCGGAGCGGCCCGCCGAGCTTCTCGGGCGCGAGCCGGATCGCCACGTACTGCCAGCCCTGGTCGACGTACGGGCGCAGCGCCTGGCCGAGCCGGTCGGAGAGGCGGAAGCCCTCCCCGTCGAGCCAGTCCGCGAGCGCGTCCGGGTCCGAGGCGCTCAGATGGGCCACGTCGAACGGACCGAGCTGCTCGCGTCCCGTCACCTCGACGGACGGGGCGCCGCCGGCCGACGAGTCGCCGGTGCGGCCGGCGCGCGACGGGGAGAACGGGAAGTCGCCCGCGCGCGGCCAGAAGTACGTGCGCTCCTTGCGGACGGGAGCGGTGAGGCCGGTCAGTTCGGAGAAGAGCGCGCGGTCGCCGAGCTCCACGTCGGCGCGGGCCGGCACCGGCATGATCCAGGCGGCCTCGTGTGCGGTGCCCTGCACGGACAGGCGCATCGCGATCTCCTCCTGCCGCCCGTCCCAGCGCACGGCCGAGACCTCACGGCTGACGATCACCCGGGTGTCCTCGCCGGTCACCATCGCCCCGCACCCGCAGGCGTACGCGGGGCTGATCAGCGACCCCAGCTGCAGCGCCGCCAGTGCGAGCAGCACCGCGACGAGCCGTCGCGCCCTCGTCGTCACGCCCGGCCGTCGGCCGACCCCGTACCGCATGTGCATGTCCCCCCGTACCCGCGATCTCACGGGCACAGACGGCACCCGCCGCACCCCGGTTCCCACCTGCACCGGACTCGGCTCCCGAGACCCGGACCGCCGCGCTCAGCAGCGAGCCGGCGGAGTCCATCCGTACGCCGAACCGATCGTGTACTCGCCCGCCGCGTCGACCTCCAGGCGGACGAAGTCGCCGTCCCGCGCGAGACACCCACCGGACGTCGTCAGCCACGGCGAGTACGCGAGCTTCACGCGCACCGAGCCCTTGGCCGTGGCCCGGACCACCAGCGAGGTCTCGTCGGAGCGCACGACCCGGGCCGGGCCGGAGACCAGCGGCTCGGCGTCGCGCACGCGGTAGACCTTCCAGTGCTCGTCCTGCCACACCGGCTCCAGGAAGCCGGGCTCGTCGCGCACCAGGGCCGCCTCGCGTTCGGCCGGGCCGTCCGGGCGGCCGTCGTGCAGCACCACCAGGCCGACGGACCAGTGGTCCAGCCACTTCTTGTACGCGGCGGGGGAGAAGGCGCCGTCGGGCACGCCCGCGCCCGGGTACCCGTCGTAGAACAGCGGTCCGCGCTCCACGTCCGCCTGCCGGTTCCAGCCCTTGGCGAGGTTCACGTGCGGGGCGAGCAGCGCCGCCTCGCGGTGGTCGCGGGCCGGGACGACCTCGACGCGCGTGCGGTCGGCGCCGAGCCGGTCGAGCGCGCGGACGACGTCGTCGGTGTCGCGGGCCCAGGCCGGGACCTTCGTGTAGACGACGATGTCGTCGACCGCCTTCTGGGTCACCCAGTACACCGAGAACACCAGGGTCAGCAGGTACGCGATCCACTTCGCCCGGGCCGCGCGCCCCTGCCCGTCGGCCGGTTTCGACGGCAGACACGCGAGCAGGACGGCGGGCGCGATCAGCTGCGCGAACCGCTCGACGTTCGTGCCGATCGGCGAGGCGATCAGGAACGTCAGGACCACCCCGAGCGCGTACACCGCGGCGCCGGCCTTCAGGGCCCGCCACTTCGCGGGCGCCGCGAAGAGCACCGCCGCGCAGAACAGGACCGGCCAGAGAACGCGGTCCCAGCTCATCGGCTGGACGCCCTCGAACGGGAAGAGCAGCGTCGTGGCGCCGACCACCACGACCGGCGCCACGATCAGCGCGAGGGCCCGCCCCCAGTCCCGTACGAGAAGGAACGCGGCGCCAACCACCAGCAGATACAGGCCCGCGACCGGCGAAGCGGTCGTCGCGAGTGCCGCGCACAGGCCCGCCCGCCAGATGCGCCGCGCCCCGATCAGGAGCACACAGGCGCCGAGCGCGAAGGCGATGCCGAGCGCGAAGGTGGTGCGGCCGGAGATCACGTTGCAGCACAGGGCGTACGACGTGAGCAGCGCCGGCCACAGGGGACGGGCGATTTTGGTGCGCACCCACAGCATCCCGCCGAGCCAGCCGGAGGCGAGGCCCGAGAGCAGCGTCACGGTCTTCACGCCGAGCAGGGCCATCAGATACGGCGAGATGAGGCTGTAGTTGGCGGTGTGCACGCCGCCGTACCAGGAGAAGTTGTACGGGGCGCCGGGGTGCGCGGACACGAAGTCGGACCAGGCCTGCTGGGCCGCGAGGTCCCCGCCGCCCTTCGCGAGGAAGACCCACCACACCGCGTACAGCGGAAGCAGCGCGAGCGTGGCGATGAGCGGCACGCGGTGGCGCGCCGGCAGGGCGTCCAGGGCCATGGGCTGTGAGATCTCCGGATCGGTGGGGCGCCGGGGGCGCGGGTGAAGGGTGGCGTGCACCGTCGTAGACGCTAGCCAGCCGCGTTCCGTTCGGGCAGGGGACCCCCTGTTCCGGGCGTTTTGTGCGTAGTAACGGGTTCTACCTGTGGCAAGCCCCGTGCGGAGATCTTTTGCGGGCGTGTGGCGTGCAGGAACGGTGGCTGTGCGTGCAAGACCCTTGCGGTGGACGGGTCAAAGTCGTGAGACTGTCCCCGTAACTAGAACGCGTACTAGTTCTTGAGTCAGGTCGAAGACTCGGGGCCGAGGGGTGCCGGGACACTCCCCACGGACCGCAACCAACACTTGAGAGATCAAGGGCAGGAGGGCTCATGGCCGCGGAACCCGTCATCGTCGAAGCAGTGCGCACACCCATAGGCAAGCGTGGAGGTTCGCTCGCCAATCTCCACCCCGCGTACCTGCTCGGGGAGACGTACCGCGAAGTCCTCGCACGCACCGGGATCCAGCCGGACTGCGTGGAGCAGATCGTCGGCGGCACCGTGACGCACGCCGGCGAGCAGACGATGAACCCGGCGCGCACCGCGTGGCTCACGATGGGCCTGCCGTACGAGACCGCCGCCACCACCGTGGACTGCCAGTGCGGCTCCTCGCAGCAGGCCTCGCACATGGTCGCCAACATGATCGCGGGCGGTGTCATCGACATCGGGATCTCCTGCGGCGTCGAGGCCATGTCCCGCGTCCCGCTCGGCTCCGCCTCCAAGCACGGCCCGGGCAAGCCCTTCCCGGACGAGTGGAACGTCGACCTGCCCAACCAGTTCGAGGCCGCCGAGCGCATCGCCCGCCGGCGCGGACTGACCCGCGAGAACGTCGACTCGCTCGGACTGATCTCGCAGGAGCGCGCCGCCACCGCCTGGGCCGAGGAGCGCTTCAAGCGCGAGACCTTCGCCGTGCAGGTGCCCACCACCGAGGACGAGCAGCGCGCCGGACAGGGCATGTGGCGCCTTGTCGACCGTGACGAGGGCCTGCGCGACACCACGATGGAGGGGCTGGCCGGCCTCAAGCCGGTGATGCCCACCGCGATCCACACCGCGGGCAACTCCTCGCAGATCTCCGACGGCGCCGCCGCCATCATGTGGGCCTCCAAGCGGATGGCCCGCGCCCTCAAGCTCAAGCCACGCGCCCGTATCGTCGCCCAGGCCCTGGTCGGCGCCGACCCGCACTATCACCTCGACGGTCCGATCGACGCGACGAAGGCCGTGCTCGGCAAGGCCGGGATGTCGCTCAAGGACATCGACCTCGTCGAGATCAACGAAGCCTTCGCCTCCGTGGTCCTCAGCTGGGCCCAGGTCTTCGAACAGGACCTGGAGAAGGTCAACGTCAACGGCGGCGGTATCGCCCTCGGTCACCCCGTCGGCTCCACCGGCGCCCGCCTCATCACCACCGCGCTGCACGAACTGGAGCGCCGCGACAAGGAGTTCGCGCTCATCACGATGTGCGCGGGCGGCGCGCTCGCGACCGGGACGATCATCCAGCGGCTCTGACCTCCCGCCGGACCCACAGCACCCCAACTACCCCCAGTCCGGGGTGTAGTTGGGTACACCCCGGGATCCGGGGGCTGCTCGGATGGGGTGTGCGCCACCGTCGTACGACGATCGCTGCATGACGACGAAGACGCAGAACACGCCCCGCGAGACCACCGGATCCACTGCCGCACACCGCACTTCACGGGGCATCAGGGCCACCGCCGCCGCCTGCGCGGCGGTCGCCCTGGCCGCCACGCTCACCGCACCGGCCTTCGCCGAGGCGCCGACCGCTGCCCCGTCCGCGGGCTCCGCGACGGCCCGGCACCACGGACGCGGCGACCTCCTCAAGGTGGAAGCCGTCGCGGAGCTGGGCCGCGCGGACGTCGCCGCGTTCCTCGCCCAGGCCGAGATCGGCGACGACACCGTACGGCACGGGGTGCGCGCCTACCGGCTGACCTACCGCACCCTCGACACCGCCGGACGCCCCACCACTGCCACCGGCCTGCTCACCCTGCCCGCCGGCGGCGAACGGCGCCTCGACCTCGTCGCCGACACCCACGGCACCATGGTCCACCGCGACTACGCGCCCTCGGTCGCCACCGACTTCGGCCGCCTCGCCTCCTACCTGCACGCCTCCGCGGGCCGCGCCGTCGCCGCGCCCGACTACCTCGGCCTCGGCAAGGGACCCGGCACCCACCCCTACATGGACACCCGCTCCTCCGTCAGCGCCTCCCTCGACATGCTCAGCGCCGCCCGCACCGCCGCCCGGCAGCTGCACCGGCCGCTGACCGGCGACGTGTACGCGACAGGGTTCTCACAGGGCGGCCAGGTGGCCATGGCGCTCGGCCGCGAACTGAGCACCGGCCACAGCCGCGGCTTCCGCCTCCGCGCGCTCGCTCCCGTCGCCGGACCCTACGACCTCGCGGGCGAGGAAGTGCCTGCCCTCTTCGACGGCCGCGTCAACGACACCAGCGGCATCTTCTACGTCTCGTACTTCCTCGTCGCCCAGAACCGGCTGCACCCGCTCTACGCCGACCCCTCCGAGGCCTTCCGCGCCCCGTACGACCAGCGCATCGAGGCACTCTTCGACGGCGAGCACCACGAGGAGGACATCGTCACCCAGCTCCCGAAGACGGTGAAGGAACTCCTCACCCCCGCCTTCTACGAGCGCATGCAGCACCCCGACGGCGCCCTGCTCACCGCCATCAAGGCCCAGGACGGCAGCTGCGACTGGAAGCCGAAGGCGCCCGTGCGGCTGTACGCCTCCGCCGGCGACACCGACGTCCCGATCGGTAACGCCACCAGCTGTGCCGCGGACCTCGCCGCGCAGGGCGTGAAGGCGCCCGTGCTCGACCAGGGGGCGGTCGACCACTTCGGCTCGTTCAAGAAGGGCGGACCGCAGTCGGTGCGCTGGTTCGACCGGCTCGCGCGGTGACCGGCCGGAGCGCGGCGCTCGCCTGAGCCCGGAACGCAAGAGCGGCGCTCGCCTGAGCCCCGGAACGCAAAAAGCGGCCGCCCCTCTGTGCGAGGGGCGGCCGCTTCGGTGAATGGCTCAGGGGCCGGCTCAGTACCAGTGGTTCTGCTGCCAGAAGTTCCAGGCGGCGACCGGGGAGCCGTAGCGGTCGTTCATGTAGTCCAGACCCCACTTGATCTGGGTGGCCGGGTTCGTCTTCCAGTCCGCGCCGGCCGAGGCCATCTTCGAGCCCGGAAGCGCCTGCACCAGGCCGTACGCGCCGGACGAGGAGTTCGTCGCGGTGTGGTTCCAGCCGCTCTCGGCCGAGACGATCGCGCTGAACGCCTTGTACTGCGCCGGGTCCGGGATCATCTTCTGAGCAATCGCCTGCGCCGAACCCGCGGCGGCCGGCGCCACGGACGGGGCGGCCTGCACCGTGGCGGCCTGAGCGGGGGCCGCGGCGAAGACCATGCCGGCGGCCGACGCGGCCACGAGGGCGGTGGTGACGGCCTTCTTCGGGGAGGCGATGCGGCGGATGCTGGAGATGGACACGCTGGACCTTCCGGTCGGGAACAGGGCAGTCGCAGGCAAGCCGGTACCGCAAGACGTGCGGAGGGGGTTTGCCGGGGCGGGGCCCGTGGGGGCCGCCGTGCCCTGCGACTCCTCCAGAGAACCAGGGCTGTTACGCCGCCGCAATGACCCGTCTTACTAGTTCTCCTCGCATATGGGGTGTTATGACCCCACTTCCCCCGGACCCCTTGAACTCGCAGGTCAGACCTGGTTTGAGGACCCCTAGGGGAGGTGCCCTGAGGTCTACTATCCCGGCTCGTATGTGACCTAGGTCCTGTGCGCGGGCTCACGCGCAAGCGGCCCCGATTTCACACAGAGTGACAATTCGTCTACCGATTTGCAGGCGATTCCGACGGTTTTGTTACGGCTTCGAAGGCCCGGAAGCACCCTCGGCCCCGCTATCGAATGTGACCGGCGCCTCGAAAGCGGCCTTGCGGGTGGCTCGCCGTAGCGCCTTGAGCACGGTCGGTCCCACCGTGAGCGTCAGCACCACCGTGATCACCGCGCGGCCCAGGTCCCAGCCCATCGAGGTCGCCAGGCAATACGCGAGAAAGCGGGCCAGGTTCTCGTGCAGCGGGTCGCCCGGCACGAACGAGATCCCAGAGCCGAGGCCGCCGACGATCGCTGCCCAGCCGTACAGATTCATCACGAAGCCGTACGCGAACGCCGCCACCGCCCCGTACACCGCGAGCATCACCATCTCGGCCCGCCCGCGCAGCCGGTCCGCGCCCGGCAGCAGGCCCGCACCCATCGCGACCCAGCCCATGCTCAGCATCTGGAACGGCATCCACGGACCCACCCCGCCCGTCAGGAGCGCGGACGCGAAGAGCGTCACCGAGCCGAGCACGTAACCGAACCCCGGCCCGAGCACCCGCCCCGCCACCACCATCAGGAAGAACGTCGGCTCCAGACCGGCCGTCCCCGCGCCCAGCGGCCGCAGCGCCGCGCCCACCGCGGCGAGCACCCCGATCATCGCGATGGCCTTCGCGCCGAGCCCGCTCTCCGAGATCGTCGCGAGCACCACCCCGAGCAGCAGCGGCAGCAGCGCCGCGAACAGCCACGGCGCGTCCTTCGCGTGCGCCACCCCCGACTGCGGGTCCGCAAGCAGCGGCCAGCCGAACGCCAGCACCCCGGTCACCCCGACCAGGACCAGCGCGGCGACCGACTTCGGGCCCAGGCGCACCGCCCGCACCTGCGCGGTCACGGGCGCTCCACGAGCGCGGTGCGCACCTGCCCCACCGTGAGCCACGGCAGCGGCGCGAGGATCTTGCCGACCTGCGGGGCGAACGCCGGCGACGAGACCACGACCTCCTCGGTCGGGCCGTCCGCGACCACCTCGCCCTCGGCGAGGATCACCACGCGGTGCGCCAGCTCGGCGGCGAGTTCCACGTCGTGCGTGGCGAGGACGATCGCGTGCCCGTCGGCCGCGAGTCCCCTCAGTACGGTGACGAGCCGGGCCTTCGCCGCGTAGTCGAGGCCGCGCGTGGGCTCGTCGAGCAGCAGCAGCGGTGGGCGGGCCGTCAGGACGACCGCGAGCGCGAGGGCGAGCCGCTGCCCCTCCGAGAGATCGCGCGGATGTGTCCCGTCCGCGATGCCCGGAAGCAGCTCCTCGACCAGCGCACGGCAGGTCCCGGGCGCCGCGCCCGCGTCCGCGTCGGCCGCCGCGCACTCGCCGGTCACGGTGTCGGCGTACAGCAGATCCCGCGGCTCCTGCGGTACGAGACCCACGCGCCGGATCAGCTCACGCGGCGCGGTTTTGTGCGGGACGGCACCGCCGACGCGCACACTCCCGGAACTCGGCTCCAGGAGCCCGACGAAGGCGGAGAGAAGCGTGGACTTCCCGGCGCCGTTGCGCCCCATGAGCGCGATGGTCTCGCCGGGGGAGACGGTCAGCCCGACGTGCCGGAGGGCCTCGATACGGCCTCGGTGGACGGCGAGGGAGGTGGCGGTGGCGGTGGGGGTGGATGTGGGGGTGGATGTGGCGTCGGACGGAGGGGAGTCCGGCGCGGGCGCGGGCGCGGTGGGAGGGGGCTCGCCGGGCGTGGTCTTGGCGCGGCGGAAGGTGAAGCGGCGGCGTGGGGTGTTCTCGCCCCGTGCGCCGGACAGTCCCCTCCCGCCCGGGGGCCGAGCCCCTTCGAGCCTATCGACGCCCACTGACAATCCCGGCCCGGACGACTCACCCGCCACGGAAGCGGAACCCGTCGCGGCTCCCGAACCAGTCCTCGAACCAGCTCCCGAAGCCGCCCCAGCACTGGTCCCAGTACCGGTCCCAGCACTGGTCCCAGTCCCGGCCCCAGTCCCGGCCCCAGCCCCCGCCGCCCCCTCAACCGGAGGCACCGCCACCCCACCCAGCCGCTCCCGCAGCTCCCCGGCAGCCCGGCGCGCGTCCCGCACCGTCAGCGGCAGCGGGGACCAGCCCGCCAGCCGGCCCAGGCCGACGACCGGGGGGAACACGGGCGAGACCGCCATGATGTCCGCCGGCGTACCCGTCACCGGAGCCGCACCTGCACCCGGCAGCAGCACCACCTGGTCCGCGTACTGCACGACGCGCTCCAGGCGGTGCTCCGCCATCAGGACCGTCGTCCCGAGGTCGTGCACCAGCCGCTGCAGCACCGCGAGGACCTCCTCCGCGGCGGCCGGGTCGAGCGCCGACGTCGGCTCGTCGAGAACCAGCACCCGCGGGTGCGGGGTCAGCACGGAACCGATCGCGACCCGCTGCTGCTGACCGCCCGACAGCGTGGCGATCGGCCGGTCGCGCAGGTCCGCGAGGCCGAGCAGATCGAGGGTCTCCTCGACGCGGCGGCGCATCACATCGGGCGCGAGGCCCAGCGACTCCATGCCGTACGCGAGCTCGTCCTCCACGGTGTCCGTGACGAAGTGCGAGAGCGGGTCCTGGCCCACGGTGCCGACGACGTCGGCGAGTTCACGCGGCTTGTGCGTGCGGGTGTCACGCCCCGCGACCGTCACCCGGCCCCGCAGCGTGCCGCCCGTGAAATGCGGGACGAGCCCGCTGACCGTGCCGAGCAGCGTCGACTTGCCGACGCCGGACGGACCGACGAGCAGCACCAACTCGCCCTCGGGAACGGTGAGTTCCACTCCCGCGACGGTGGGCTCCGGGGCCCCGTCGTACGTCACCGAGACATCCTCGAAACGGATCATGAGGCTTCCTTCCGAGGCGAGGCTTCCAGGGACTTCGCGGCTTCCGGGGCCGCCGGGGCCGCCGGGGTTCCCCGGGTGACGGCGGGCGCGGGCGCGGTAGCGGGCACCGGCGCCACGAATGCGGGCAGCAGCCCGATCAGCACGGACGCCGCCGGCCACAGCGGCAGCTCGGGAGCGGTCGGCGGTACGACACCGGGGTGCAGCGCGGCCGGATCCGCGGCCGCCGCGGAGATCATCAGCGCCGCCACCGCGACCCCCGACCCCGACACGAGCCAGGCCCGCAGATCCCACCGGTCCGGCCGGTAGCGGGTGCGCAGCGACCGCTTCCCGCCGAGCCACAGCCCCGTCAGGGCCAGCGCGAGCCCGCCGAGCAGCACGGGAAGACCGAAGCCCGCGCCTTGCGCGGCGAGCAGTCCGTACGTCCCGGCGCACACCCCGAGCAGTCCGCCGAGCGTGCACACCGCGGTCAGCCGCCGTACGGGAACGGGCACGTCGGCCGAGCGGCCGTACCCCCGCGCGTCCATCGCGGCGGCGAGCGCCACCGAGCGCTCCAGCGCGCCTTCGAGGACGGGGAGTCCGACCTGCGCGAGCCCGCGGATCCCCCGGTCGGGACGGCCGCGCAGCCGTCGCGCCCGCCGCAGCCGCGCCAGGTCCGCCAGGAACTGCGGCGCGAACGTCATCGCGACGACCACCGCGACCCCGGCTTCGTACAGCGCACCGGGCAGCGACTTGAGGAGGCGGGCCGGGTTGGCGAGCGCGTTCGCCGCGCCGACGCAGATCAGGAGCGTGGCCAGCTTCAGACCGTCGTACAGCGCGAAGAGCAGCCCCTCCGCGGTCACCTTGCCGCCGAGCCGGACGCCCTGCGCCCAGTCGGGCAGCGGCACCTCGGGCAGCCGGAACAGGACCTGCGAACCGGGGATCGGCGAGCCGAGCACCACCGCGAACACCAGCCGGATGGCCAGGACGAGCAGCCCCAGCTTCACGAAGGCGCCGTACGAACGGGCCCAGGGCGCGTCCGTGCGCCGCGCCGCCACCACATAGCCCGCGACCGCGACCAGGAGGCCGAGCAGCAGCGGGTTCGTGGTGCGCGAGGCGGCCGTGCCGAGGCCGAGCGCCCAGATCCACCAGGCGCCCGGATGCAGCGCGTTGGCACGCGTGGCGACCGGCGCGGTCAGCCGCCGCCGTACGACGCCGGGGTGCGAAGTCATGCTCAGCCCCTGCGGCGGCGGGCCTGCCAGATCGCTGCCACGCCGAGCAGAAGCACCGCGGCCACACCGGCGAGCAGCCCGACCGACGGGCCGCCGTCGTCCTCGGACGCGGCCGGCTTCTCAGCCGCGTTCCCGGCGTCCTTGCCCGCGCCCGTGTCCGACACCTGCTCGCCGCAGCCGCTCTTCGGATACCCGGAGATGGCGCACAGCAGCGCGTTGCTGTCGTAGCGCAGCGGCTTGGCGACCGCCGCGAGCGCGTCCGCCGACGTGCCGTCCTCGGCGATCCGCGCACAGACCGTCCGCGGCTTCGGCGGCGTCTCGCCCGACGGGGCGTCCGCGGCCGTGCCGAAGTCGACGACGAGGGCGATGCGCTTCTGGCCTTCCTCGGCCTTCGTCCCGGCGCAGATCGCGTCGAACTCCGCGTCCTCGCGCGGCTTCGCCGCATCCGCCGAATCCTTGCTGACGGCGAAGCGGAAGCCCTCCACGTCACCGTCCGAGGGCCGGGCGGTCGCGGGACCCTGCGTGGCGTACGCCCACGCGCCCTTGTCGTCCTTGAACCAGAACGACCAGTAGCGGTACGAGTCCGCCTGAGCGGGCGCCGCGAGCAGCACGGCGAGAACCGCCCCCACGAGGAGGGCGGTCGCCGAGCGGAGGAGAGTCCTCACAGCTGGTTCTTCTTGCGTCCGCTGAACAGGAACCCGACACCGACACTGGCGACGAAGAAGACGCCGATGATCCACCAGACGCTCATGGACGAGTCGTCGTCCTTCTTCTTGTCCTCGGAGCTGTCGGCGCTCTCGGCCTTCTGCGGCGCCGGGCCCATCTTGTTCAGGGCGCTGACGAGGTCCGTGCCGCCGAAGTCCTCGGGGTCGGCGCCGGCCGCGTGCGCGGCGAAGATCAGCTGCGAGTACGCGGCGGGGGAGCCGGAGGTCTTGGCCCAGGCGGCGCCGTTCTTCTCCAGCTCGGCGAGCGGCTTCTTCGCCTGCTCGGTCAGACCGGCGGCGGAGAGAGCCACGACCGCGTCGGCGGTGTTGCCGTAGTCGGGCTGGTCCTCGGAGCCGGGCAGCGACGAGGTGAGGAAGCCGTCCTTGGCGAGGGTGTCGGCGAGGTAGGCGGCACCGTTCGCGGCGGCCTGCTTCGCGTCGCCGGCCTTCGCGCACTTCGCGGGCTCGGTCTTGGCGGCGGCCTGCACGACGAGGCCCTGCTCCAGACCGCCGAGCACACCGGCGGCGGTGGCGTCGGCGTTCGGCGCGAGCTTGCCGGACTTCATGTCCGCGAGCCCGAACGCGCCCTTGCCCTTGTCGTCGCACGGCATCGACAGCGCGACCAGCGCGTCACCGGCGGCCTTGTCCTTCTGGGACTTCACCTCGGCCGGGTTCTCACCGGCCGCCTTCAGGGCGCCGACGACCAGGCCGGTCGAGTTCGCGTCCGAGGGGATCCCGGGGTTGTAGCCCCAGCCGCCGTCCTCGTTCTGCACCGAGCGCAGCCACTCCACGGACTTCTTGACGTCCGCGTCGTGCCCGCCCAGCGCGGCGAGCGCCTGGATCGCGGACGCGGTCGAGTTGGAGTCGACGACCGTCTTGGCGTCGCACTTCTCGGAGGGGTCCTCGCGGTAGGCCGCGTACGAGCCGTTGTCGCAGGCCTGCCCGGTCAGCCAGTCCACGGCCTTGGCGGCCGGCTTCACGCCCGCCGTGTCCTGGGCGAGCAGCGCGTACGCCTGGCGGAAGACACCGTCGTACTTCGGGTCCGTCTTGCCGTACAGGCCCGACGGCAGGTTCTTGGGTGCCGGGGTGTCGGCGGTCGCGGCGGGGGCAGCGGCCATACAGAGCACGGCGGTGGCGGCCAGCGCGGCGGCGCTGCGGCGGGCGGTCATGATCGGACGGGTGCCTCTCCTGCTGGGCCGGGCACGGGCCCGCGAAGGCACCGGGCTCCGGATCCGTATACCTCGACGGTCCCGGTCGCCGGCTGATTCGGCGACTGGAGCCACACACGCCGCTCACGGAGCATTCCGGCTCGCCGGCCCTCCGACCGAGGGCGGCATACGGTTGCGGGTCAGCGCCGGAGTCGCACCGGCTTCCCTCCGTACGGGCGTGGTGATTGGGCCTACTGTACCGGCCGGTCAGGTGAGGAGGGTTTGCGGTCAGGCTTGGGGCCGGTTGCGCCTGCGGCGGCATCCGAACCTCGTCCGGTGTCCTCAGACGCCGGACGGGCCGGCAACGTACGCCACCGGATCCGACCCCTCCACAGCCTCCGCGTGCCCCAGCTTCACCAGCCGCCGCAGATGCGCCTCCGCCTCCGAGACCGCGATGTTCTGCGAGCCGTAGGGGATCTGCGCCCAGGGCCGGTTCCACTCCATGCGGGTGGCCAGCTGCCACGGCGTGAGGGGCTCGGCGAGCAGCCGGCGCAGGTCCGCGAGGCGCTCCTCGTGGTGTTCGAGCAGCTCCCGTACGCGACCGGCCGAGTCCGTGAACGCGTACTGGTGCGCGGGCAGTACCTCCGCCACCCCCAGCCGCCCGATCCGCTCCAGCGAGTCGAGGTAGTCGCCGAGCGGATCGGTGACGGCCTCCTCGGCCGGGTCCTCGTACAGGCCGATGTGCGGAGAGATCTCCGGCAGCAGATGGTCGCCGGAGAACAGGCGGCCGTGGCCCGCGAGCCGCGAGGGGTGCTCCTCCTCCAGATGCAGGCATACGTGGCCGGGGGTGTGCCCGGGCGTCCAGATCGCGCGCATCCTGCGGCCGGGCAGGTCGAGGAGCTCGCCGGGGGTGATCTCGCGGTCGGGGAGGGCCGAGTTGAGCCCGGGCATCGTCGTCACACGTCCCGACGTCCGCGCCGCGCGCATCGGCGCGAGGTGCTCCTCGGGCGCACCGGCCGCGGCGAGTTTCACGGTGAGGTAGTCGAGCCACTCGCCCGGCTTCCGCGCCCGCGTGCGCCGGACGACCTGGGTGTCGGCCGCGTGCATCGCGATCCAGGCGCCCGAGGCCTCCCGCACCTGGCCGGACAGACCGTGGTGGTCGGGGTGGTGGTGGGTGATCACGACACCGTGGATGTCCTTGATGCCGGTGCCGAGCGCCGCGAGGCCGTCGACCAGCGTGTCCCAGGACGCCGGGTCGTCCCAGCCCGTGTCGATGAGGACGGGGCCGCTGTCGGTGTCGAGGAGGTGGACGAGGGTGTGGCCGAGCGGGTTGTCCGGGATCGGCACCTTGAGCGACCAGACGCCGCCGCCGTGCTCGGTCACCTGCGTCATACGGGCCTCGTCTCCTCGTCGCCGGGTGCGGCCGGTCCGACCCCGACCACTATAACTAGAACCAGTTCCAGTGGTAGCCCCAAGCATCCACTTCCGCGGGGCTGTTCGACGTCTGGCAACCTCGAACTAGAACTGGTATCAGTTTCGGGAAGTACCGGTCTGAAAAGGTGTCAGGAACCGCCCCGCAGGAGGCAGTCGGCCATGGCAGAGCTCGTGGAACACGGAAAGCTGTTCATCGGCGGGGAGTTGGTGGATCCCGTCGGCAAGGACGTCATCGAGGTCGTCTCCCCGCACACCGAGGAGGTCATCGGCCGGGTGCCGCATGCCGCCAAGGAGGATGTCGACCGCGCGGTGGCGGCCGCGCGCAAGGCCTTCGACGAAGGCCCCTGGCCGCGGATGTCGCTCGACGAGCGCATCGAGGTCGTCACGAAGATCAAGGACGCCTTCCTCGTACGGCACGAGGAGATAGCCCGCGTCATCTCCTCGCAGAACGGCACCCCGTTCACGTCCAGCGTGATGGTGCAGGCGCTCGCCACGATGATGGTGTACGACGCCGCGCTCACCACCGCCCGCAACTTCACCTACGAGGAGAGCCGCCAGGGCGCCCTCGGCCGGATCCTCGTGCGCCGCGAGCCGGTCGGTGTCGTCGCCGCGGTCGTCCCCTGGAACGTCCCCCAGTTCACCGCCGCCGCCAAGCTGGCGCCCGCGCTGCTCGCCGGCTGCTCGGTGGTCCTCAAGGTCTCGCCCGAGACACCGCTCGACGCCTACCTCCTGGCGGAGATCGCCACCGAGGCCGGGCTGCCCGAGGGCGTCCTCTCGATCATCCCCGCCGACCGCGAGGTCAGCGAGTACCTGGTCGGGCACGAAGGCGTGGACAAGGTCTCCTTCACCGGATCCGTGGCGGCGGGCAAGCGCGTCATGGAGGTCTGCGCCCGCAACCTGACGCGCGTGACGCTGGAGCTCGGCGGCAAGTCCGCGGCCGTGATCCTGCCGGACGCGGACGCGGAGGCGGCCGTGAAGGGCATCGTCCCCTTCGCCTGGATGATCAACGGTCAGGCCTGTGTCGCCCAGACCCGCATCCTCGTCCCCACCTCCCGCTACGACGAGTTCGCCGAGGCCTTCGCCGCGGCCGCCGGCGCCCTCAAGGTCGGCGACCCGCTCGACCCGGCCACCGAGCTCGGCCCGCTGGTCGCCAAGCGCCAGCAGCAGCGCTCGCTCGACTACATCCGCATCGGCCAGGAGGAAGGCGCCAAGATCCTCACCGGCGGCGGACGTCCGGCCGGACAGGACAAGGGCTGGTATGTCGAACCCACGCTCTTCGGCGGTGTCGACAACTCGATGCGGGTCGCCCGCGAGGAGATCTTCGGCCCGGTCATCTGCCTCATGCCGTACGGCGACGAGGCCGAGGCCGTCCGGATCGCCAACGACTCCGACTACGGGCTCAGCGGCAGCGTCTGGACGGCGGACGTGGAGCGCGGGATCGACGTGGCCCGCCAGGTCCGAACCGGCACGTACTCCGTCAACACCTTCAGCCTCGACATGCTCGGCCCGTTCGGCGGCTACAAGAACTCCGGTCTGGGCCGCGAGTTCGGGCCTGAGGGGTACGGCGAGTACTTCGAGCACAAGATGATCCACCTGCCCGCCGGGTATGAGGGGTGAGCGCCTGATGGGAGACCGCTGGCACGTCGAGGTCGACCGGGGCGTGTGCATCGGGTCGGGGATGTGCGTGACGAGCGCGCCCGAGGGGTTCCGGCTCGACACGGCGCGTCAGTCGCATCCGCAGGCGTCCGAGGTGGACGCGAGTGAGGATGTGCTCGCGGCGGCGGAGGGGTGTCCCGTCGAGGCGATCACCCTGACGCTGCTGGGGAGCGGGGAGGCTGTCTACCCGCCGGAGGACTGAGGCCGTGGGCCTGGGGATTCGCCCCGGGCCCTCCGGGCTACTCCGGCACCGTCAGCTCGATCAGCTTGCACACCGTCTCGATGTCGATCTTGACCTGGGCGATCGAGGCGCGGCCCGAGAGCCAGGTGATGAGGGCCGAGTGCCAGGTGTGCTCGATGACGCGGACCGCCGAGAGCTGCTGCGGGGTCGGGTCGTCCAGGCCCATCGCGTCCAGGATGATCGCCGTCGTCAGCCGCGAGACCGTGTCCACCTCGGGGCTGACCGAGCGGTCGGCGAAGGTGAGGGCGCGGACCATCGCGTCCGCGAGGTGCGGCTCGCGCTGCATCGCGCGGAACGCCCGCATCAGGGTCTCGGCGACCCGCTCGGCGGGGGTGTCACCGGCCGGCGGGCGCTTGCGGATCGTGCCGTGCATGTGCTGCAGCTGGTCCTGCATCGTGGCGACGAGCAGATGCACCTTGGACGGGAAGTAGCGGTAGAGCGTGCCCAAAGCGACCTGGGAGGACTCGGCGACCTCGCGCATCTGCACGGCGTCGAAACCGCCCCGGCTCGCCAGCTGGGCGCTCGCGTGCAGGATGCGGCGGCGGCGGGCTTCCTGACGTTCGGTCAGGGCGGGGGTCGCGCCGGTGCCGCCGGATTCCATGGCTTCCGCTGTCATCTGTCCCGTTCCGCCGTCCGGTCCGCGTTCGTCGTGGCGCGAATCACCTGATCCAGGCCTTCCGATCTACTTACCTGCCGGTAAATTCGATGCTCTTCAAGCGATCAAGTCTGAAACTTGTTCTAGGTTAGCGTCCCGGCGTAATCTCGCGGGCAATGCAGTCAGAAGGGGGCCGTGAGTGACCGCTGAGGCCATGGAGGCGGGTTCCGCGGGCCCCATAGACACGGTCGGTGACCGTCCCCTCGCGGAGGTGCGCCAGGGTACCGGCGAACGCCCGCTGCGGATCGCCCTGCTGACCTACAAGGGGAACCCGTTCTGCGGCGGCCAGGGCGTCTACGTCCGCCACCTCTCGCGCGAGCTCGCCCGCCTCGGACACGACGTCGAGGTCATCGGCGCCCAGCCCTACCCGGTCCTTGACGAGGTCGACGACCGGGTCTCCCTGACCGAGCTGGCCTCCCTCGACCTCTACCGCTCGCCCGACCCCTTCCGTACGCCGAAGCGCGACGAGTACCGCGACTGGATCGACGTCGTCGAGGCCGGGACCATGTTCACCGGCGGCTTCCCCGAGCCGCTCACCTTCTCGCTGCGCGCCCGGCGCCATCTCGCCGACCGCCGCGGGGACTTCGACGTCATCCACGACAACCAGACGCTCGGATACGGCCTGTTGGGCGGCCCGGGGGTGCTCGGCGCCCCGCTCGTGACGACCATCCACCACCCGATCACCGTCGACCGTCAACTGGAGATCGACGCCGCGAACGGCTGGCGCGAGCGCGCGGGCAAGCGCCGCTGGTACGGGTTCACGCGCATGCAGAAGCGGGTCGCGCGGCGGCTGCCGTCCGTGCTGACCGTCTCCGGGACCTCGCGCGACGAGATCGTCGAGCACCTCGGGGTGCGCCAGGACCGGATCCACGTCGTGCACATCGGCGCCGACACCGATCTCTTCTCGCCCGACCCGTCGGTGGCCGAGGTGCCCGGACGGATCGTCACCACGTCCAGCGCCGACGTGCCGCTCAAGGGCCTCGTCTTCCTCGTCGAGGCGCTCGCCAAGGTGCGGACCGAGACGCCCGAGGCGCATCTCGTCGTCGTCGGCAAGCGGCCCGAGCACGGACCCGTCGCCAAGGCGATCACGCGCTACGGACTCGAGGACGCGGTCCGGTTCGTCAAGGGCATCTCCGACCAGGAACTCGTCGACCTCGTGCGGTCGGCCCAGGTCGCCTGCGTTCCTTCGCTGTACGAGGGGTTCTCGCTGCCCGCCGCCGAGGCCATGGCCACGGGGACCCCGCTGCTTGCCACCACCGGAGGGGCGATCCCGGAGGTCGCGGGGACCGACGGCGAGACCTGTCTCGCCGTGCCCACCGCAGACGCCGGGGCGCTCGCCGCGGGGCTCACCCGGCTGCTCGGCGACCCGCAGCTGCGGACCCGCCTCGGCGCGGCCGGACGCGCACGGGTCCTGGCCAACTTCACCTGGGCGCGGGCGGCGGAAGGCACCGTGGCCCGCTACCGCGAGGCCATCGCCGCGGCACCTCAGCGGACAGCCCGATGATCCGCCTCTCCCCGAGCGTGACGCCCGTGATTCCAGCCGCACCCGACCACGAAGGCAGGCCTGAGTGCTGACCGTCGACTTCTCCCGTTTCCCGCTCGCCGCAGGCGATCGTGTGCTCGATCTCGGCTGCGGTGCCGGGCGGCACGCCTTCGAGTGCTACCGGCGCGGTGCGCAGGTCGTGGCGCTCGACCAGAACGGGGACGAGATCCGCGAGGTCGCCAAGTGGTTCGCCGCCATGAAGGAGGCCGGGGAGGCGCCCGAGGGTGCCACCGCCACCGCCATGGAGGGGAACGCGCTCCAACTCCCGTTCCCCGACGAGTCCTTCGACGTCGTGATCATCAGCGAGGTCATGGAGCACATCCCCGACGACAAGGGCGTGCTCGCCGAGATGGTGCGCGTCCTGAAGCCGGGCGGCCGGATCGCCGTCACCGTGCCGCGCTACGGGCCCGAGAAGGTCTGCTGGGCGCTCAGCGACGAGTACCACGAGGTCGAGGGCGGCCACATCCGCATCTACAAGGCCGAGGAACTGCTCGGCCGGATGCGCGAGGCCGGACTCAAGCCGTACGGCACCCACCACGCGCACGCGCTGCACTCGCCGTACTGGTGGCTCAAGTGCGCCTTCGGCGTCGACAACGACAAGGCGCTGCCGGTGCGCGCGTACCACCAGCTCCTGGTGTGGGACATCATGAAGACGAAGGGCATCTCGACCCTGACGCGCGCCGCCGAGCGGGCCCTCAACCCCGTCATCGGCAAGAGCTTCGTGGCCTACGCGACCAAGCCGCACCTGCCCCGCGCCGCCGTGGCCGAGCCGGCGGGCGCCAAGTGACGACGCCCCGGACGCAGCATCTCGTACTGCCCGGGGTCCTCACCGCGGAGCAGGCCGCGCACACCGTCCGAGGCATCCTCGCGTGCCAGCGCGAGGACGGCGCCATCCCGTGGTTCCGCGGCCACCACCTCGACCCGTGGGACCACACCGAGGCCGCGATGGCGCTCGACACCGCCGGCGAGCACGAGGCCGCCGAGCGGGCGTACGACTGGCTCGTACGGCACCAGCGCGAGGACGGCTCCTGGTTCGCGGCGTACGCCGACGGGGACGCGGAGGCCGTCACCGACCGCGGCGCCGAGTCCAACTTCTGCGCGTACATCGCCGTCGGCGTCTGGCACCACTACCTCGCCACAGGCGACGACACCTTCCTCGACCGGATGTGGCCCGCCGTCCGCGCCGCCGTCGAGTGGGTGCTCGCGCTGCAGCAGCCCGGCGGGCAGATCGGCTGGAAGCGCGAGGAGGACGGGACGCCCGTCACCGACGCGCTCCTGACCGGCTCCTGCTCCATCCACCAGGCCCTGCGCTGCGCCCTCGCCATCGCCGAGCAGCGCGAGGAGCCGCAGCCCGACTGGGAGCTGGCGGCCGGTGCGCTCGGCCACGCGATACGCAGCCACCCCGAGCGGTTCCTCGACAAGGACCGCTACTCGATGGACTGGTACTACCCGGTCCTGGCCGGAGCGGTCACGGGCGCGGACGCCAAATCCCGTATCGAGGACGGCTGGGACCGCTTCGTCGTGCCCGGGCTCGGTGTGCGCTGCGTGTCGCCCAACCCGTGGGTCACGGGCGGCGAATCCGCCGAACTCGCCCTCGCGCTCTGGGTGATGGGGGAGTCCGACCGGTCCCTTGAGATCCTCAAGTCCATCCAGCATCTGCGCGACCCCGAGTCGGGCCTGTACTGGACGGGATACGTCTTCGAGGACAGCGCGATCTGGCCGCAGGAACTGACCGCGTGGACCGCAGGCGCACTGCTGCTCGCCGTCGCGGCGCTCGGCGGCCACGAGGCGACGTGCGCGGTGTTCGGCGAGCACCGGCTGCCCACCGGGCTCGAGCCGGACTGCTGCGATCCGGTCCGCGGTTAGTCCCGAGGGCTAGCGGCGGAGGCGGTTCGCCACGGAGTGGCCGACCGCCAGGTACACCACCGCGGCCAGGCCGTACCCGGCGACGACGCGTGCCCAGGCGTCGTCGAAGGTGAACAGGTCGTGGGACCAGCCTGCGAGCCACCGTGCGACATCGCGTACGAACTGGACGAGGTCGTTGGCGCGGTTCGCGTCCAGGAGATCCATCAGGATCCACAGGACGAGGATCGCGGCCAGGACGTCCGCGACGAGGGCGACCGCACGGGCCGCCTGCACTGTCTTGCCGTTTCGGGCCATGGGCCACGAGTGACCCGATCAGAGGTGGTCAAACCCGGCGCCGGGCCAGTGGGTCGTACAGGAGTACGGCCGGTGGTGCACGGATGGGCTCGCCCGAGTGGCGGCACCACGGCAACCGGGTGAGGCTGCCGGAAGGGCCGCGGATCCTCCACGGCGCGGCCCGCGCTCATCGTGGGAGGTCCACTGTGCTCAGCTCCGCCTCGTCCGTACGCCGTCCCCTCGTCGCCCGCATGCTCGTCGCCCTCGCCCTGTGCGGGGCGTTGCTCGCGGGCACCACGGCGTGCGGTTCCAGCGACAACGACGCCGGGGCCGAGCCGAGCGGGACCAGCACCGCCGAGAAGCAGAAGTTCGCGAAGACGCGGTTCGTGGCCAATGCGGGACTCGCCGCCGGGGCCGCGTATCAGTGGATCATCAAGCCGGCGCGCGACGGGAAGTTCAAGAGCGGCGCCGACGGGCGGAAGTTCACGCTGGTCAAGGCCGGTCTGGCCGGGGCGTTCGCGTACAACCGGCTGAAGGCCGCGGCGAAGAACGCCGAGGGTGACCCGCTGCTCTCGAAGGCCGTCGCGCCGCTGGTTGCCGGGATCGAGTCGCTCAAGGACCTGCCGTCCAAGCTGCGGAAGGGGGAGGGGGCGGATGATGTGGCCGGGGTGTTCGACAACGTGATCAACTCGGTGAAGGACGCGGGGAAGGAAGCGGGGGCTCCTGTGGTGGACAAGGTGCCGTCTCTGTCGCAGCTGGGGGGCTGAGGGTTCGTTCTCGGGTGCGGGCCGGGGGCGCCTGCGGCGGGCTTTTCTCCCCCACCCCGCCCCTTCCCGAAACCGGGGCTTAGCCCCGGACCCCTCATCCGAACTTCGTTCGGATCGCCTCAAACGCCGGCGGGGCTGAAAAGTGCCGTCCGCTAGCCCAATTCCGACAGCACCCGCAGCGTCTCCATGTCCGGAGACATCAGCAGCAAGTCCGTGACCGGGCCCTTGCGCCACAGCTCCAGGCGTTCCGCGATGCGTTCGCGGGGGCCCACCAGCGAGATGTCGTCGGCGAAAGTGTCCGGGACCGCCAGGATCGCCTCCTCCTTGCGGCCCTCCGCGAAGAGCTGCTGGATCCGGCGGGCCTCCGCCTCGTATCCCATACGGGCCATCAGGTCCGCGTGGAAGTTCTTCGACGCGTGACCCATGCCGCCGATGTAGAAGCCGAGCATCGCCTTCACCGGGAGCAGGCCCGCCGCGACGTCGTCACAGACCTGGACCCGCGCCATCGGGGCGATACGGAAGCCCTCGGGGAGGTCCGTGAGGGAGGCCTCGTAGACGTCGGTGCGGGTCGGTGACCAGTAGAGGGGGAGCCAGCCGTCCGCGATACGGGTGGTCTGCGCGATGTTCTTCGGGCCCTCCGCGCCGAGGAAAAGGGGGAGGTCGGGGCGGAGGGGGTGCGTGATCGGCTTCAGGGGTTTGCCGAGTCCGGTGCCGTCCTCTCCCGCGTACGGGTGCGAGTGGAAGCGGCCGTCGAGGCTCACCGGGCCTTCCCTGCGCAGGACTTGGCGGATCACGTCCACGTACTCGCGTGTTGCCGTCAGCGGGCTGCGCGGGAACGGGCGGCCGTACCAGCCCTCCACCACCTGCGGTCCCGAGAGCCCGAGCCCGAGCATCATCCGGCCGCCCGAGAGGTGGTCGAGGGTCAGCGCGTGCATCGCCGTGGCCGTCGGGGTGCGGGCGGCCATCTGCGCCACGGCCGTGCCCAGCTTGATGGTCGAGGTGTGCGAGGCGATCCAGGTGAGCGGCGTGAACGCGTCCGAGCCCCAGGCCTCCGCGGTCCACACGGAGTCGTAGCCGAGCCGCTCGGCCTCCTGGGCCAGCGCGACGTGTTCGGGCTTGGGGCCGCGTCCCCAGTAGCCGAGGGTGATCCCTAGCCGCATCCCAGTGCCCCCATCCCGTTAGCTGACGGCTCGTCAGTTCTGGGCACTGTAGGGGGTGGACCGGGACAAGGCAACGGCCCTCCGCCTCACAAGAGGCGAAGGGCCGTCGACGTGCGTGCGGGGGTCAGCCGCGCTGGATGCCCGTCGTGTCCTGGAGGACGCCGCGGCGGCCGTCCTGCGTCTGGGCGACGATGCCGGGACCGCGCTGCTCGACCGCCAGGTACCAGGTGCCCGGGGCGAGTTCGGCGATCGGGGTCGGGTTGCCATCCTCGCCGTACAGCGGACGCTGGACCGGCACCGCGAACCAGAACGGCGCGAAGTCCCCGCCGGCCTGCGGCGCGCCGCCCTGCTGCGGACCGGGCTGCGTCGGCGCGGGACCCTGCTGCGGGAACCCGCCCTGCTGCGGCTGGCCCGGCTGACCGCCGTACGGCTGCTGCGGCTGGCCCTGCTGGGCACCCGGGTAGCCGTAGCCGCCCTGGGGCTGCTGGCCGTAGGCCGGGGCCGGGGGCTTGGGGCCGCCGGAGAGGGGGGCCTGCAGGGCCGGGACCAGGTTGGTGGCGACGGCGGCGCCGGCGAGGGCGAGGGCGGCGATGAGGCCGAGGATCATGCCGGTGCCGGCATCGACCTGGTCCGAGGGGAAGCCCTCCGCGGCGTCGAGGTAGCCCGGCAGGTCGAACATCTTGAAGAGCGCGCTCAGTGCAGAGGTGATCGTGAACGCGACGCCGATCTGCCCGAGCTCGAGGCCCCCGACCTTGCGGGCCGGCTGCTGGGCGCGGCCCACGGCGATGAGCGCCGCACCGATGATGCCGAGCAGGTACATGCTGATCAGGAGGGTTCCGTCGTCCCAAGCCGTGGGGGCGTTGTCACCCTCTTCATCGAACGTGGTCAGGAAAGAGGCGATGAACAGCAAAACCGCTGCCGCGATCACCACGCCGTCGCCTCGGGTCAGAGAGCGGAAATTCACCTTAGGTCCTTCGTCGTCGAGTCGTCGGTGGGCGTCACAGTCGCCGGTGCACCGGGTGTCCGGCGCGGGCAAGGTCCCATCGGCGGCCCCCCATCGTACGGATGACACTATCGCCCGGTCGGCCAGGGTGTCTGCTCGGTATAAAGACCCCGGCAGTCTGCCCGGCTGTGAGCAAGGAGATGCGGGAGGCCGCTATTGGTTCCCGTTTGGATACGGCAGCATGGGCGACTCGGGGAACGGGCGTACGCGTACGGCGAATGCGCAGGCGATTACGCACATGACCCGCACAACTCCTGCCTATCACCTCGCCGTACGCATGCCGTACGAACGCCGCACCGGAGGCCCTGATGTCCGCGATCCCGAAGCCCGAAGTGCAGGCCGCTTTCGAGGCCGCAAAGGGTTTTATGCCGCTCGGCGAGGGACTCGCCCTGTACGCGGCCGCGGTCGAGGCCGGTGACCTGGGACTTCCGCTGCTCGAAGTGGGCACGTACTGCGGTCGCTCCACCGTCCTGCTCGCCGACGCCGCACGGCAGACCGGCACCACGGCGCTCACCGTCGACCACCACCGCGGCAGCGAGGAGCAGCAGCCGGGCTGGGAGTACCACGACCCGGAGGTCGTCGATCCCGAGGTCGGCCGGATGGACACGCTCCCGACCTTCCGCCGCACCCTTCACAAGGCGGGCCTCGAAGAGCATGTGATCGCGCTCGTGGGGAAGTCGCCTCAGGTGGCGCGGGTGTGGGGAGGATCACTCGGCTTCGTGTTCATCGACGGCGGCCACACCGACGAGCACGCCACCGCCGACTACGAGGGCTGGGTGCCGCACCTCGCCGAGGGCGGGCTCCTCCTGATCCACGACGTGTTCCCGGACCCGGTGGACGAGTTCACCGGGCAGGCCCCGTACCGCATCTATCTGCGGGCGCTCGCGTCCGGCGCGTTCACCGAGGTGTCCGCGACCGATTCGCTGCGGGTGCTGCGGCGGACCGGCCCCGGACTCTGAGCCCCCTCGGCGCCTCCGGCTCCTTCCGTTACTTGGATACGGACGCGCCGCCCCGCTCCCGCAGCGGCTTCCCGTCCGGGACGCTCGCGAGCAGCAGCTTCGTGTAGTCGTGCCGCGGGGCCGAGAAGATGCGGTCGCGCTGCTCGTGCTCCACGATCCGGCCGCCGGACATCACCGCCACCTCGTCACTCACATGCCGTACGACGGCGAGGTCGTGCGAGATGAACAGCATGGTCAGCCGCATCGAGGCCCGCAGGTCGCGCAGGACGCCGAGGACCTCCGCCTGGACGGAGCAGTCGAGCGCGGAGGTCACCTCGTCGGCCACGATCACCTCGGGGCCGACCGCAAGCGCCCGTGCGATGGCGACGCGCTGGCGCTGGCCTCCGGAGAAGGCGTGCGGGTAGCGGTCGGCGGCGTCGGGGTCGAGGGACACCTTCGCGAGCAGCTCCGCGATGGCCTCGCGGTGGCCCGACGCGCGTCCGCGCAGCGGGTCGATGGCCTCGGCGAGCGCGTCGCCGACGGTCATCCGCGGGTTGAGGGACGCGTACGGGTCCTGCGGGATCAGCTGGATGCGGCGCCGCAGCCGGGCGATCCGCTCGCGGCCCGCGCCGGCCAGGTCCTCGCCGTCGATCAGGATCCGGCCCGAGGCGGGCTTGACCAGGCCGACGACCACCTTCGCGAGCGTCGACTTGCCCGAACCGGACTCGCCGACGAGGCCCAGCGTGCGGCCCTCGTCGAGGCCGAGGGTGACGTCGTGCAGCACATGTTTCCGACGGGAGCCGAAGCCGAACGAGACGTTGACGCCGTCGAGGCGGAGCACCGAGGACTGCGTCACCGAGGTCTGGGTCATCGGGTCGTCTCCTCGGGGTCACGGGTCGGTGATTGCTCAGGCAGTACGGGGCCGGTGAGCTGCTTCCGTACCGACACGCCCTGCCCGTCGGCCGGAGCCGTCACATGGCAGGCGGCCGAGGCCCCGTCCGCCGTCGCGACCATCACCGGCCGCTCCTCGCGGCAGACGGGCCGCACCAGCGCGCAGCGCGGGGCGAACGCGCAGCCCGTGGGGCGTTCGGCGGGCTGGGGCGGGCGGCCGGGGATCGAGGCCGGTTCGGTGTCCTCGTCGACGGCGGGCGTCGCCGCCAACAGGGCGCGGGTGTACGGGTGGTGGGCGTCCTTGGCGCGCAGCTGCTCGGCGGTCAGCTCCTCGACGAGGCGTCCGCTGTACATGACGAGCACCCGGTCGCAGACCGAGGAGACCACCGCGATGTCGTGCGAGATCAGCAGGATCGCCGTGCCGTCCCGGTCGTTCGCCTCCAGGAGCAGCCGCAGGACCTCCGCCTGCACGGTGACGTCGAGCGCGGTCGTGGGCTCGTCCGCGATCAGGAGCTTGGGCTGGGTGAGCATCGCCGAGGCGATCATCGCGCGCTGCCGCTGGCCGCCGGAGAGTTCGTGCGGGTACTGCTTCATCCGCGCCTCGGGGTGCGTGACCTGTGCGAGCCGCAGCTGCTCCACCGCGCGCCGCGCCGCCTGGGACCGCGCCACGCCGCCGTGCACCCGCAGTGTCTCGGTGAGCTGTCCGCCCAGCTTGAGTACGGGGTTGAAGGAGGAAGAGGGGTCCTGGTAGACGATGCCGATCTCGGTGGCCAGCCGGGAGCGGGCCGGGCTGCCGGTCAAGTCCAGGTCGCCGACCCGGAGTTGGGCCGCGTCGGCGGTCAGGGGTTCCGGCAGCAGCTTGGCCAGGGACATCGCCGTGAGCGACTTTCCGGAGCCGGACTCGCCGACCACGCCGACGATCTCGCCGGGCGCGATGGAGAGCGAGACGCCGTCCACGAGCCGGGTCCCGTCGGGCAGCGACACCACGAGGTCCTGGGCGACGGCCACCGCGTCCCGGGGCAGCCCCGTTTCGGAGGCGGCCGCCAGTGCGGCCTTCACCTTCGCGCGGTCACCGCCCTTGGACCCGGTCCGCTCCGACGGATTGAGCGCGGCCGCGAGCCCGTCGCCGATCAACCCGCCCGCCAGCCCCGCGAGCACGATCGCGATGGACGGGCCGACCACGGGCGCGGGGTTGTTGTAGATGTCCTGCAGCCCGTCGGCGAGCAGCTTGCCCCAGTCGTACGACGGGACCTGCACGCCGATGCCGAGGAACGACAGACCCGACAGGGCTTTCAGGGACACGGTGAAGGCCACCGACACCAGGACGAGCAGGGGTTCGGCGATGTTCGGCACGATGTGCCGGCGAAGCAGCCGCAGCGGCGGGACGCCGAGCAGCCGGGCGGTGGAGACGAAGTCGCGGCCCGCGATGTTCGCGGCGAGGTTGGTGGTGAGGCGGGCGAAGGCCGGGCAGGTCGCCAGGCCGATCGCGACGACGGAGGTGACCTCGCCCGGGCCGAGCACCGCCGCGACGATCATCGCGAGCAGGACGGCCGGGTAGGAGATCATCACGTCGATCAGCCGCTGCCCGACCTCGCGCACCCGCGGCCCGGCGACCCAGATCGCCGCCCCGAGCCCGATGCCGCCGACGGCCGCGATGGCTGTGGCGCCGAAGCACATCAGGAGCGTGGTGCGGGCCGCGACCAGGGTGCGGGCGAGGACGTCGCGGCCCTGCGGGTCGGTCCCGAACCAGTGCTCCGAGGACGAGGGCAGATACGGCGTGCCGCCGAGCGCCTCGGCCTTGTCGCCCCAGATCCACGGGGCGATCACGGCGAGCACGAGCAGCCCGGCCATCACGGCGAGTCCCGCGATCAGCCCCGGGGTCGGGCGCGGGCGGCGGCGTGGCGCCGCGGGTCCGACGGCGGCGATGGTCATACGGCGTTGCCTGCCTTCGCGTTGAGCGTCCGGGGGTCGAGCAGCCCGAGGACGACGTCCACCAGGAGGTTGAGCAGGGCGGCGAGCAGGCCGATCACCAGGACCATGCCCTGGATGACGGGGTAGTCGCGGGCGATGATCGCCTTGAACGAGGCGAGCCCCACGCCGGGCCAGGCGAACACCGACTCGACGATCACGGTGCCGCCGAGCAGCCCGACGAGGATGAGCCCGCCGACCGTCAGCGTCGAGGTCAGCAGATTGGGCAGGGCGTGGCGCGCGTACAGGCGCAGACCGCGCAGCCGGCGGCCGCGGGCCGTGCGCAGGTAGTCCATGGTCAGGACGGCCGAGGTCTCCCGCCGTACGATCCGCGCGAGCGTGCACACCGGCCCGATGCTCACCGCGAGCACCGGCAGCACCATCGCGGACAGCGAGGCGGCACCCGACGGCGGCAGCCACGCCAGCTTGACGGCGAACAGGGCCACGAGCAGCGTCCCGAGCACGTACTCCGGAATGGCCTGCGCGAACGCGGTGACCGAGGTGAACGTGGTGTCGAGGCCGCGCCGCCGTCCGCCGCGGCAGGCCACCGCGACGGCCATGCCGAGCGGCACGCTCAGGACCAGCACCACCACCATGGCCATCAGGGCCAGTTGGGCCGTGAACGGCATCCCGTCGCCGATCATCTTCCCGACCGGCTGCCCGGTCTGGAACGAGGCGCCCAGGTCCCCGCGCAGCAGCCCGCCCACGTAGTCCGTGAACTGCGTGAACACCGGCTGGTCGAGCCCCATCTCGTGGCGCGCGTCGGCCAGTTGCTCCGCCGTGCCGTTCGCGCCGATCCTGGCCTGCGCCGGATCGCCCGGCATCAGCTTGACCATGAGGAACGTGCCGACGACCAGGGTGATCAGCACGCCGGCCAGGCCGACGGCCCGCCGCACGGCGAACGCGAACCAGGGCGAGCGGGCCCGCCCGGCCGTTTCACGGGCCGGCGGGCCCGGCTCTGCTACGACTGCTGCTTCGGCCACCGGCCGTCCTCCATCTGCGCGGTAGGGACACGGGGTACGGGGTGCTGCCGCGGCCCGGCCGCCTCGCAGACAGCCGGGCCGCGGACGTTCACTTCTTCAGGCGCACGGTGGAGGCGTCGAGGATGCCGTCCGGGGAGGCGATCTCCACCTTCTTGCCGGTGGTGTAGTACGCCTTGATCGCCGTCAGGGGCAGGACGTCGCGGTTGGTGAGGAGTGCCTTCTGGGCCTTCTCCCAGGCCGCGCACTTCTTGGCCTCGTCGATGTTCGCCATCGCCTCGCCGAAGCCCGCCGCGAACTCCTTGTTGTCGACCTGGCCGAAGTTGCGTCCGGCCGGCGGTGCCTCGCCGACGAGGAGGCTCGCCGGGTGGGTCAGCAGGTTGGTGGTGTTCACGTTCGGCAGGACGGTGATGTCCCAGTCGCCCTTGCCGCCCGGCACCTCGGTCGCCCACGTGGTGTTGTCGACGTTGCGCAGCTCGACCTCGGCGCCTGCGGCCTTCAGGACCGCCTGCACGTATTCGTTGCCTGCGCCGCCCGCCACCGCGTTGGTGCCGACGACCTTCACCTTCACGCCCTTGAGCGCCTTCGCGGCGGCCTTGTCCGGCTTCGCCAGCCACGACTCCTCGGTGGCGGCGCACGGCACCGACTTGTCGGCGAGCGAGGAGATGATCTCGCCGGTGCCCTTGGTGACGGTGTCGTTGAAGCCCTTGCGGTCCACCGCGGCCCCCACCGCCTCACGGAACTCCTTGTCCGCGCCCGGGTGGCCCTTTGCCTGGTTGAACACCACCATCATGCGGATCAGCGGCGTGGGCACCATCGTCACCTTGTCCGGCGCCTTCGCGAGGCGGGCCGCGTCCGGGCCCGTGATGCCCGCGTAGTCCAGCGAACCACTCAGCAGCTCGTTGGCCATCGTGGACTCGTTCGGCAGGATCTTCAGGACCACCGACCCGGGCGCCTCGCCCTGCGGTGCCTTCTTGTACTTGGCGCCCCAGGTGTAGCCCTCGCGGCCCGCGAGCGTGTACGTGGATCCGGCGACCGACTTGTCGAGGTACCAGCGTCCGGTGCCGGCGCCCTTGCCCGCGCTCTTCAGGAGCGCCTCGTCCTTGAGGGCCTTCGGGCAGACGATTCCGGCCTGCGGACTGCTCAGCCCGTACAGGAGGTCCGAGTACGGCTTCGCCAGCTTGACGCTGACCGTGTTCGCCTTGTCGTCGGCGGTGATCGTCGCGGTGTTGCCCGCGCCGAACGCCGGGTAGCCGCCCGTCTTCGGGTCGGCGAGCCGCTTGAGGGAGGCCGCGATGTCCGTGGCCGTCAGTTTCGTACCGTCGGTGCAGGTGATGCCCTCGTTGAGGGTGAAGTTCGCCTCGCTCGCCGACGTCTGCTCCCAGCTCTTGGCCAGGTTGCCCACGATCTCGCCGGCGTCGTCGCGGCGCACCAGGACGTCGTACAGCATCCGGTCCATGTACAGGTCCTGCACCGCCGTGCCCTTGGCGGGGTCCAGCGTGGTCGGGTCGCCGGTGAGCTGCAGGGTGGCCGAACCGCCGCCCCCGCCCTTGCCGCCGCCCGCGCCGGGGTCGTCACTGGTGGTGCAGGCCGTGGCGGCCAGACCCAACGCCGCGACAAGCGCGGCCGTACGGACCGCACCGGTGGTCTTGACCGAACGTGCCATTTTCCAGCCTCCAAGGGCGTACGTGCCCGGGCAGGGCGCGACAACGACAGGCCGCGACTCGGGCCGTGCCGGATGGTGCGGGCATGAACTGTGTGGGGTCTGATGCCTGAACGGCGTGAGAAGGGAAGGGAGTTGAGGCCCGGACGGCGGATCAGCAGGAGAGCGGCGGATCAGCCGAAGAGTGGAGGATCAGCCGAAGAGCGGTGGCCGTTCCCCCGCCCAGGGCCGTGCGGCCTCGATCTGCGCGCACAGCGCGATGAGCTGCGCCTCGCCGGCGGGACGCCCGGCGAGCATCACCCCGATCGGCACGCCCTCGGCGCTGCGGCCGAGGGGCAGGCTCGCGGCGGGCTGGCCGCTCGCGTTGAACGCGGCCGTGTAGCAGCTGAGTCCGGTCTGGCGCTGCGCCTCCTGGAGCGCGTCGCCCTCCTGGAACCACTCGGGGGCGGGCGGCTG
Organism: Streptomyces sp. NPDC050418; assembly: GCF_044458745.1. Lineage (NCBI taxonomy): Bacteria > Bacillati > Actinomycetota > Actinomycetes > Kitasatosporales > Streptomycetaceae > Streptomyces > Streptomyces sp. NPDC050418. The sequence continues at coordinate 102,824 of NZ_JBITIG010000012.1, forward strand.
GATCGCGAGCGTGGGCGAGAGCACCGCGTCGTACGGGCTCTGCGCCTCGACCGCGCGACGCGACGCCAGCTGCGCCCCGCTCATCGCGTCGAGGAACTGCTCGGCGCTCAGGCCGCGTCCGATCTCCCGCCACCACTTGCTGAGCGGCCGCAGCGCGTCCTCGCCGGCGGTCTTGAGCAGCAGCGACTGGGTGGCCCAGATGCCGAGGAACGAGTCCTTGAGGGAGTTCCCGAAGGGGTTCGGGATCTCCACGACCTCGTGGCCGAGCGACGCGAGCAGCTCCGCGGCGGCCGTGTGCGCGTCCCGGATCTCCGGGTCGACCTCGAGCTCCGGCAGCCCCGGGTCCGTGTAGACACCGATCCGCAGCCGGCCCGGGTCGCGTCCCGCGTACTGCAGAAACGTCTCGCCCTGGGGGAGCGGCGGCGCCCAGTACGGATCGCCGGGCTGCGGCACCGCGAGCGCGTCCAGCATCGCGGCCGCGTCCCGCACGGTCCACGACAGCGGGCCCTGGATGGTGAACCCGGTCACGTCGCTGCCGGCCGGACCGTTGCTGACCCGGCCCCGCGACGGCTTCAGACCGAAGATCCCGCAGCACGCCGCGGGGATCCGGATGCTGCCGCCGCCGTCGCTGCCGTGCGCGAACGGCACGAGCCCCGCCGCGACCGCGGCCGCCGCGCCCCCGCTGGAGCCGCCCGCGGTACGGGTGGGGTCCCAGGGGCTGCGCGCGGGACCGGCCAGATCGTTGTCCGTGTATCCGGAGAGCCCGAACTCGGGGGTGTTCGTCTTGCCGAGGCTGATCGTCCCCGCCGCGCGCAGCAGCCGTACGGCGTGCGCGTCGGCCTCCGGGGTGAACTCCTCGAAGGCCTTGGACCCGAAGGTGGTGCGGGCGTCCGCCGTCGCTGTCAGATCCTTGATCGCGGTCGGTACGCCGAAGAGCGGCGGCAGCGTGTCGAGCTCACCCTCCGTGAGCCGCTGCGCGGCGGATGCGGCCTGGTCACGGGCGCTTTCCGCGGTTACGGTGAGGAACGCGCCAAGCCGCTCGTCGTACCGTGCAATGCGGTCCAGGTGGTGCTCGACCAGCTCCACGGGACTGATGTCGCCGTCTCGTACGGCCGCGGCCTGTGCCACGGCATCGAGCTCGTGCAGCCCGGACTGCCCCATTGCGAATCCTCCTGCGCCTTGCTGTTCGGTGAACTGGGCGAGTGGTGTCAGGCATCACACCTTTGACCCCGTCACCCTGTCAATACCGACCGGTTGGTACGGCGCATAACGATTACGTCGCGCCATGTCTCCAGGAGGGATCCGGGAGGGATCCGGGCAGGTGAAGCGGTGCGGCTAGGCTCGCTCCCGTGTCGTACGACAATCCGGATGACCCAGGCCCGTACCCGCGCCGTCCCTTGAGGCGGGGCGGTGGTCTCGTCGCGGTCGCCGCGCTGGTGCCGGCCGCGCTGGCCGGCTGGCTGCTGTGGCAGGCGATGGGCGGGACCGCCGACGAGGACGAGCCGCCGAAGGTGCTGCCGCTGCCGAGCGCGAGCTCGAAGGGCGAGCCGTCCGGTGCGGCCTCCTCGAAGACCCCGGACGACCCGAAGCCCTCGAAGTCCTCGGCGAAGCCGTCGAAGAAGGCGCCGTCGAAGGGGCCCCTGGACGGCAAGGTCGTCGTCCTCGATCCCGGCCACAACCCGTCGAACTTCAAGCACCCGGGCGACATCGCCCGCCAGGTCGACATCGGTACGAACAAGAAGGAGTGCGACACGACGGGAACGTCCACCAACTCCGGCTATACGGAGGCGGAGTTCACCCTCGACGTCTCGCACCGCGTCCGCGACCTCCTGGAGGACCAGGGCGCGACCGTCAAGCTGACCCAGGACCGCGACCGCCCCTTCGGTCCCTGTGTCGACGAGCGCGCCGAGATCGGCAACAAGGCCGAGGCGGACGCCGTGGTCTCCGTGCACGCCGACGGCTCCGGCAGCGGCAACCGCGGCTTCCATGTGATCCTCCCGGCGGCCGTCCACGCGGGCGGCGCGGACACCCGCGCGGTCGTCGCGCCCTCCCGCGATCTGGGTGTGCGGATCGCGGGCCGCTTCGTCAGCGCGACGGGCATGAAGCCCTCGAACTACATCGGCGAGGGCACCGGTCTCGACGTCCGCCGCGACCTCGGCGGCCTCAACCTCACGACGGTCCCGAAGGTCTTCGTCGAGTGCGGCAACATGCGTGATTCCCAGGATGCGGCCCTGCTGACCAGCTCTTCCTGGCGGCAGAAGGCGGCGAAGGGGATCGCGGACGGGATCTCCGGCTTCCTCAAGTCCTGACGGTCCGTCAAAAGCCACTGTCATCTGACCTTCCGTCAGATTGAAACGTGTTCTACTCTGCCCGCCATGGGGATCGGGATCACGCAAGAGCAACGCGAGTTGGCCGATGCGGTGCGCGGATGGGTGGCCAGAGCCGTGCCGCCGGAGGAAGTGCGCAAGGTGCTCGACGCACCCGCCGGCGGCGGGCGGCCGGACTTCTGGAGCGCTCTCGCCGAACAAGGACTGCTCGGGGTGCATCTGCCGGAGGAGTACGGCGGCGGGGGCGGTGACCTCGTCGATCTCGCCGTCGTCGTGGAGGAGGCCGCGCAAGGCGCGCTGCCCGGGCCGCTGCTCGCCAACTCCCTGGCGTCCGCGGTGCTTCGGCGCGCGGGTGAACAGGAGCTCGCGGCCGCGCTGGCCGAGGGCGAGCGGATCGGGGCCGTGGCGCTCGCGGCCGGGACGCTGACCTTCGTCCGCGACGACGAGGGGTACCTGCTCGACGGCGAGGCGCCGCCGGTCCTCAGCGCCGGCGAGGCCGATGTGGTGCTGCTGCCCGCGCAGGGCGCCGAAGGGGTGCGGTGGTTCGTGGTCGAGGCCGCGGATCTCGCCGTACGCATCCAGGAGAGCGCCGATCCGACCCGGCCCACCGCCGAGGTGCGGGCCGAAGGGGTGCGGGGGCGGCTGATCGAGGCCGACTCCGGGCTCGTACGGGATCTCGCCGCCGTCGTGTTCGCGGCCGACGCGTGCGGGACCGCCGCATGGGCGCTGCGCACCGCCGCCGAGTACGCCAAGGTGCGCGAGCAGTTCGGGCGGCCCATCGGACAGTTCCAGGGCATCAAGCATCTGTGCGCCGACATGCTGGTGCGGGTCGAGCAGGCCCGCGCGCTGGTGTGGGACGCGGCGCGCGCGGCCGGTGAAGAGGCCGCGGAAGTACGGGAGCTGGCGAGCGCCCTGGCCGCTTCCGTCGCACTGGACGCCGCGTACGCCTGCGCCAAGGACTGCATCCAGGTGCTCGGCGGTATCGGGTTCACCTGGGAACACGACGCGCATCTGTATCTGCGGCGCGCGCTCGTCGCGCGCCAGCTGATGGGCGCCGGGGACGCGCACCGGCTGCGGGCCGTACGGCTCGCGGAGGGCGGGGCGCGGCGCGAACTGCGGCTCGAACTGCCCGCCGAGGCCGAGGAGTTCAGGATGCAGGCGCGCGCGGTGATCGAGCCCGTGTGCGGCCTCGACCCCAAGGTCGTACGACGTGAGCTCGCGCCCACCGGCTACACCGCCCCGTACCTCCCGAAGCCCTACGGGCTCGGTGCCGGGCCCGTGCAGCAGCTGGCCGTGCAGCAGGAGCTGCGGGCCGCCGGCGTGAAGGTCTCCGACCTGGGGATCGCCACCTGGGTGGTGCCCTCGCTCATCGCCTACGGGACGCAGGAGCAGCAGGACCGCTACCTCGCGCCGACTCTGCGCGGCGAGCTCATGTGGTGCCAGCTCTTCAGCGAGCCCGGCGCAGGCTCCGATCTCGCCTCGCTCAGGACCAAGGCCGAGCGGGTCGAGGGCGGCGGCTGGAAGGTCAACGGGCAGAAGGTGTGGACGAGTTCCGCGCACACCGCCGACTACGGGATTCTGCTCGCCCGGACGAACCCCGACGCGCCCAAGCACAAGGGCCTCACCTATTTCGTCATCGACATGAAGAACACCCCGGGAATCGATGTCCGGCCGCTGCGGGAGATCAGCGGCGAGGCCATGTTCAACGAGGTGTATTTCGACGATGTGATGCTGCCCGCCGACGCGGTCGTCGGCGAGATCGACGGGGGCTGGAAGGTCGCGCGCAATACGCTCGGGAACGAACGCGTGCACATGGCCGACCAGATGACCTTCGACACCGGCCTGGAAATGCTGATCGCGCGGGCCGCCGATCTCGACAACGCCACCCGCGCCCGGATCGGCGCGCTCACGGCCGAGGCGCACGCGCTCGCGTGCATCGGACTGCGCACCACGCTGCAGCAGGTCTCCGGGCTCGAACCGGGCGCCGGAGCCTCCATCCGTAAACTCGTCCAGACCCCTCACCAGCAGAAAGTCGCCGAGCTCGCGCTGGAACTCCTCGGTCCCGCAGGCGCGTTGCGCGAGGGTCCGGGCGCGCGGGCCGTGCACTCCTTCCTCATGTCCCGCTGTCTCACCATCGCGGGCGGCACCACCCAGGTCCAGCTCAATGTCGTCGCCGAGCGCATTCTCGGCCTGCCCAGGGACTGAAAGGCAACCGGAGACATGAAGACGTACATCGTCGGCGTCGGAATGACGAAGTTCGAAAAGCCCGAGAGCCGGGACTGGCAGTACTGGGACATGGCGAAGGAGGCCGGTACGAAAGCCCTGGAGGACGCGGGGATTTCGTACGATCTCGTGGAGCAGGTGCCGGTCGGCTACTGCTTCCAGGCTTCGACGGCCGGTCAGCGGGCCGCGTACGAAATAGGGCTCTCGGGTGTTCCCGTCTACAACGTCAACAACAACTGCGCGACCGCGTCCACCGCGTTGATGATGGCCCGGCAGTTCGTGGCCGGCGGGCTCAACGACTGTGTGCTCGCGCTCGGCTTCGAGAAGATGAAGAAGGGCGCGCTCGGCGGCGGCGCCGACGGCGGCGACTTCAAGACCTCGCCCGTCGCGCGCCACTACGGGATCATGGCCGCCAAGCACGGCTTCGAGATGTCCCCGCCCACCGCCCAGATCTTCGGCGACGCGGCCCGCGAGCACATGGAGCTGTACGGGACGACCGAGGCGCAGCTCGCGGCGGTCGGCGCGAAGAACCACCGGCACTCGGCGAACAATCCGTACGCGCAGTTCCAGGACGTCTACACCGTCGACGAGATCCTCGCCGCGAAGTCCATCCACCGGCCGCTGACGAAGCTGCAGTGCTCGCCCACCTCGGACGGGTCGGCCGCCGCGGTCGTCGTGTCGGAGCGGTTCGTGGAACGGCACGGCCTGGAGGACAAGGCCGTCGAGATCGTCGCGCAGACGATGACGACCGACACCGAGGAGTCCTTCGCGTCCGGCTCGTGCATCGACGTCGTCGGCAAGCCGATGTCGGCGGCGGCGGGACGCCAGGTCTTCGAGCAGGCCGGACTCGGCATCGACGACGTCGACGTCATCGAGCTCCACGACTGCTTCTCCGTCAACGAACTCCTCACGTACGAGGCGCTCGGCATGTGCGGCGAGGGCGAGTCCGGGAAGCTCGTCGAGTCCGGCGCGACGACCTACGGCGGCAAGTGGGTCGTGAACCCGTCGGGCGGCCTCATCTCCAAGGGCCACCCGCTGGGCGCGACCGGGCTCGCGCAGGTCGCGGAGCTGTCGTGGCAGCTGCGCGGGGAGGCGGGCGCCCGTCAGGTGGACGGGGCCCGCGTCGGCCTTGCGCACAACATCGGACTGGGGGGCGCGGCCGTCGTCACACTGCTGCGCAAGTAGGCGACGCGGCGCCCGGCCGCACACGCGAGTCCTAGTCCCCAAGACCGATGGCGGGTGCATCGAAACCCCGATGCACCCGCCGTCCGTCGCCTGAGAGCATGGCCCGCATGCCCCCGATACCCACCGAAACCGCGCTCGCCTCCCGCCCGCCCAGGACCCGCTCCATTCCCACCTGGGCCGTGGTGCTCACCGCCTGTGCGGGACAGTTCCTCGTCGTGCTCGACGTGTCCGTGGTGAACACCGCGCTCCCGTCGATGCGGTCCGATCTCGGGCTCAGCGCGCTGGGGCTGCAATGGGTGGTCAACGCGTACTCGATCGCCTTCGCCGGGTTCATGCTGCTCGGCGGACGGGCCGGGGATCTCTTCGGGCGCAAGCGGATGTTCCTCGTGGGGCTCGCGCTGTTCACCGCCGCCTCGCTGGCCGGCGGCCTCGCGCAGGAGAGCTGGCAGCTCCTCGCCGCCCGCGCCGTCCAGGGGCTCGGTGCCGCGGTGCTCGCGCCGTCCACCCTGACGCTGCTCACCTCGGCCGTGCCCGAAGGGCCCGCGCGCGTACGGGCCATCGGCACCTGGACCGCCGTCGGCGCCGGCGGTGGCGCGGCGGGCGGACTCGTCGGCGGGGTGCTCACCGATCTCCTGTCGTGGCGCTGGGTGCTGCTCATCAACGTGCCGATCGGCGTGGTCGTCCTGGCCGCCGCCGTCTTCTGGCTGAGCGAGAGCCGCGGCGGCGAGCGGCGGCGGCTCGACCTGCCGGGCGCGGTCCTGGTCACGGCGGGCCTGGCGACCCTCGCGTACGGCATCGTGCAGACCGAGGTCGAGGGCTGGACGGCGCCCGCGACCCTGGTCCCGCTGGCCGCGGGACTCCTCCTCATCGCCGCGTTCCTGCTCGTCGAGGCGCGCACCAAGGCACCGCTCATGCCGCTCGGACTGTTCCGGCTGCGCTCGGTCGCCGCCGCCAACGCCGTGATGATGGTGTGCGGCGCGGCCAGCTTCGCGATGTGGTTCTTCATGACGGTGTACGCGCAGAACGTGCTCGGCTACTCCGCCATCGAGGCCGGACTGGCCCTGATCCCCTCGTCGTTGACCGTGATGCTCGGCTCGAAGATCGCGCCCGGCCTGATGCGGCGGATCGGGGCGAAGAACGTCACCGTCATCGGCATCCTGACCGCCGCGTCGGGCTACGGAATCCAGCAGGCGACGATGACACCCGACGGCGCGTACGTCACCTCGATCCTGCTTCCCGGCATCCTGATGATGCTGGGCGCGGGCCTGGCCATGACCCCGCTCGCGTCCCTCGCCACCTCGGGAGCCGCGCCCTCCGAGGCCGGTCTGGTGTCGGGTCTGATCAACACCTCGCGCACGATGGGCGGGGCACTGGGTCTGTCGATCCTGTCGACGATCGCCGCCGCGCAGTCCGGCGGCGGATCGGACCCGGTGGCGCTGACGGACGGCTACGCGGCCGCGTTCCGTACGAGCGGGCTGATCCTGCTCGGGGGAGTGGTGCTCGTGCTGCTGTGGATACCGAACGCGGAGAAGCAGGCCGCGAAGGCGGCGTAGAGCCCTTGGGCGCGGCCGCTACTTGCGGACGCGGAACCGCAGCATCGTGACCCCGCCCGAGTGGACGGTGCTGTACGGCTCCAGGTCGACGCGGTCGAGGCCCGGCGGCGCGAAGCGGATGCCGTCGCCGAGCAGCACCGGCAGCACGTACACAAGGATCTCGTCGACGAGGCCGTGCCGCAGGCACTGGGCGGCCAGGTCGCCGCCGAGGATCTCCAGGCTCTTCCCGCCCGCGGCGGCCCGCGCCGTGGCCACGGCCTCCTCGACGCCGCAGCTGAGGAAGGTGACGTTCGGGTCCGGCTCGTCGGGCGGCCGGTGCGTGAGGACGAACTGCGCCCCGCCCTCGTAGTCGGGCGTCGCGGGTCCCTCCGCGGCCATGCGCTTGCCGACCTCGTACGTGCGCCGGCCGATCAGCATGGCGCCGGTGGCCGCCATGACCTCGGGGAACGTCGCCGACGTCATGTGCTCGAAGACCCAGTCCATCGCGTCGCCGGGTCCGGCGATGAACCCGTCCAGGGACATCACCCTGTTCACGACGACTTTGCCGGTGCTCGCATCCGTCATGCGTCCACTCCGAAGCAGGTGGCGGTCCGGGGTCGCATCATAGGCCCGTGAGGGCCGCGATCCCCGTCATCCCACCGACTGTTGCGCGGCGCCCGCGTCGGCGGGCAGCGTCACCACGACGCGGAAGCCGCCCTTTTCCTCCGGCCCCGACTCCAGGCTGCCGCCCGCCTGCGCCAGCCGCTCCTTCAACCCCCGCAGCCCGCTGCCGGGCGAACCGGCGCCCTCGCCCCGCCCGTTGTCGGTGACCGTGAGGCGGGTGGAGTCCGCCGTGCCCGCGAGGTCGATCCGGCAGGTGGTGGCGCCCGAGTGCCGTACGACGTTGGTGACCGCCTCGCGGACCACCCAGGCGAGCAGCGCGCCCGTCACCGGCGCGGGCGGCGGCCCCGACTGGCGGACCACCGGCTCGACGCCCGCGGAGGACAACGTGTCGCGGGCGCGGTCGAGTTCGGCGGTCAGGCTCGACTCGCGGTAGCCCGTGACGGCCTCGCGGATCTCGGTGAGCGCCTGCCGGCCCACCGTCTCGATGTCGGTGATCTGGGCCAGCGCCTTGTCGAGGTCCACGGCCGCGAGCCGCCGCGCTGCCTCCGACTTCACCACGATCAGCGACATGGTGTGCCCGAGCAGATCGTGCAGATCGCGCGAGAAGCGCAGCCGCTCCTGGTCGACGGCGGTACGCGCCAACTCCTCGCGGGTCTCGCGCAGTTCGAGGACCTTCTCCGAGAGCGCGAGGATCGCGGCCGTGACAAGACCGGAGAGCAGCGTGCCGTAGCCGCTGGTCACCGCCGACCAGGCGTCCGTGTCCCGCCACGCCCCGGTGAGCGCCGCCGAGCAGGTGAGCACCCCGACGGTCCAGGCGAGCCGCCGCCCCCGCAGCGACGTGCCGACCGCGAGGGACAGGAGGGGGAACAGCGCGAGCCACGGACCCCCGTACCCGATCGCCAGTCCGTACGTCACCGCCGCCATCCCCGAGAGCGCCGCGTACGTCCACCAGGTGTCGCGCGCACGGGGGTCGAAGGCCTGCAACACCACCGAGACGTAAAGGGAGTTGAAGACCAGGAGCCCGATGCCGCCCACCCACGGGTTCGGCGTCTCGCCCCGCACGACGTTCGACAGTGCCCCCATACCCAGGAGCAGCCACGGCAGGAACGCGTAGGCGCTGCGCGGACCGGGCCGCCGCTGCCTGCTCCTGCGGGGCGCGCGGCGGATGCTCTCCGAGGTCGTCACGGGGGCCATCGTCACACCGTCCGGGCCGAACGACGATAGGAACGGGCGGCATACGTACCGAACAGGAGCAGCCAGCCGAGCAGTACGGCGACGGTGGTGAGACCGGGGGCGGTGCCCTCCGTGGTTGCCCAGCCGAGGTCGGCGAAGCTGTGCGCGGGCGTGTAGTCGGACACGGCGCGCAGCCAGGCGGGGAAGAGGTCGGCCGGGAACCACAGGCCGCCGATGACCGCGAGACCCATGTTGCAGATCATGTTCGCCACACCGGTGACCTGGGTGCTGAGCCGGTAGCCGTTGCCGAGGCCGAGCAGGGTGAACGGCAGGGCTCCGAGCCACAGGAGCAGGACGAGCGCGATCCACTGCCAGGCGTCCATCCGCACGCCATTGACGAGGGCGCCCGCGAGCAGCACGGCGGTGATCGCGGGAAGGACCGTCACCGAACCGCTCAGCGCGCGGCCCGTCACGGCCTGGCGCGGGGTGAGCGGCGTGACGCGCAACTGGCGCAGCCAGCCGGCCGAGCGGTCCTCGGCCACGGCGCCGCCGGTGGCGAGCGCGGCGCCGAGCGCACCGTAGGCCGCCATGCCGACCATGGCCGAGACCTTGTACGCGGCGGCCTCGTCACCGGCCATGCCGAGGTTCGTGAAGAGCAGGTACATCATGACGGGCATGCCGATGCCGAGGACGACGAAGCCGGTGTCGCGCAGGGTGCGGCGGATCTCGAGGCGCAGGTAGTCGAGCAGCATCACACGGACTCCATCACGTCGGTCGGCTGGGAGGGGTTGTCGTCCCGGCCGGTGGTCAGGTCGAGGAACGCGGTCTCCAGGGAGGTCGGCTCGACCCGGAGGCCCCGGATCGCCCCCTGCCCGGCCAGGGCGATCACGGTCGCGTCCGAGTCGTCGCTGCGCAGGCTCGCGCGGTCGCCGCGGATCTCCACGGCCGTGACACCCGGCAGGCCGCCCAGCCGGCCGGAGCCCTGCCCGGCCAGGTCGAACGAGACGAGCGTGCCGCCGGCCATCCGCTTGAGGTCGTCGGCCGAGCCGTCCGCGACGATCCGGCCGCGGTCGATGACCACGATCCGGTCCGCGTTGGCGTCGGCCTCCTGGAGGTAATGCGTCGAGAAGAGAACCGTGTTGCCGCGCCGCGCGTAGCCCCGCATCGCCTCCCAGAACAAGCGGCGCGCCTCCACGTCCAGGGCGGCGGTCGGCTCGTCGAGCACGATCAGGCCGGGGTTGCCGGCGAGCGCGAGGGCGAACCGTACCCGCTGGATCTGACCGCCCGAGAGCTTGTCGACGCGGCGGTCGGCGACCTCGTTCAGATCGGCGAGCGCGAGCGCCTCGGCGACCGGCATCGGGTCCGGGTAGGTGCGGCCCACGAAGGTGACGAGCTCGCGCACCGTGACCCGCGGGATGGGCCGGCCGTCCTGCAGCATCGCGCCCACCATGCCCTGGCGCACGGCGCGCTCGGGGCTCATGCCGAACAGCCTGACCGAGCCCTCGTCGGGCTCGTCGAGGCCGAGCAGCAGCGAGATCGTCGTGGACTTGCCTGCGCCGTTGCGGCCGAGCAGCGCGACGGTCTCGCCGCGCGCGATGCCGAGGTCGACACCGTCCACGGCACGGACGGCGGGGAAGGCCCTGACCACCTGGTTCAGGTCCACGGCTTGCGGGGTCGTTGTCATGGAACGACCGTACGGAGCAGGGGGGTCGGCCCAGTAGAACCTCCTGTCAGGACCTCCGTAGGACAAATGTCATGGGTGGCGGTATGACAGTGCGGCCCGCGCGTGGTCGGCGTTCCCGGCCAGTCATCTGACGTGGCGTCAGAACTTGCCGCCGGAACCCTTCCCAACTGTCAGGGGCTGCGTTATACATGGGGATCACCGGCTAGAACGCGTTCTAGAACGGGCCCTTCCGGACCCGGTCGGAACGCCTCGCGGCCGGTCCGATGCGACCTCGGTGCGGCCGACGGTGCGGACGGCCGCACCGAGGTCTTCCACGTGCGTGATCCGCACAGCTCACGCACATGAACGACCCAAGGAGCAGCGTCCCCATGCCCATTGATGCCGCAAAGGCCGTCTCCGCCGAGCCGCGCAGCACCGACCTGACCTGGGACCACAAGGACATCCAGCTCTACCACCTGGGTCTCGGCGCGGGAGTCCCGGCGACCGACCCCGACGAGCTGCGCTACACCCTCGAATCCAAGCTGCAGGTCCTGCCGAGCTTCGCCACGGTGGCCGGCGGCGGCATGGCCGCCGCGGGCGGACTCTCGGCGCCCGGCATCGACGTCAACCTCGCGGCCGTCCTGCACGGCGGCCAGACCGTCACCCTGCACCGCCCGATCCCCGTCCAGGGCAAGGCGGTCCAGACCTCGACGATCCCGGCCGTGTACGACAAGGGCAAGGCCGCCGTGATCGTGATGCGCTCCGACGTGTCCGACGACGAGGGCCCGCTGTGGACCTGCGACACCCAGATCTTCGTCCGCGGCGAGGGCGGCTTCGGCGGCGAACGCGGCCCCTCCAACCGCCTCGACCTGCCCGACCGCGCCCCCGACAAGACCGTCGAGAAGACCATCCGCGAGGACCAGGCCCTGCTCTACCGCCTGTCCGGCGACTGGAACCCGCTGCACGCCGACCCCGAGTTCGCCAAGCTGGCCGGCTTCGACAAGCCGATCCTGCACGGCCTGTGCTCGTACGGGATGACCCTGAAGGCCGTCGTCGACAGCCTCCTCGACGGGGACGTCACCCGCGTCCGCTCGTACACCACCCGCTTTGCCGGCGTCGTCTTCCCCGGCGAGACCCTCCGTATCCGCATCTGGCAGCTCGCGGACGGCAAGGCGCAGGTGTCGGTGACAGCGGCCGAACGCGACGACGCTCCCGTGCTGGCCGACACCGTGGTCGAGCACTCCTGAACCCTGTTCCACCTCCTCTTCCCGCACCGCATCCGACAAGGAGCCGCACCATGCGCGCAGCCGTACTGCACGAGATCGGCCAGGACAAGCTGGAAGTGCTCGACGACTTCGAGACCACCGGCTTCGGCCCCGGCAAGGTGAAGATCCGGATGCGGGCCACCGGCCTGTGCCACTCGGACCTGTCCGCGATGAGCGGTGTGCTGCCCCAGCCCGGACCGTTCATCCCGGGGCACGAGGGCGCCGGCGAGATCCTCGAGGTCGGCGAGGGCGTCACCCACGTCAAGCCCGGCGACCGCGTCCTGGTGTGCTGGCTGCCCGCGTGCGGGGAGTGCCCGTCGTGCAAGCGAGGCCAGACGCAGCTGTGTCTGGCCGGGTTCATGAACGCGGGCGTGCCCAACTACAAGCGGGCCGGCGGCGATGTCTTCGGCTTCGCGGGCACCGGCACCTTCGCCGAGGAGACCGTCGTCGCCGCGGGCTGCGCCGTGCCGATCCCCGACGACGTGCCCTTCGATGTGGCCGCGCTCATCGGCTGCGGTGTCACCACCGGCCTCGGCGCCGCCCTCAACACCGCCAATGTGGAAGCCGGTTCGTCGGTCGCCGTCATCGGCTGCGGCGGCGTCGGCATCTCCGCGATCCAGGGCGCCAAGCTCAAGGGCGCCGCCGAGATCGTGGCCGTGGACCCGGTGGAGTCGCGGCGCGAGGCCGCCCTCAAGTTCGGCGCCACCAAGGCGATCTCGCCCGACGAGCTCGACGACGCCAAGCAGAACGTCACCGGCGGCGAGGGCTTCGACTACGTCTTCGAGGTCGTCGGCAAGTCCGCGACCGCCCGCAAGGCGTACGAGACCACCCGCCGCGGCGGCAGCCTCATCGTGGTCGGCGCGGGCGCGCTCGACGATTTCCTGCAGTTCAACATGTTCGAGCTGTTCTTCGACGAGAAGAAGATCCTGCCGTCCATGTACGGCGGCGGTGACGTGATCGCCTCGTACGAGCGGGCCATCGCCCTGTGGCGCGCGGGCCGTATCGACCTCGAAGGGCTGATCACGCACCGCGTGCAGCTCAGCGAGATCAATGAGGCCATCGAGCAGATGCGCACCGGTGTGGCGCTGCGCACCTGCATCGAGATCTGAGACCGGGCACCAGGTACACAGGCACATCCGAGAGGACCCTTGATGTCACAGCCACTTGCCGGACTGTCCGCGATCGTCACCGGAGCCGGACGCGGCCTCGGCCGGGCCGAGGCCCTGGAGCTGGCGCGGCTCGGCGCGAGCGTCGTGGTCAACGACTACGGGCAGCCGGGCCGGGACGGCTCCGGCGAGGCCTCCGCGACCCCCGCGGAGGAGGTCGCGGCCGAGATACGGGCGGCGGGCGGCCAGGCCGTCGCGCACCTCGGTGACGTGTCCGACCACGAGCAGGCGCGGCAGCTCGTGCAGTTGGCGGTCGACGAGTTCGGCAAGCTGGACATCCTCGTCAACAACGCGGGCATCCTGCGCGACCGCATGGTCTTCTCGATGTCCGAGGACGAGTGGGACTCGGTGATCCGCGTCCACCTCAAGGGCCACTTCAACACCACGCACTTCGCGTCCGTGCACTGGCGCGAACGGTCGAAGGCGGCCGGCGGCCCGGTCTACGGGCGGATCGTCAACACCTCGTCCGAGGCCTTCCTCGCGGGCTCGGCGGGCCAGCCCAACTACGCCGCCGCGAAGGGCGGCATCGTCGGCCTGACCACGTCGACCGCGCTCGCGCTCGGCAAGTACGGCGTCACGGCGAACGCCATCTGCCCGCGTGCCAGGACCCGGATGACCGAGGACGTCTTCGCCGGCTTCCAGGAGCCGACGGACGGCGCGCTCGACAAGCTGGCGCCCGAGCACGTGGCCCCGCTCGTCGGCTACCTCGCCTCACCGGCCGCCGCGCAGGTCAACGGGCAGCTGCTCGTGGTGCACGGCGGGATCGTCGCGATCGTCGAACGGCCCAAGGTGGCGGCGAAGTTCGACACCGCGAAGGAGGCGTTCACGTACGAGGAGCTCGACGAGTGCCTCACGGGGTGGTACGCGGACCGTCCGGCGGGTCAGACCTTCGCGGCGTCGGAAGTGCTGGGTCTCAAGCACGGCTGAGACGGATCGTTCGTACGTGGAGGGCCGACCGGGTTGCGTTCCGGTCGGCCCTCGCGTGCGCCGGGCAGGCGCCGGGCGGGGCCCTCTCAGCGCGCCGCCAACCGACCGGTGAGCTGCGCCTGTTGCAGCGAAACAGGCCGTGGCGCCGCCGGGGCCAGGGCCGCCGCGTCGGCCGGCGCCGTGAGCGGCTCCAGGACGCGGGGCTCGTCCGGGGGCGGCGGGGTGACGCGGGCCAGGCCGCACGGGGTGTCGTCGGTGACGTACGGCAGCAGCAGCTCCTGATCCGGGGACCACAGGCCGCAGCCGAGCCACCCGTACGGCGCGGGCAGCAGCTGCGTGCGGCGCTGCCGCGGCGACCAGACGCCCAGCCACGAACCCCCGTCCGCCGTCCCCGGCGCTCCGTCCGCCGCCTCGATCCGGAGCGCCACCGTGCAGGCCTCGGGGGCGAGCATCTGGCCGGGCTGCAGGGCCAGCGGTGTCACCACGCAGTCCTCCAGGCACAGCGCCTCCGGGAAGCGGACCGGGAGTGTGGAGCCCAACTGGCCCCAGCCGAGCCGCTCGTGGCCGGGCGCGTCGGAGCGGACGAGGATGACACCGCTGCCGGGGTCGGCGAGCAGCAGCCGGTCGTCGGAGTCGTCGCCGATCTGGAGCAGCGGTGAGACCTCACCCCCGCGCTCCAGATCGACGGCGACCGTCCTGGTGCGCCCGTCCAGCGTGCGGTCGAGCGCCAGCATCCGGCCCGTACGGTCCAGCCACACCCCGCCCGAGCAGCGGCCCGGCACCTGCGCGACAAGCTCGGGCCCGAACGCGCCCCCCGCCACCAGCCACACGGAACTCGACCGCTCGCCGGGCGCGAGCGCGTAGGCGCAACTGCCGCTGGGTGACGGCGGCAGCAGCGTCAGATCGGCCGTCTCGACGGCGCCGAGCTGCAGCTGCCCCGTGCCCGGACCGGTCGGGTAGAGCAGCGAGAACAGATGGCGGCCGTCCACGGCGCGGCGCACGAGCACCCGCCCGTCGGCCAGCGGCAGCACTTCGGTGCCGGGCTCCTCCGGCTGGTCGAGCGGGAGCGGCACCGCGTACGGCTCGGGGCCGTCCAGACTCCAGCGCTCGGGGCACCACACCTCGCCGTACGGGGCGAGACGCGCGGCATAGGAACCGTCGGCTGCGATCGTGAACCCCGGACGCGGCGCGTCCTGCGCGCCGCCGTGACCCGCCGTACCGCCGCCACGTTCCGTGGGGTCCTCCGTGGTACGCGCCGTCATCGTCGTCATCCAGCCTCCACCTCCGCAGCGAAAGCTAGTTTTCGTACGCGCTGGCGTGGGACGCGCCGCCGCGCGCTTCACACCAAAGGGTGGCGATGTCCTGATTCGCCTGAGGGCGAGGGGGGTCGTGTGCACCCCGGTATACCGGTTGCGTAAGGTGAGGGTTACCTAAGCAAAACCTGTGTGCGTATGACCCCTGCGCACGCCTGCCTTCTGGAGCGCCGATGTCCCTTCGCCGCCGCGGCACCGCCGCCGCAGCCCTCGCCGTAGCCGCCGCGCTGACCCTGGGCGCCTGCTCCGCCGACAGCGGGGACGGCGGCAAGGAGAAGTCGGAGAACGGCTCGGGCAGCAAGAAGGTCGCGACCGGCGGCGAGGACTTCGCGAAGGCCGCCGAGGAGACCGCGAAGATGGGCACGGACGCCAAGCCCGGCGAGTACCCGCGCACCCTCACCCACGCCCTCGGCAAGACCGAGCTGAAGGCGCAGCCCAAGCGCGTCGTGGTGCTCGACGTCGGCGAGCTCGACAACGTCGTCTCGCTCGGCATCAAGCCCGTCGGCTACGCCCCCACCGAGGGCGACGACGGCATCCCCGAGTACCTGAGCAAGGCCGCCGGCAGCCCCAAGAACGTCGGCACCATCAACTCGCTCAACCTGGAGGCCATCGCGGGCCTCAAGCCGGACCTGATCCTCGGCTCGCAGCTGCGCGCGGAGAAGCTCTACCCGCAGCTCTCGAAGATCGCCCCGACCGTGTTCTCCATCCGCCCGGGCTTCACCTGGAAGGAGAACTACCTCCTCAACGCCACCGCCCTCGACAAGCGGGCCGAGGCCGAGGAGAAGATCGCGGCGTACGAGAAGGAGGCGAAGGACCTCGGCGCGGAGCTCGGCGACAAGAAGCCGACCGTCACGATGCTCCGCTACATGCCGGACCGCATCCGCCTCTACGCGAAGGCCTCGTTCATCGGCACGATCCTCGAGGACGTCGGCGTCCCGCGCCCGAAGAACCAGCAGATCAACGACCTCGCCACGGAGATCAGCCCCGAGAAGATCGACGACGCCGACGCGGACTGGATCTTCACGGGCGTCTACGGCGACGTCAACAAGACCAAGCGCGACACCGCCGAGGACAACCCGCTCTGGAAGAAGCTCGGCGCGGTGAAGAACGGCCAGGCCAAGGACGTCCCGGACGAGACCTGGTACCTGGGCCTCGGCGTGACGGCGGCGCACGAGGTGCTCGACGACCTGCGCGGCTACCTCGTCAAGTAGCGGCTCCTCGTCAAGCAACGGTCGCGCCGAGCGAGTCCGGACGGCGGGCGTTCCCTTCGGGGAGCGCCCGCCGTTCTACGGTGCTCCGCCCCGAGCCCCCGCCCATCCCGCCGGCGTCCTCCCCGCAGGGGGCCGACACCGCCGCTCCCCAGGTAGCATCGCTGCCGTGCCCCGCCTCACCGAAGTCCTCTCCGCCCTCGACGCCCTCTGGCCCCCGGACCGCGCCGAGTCCTGGGACGCCGTCGGTACGGTCTGCGGGGATCCGGACGCCGAGGTGGGACGGGTCCTGTTCGCCGTCGACCCCGTGCAGGAGATCGTCGACGAGGCCGTGGGACTGGGCGCCGACCTGCTCGTCACGCACCACCCGCTCTACCTGCGCGGGACGACGACCGTCGCGGCCTCCCACTTCAAGGGCCGCGTCGTCCACGACCTGATCAAGAACGACATCGCGCTGCACGTCGCCCACACCAACGCGGACACCGCCGACCCCGGCGTCTCCGACGCCCTTGCCGGCGCCCTCGACCTGCGCGTCCTGCGGCCGCTGGTCCCCGATGCGTCGGACCCGTCCGGGCGCCGGGGCCTCGGCCGGATCTGCGAACTGCCGCACCCCATGCCGCTGAGCGAGTTCGCCGCGTACGCGGCCAAGCGCCTGCCCGCCACCGCGCAGGGCATCCGCGCCGCCGGCGACCCGGCGACGCTCATCACCACGGCCGCCGTCAGTGGCGGCTCCGGCGACAGCCTCTTCCCGTACGTACGCGAGGCGGGCGTCGACGCCTTCCTCACCGCCGATCTGCGGCACCACCCGGCCTCCGAGGCCGTGCAGCAGACCGGGCTCGCGCTGCTCGACGCCGCGCACTGGGCCACCGAGTGGCCCTGGTGCGAACTGGCCGCGGCGCAGCTCGACGAGATCTCGGACCGTCACGGCTGGGGCCTTCGGGTCCACGTCTCGAAGACGGTCACCGACCCCTGGACCGCCCACGCGGCCACCACCACCACGACAGCAGGAGCCCCCAACTGAACGCCGCGCCCGCCGACCAGATCCGACTCCTCGACGTCCAGGCCCTCGACGTCCGCCTGTCGCAGCTCGCGCACAAGCGCAAGGCGCTGCCCGAGCACGCCGAGATCGAGTCGCTGACCAAGGACCACGCGCAGCTGCGCGACCTGCTCGTCGCCGCGACGACCGAGGAGGGCGACTGCGCCCGCGAGCAGACCAAGGCCGAGCAGGACGTGGACCAGGTGCGCCAGCGCGCCGTCCGCGACCAGCAGCGCCTGGACTCCGGCGCGGTCACCTCGCCGAAGGACCTGGAGAACCTGCAGCGCGAGATCGCCTCGCTCGCCAAGCGCCAGGGCGACCTGGAGGACGTGGTCCTCGAGGTCATGGAGCGCCGCGAGTCCGCGCAGGAGCGCGTGGGCGAGCTGACCGAGCGGGTCGGTTCGGTGCAGGGCAAGGTCGACGACGCCACGGCCCGCCGTGACGCCGCGTTCGAGCAGATCGACGGCGAGAGGGCCACGGTCACCAAGGAGCGCGAGGTCGTCGCCGGTTCCGTACCGGCCGATCTCCTGAAGCTCTACGACAAGCTGCGCGAGAAGGAGGGCGGCGTCGGTGCGGCCCGTCTCTTCCAGCGCCGCTGCGAGGGCTGCCGTCTGGAGCTCAACATCACGGAGCTCAACGAGGTGCGGGCCGCGGCGC
Organism: Streptomyces sp. NPDC050418; assembly: GCF_044458745.1. NCBI lineage: Bacteria > Bacillati > Actinomycetota > Actinomycetes > Kitasatosporales > Streptomycetaceae > Streptomyces > Streptomyces sp. NPDC050418. The sequence goes on from NZ_JBITIG010000012.1 coordinate 121,123, forward strand.
CCGACGCGATCGTGCGCTGCGAGAACTGCCGCAGGATTCTCGTCCGTACGTCGGAGTCCGGGCTGTAAAGGCTCCTCGCGATGCGCTTTGTGGTCGAGGCGGACGGCGGGTCCCGGGGCAACCCGGGGCCCGCGGGCTATGGCGCGGTCGTCATCGACGGCGACAGCGGTGAAGTGCTCGCGGAGCGCGCCGAGTTCATCGGCGTCGCGACCAATAATGTGGCCGAGTACCGCGGCCTGATCGCGGGCCTGCGTGCGGCCCACGCCCTGGACCCGGCGGGCACGGTCGCGGTCCGGATGGACTCCAAGCTCGTGGTCGAGCAGATGTCGGGCCGCTGGAAGATCAAGCACCCGGACATGAAGCCGCTCGCGGCCGAGGCCCGCTCGGTGTTCCCGCCCGATGCGGTGACGTACGAGTGGATCCCCCGCGAGGAGAACAAGCACGCGGACCGCCTGGCGAACGAGGCGATGGACGCGGGCAAGCGGGGGGAACAGTGGGATCCGTCGGGTTCGACGGCGGAGCTGGATGCCCGGGCGGCGCGCAATGTTGCGAGTGAGCCGGGGGCGGCTGTGGCGTCGGCGTTGTCAGTGGGGGCCGATAGCCTGAAAGGGGCTCGGCCCCCGGGCGGGAGGGGACTGTCCGGCGCACCGGCGGCCCCCGGCTGGTCCGCCCCCGATCTCGGCGCCCCCGCCACCCTCGTCCTCCTGCGGCACGGTGAGACGGCGCTCACGCCCCAGAAGCGGTTCTCCGGGAGCGGCGGCAGTGATCCCGCGCTCTCCGATATCGGGCTCGCGCAGGCCGAGCGCGTCGCCGCGGCCCTCGCCGCGCGCGGCACGATCGAGGCGGTCGTCTCCTCACCGCTGACCCGCTGCCGCCAGACCGCCTCGGCCGTCGCGGCCCGGCTCGGTCTCGACGTCCACATCGACGAGGGCCTGCGCGAAACGGACTTCGGCGCTTTCGAGGGGCTCACCTTCGGCGAGGCCAAGGAGCGCTTCCCGGCCGAGCTCGACGCCTGGCTCGCCTCGCCCGACACCGCGCCCCCGGGCGGCGAGTCCTTCGCCGAGGTGGCCGTGCGGGTCGCCGAGGCGCGGGACCGGCTCGTCGAGCGGTACGCGGGCCGTACGGTCCTGCTCGTCACCCATGTCACCCCGGTCAAGACGCTGGTCCGTCTCGCCCTGGGCGCCCCGCCCGAGTCCCTGTTCCGGATGGAGCTCTCGGCGGCCTCGCTCTCCGCCATCGCGTACTACCGCGACGGCAACGCGAGCGTGCGGCTCTTCAACGACACGGCCCATCTGCGCCCGTAGTACGAAGGCGGCACCGCGGGCGGCTCACCGCAGCGCGGCCGCCTCCCGCGCCAGCTTCTCCACCCGCGCCCAGTCCTTGGCGGCGACGGCGTCCGCCGGGAGCATCCAACTGCCGCCCACGCAGCCGACGTTGGCCAGTGCGAGGTAGCTCGGTGCGGAGGCGGGGGTGATGCCGCCCGTCGGGCAGAAGCGGGCCTGGGGGAGCGGCGCGCCGAGGGACTTCAGATACGCGGTGCCGCCGGCGGCCTCGGCCGGGAAGAACTTCATCTCGCGCACCCCGCGTTCGAGCAGCGCCACGACCTCGGACGTCGTCGAGACCCCCGGCAGGAACGGCACCCCGGACGCCTTCATCGCGTCCAGCAGCGCATCCGTCCACCCCGGGCTGACCAGGAACCGCGCCCCGGCGGCCACCGACTCCTCGACGCCCCGCGCCGAGATCACCGTGCCCGCGCCGACCACCGCGTCCGGCACCGCCTCGGCGATGGCGCGGATCGCGTCGAGGGCGACGGGCGTCCGCAGCGTGACCTCGATCGCGGGCAGCCCGCCGGCGACGAGGGCCTGGGCGAGCGGCACGGCGTCGGCGAGGTCCTCGATGACGACGACGGGGACGACGGGGGCGAGATCGAGCACGGAGTCGGAAGGCATGCGCTCATCCTGCCGCCCCGCCGCACTCTGCGCAAAGCGCGTTGCGCAGGGTGCAACCACCCGGGGGAGGGTGGCCCTTCAGTGAATCTCCGTCACCACCACATCGAGCGCCCAGGCCCGCCCCGCCCGCCCCGGAGCCTCCGCCTCGACCACGTACCCGAGGTCCCGCAGCACCGTCACCAGCTCACCCGGCCCGGCAGGCTTGGCGCCGGCCATCAGGAGGTCCCGTACGAGACGGCCCTTGGTCGCCTTGTTGAAATGGCTGACGACCGAGCGCTTCTCGACACCGTTCACCATCTGCGCGTGCAGCACCCGCACGGTCGCCGTCCGCTCCGCGAGCTCGCCCTTGGGCTTCCAGGCGTTCGCGTACGCCGACGAGCGCAGGTCGAGCACCAGACCGTCGCCCGCCGCCTCGGGCAGCGCCTCGGCCATCGGCCCGCGCCAGTACGCGCCGAGCGCACCGAGCCCGGGCAGCTTGACGCCCATCGAGCAGCGGTAGGAGGGGATGCGGTCGTTGATCCGGACGGCGCCCCACAGCCCCGAGAACACGAGCAGCGCCTTCGTCGCGCGCCGCTTGGCCACCGCGTCCAGCGTCGCCAGACCCAGCGCGTCGTAGAGGACGCCGGTGTAGATGTCCCCGGCCGGGCGCGCGCCCGCCACGCGCAGCTCCGTGTTCTTCGCGATCTCGCCGCGCAGCCCCTCGCTGAGGCCGAGCACCTCGCGTGCCTTCTCCTCGTCGGTCACGCACAGCTCGACCAGCTCGTCGAGCACGGCCGCGCGCGCCTCGGCGAGGCCCGGCAGGGAGAGCGACTCGGGCTTGAGCGGGGCGCCACGGCCCGAGTCGGCCTTACCCTCGGACGGCGGCAACAGCACGAGCACGATCGAACTCCTTTTGCGGTACGAGGCGGGGGTGCGGCCCCGCTGCAGGGTACCCAGCGCGCGGGCCCCGACGGCGACGACCGCCGCGCGCACCGCCCGCCCCCGCCCTACGCTCGGTGCATGCCCCGCCGCCAGATGCATGTGACCGGCGCAGCGGAGGCCCCTCTGCGGGCCGCGTTGCGCGAACTGCGGACGCGCCTGGAGGTGCCGGCGGACTTCCCGGCCGACGTGCTCGCGGAGGCCGCCGAGGTCGTCAAGTCGCCGGATCTGAGCGGCCACCGGGACGCCACCGACGTGCCGTTCTTCACGATCGACCCGCCCACGTCCCGTGACCTGGACCAGGCGATGTTCCTGGAGCGGCGCGACGGCGGCGGCTTCCGTGTGCGGTACGCCATCGCCGACGTCGCCGCCTGGGTCACGCCCGGCGGCGCGCTCGACCGCGAGGCGCACGCCCGCGTGACCACGCTCTACTTTCCCGACGAGAAGGTCCCGCTGCACCCGGCGTCCCTCTCCGAGGGCGCCGCGAGCCTGCTGCCCGACCAGGACTGCCCGGCCCTCCTGTGGACCATCGACCTCGACGCGGACGGGCTCGCCGTCGCGACGGACGTCCACCGCGCCCTCGTCCGCAGCCGCGCCAAGCTCGACTACGACGGGGTGCAGCGGGCCATCGACAGCGGCACCGCCGAGGAGCCGCTCTCGCTGCTCGAGGAGATCGGGCTGCTGCGCGACCGCCAGGAGATCGCCCGCGGCGGCATCTCGCTGAACGTCCCCGAGCAGGAGATCGTCGAGCGGCCCGACGGCTACCACCTGGAGTACCGTGCCCCGCTGCCCGCCGACGGCTGGAACGCCCATATCTCCCTGCTCACCGGCGCCGTCGCCGCGGACCTCATGGTCGAGCACGGCACCGGCATCCTGCGCACCCTGCCCGCCGCACCGCAGGGCGCGGTCGGCCGGCTGCGCCGCTGCGCGAAGGCCCTCGGGGTCGACTGGCCGCACCACGTCTCGTACGCCGACGTCGTCCGCGGCCTCGACCCGCACAACAGCAACCACGCCGCGTTCCTGCAGGAGTGCACGGCGCTGCTGCGCGGCGCGGGCTACACGGCCTTCACCGGCGGAGTGCTCCCCGACCCCCGGATCCACGCGGCCGTCGCCGACGAGTACACGCACTGCACCGCACCCCTGCGCCGCCTCGTCGACCGCTACGCGGGCGAGATCTGCGTCGCCGCGGTCGCCGGGCAGGAGCCGCCCGAGTGGGTGCTCACCGCCCTCGACGCGCTGCCGCAGGAGATGGCCGACGGCAGCCGGCGCGCCAACGGTGTCGAGCGCGAGTGCGTCGACATCGTCGAGGCCGCGCTGCTCAAGGACCGGGTCGGCGAGATCTTCGACGCGTACGTGGTCGATGTGAAGGAGCACCAGCCGGCCGTCGGGACCGTGCACCTGGAGGAGCCCGCCGTGGTCGCCCGGATCGAGGGCGGCGAGGCCGATCTGCCGCTGGGGGAGCGGCTGCGGGTGCGCCTCACGCAAGCGGATCCGGGGCAGGCGAAGGTGCAGTTCGCGCCTGCGTGACCCCGCTCCGGCTCCCGTTCCCGGCGCCCTTCTTGAGCGCGGCCACGAGCGCCGCCGGGTCGTCCGCGTTGAAGCGGATCGTCCGCGCCTGCCCGGTCCTGCCCAACGGGCGGACGAAGGCGACCGGTTCGGCCAGCTCCACCGTCACCGTCGTCTGCCCGCCGATGATCACGTCGAGGAGGCCGTCGTCGTCCAGCTGGAAGTGCTTGCCTCCGGGGTAGCGGCGCTCCACGCGTACGGTACGCAGGTTCTCGGGCCGGATCCGCAGGTCGAACAGAGCCCCGTAGCGCAGCCTCAGCGAACCGTCCGCCTCCGCCACGTGCGGGCGGGTCACGCACGCCGCGTGGAACGCGAGGATCTGCAGCACTCCGTACACATCGATGAAGGTCACCATCGCGTGCACCGTCGGCCACGGGATCAGGAACGCGAGGACGACGGTCTCCACGACCGCCACGAACAGGAACCCGAAGATCAGCGCGGTCTGCGCCTGCGTGTACCCGGCGCCGAGCGCCCCGGGCCCGACCTCGTGACGCCGCCGCGTGAGCCACAGCCAGAGGCTGCGGAAGGCCTTGAACTCATGGACGGTGAGCCGCTTGAGCACCCGCCACCAGTTGCTGTTCCTCATGGCGTACCCCCTCCTCGCAGCATCAGCGCCGCGATGAACCGCTCGATCACGGCGGCCTGCGCCGGCGCGAAATCGTCGAGCATGGCCTGTCCGTACGGGTGCTCCCGGCTCGCCTCGCCCACGCCCGCTCCCGCGAACAGGGCGAGCAGCGGGTCCGGTACGGCCGCGGCGAACTCCTCGGCCAGCGGACCGATCCGCGGATCGTCCGCCGCCGAGTGCTCCAGGTCGTCGAGCCGCTCGTACAACGTGTGGACCCGGGCGGTCAGTTCGGGGTCCTCGGCGAGCGGGCGCAGCGCGGCGAGCAGCCGGTCGCGTTCCTCGGACGGTGCCATCGAGTCGATCAGCGTCAGATGCTCGCGGTCCTTGGCGGCGCTGCGCGAAGCGGTCGGCGCGAAGGCGCCGAGCAGCTCCGCGAGCCCCGGTGACACCGGGCCCTCGGCGGGCAGCGTCCCCGCCCGCGCCTGGTCGAGCAGGACCCGCAGCCGCGCCCGCCGCTCCTCGATCCGGGCTGCCTGCCGCGCGAGGTCCTCGTCCAGTTCCTCCAGGACCTCGGTGAGCTCGCGCCCTTCGTCGTCGGCGAGCACATCGCGTACCTCGGGGAGGCCGAGCCCCAGCTCGGTCAGCCGCCGGATCCGCGCGAGGGCCACGGCGTGCCGTACGCCGTAGTCGCGGTAGCCGTTGGGCAGCCGCTCGGGTTCGGGCAGCAGCCCCAGATGGTGGTAGTGCCGCACGGCGCGCGGGGTGACCCCGGCGAGTGCGGCGATCTCGCCGATTCGCATGGGATCAGTAGAAACCCTGACGCTGCGGCAAGGTCAAGCGGTGCGGATCCCGGAACCTTGACGGCTAACGTCGTTAGCCTTACTGTTGTGGCTAACAAGGTTAGCCATCCGGTCCTCGCTCCGAAGGGAACAGCCATGAGCACCGCGATCTCGACCCCCACTCCCACCTCCACCCCTTCCCGCCCCCTGAGCACCAAACTCCGCCGCGCCGCCTGGCTCGCCGGAGCGCTCTTCTGGACGGCGTTCGCGATCGTGGAGGGTGTCAACCACGGCTGGCTCGCGGCCGGCGTCGCCTTCGCCTTCCTCCTCGCCCCGGACTTCGCGCTCTTCATCGACGTCCAGGGCTCCGCGAAGATGCCCCGCGGCGGCCTCTCGCCCCGCGCCGTCCCGTACTACAACTGGGCGCACCGGGCGCTGGTCCCCTTCGGCCTGATGCTCGTGTTCCCGTTCCTGCCGGTGGACGCGCCCGCACTCTTCGCGGGCCTGTGCGGCTGGCTCGCCCACATCTCGTACGATCGCGCCTTCGGCTACGGACTGCGGACGAAGGAAGGGTTCCAGCGTGCCTGAGGGCAACCCCACCGACCGGCTCACCCCCCGCAAGCGCGAGATCGTGACCGAGGCGCGCGCGATTCTGGAGGAGCACGGCCCCACGGCGCTCACCATGCGCGCCCTCGCCGACCGCCTCGGCATCAAGGCGCCCTCGCTCTACAAGCACTTCCCCGACAAGGCGGCCCTGGAGCTGGAGCTGATCGTGCTCAGCTTCCAGGAGATCGCCGACACCCTGGAGAAGGCCGACGGCTCCCTGGCCACGCTCCTGCAGGCCTACCGCGACTACGCCCTCGCCCACCCCCACCTCTACCGCCTCAACACGGACCGCCCGCTCCCGCGCGCGTCCCTGCCCGAGGGCCTCGAAGCCCGCGCGTCCGCCCCGCTCCTGCGCGTCTGCGGCGGTGATGCCGACACCGCCCGCGCAGCCTGGGCGTTCGCGCACGGGATGGTGATCCTGCAGCTCAACGACCGGTTTCCGGCCGATGCGGAACTCGCACGGGCGTGGGAGACCGGCGCGGACGCCTTCGAGGGCTGAGACGCGGTTTGGTGTCATTCCTTGACAGCGGTGCTCCGCGCCCCCCTAGCCTGCCTGCTCAGGGGAATCGGGGGATACCACTCATGGCTCGACGTACGCGTCTTCGTCATTTGCGTTTTCGTATGGCTGTCATTCTCGGCCTGTTGTGCGCGCTGCTCGCGAGCGCCGCCTGCACGGGTGGCGACGGCGGGAAGGACGGGCAGGGGGAGCGGCGGGCGGCCGCGCAGCCGCCGAAGGTGAAGAAGCTCTGGGAGCTGCCCGTCCCAGGATCCGTGGGCAGCAGCAGGGTCCTCTGGACCGGCCGGGACACCGTCGTGCTGCACGACAAGGAGCGGACCGAGGGGTACGACGCCAGGACGGGCGACAAGCGCTGGACCCTGCGGCTCCCCAAGGGGATGAGCGCCGTCTGCGGCGCCTCCGAGCAGGCGAACGCGGCCGGGCTCGGCGCGCTGTACTTCACCGACGGGAAGAAGGAAGGCTGCAATTACGCGGGAGTCGTCGACCTCGCGGACGGCCGCGTGCAGTGGTCCCGCTCCATCGGCCGGTCGAACGAGGGCATCAGCGGCAACAAGATCAGCATCGGCGACGACGCGGTCACCGTCACGGTGTACTGCAACGGCGTCGAGCAGTTCCGGGTGAGCGACGGCAAACCGCTCGGCTCACGCCTCAAGGGCGACAAGGCCTGTGCGCACGACGTGTCGCTCACCGGACGTCATCTCGCCGTCAAGGAAGACCCGGTGGGCCAGGCGAAGGAGCTGGTACCCGGCTGGATCCACGCGGAGGACGGCGCCCCGGCGAGCTTCGCGCTCTACGAAGGCGCCGCCACCAAGCCGCTGTGGCGCACCAAGGCCCGGAAGATCGGGGACGAACTGCACGGCATCGTCTCGGACGACCCGCTGATCCTCGACATCAGCCGCGCGGGCCACCGGCTGCTCCAGACGTACGACGCCGACGGAAAGCCCGTGCAGACCATCGGCAAGCGCCTGAGTCAGATCGGCACCCTGGCCGAGCCGGTCACGGCAGGCCCGTTCATCCAGGGGAACACGCTGGTCATCGGCTATCAAAGGGACCCCGCCCTGTACGCGTACGACCTGGACACCGGCAAGGTGCGCTGGCAGAAGCGGCAGGACGAGGCGCATCTGATCGGGGTCCGGAAGGACCGGCTGCTTGCCGCACGCCAGGTCACCGGCCCCGGGCAGCAACCGGTGTGGTGGCTGGTGTCGTTCGGTATGAGCGACGGCAAGGAGCGCACGATCGGCCGGATCGCGGAGAGCCGGGTGCAAGCGCAGTTCACGGCCGCCTGGGACGACGAACGGATCTATCTCAGCCGCATGTCCGACTCGACGGGCTCCAGCATCGTCGCCTACCCGCTGCCGCCCTCCGGAGGTGAGCGGCGTACGTACGACCCCGAGGCGTTCTCGAAGCCCGGAGCGGAGGCGAAACCGGCCTGGCGCAAGGGGGATCTGCGGCCGGACGAGGTCGCCACCGCGTGCGAGGCGGTCTCCCCTCAGGCACAGCGCGCGATCGGGACGTACCGCAAGGGGATGCCGCCGCCCGTCGACTGCACATGGCAGGAGCGGAACGCGCCCCGGCACGCGGAGCGCACGCTGGAGGTGCGGGTGCGGGCGTACTCGCCCGACGCGCCGGACCCCTCGGGCACGACCGCCCGCAAACCCGCGTCGGCGGTCGCCTTGGCACGCAAGGCCTACGACGAGGCCGGGCGCGGCACGATCGAGAACGAGGACAAGGACGACGAGGCGTTCGTGGACGGACACCGGCTCGAAGGTCTCGGCGACGAGGCGAAGTCGGCCGCGTTCGGCACGGTTCAGGGGTCCCGGAAGACCGGGGCCGACGTCATGGTCCGTCACCGCAACGTGATCGTGCGCGTGAAGGCGCGAACCGAGGTGGGACTGTCGACGGTGTGGGGTGAGGTGCCGCCCCGCCACCAGGTGGAGGCCGCCGCGCAGCGGGCGGCCGCCGATGTGGTCGAGCGGCTCGACGGCCGGATCCCCGAGCGCGCCGGGCCGCCCCAGGGCGGCACCACGACGGAGGTCGAGCCCGTGTGCGCGCGGCTGCGTTCGCAGGGGGCGGCGCTCGTGCCGGGCGCGAAGGTCATCGACACCACACCCGGGCGCGCCGACGGCCGGGCCGCCGGCTGCGAGTGGGAGACGGACGACTATGCGCCGGAACTGACGGTCCGCGTGGTGGCGATACCCGACTCACCGCTGACCGGTGAGAGCGCACAGGACAGGGCCGAGTCCGAGATCGCCGAGGCGGAGGGCCGGAAGGTCCGGGGCCTCGGCGACGAGGGCCGCCTGGAACGCGACACGTTCCGCGGCGAGACCTCGGTCAGCCGCACCCACAGCCTGACCCTCCGCAAGGAGAACCTGATCGTGTACGTGTCCCTCCAACGCTGGCACGACCCCTCCGCGTCCCAACTCGACACGGACGTACGGCGGGTGGCTCAGCGCATCCTGGACCAGTACTGACATGCGTTCCGCCGGATCCGTACTCCTCCTGTACGGGGCGATGATCGTCGTCAGCTCGACGGGGCTCCTGACCGCACTGACCCACGGCCAGTGGATCTACGCGGTGATCAACGCCGTGCTCGTCCTGTTCTTCGCCCGCCTCACCGCGACGGAGCGGAGCAAGCGCCGCCCGCAGTGACGTGGGGTGCAGCGCCGACGGGCCGTGCGCCCTGTGCGAGGATCGCGCCGGTACGGGTGAGACAGCGGGGGTTTTCGTGGGGGATCGGGCGATACGGCACCGTAAGTGGCTGTGGAGCGTGGGGTGTTCCGCCGTGGTCCTGGTCATCGTCGGGTTCGCGGTCCGCGCGCCGGTCAAGGAGTGGTGGCTGGCGCGGGAGGCGTGTGGCGGGATGCTGCCGGGCGCTGACGTCGAGGCGGTGCGGTCCGGGGAGCGGCTCGGGTCCGAGGAGGAGACCTCCGATGAGCGGACCGGCGCGTACCACTGCGCGTTGCGCAACGACGAGGGCAAGGTCATCGTGGCCGTCAACGCGTTCCCGCCCGGGTCCGCTCAGCGCGAGGAGCTGCGGTTCGTCGGATCCGCGGTGCCGCCGCACGCCGTACTGCCGGGCGGTCTGCCGGGCTTCGAGGCGCAGAACAGCCGCGTCCTGCTCCGGCCCGAGTGCCCCGGCCTCCCCGGGGATCCGCTCGGCGCGAACCGCAGGCTCCTGGTCGACACCTGGACCTACTTCGCCGAGAGCCGCGCGGAGAAGGCCGCGATGCTGCGCCTCGCCGTGACGATGACGAACAGGATGGCGGACAAGCTCGGCTGCGACGCCGAGCCGCTGCCCGCGCCGAAGAAGGGCGCGGTCCCCGACACCGGCAGCATCGTGCCGCGCGCCCGCGCGCAGGGCACCGCGTGCGATGTGCTCGCCACCCGCAGCGTTCCGGAGGAAGGACGCGACGGCGAGGTGCGGATCGCGATCGCACGGGGCGGAATCGTCGGGCGGTGCACGCTGTACGCACCGCGCACCGAGGACTCCTTCGGGGAGAAGCGCCTGGGCCGTCCGCTGGTCGAACTCACCACGTGGCGCGGCGAATGGAGCCCGGCCCTCCACGAGCCGGGCTCGGGCCCCGGCCCCCTGCCGATGTCCGGCAGGACCTGGAAGCCGGCCCTGACCGAGCACCGGGCCTGGGCCGTCGCCCGCTGCGACGGCGAGAACACGGGCTTCGCCGCGCACTGGGGCTACGACAACCGCACGTCGGCCGAACGCGAGGCGGACGGCCCGTACGAACCGCCGACCGCCGCGGAGAAGCACCGGCAACGGGTGCAACTGCGGGAGTACGTGGCCGCGTTCGCCGAGGACGAGGTGCGGCGGGAACAGTGCACGGGGCTGAAGCTTCCGGACGTCCCGTGAGCGCCGGCGTCGCGCAGTGGTGGGGCCGCGCGGACCTCGACGGCAGACCGTCGCGCAGGCTGCTGCTCACGGGTGCCACGGCGGGCCTGCTCGCCACCGGACTCGTCGCCGCGAGCGTGGCGGCGGGTCTGCTGACCGGCCACCGAGGGCTGGGCTCGGGCGCCGCCACGGTGCTGGTCGTGGGCACCGCCCTGAGCCTGCTCACGATGCGCGCGGGCCACGCCTTCGTCCTCGCGGCCGTCGGCCTGGGCCTGGCCCTGTCCTGGCTGGGCTCCTCGGCCGGGGCCCAACTGGTCCTGGTCGTACGGGGTGAACAGCGCACGGTGGAGATCACCGAGGTCCACGTCAAGCACTACGAGTCCCGCAACTACAGCTCGTACAGCTGCTCGGTCGCACTGCTCGACGGCACCCCCGTTCAGGCTCGGGCAGGCTGTGACGCGACCACACAGGTGGGCGATCTGACCCCCATGGTGTTCGACGCGGCCGGTGTGGTCGAGCCGACGGACCAACCCCTGCCCCGCTCACCGGCCGACCCCCTCGTCTCCGTCGTCGGCCTCACATCGGCTTTCGCGGCGGCGGTCTGCGCGGCCGTGGTGAGCGCGCGGCCCTGGGATCCGCGGCGTACACGAACCACCCCGCGGTGGGCGAACACCCCTGATCCGGCGGCGTGGGCGCGTTCGGCGCCCCCGGCGCCCGGTTCAGCCCGCCGCGCCCGGCCACCCGAGCAGTCGCGCCCCGATGACTGACGTCTGCAAGGTGTAGCGGTGTGTGGGATTGCCGGGGTCGTAACCGGTCAGTGAGTGGATCCGTTCGAGGCGGTACGTCATGGCGCGCACACTCAGGCTCAGCCGGCGTGCCGCCTCGGCGGCGACGCAACCGCTGTCGAAGTACGCGGTCAGTGTGTCGATGAGGGGCTGGGCGCCACCGCGTGCCTGGTCGAGCGGGCCGAGCGCGCTGTCGACCAGGTCGGTCAGGGCCTGCCGGTCGCGGGCGAGAACGGGGTAGACCAGCAGGTCGGCCGCGTACAGAACCGGTCCGTCGAGCTCCATGCGCTCGGCGAGATCGAGAGTGCTGAGGGCTTCCTCGTAGGAGTGGACCACGCCGCCGGCGCCCGGGTGGGCGCGGCCGATGCCGACGAGAGCGCCCTCCGTGGCCGCGTACGCCTGCTTGGCGAAGTGCCGCAGCACATCGGTCTGGTCGCCGGGGGCGATGCAGATCAGCCGGTCGTCCTTGGTGGTCAGAAGGATGCTGCGGCTCGCGAAGCGGGCCGTGAGCGCCGCCTCGATCTGCCGGCTCACGGGTGAGCCCTCGGCGTAGGGCTGCGGCCCCTGCGCCACGGCGACCGCGTGCGCGTGGGACAGGAGCAGCCCGAAGCGTTCGGCGCGCTGCGCGAGGCGGCCCAGATCGCTGCGGCCGTACAGCAGGTCGTCGATGAACTCCCGCCGGATGCCCTCCTCCTGACGGATCGCCAGGCGCTGTGCGCGCTCATGTCCCTCCGCGGAGGCGTCCACCGCCTGGGCCACCGCGGCGAGCAGATGCGCGGCCTGTGCGGCGGGCAGCGAGAGACGCAGCTCCTCCGCGGCCGTCAGATGCGCGCGGACCAGCGCCCGCAGACCGAGCCCGGCCTCCGCCGCCTGCTCGCCGCGGGCCCGGTGCGCGTCGAGCTCTTCGCGGGTCAGGCGCCTGCCGGTCGTGCAGGCATCCCTCAAGCACTGGGCATTCTCGGCCAGATACTCCTGAGATATATCAAGCACCGTCATTCCCGCCCTCCTTCCGTATGAGTGCTCCCGGCATTAAAGACGCGTTAAGACTGCCGGTCAACGGCAATGAAGCTGCGCGGGACCTCATGCGATAGTGCCCACGGAGCGGCGCCGAGGGAGTTCCGGTGCCGGATAGCAGCAAGCGCGGTTCCCCGCAGCGGGGAGCGTGAGGGCGAGGAGGGGACCATGAGCGAGCACTTCGGCATCGACGGCGTCATCACCTCCCGCATGCCTCTCGTCTTTCTGACGCGCCGGTCCGCTCTCCCTCCTGACGAACCCGGGGCGGACCGTTCGATGTCCGCCGACCGCACTCGTCGTAGCGCCTGACCTACGTCGTCAGCCTTCCCTCGCGCTGTCCTGCGCGACATTTCCGTGCTCGCATTCCGTGCTCGCGGTCGCGCCGGAGCGCACTGGCGCGTCCCGGCCTTCCTCTTTGCTCGTCTCACCATCGGGGATCTCATATGGATGCCACCACCATGGGCATCGGCTTGTCCGCTGCCGTCGTCCTGCTCGTCGCCGTAGTCGTACTCTTCGCGCTCAGCCGTCTGTTCCGTAAGGTCGAACAGGGCAAGGCGCTGATCGTCTCCAAGCTCCGCAAGGTGGATGTCACCTTCACCGGGCAGGTCGTGCTGCCCGTCCTGCACAAGGCCGAGGTGATGGACATCTCGGTGAAGACCATCGAGATCACCCGGGCCGGCCGCGAGGGTCTGATCTGCCGGGACAACATCCGGGCCGACATCCGGATCTCGTTCTTCGTCAAGGTGAACAAGACCGCCGATGACGTCATCAAGGTCGCGCAGGCCGTCGGCACCGCGCGGGCCAGCGACCGGGACACGCTGCAGGAGCTGTTCCACGCGAAGTTCTCCGAGGCCCTGAAGACCGTCGGCAAGCAGATGGACTTCACGGACCTCTACACCAAGCGCGAAGAACTCCGGTACAAGATCATCGAGTTGATCGGTGTCGACCTCAACGGCTACCACCTCGAGGACGCCGCGATCGACTACCTGGAGCAGACCCCGCTCACGCAGCTCGACCCGGCCAACGTCCTCGACGCCCAGGGCATTCGGAAGATCACCGAGCTGACGGCGGTCGAGCACGTCCGCACCAACGAGGCGCAGCGCCACGAGCAGAAGGAGATCACGCGCCAGGACGTGGACGCCCGCGAGGCGATCCTGGAACTGGAGCGCCGGCAGGCGGACGCGGAGATCAAGCAGCGCCGCGAGATCGAGACCGTACGGGCCCGTGAGGAGGCCGAGACGGCGAAGGTCGTCGAGGAGGAGCGGCTGCGGGCGCAGGCGGCGTTCCTGCGGACCGAGGAGCAGCTCGGCGTGCAGCGTGAGAACCAGGCGCGTGAGGTGGCCGTCGCGGCGAAGAACAAGGAACGCGTCATCGCGATCGAGAACGAGCGGATCGAGAAGGACCGCATGCTCGAAGTGATCGCCCGCGAGCGGGAGACGCAGCTGACCCGGATCGCCGCCGACAAGGAAGTCGAGACGGAGAAGCGGGACATCGCCGAGGTCGTACGGGAGCGGGTCGCCGTGGACCGTACGGTCGCCGAGCAGGAGGAGTCCATCAAGAAGCTGCGGGCCGTGGAGGAGGCCGAGCGGCAGCGGCAGGCCGTCATCATCGCGGCCGAGGCCGAGGCGCAGGAGAAGCTTGTCAAGGACATCAAGGCCGCCGAGGCGGCCGAGGCCGCGGCCGTGCACCGGGCGCAGGAGGAGGTCACGCTCGCCGAGGCACGCGTGAAGGCCGCCGACCTCGAATCCCGTGCCAAGACCCGGCTCGCCGAAGGTATTCAGGCCGAGGCGGCGGCCGAAGGACTCGCCGCCGTGCAGGTCCGCGAGAAGGAAGCGGACGCGATCGAGAAGGCGGGCCGCGCGGAGGCCGAGGCCACCGAGGCGCGGCTGCGTGCGGAGGCCGAGGGGGCCAGGGCGAAGGCGCTGGCCGAGGCGACCGGCATCGGCGAGAAGCTGAAGGCCGAGGCCGAGGGCATCAACCAGAAGGCTGTCGCGATGGCCGCCCTGGACGAGGCCTCCCGCGGGCACGAGGAGTACCGGCTGCGCCTGGAGGCGGAGAAGGACATCCGCCTCGCCGGTCTGGACGTGCAGCGGCAGGTCGCCGAGGCACAGGCCACGGTCCTCGCGACCGGCCTGGAGAGCGCCGACATCAGCATCGTCGGCGGCGAGGCGGTCTTCTTCGACCGCCTCATGTCCTCCATCGCCCTCGGCAAGAGCGTCGACGGGTTCGTGCAGAACTCGCAGACCGCGCAGGCGCTGGCCGGCCCGTGGCTGGACGGTTCGGGTTCGTTCACCGAGGACCTGACCAAGGTGCTCGGGTCGGTGTCCACGGGAGATGTGCAGAACCTGACGGTCTCGGCGCTGCTGATGCAGTTGATGAAGAGCGGCGGCGGCGCGCAGTCCGGGCCGCTCGGTGAACTCCTGGAGAAGGCCGGGCAGTTGGGTCTCGCCGACGTCCCGGTGAGCGAACTCGCCGCCCCGCGGCCTGCCTCGCTCAACGGGAAGGCCACGTAGGTCCTTTACGGACCCAGGTCCGTACAGGACCCCAAGGCTGACCGCCCACCGGGGGAGCGGTCAGGGTGCCGGAGCT
Source organism: Streptomyces sp. NPDC050418 (assembly GCF_044458745.1). Classification (NCBI taxonomy): domain Bacteria; kingdom Bacillati; phylum Actinomycetota; class Actinomycetes; order Kitasatosporales; family Streptomycetaceae; genus Streptomyces; species Streptomyces sp. NPDC050418. The sequence continues at coordinate 136,255 of NZ_JBITIG010000012.1, forward strand.
GCCGCACGGGGGGCGGCAGCTCCGGCACCTGTGCTGACCGGGCACCAGGCGTCCCACCGCGCCCGTGCCCGTGTTCACCAGGTACGTGCAGACGAAGGAGTGAACTCTCATGGGGATCGGCAAGCAGGCGGGCGTGGCCGGGGGCATGGACGCCGGCACGTACGAGGTGCTGCGGGACCGCCTCACCGCACAGGCCGGCGAACTCGCCCGCCGCACCGAGGCCCTCAACGCGGCCCGGATCGCCGAGTTCGGCTCCACGGAGCTGACGCTCACGGGAACGGAACGGCTGAGCGCCGACTCCCCGAGGGTGCTGCGTGACGTCCTCGCGATCGAGGGCCGGCTCCTCGTCGGCTCCCGCACCCCGCTCGCGCCGGGCGCCGAGCCCGCCGTCGCGGACGTCCTCGCCCTGTACGACCGTGACCTGAACCGGCTGCCGGACGACGCCGTGCCGGGGCTGCTCGACGACCCCGCCTTCGTCCGCGAGTTCAAGACGCTGCACCGCTACTTCCAGGGAGCCCGGCTGCTCCAGCTGCGCCACGTCGACGGCAAACTGCTCGCCGTCTTCCAGGCGGGCGAGCAGCTCGACGACATCCGCGTGCTGCGCTGGGCTCTCACCGCGGACGGCGTGACCTTCCTCGACGCGCGCGGCGAGCGCGACCACGTCTTCCCCGCCCCGCACGACTTCGACTGGACCGCGACCACCCGCGACGACCACATCCTCGGCCGCCACCCGCACGTGGCCATCGACGGCGGCGCGCTGTACGTGTCCACGGTGGGCGGCGCCCTCACCCTCAAGGCCGAGGACGACACGGAGACCGCCGAGGGCCTCTACTCCGAGCCGGTGGACGAGCCGCTGCAGTCCCTCGCGGACGCGGACATCGCCTACGCTCGCGTCGGCGTCCTGATCGTCATCCGCGTCCGCCCGTACAAGGAGGACAGCGACCGCCACCTGGTCCTCAACACCCTCACCGGCGCGGTCGTCCGGCTCGACGCCATCGGCCGGTCCTGCCGCCGGCTGCCCGACGGCCAGGGCATCGTCTTCCCCGGCGGCTACTGCCTGTCCACGGGCGCCGTGAAGACCTTCGACGTCGACACCGAGGGCCTGGAGTTCGAGCGTGCCGTGCGCTCGCCCAACGGCGAGGACGTGCTGTACGCGTACCACGCGCGGGGCGAGGGCCGCAGCCTGCTCCTTCCGTACAACCTGATCCGCAAGGAGATCCCCAACCCCCTGTCCTGCCACGGGTACGCGCTCTTCGACGACGGCGCGATGACCGTACTGCGCGCCGGCTCCGACGGCCCCGCACAAGTGCACCCGCTGCAGCGCTGGCAGACCCCGTACGCCGCCGCCACGCACACCGCCCCGTCCGGCGGCGGACCGCTGGCGCGCATCGGGAACGCCGACCTGGTCGCCGGTATCTCCGACTGTCTGTCGCTGGCCCGCCAGGCCCTGGAGACCACACCGACCAGCGGCGTGTACGAGTCCCTCGCCGCGTCCTGTGTCCGTGCCGCCGACGTGCACCACTGGCTCGCCGACGAGGAGGCCGGTGACCTGCGCACGCCGCTCGACGCGCTGCGCGCCACCGCGGAGCAGGTGCTCACCGAGTTCGAGACCGTACAGACCCTGACGCGCCGTGCGGCCGAGGCGCTGGCCGGGTCCGCCGCCGAGATCGCCCGGCTCGTCCGCCGGATCCGCGGCGAGGCACCCGCCACCGCCGAGGAGTGGGTCTCGCGGATCACCGAACTGCGGCAGGCCCAGGGTCACCTGCTGACCCTGAAGGAGATGCGGTACGCGGAGGCCGACCGCATCGACGCCCTCAGCGAGGACGTCACCGGCGACATCGACGCGGCGGCCCGCCGCGCCATCGCGTTCCTCCAGCGCGAGGACGCCTTCGCCGACTACGACGAGGACATCGAGCGCCTCACCCTTGAGGCCGGGCGGATCGCCACCGTCGCCGAGGCGGCCCCGGTCGCCGACCGGATCGACACACTCACCACGGGACTGCGCACCCTCACCGAGGTCGTCACCGGACTCGACATCGGCGACGCGACCGTACGGACCGCCGTCCTGGAGCGGATCGCCGCCGCACTCGGCGGGGTCAACCGCACCCGGGCCGCGCTCGCCGCGCGCCGCGAGGAACTCCTGGAGCACGAGGGCCGCGCCGAGTTCACCGCCGAGCTCGCCCTGCTCGGCCAGTCCGTCACGGGCGCGCTCGCCGCGGCCGCCACACCGGACGCCTGCGACGACCAACTGGGCGTACTCCTCGGCCAGTTGGAGGGTCTGGAGTCCCGCTTCGCCGAGCACGACGACCTGCTCACCGAACTCACCGCCAAGCGCACCGAGATCTACGACGCGTTCACCGCCCGCAAGCAGACCCTCCAGGACGCCCGCGCCCGCCGCGCCCAGCACCTCGCGGACTCGGCCACCCGCGTCCTGCAGACGATCGCGCGCCGCGCGGCCGCCCTGGACTCACCGGACGCCGTGGGCACGTACTTCGCCTCCGACCCGATGGTCGCCAAGGTGCGCCGCACCGCCGAGGAGCTGCGCGAACTCGGCGACCAGGTACGGGCCGAGGAACTCGAAGGCCGCATCAAGTCCGCCCGCCAGGAAGCCGGGCGCGCCCTGCTCGACCGCACCGAACTGTTCGCGGACGGCGGCGCCACGATCCGCTTCGGCCGGCACCGGTTCGCCGTCAACCGGCAGGCGCCCGAGCTCACCCTCATCCCGCACGAGGACGCGCTCGCCTTCGCGCTGACCGGCACCGACTACCGCTCCCCGGTGACCGACCCGTCCTTCGCCGCCCACAGCACCTACTGGCAGCGGCACCTGCCCTCGGAGTCCACGGAGGTCTACCGCGCCGAGTACCTGGCCGCCCGGCTCCTCGCCGAGCACGGCGCCGAGACACTGGCCGGCGCGCTCGCGGGCGCCGAACTGCCCGCCCTCGTACGGCAGGCGGCCGAAGCGGCGTACGACGAGGGCTACGAGCGGGGCGTGCACGACCACGACACGACCGCGATCCTCACGGCTCTCCTGAGCCTCCACGACACGGCGGGACAGCTGCGCCACACGCCCGGCGCCCGGGCGACGGCTGCCCTGTTCTGGGCGCACGGCATCGACGAGCAGCAGCGGGCCGCCCTGGCCCGCCGCGCCGTCTCACTCGCGCGCGCCCGCGACACCTTCGGCCTCTCGCCCGCCATCGCCGCCTTCGAGGCGGAACTGGCCGACGCCGCGGGTGGCGCCGAGGCCGCCGCGTACCTCTTCGACGAGCTCAGCGGCTCCCCGGGCGGGTTCGCGGTATCCGTCACCGCCCGTACGCTCCTCGACAAGTTCCGCCGCGCGGTGGGCGGTTCGGCCTACGCCGAGGACCTCGCCGCGCTGACGGAACTGCCTCAACGGCAGCAGCTCGTCGAGGGCTGGCTGCACGCGTATGCCTCCGCATCGGGTGAGGACCTCGCCGAAGGCGACCTCGCCGAGGCCGTCGCCGTCGAACTCTGCCCCGGCCTCGACTGGTACGACGCGGACGGCGAGAGCGCCACCACCGTCACCGGCCTGCTCGGCACGCACCCGCGCATCACCAAGCGGAGCCTCGCCCTGCGCCTCGACGAATTCCTGGCCCGCACCCGCGCGTTCAGCGCGGTCGATGTGCCCGGCTTCCGTGCGTACCAGCGCGCGCGCTCGGGCCTGGTGGCCGCCGAGCAGTCCCGGCTCGACGTCGATGCGCACCGCCCCCGCGTCATGTCGTCCTTCGTCCGCAACCGGCTCGTGGACGAGGTCTATCTGCCGCTCATCGGCGACAGCCTCGCCAAGCAGATCGGCGCCGCAGGCGACGCCAAGCGCACCGACTCCAGCGGTCTGCTGCTGCTCATCTCCCCGCCCGGATACGGCAAGACGACACTCATGGAGTACGTGGCCGAACGGCTCGGCATGCTCCTGGTCAAGGTCGACGGACCGGCCCTCGGCCACACCGTCACCTCACTCGACCCATCGGAGGCCACGAACGCGGCGGCCCGCAGGGAACTGGAGAAGATCGCGTTCGCGCTCGCCGCGGGCAACAACACGCTCCTCTACCTGGACGACATCCAGCACGTCTCGCCGGAACTCCTGCAGAAGTTCATCCCGCTCTGCGACGCGACCCGCACCCTGGGCGGGCATGACCTGCGCGGCAAGCGGTTCGCCGTGTGCATGGCCGGCAACCCGTACACCGAGTCCGGCAGCCGCTTCCGCATCCCCGACATGCTGGCCAACCGGGCCGACGTGTGGAACCTGGGCGACGTACTGACCGGCAAGGAGAACGCCTTCGCGCTCAGCTTCGTCGAGAACGCCCTCACGTCGAACCCGCACCTTGCCCCGCTGGCCGGCCGCGACCGCGCCGACCTCGACCTGCTCGTCAGGCTCGCCGCGGGTGACCCGGCCGCGCGCAGGGACCGGCTCACGCACCCCTACGCACCCGCCGAACTCGACGCGATCCTCGCCGTCCTGAAGCACCTGCTCACCGCCCGCGCCACCGTCCTCGCCGTCAACGAGGCCTACATCGCCTCGGCCGCGCAGGACGACTCGGCCCGCACCGAACCGCCCTTCCGGCTCCAGGGCTCGTACCGCAACATGAACAAGATCGCGGCCCGGATCTCCCCGGCGATGAACGCCGCGGAACTGGCCGCGGTCATCGACGACCACTACACGGCCGAGGCCCAGACCCTCACCAGCGACACCGAGGCCAACCTCCTCAAACTCGCCGAACTCCGCGGCACGCTCACCGTCGGACAGGCCGCCCGCTGGACCGAGATCAAGTCCGCCCACGTACGCCACCGCACGCTCGGCGGCTCCGACGAGGACCCCGTCATCCGCGCGGTCGCCGCCCTCGGCCTGCTCGCCGACCGCATCACCGCGATCGAGACGGCCATCACCCGGGCAACCGACCCTCGCCAACTGCTCGCCAACCCGACGGCCCGTCATGCGGCGCGCCCGCATGGGCTCGCGCAGGGGGAGTGAGATGGGCAGGGCGCGTGTGGACATCATGCTTCGGGTCGCCGGGTGGGGCTTGACCACCCGGCGGCGTCAGCGCGAAAAGGTGCGAGCCGACGGCCGCTCCCGTGCTTCGCTGACGCCATGGAAATCGTCGCCACGAGCCTCATAGCCGTGCTCGGTACGCTGCTCGGCTCCACCCTGACCTATGTCTTCCAGCGTCGTACGTCGTTGCGCGCCGAGCAGTTCACCCGGGTCGAGCGGCTGCGGCAGGAGCGGATCGACGCGTACAGCGCGTACGCGGGCGCCCTGACCGAATACCGCCGCGGGCAGATGGACCGCTGGTTCGCCCGGAACGACGGCCGTGCCGTCGAGGCGGAGACACTCCACGAAATGCGGCGGGAGGCCCAGCGGCTGCGGACAGCCGCGATGGAGGCGATGTTCCGCGCGGAACTCCTGACCCACTCCACGGACCTGCACGGGCTGGGACGCCAGGCACTCAAGGAGATCGACCGGATCCCCGACGCACGGTCGCGGGACGAGCTGGAGCCGATCCGGGACACGTCGCGGGCGTCCATCTACGACTTCGTGGCCGCGTCACGGCAGCACATCCCCGGGACGGCGGACGGGGGTCCTCAGTAGGAAGGACCGGTGACGGCTCAGTCAGGAGCGCAATGTCGAAATAGCGGCGCAGCCTCGCTCTTGCACGCAGGCCATGACATAGACCCTTCGGTTTTCGGAAAGGGTTTTGTTGATCTTCTGCTTTTGGAAAGCACCGACGCGGACGCCTTCGAAGAACTGGTACCGCTGCTCGCCGTAGTAGTAGTACGCATGGAAGATTGCGGTATAGCCAGTCTCGTTGATCAGGGTGAACTTCTCACCCTTGGCTTTGAAGTTGATCTGCGCATAGTCGGGGGTGCGGAGGTTCGACAGCTTGGCGGAACCGCTGACTCCTCCGGGGTCGGAGTCCGACCCGTCGCGCGAGCAGAAGGCCGCCCAATTTCCGGTGCCGGAGTCATGAGTGCAGGCGACGGCGTAGGCAGGGGTTGCCGTTGCGAGCGGTACGAGTGTGGCGGCCATGACTGCTGCGGATGCCAGCAGCCGAGATGTCGTGCGTGTTGGCGATGACATGTGCGGGTCCTTTGCTCGGCCTTGAGAAAGAGACATTAGTGGCGCGAGCCGGGCAGAAGGTGCGTGTTTCGATCAGGTGCGAAACATCGAGTCGCTGGGCGAAGTACCAGAAATCTCGCGTTGCCGACCTGGCAGCGGGCACTGACTCGAAATGAGAAATGGCTCTGGCCTAGGGAAAACCCCAGGTCAGAGCCAAAAAGGCGGACGAGTCGGCCTGTACGCCGGGTTCTGTCTCCCCAGGGTCTTGCGGCCCAGGGGGAGGCGGCCATCCATCTAGGGCCGGCATTGCTGCCGGCCTCGTGCGGTCTACCCGCGGACTCGGGCGAGCAGCCCTCGATCGTCCGCGCAGGAGCACCGGGGTGCTCCCTCTTGACCTTGCTCCGGGTGGGGTTTACCTAGCCGCCCGAGTCACCTCGGGCGCTGGTGGTCTCTTACACCACCGTTTCACCCTTACCGGGAACCGAAGCTCCCGGCGGTCTGTTTTCTGTGGCACTGTCCCGCGGGTCACCCCGGGTGGGCGTTACCCACCACCCTGCTCTGTGGAGCCCGGACGTTCCTCGCCGGGGATCCGAAGATCTCCGCCGCGGCCGCCCGGCCGGCTCGTCCGCCGTGCCGCCATCGTACCGGGCGGAGGCGGTGTGTGATCACGAGCTCCGGCAGGGAGGTATGCCGGGAGGGATGCCTGGAGGGATGCCTGGACGGATCCGTCAGGATTCGAGAAGCGGGGGCGGGCACCCCGTCGCTAGCTTGAAAGCATGACTTCCATCGAGTACCTCACCATCGAGGCCGACGACGCCGCGGCCGCCCAGCGCTTCTACGCCGACGCCTTCGGCATCGAGAAGCAGGTTCGCGTACGGGCATCCGATGCCCCGACGTCCGGCTTCCGCGGATTCACCGTTTCGCTCGTCGTCGCGCAGCCGTCGATCGTCGTGGGGCTGCAGGAGGCGGCGCTGAAGGCCGGTGCCACCGAGCTGAAGCCCGCCAAGAAGTCGCTGTGGGGTTTCGGGGGAGTCGTGCAGGCGCCCGACGGGACCGTGTGGCAGCTCGTGAGTTCGTCGAAGAAGGACACCGGGCCCGATGTCCGGAAGATCGATGAGGTGGTGGTGCTGCTCGGCGTCGCGGACATGGGGGCCAGCAAGCAGTACTACGTGGAGCGCGGGCTCAAGGTCGCGAAGAGCTTCGGCGGCAAGTACGCGGAGTTCGACGGCACCGGCAGCCCGGTGAAGCTGTCCCTCTACCCCCGCAAGGGCCTCGGCAAGGTCGCCGGGATCCCGACCGAGGGCAGCGGCTCGCACCGGCTCGCGCTCGCGGGCGGCCTCGGGGCGTTCACCGACCCCGACGGATTCGTCTGGGAGAGCGCGGCATGAAGTTCCGTACGCTCGTCGAACCGCCCGAGCCGATGAACGGCCTGGAGGTGCCCGCCGCCCTTGTCGCCGAGCTCGGCGGCGGTGCGCGCCCGCCCGTGACCATCACGGTCAACGGGCACACGTGGCGCAGCCGCGTCGCGATCATGCGCGGCCGGCATCTTCTCGGTCTGTCGCGGGCCAACCGGGAGGCCGCCGGGGTCGAGGTCGGCGAGGAGGTCGAGGTGGAGCTCCTGCTCGACACCGAGCCGCGGGTCGTCGCCGAGCCCGAGGACTTCGCGCGCGCCCTGGACGCCGACCCGGCGGCCCGCGCCGCGTACGACCGGCTGCCGCAGGGGCGGCGCCGGCAGCATGTCCTCGCGGTCGAAGGGGCGAAGAAGCCGGAGACCCGGGCGCGCCGGATCGAGAAGGCGCTGGAGGCGCTGCGGGAGGGCGCGGGCCGGTAGCCGCAGAGCGCGGGTTCAGTCGGTCAGCGGTGTCAGCGGTGTGCCGTCCGGGTTGACCGGCACTGTGAGCGCCGCGGCCGCGGTCACCGTGGTCACCACGCTGAAGAAGAGCGTGAGCCACGCGCCTGGTCCGGGCGAGAACCCGCTGTCCGTGTTGAGCATGATCGCGGCGGACAGCACGGCGATGAGTACCCCGCTGACCAGTACGGCCTTGTGGGACCGGTGCAGCGGGAAGGCCATGCAGATGAATGCGCAGAAAGCGATGGTGCCGACCGCGAGGACGGCCATGGAGTGGATGTGTTCGTTGACCACCGAGAGCATCCCCCACAGTGAGGTGTCCCGGTCGTAGAACCCGTCCGCGGCCTCCCGCGTCGACGTCAGCCAGTTGGCGGCGGTCAGCGCGAGGAGCGCTGTGCCGGCCACCGGGTGGTAGCGATCGATTGCCTCGTTCTTCGCCATGACCATCCCCCGATGTGTGTCATGTGGCCGCGCAGATGTGTCATCCGGCCGATGTCGGCCGGCCGCGCGGCCGTGGACCGGACCGCCTGGATCGTACGGGACAGGGCCCGAGTAGGGTCGCTCCTTCGGACAGACGACCGGCAGACGACAGGGGGAGGGCCGATGGACGCCACCACGCGTGCGGGGCTGATCCTGACCGCGGTGACCGCGCTCGTCACCCTCACGCTCAGTGTGCTGTACCGCTTCACCGATGTTCCGCTGCTGCCCCGCCGCCGCGCGCCCGAACGGCCCGCCGTCGACTGGCGGTCGGCGCCCGGTCTGCCCGCCTACTCGTACGCGGCCTTGTACGGGCTGGCGGTCCGGCGCCGTGACGCGCTGGCCCGGGCCGTGCGCAGCGCACGCGAAGCGGGTCTCCTCGTGCCTGACGGCGCGGACCTCACGTTCGAGCGGAAGCTCGCGGAGGGCGGTCCGCGGGAGGGGCAGTACGCGTGGCTCGCGGCCACTGCCGCGCAGGAGTTGCTCGACGAATGCCTGGCGCCGGACGTGGAGCCCACCGCCGAGGACCTCGCCGAGTTCGAGGAGCGCACCGGAGGCCCGTACGACCGCAGGGCCGAGGAGGGCATCGGCCTGACCGATGTCGTCGCGGTCCTGGAGATCACCCGGATCGGTATGCGCGCTCTGGCCTGTCTCACCGAGGGCCGCGCTCTCGTCCTCGACCCGCCCTGCTACTTCCACCCACTGCACGAGCGCGGCACCGCACGCGTCCCGTACCCGCCGGACGCCTTCAGGGACGGCGCGGCGGGCCCCGAGCAGGTCGCGGCGTGCGACGCCTGCGCGTCCGGCCCGCCCGAGCCGCTCCTCGTATGGACCGAGGACGGATCGGTCCCGTACTACCGCACGACGTTCGAGACCAAGACCGTCCTGCAGATCTCCGGATACGGGGCCGCGGCACCGGAGTGGGACGCCGGTGAGCTGCTCGGCGCCTTCGTGGACTGGCATGTCTTCGAGCAGGAGGAGTCCGCCGTATGAACGCCGTCGACTGGAGCCGCGCCCTGGCCGGGCTGCCGCTCGGGCCGCTGCTCGTCCTGCTCCTCGCGCACCCGCTCGTCCTCCTCACGGTGCGCCTGGCACGGCGCCGGCCCCTGCCCCCGCCGCGTGCGCAGCGCAGGGCGAGGGCCGAACTGGACGGGCTGCTCGGAGAGTTCGCCGCTACGGCTTGTACACCTCACCCGGCTCCGGCACCGCCGGGGCCATCAGCTGCGGCACCGTGACGAAGGTGTAGCCCTTCGCCTTCAGCTCCTTGATGATGCCGGGCACCGCGGGGACCGTGCCCTTGTAGATGTCGTGGAGCAGGATGATGCCGTCGCGGTCCGACTGCTCCAGGACGCGCTTCTTGATGAGCGCGGAGTCGTTCGTCGAGTAGTCCTTCGCCGTGACGCTCCACATGATCTGCGAGAGACCGAGCTCCTGGCAGACCTTCGTGACGTTCTCGTCGGTACGGCCCTGCGGCGGGCGCATCAGCGTGGGCTCCTTGCCCGTGATGTCCTTGATCGCCTGCTGCGTACGGTCGAGTTCGGTGCGGATCTCGTTCTCCGAGAGGTCCGTGAGGATGCCGTGGGTCCAGGTGTGGTTGGCGATCTCGTGGCCCTCGGCGGCCATCCGCTTCACCAGGTCCGGGTGCTTCTTCACATGGTTCTTGCCGAGCAGGAAGAAGGTCGCGGGGACCTTCTCGCGCTTGAGCGTGTCCAGGAGTTCCGGGGTGTCCTCGGCGGGGCCCGCGTCGAAGGTCAGGGCTATGCACTTGGCCTCGCGGCAGTCGACCCTGCCGAAGGCTCCCTTGCCGTCGTCGCCCGCTTTGTCCCGTACGTCACTTGGTGCGACGGAGTCCACACCGCAGCCGGTCACGAACAGGAGGGCCGCGAGCGCCGAGGCGGCGAGTGCGCCGGCCCGGCGGCGGGACGGCCTGCGGAAACGGGCGGCGCGAACGTGGTCGTGCATGGGTCCTCCCCCTGGTCACCTGCTGAAGCGCCTGGTGAGAGGGGGAGGAGGGGGTGGAGGTTCCGCTTCTGGGGCGTGCCGGAGATCACGTATCCGTCAGGCAACCCGCAGGGGTCACTTCTCCTTCAGCGTGTGCGCCACGAGCGCGTTCGCGTGACCGTGACCGATGCCGTGCTCGGTCTTCAGCCAGGCGACCAGCTCCATGTGGCGCTCCAGAGGAGAGGAGTGGATGAGGTCGATCCACTCCTGGACGGGGCGGCCGTACTTCTTCTCGATCGACGGGAAGTAGCTCGCGGGGCCCTTGGCCGCTGCAGTCATGGCGTCTCCTGGTCCGGTGGTGCGGTGAAGTCGAGGGGTGGACCGGGGCCGGAGCGGAAAGTCATCGCGGCTCGTGAGTGATGTGGATCACGTGTGCGTGGACCCCGGTTCGCCGGCGGCCGCCCGAGCCGCGCCGGCCGCCCGTACTCCGGTGTGCGCGAAGGATTGACGGTCCGTCAGGAATATGAGTACCTCTACTTATGTCGGTGGGCCGATATAAGTGGCCTTCGCCGGCAAGGACTTGGCGCCCGGAAGGAGCACTGTGGCGACGCGCCGTACCCAGGCCGAGCGCAAGAGCGAGACCCGGACCCGGCTGATCGACGCCGCGGCGGAGCTCTTCGCGCGCAAGGGGTTCCATGCCGTGTCCGCGGAGGCCGTGGCCGAGGCGGCGGACCGGACCACCGGCGCGCTCTACAGCCACTTCGGCGGCAAGGAAGGGCTGCTGCTCGCGCTCCTCGAGGTCTGGAAGCAGCGGACCGTCGAACGGCTCACCGCCGAGATCCACCAACTGCCCGACCCCGCACCGCACTTCGCCGCGATGTGGGAGGCGATCACCGCGCCTGCCGAGGACCGCGGCGAGGCCTGGCTGCTCCTGGAGATCGAGCTGTGGCAGCACGGCGCCCGCGACCCCGTCCTCGGCCCGCTGATCGCCCGCCGCTTCGCGGAGATCCGCGGCCAGCTCGGCGAGGGGCTCGCCGACTGGGCCGAGGCCACCGGCACGTCACTGCCGCACCCGCCCGACGAGACCGGGGCGCTCGTACTCGGGCTGCTGCTCGGCTGCGCGCTGCAGCACCGCCTCGCCCCCGAAGCCGTACCGCAAGAGCTGGTCGTCCAGGCGCTGAGCACCCTGCTCGGGCTGCGGGACGGCTCCGCAGGAAACCCACCCCCGAAGGAGGCTCGGCCATGACGGCACCCGACCTGAACGAGATCGATCTGCTCGAGGACACCTGGGGCCGCGAGGTCCCGCACCGGCAGTTCGCGGTGCTGCGCCGCGAGGACCCCGTCCACTGGCACGAACACCCCGAGGGCGAGGGCTTCTTCGCGATCACCAAGCACGCGGACATCATCAAGCTGAGCCGCGACCCGGAGCTGTGGTCGGTCGAGAAGGGCTCCTTCTTCATACGGGACCAGACGGACCAGTCCCTCGAAAGCCTCGCCCTCACGCTGGTCGGCATGGATCCGCCGAAGCACAGCCGCTTCCGCAAGCTGGTCAACGCGGCCTTCGCGCCGCGGATGATCCGCAAGCTCACCGAGGACATCAAGCGGCGTGCGGACGTGCTCGCGCAGAGGATCGAGCCGGGTGCGGACATCGAGTTCGTGGAGCAGATCGCCTCGCGGCTGCCCCTTGAGGTCATCTGCGAAATGATGGGGATTCCGCCGGAGGACGAGGACCACATCATCGACTGGTCCAACCGCATGGTCGGCTTCCAGGACCCCGACTTCCGTACGACCCCCGAGGACGGGCAGGTCGCGGCCGCCGAGATCTATCTGCGCTGCAACCAGCTGGCCGAGGAGCGCCAGAGCGACCCGCGCGACGACATCGTGAGCGCGCTGGTGCACGGCGAGGTGGACGGCGAGAAGCTGACCACGCACGAGATCAACATGTTCTTCGTGACGCTGATCGTGGCGGGCAACGAGACCACCCGCAATCTGCTCTCCGGCGCGATGCTGGAGATCGCGCAGAACGAGGCGCTGCGCGAGGACCTCGTCGCCAATCTGGAGGACGACGCGCTGTGGCGCTCGGCCACCGAGGAGTTCCTGCGCTGGAACGGCTCGATCCACAACTTCCGCCGTACGGCGACCCGCGACACCGAGGTGCGCGGGGTGAAGATCCGCGAGGGCCAGAAGGCCGTCCTCTTCTACACGTCCGGCAACCGCGACGAGGACATCTTCGAGAACCCCGATGTCTTCGACCCGCGCCGCACGCCCAACGACCACGTGACGTTCGGCGGCGGCGGACCGCACTTCTGCCTCGGCTCGGGCCTGGCCCGCACCGAGATCAACGCCCAGCTGCGGGCGATCCTGCGGCGCTGCCCGAACGTCGAGCTGACGGGCGAACACCGCAGGATGCGCTCGGACTTCATCAACGGCATCAAGTACCTGCCGGTCCGGTTCAGCTGACCGGCGAGCGTCCTCAGCCGACCGGCGAGCGTCCTCAGCCGATCGGAACCGCGGTCCCGGCGACCCGTACGCGCGGGTCGCCGGCCCGCAGGGTCACGGTCAGGAGCGAGGGGCGGCCCATGTCCTCGCCCTGGTGGAGGGTCAGCACCGACTCCTCCTTCACCAGGGCGAGTTCGCGTGCGTACGCGCCGAACGCGACGGCCGCGGCGCCGGTCGCCGCGTCCTCGACGACACCGCCCACGGGGAACGGGTCCCGTACGTGGAAGACGGTCTCGCCCGCGCGGTGCACCAGCTGGACGGTGGTGAGATCGAGCCGCTCCATCAGCGCCTTCAGCCGATCGAAGTCGTACGCGAGGTCCGCGAGGCGCTCGCGGGTGGCGGCGGAGAGCACGAGGTGGTTGTTGCCCGCGAAGGCGATCCGGGGCGGGAGCGCGGGGTCGAGGTCCTCCGCGGCCCAGTCGAGCGCGGCGAGCGCTTCGGTGAGATCGGCCGCCTCGACGTCCTTGATGTGCGGCTCGACGCTGGTGAGCGTGGCGCGCACCTGTCCGTCGACCAGCTCGGTGGTCACCGGGATCTCGCCCGCGGGCGTCCTGAACACGTAGGAGCCGGGTCCGCCTTGCTGCTCGGCGAGGGCGACGGACGTGGCGACGGTGGCGTGCCCGCAGAAGGCGACCTCGGCCTTGGGGGAGAAGAAGCGGAGCGTGCTGTCCGGGTAGAGGAACGCGCTCTCGCTGTACCCGAGTTCGGCGGCGATTCCCAGCATGGCGGCGTCGTCGAGGCCGGTGGCGTCCAGGACCACACCGGCGGGGTTGCCGCCGTCGGGGTCGTCGGAGAAGGCGGTGTAGCGCAGGATGTCGGGGCTCATGCCGGTGGACAACGGGCGGGTGGCGCGATTTCTTCCCCGTTCACGCCGCCGGCCTCCGGACTTCGTACGGATCGCCTCGCGGGGCCCGTGGGGCTGAGTACGCTGCTCTGGATCACCTGGAGGGGGACCAGTGGGAGACAGGATCGTGCGGGTCGGGCTCGTCGTCGGCGCGGCGGTCCTTGCGCTGCTCCTGCTCCTGGCGACCTGCGGGGGCAAGAAGAAGGACGAGGACGAGGCGAAGCCGCCGAAGAAGCCGCAGAAGAGCGGTCAGCAGGCGCCCGCGGCCCGGTTCGAGGTCCCCGAGGCGTACGACGCGAAGAAGGGCTGGGACCTCGCCGGGGTCTCCGAGGAGTACGCGGTCGCGCCCCGGGCCGGGATGATCGGCTATCTGCAGCGGGCCGGCGGCGGCAAGTACCGGGTCAAGGCCGTCGACGCCCGGAGCGGTAGGACCGCGTGGACGGGTGAGGCCTGGCGGCCGCTCGCCGACGCGCCGGGCGACGTGCCGCGGCTCGCCGCGCTCGCCAAGGACGGCCGCGAGTACTTCGTCACGTGGTCGGACGGCACCCTCGGCGACGACCCGCTCAGCGAGGCGGACCGGGTGGTCTCGGTCGATGTGTACGCGGCGGCGGGCGGCGCCCGGCAGCGGGTCGACGTGCCGTGGGACGGGTCCGCCTCGGTGAGCGCCGCGGGTCCGGGCCTTGTGATCGGTGTCGGCACGGACACGGCCGCGGTGCTCGATCCGGCCACCACGCGCACGGCCACGTACCGGACGAAGGACCTCAAGTTCCCCAAGGGGTGCAAGAACTGCCGCAGGCTCACCGAGGTCGTCGGCGTCACCAGCAAGGGTCCGCTGGTCAACGGGGCCGGGGAGTTCTGGGTGCGCGGGGCCTGGTACGGGCGCAAGGCCGCCCCGAAGAAATCGACCGGTACGGGCATCGCGACCTCCGTGTCCGGTGACCACGTGCTGGCCCGCTGGGACCGCAAGCCGGCGAAGAAGAAGCCCGCCACGACCGAGATCTGGGCGGTGCACGACGGGGCCACCGGCAAGGTGCTCGCGTCCGCCGAGTGCCCCAAGCCGGCGCTGAGGCCCGGGCGTCACCCGGCGGCGACCCCCTCACCCGACGGCCGCTACCTGGTCGCCGGGAACCTCGCCTTCGATCTGCGGGAGGGCACGGGGCACTGCTTCGAGGCCGACGGCGGCAGCAAGCCGCTGACCCTGGCGACGGTCACGGACGGCGGTGTCGCGTACGGGGCGACGGGCGCGCGGTCCGCGGACGACGCGATCGACGGCGGCGGCACCCCCGTGTCCGTACGGATCGCGGTGCCCGAACCGCACGCGTTCTCCGGGGCGTCACGGCTCCCGGTGCACGATCTCGGCGACGTCGGGATCTTCCGCTGGACCGACAGCCGGGATGTGCACCATCTCATCGGGTACGCGAAGAAGCCCTGACGGTGAGGGAGTTCAGCGCACCGCTTGTGCCAGCCGCGTCGCCGCCCGCGCCCGCGGCTCGCTCGACGGCTTCTCGGGGCGCCGCGGGTGGACCGTGTTGGCGAGCAGGACGACGAACGTGTCCGTCGCCGGGTCGATCACCAGGGACGTGCCGGTGAACCCGGTGTGCCCCGCCGCACCCCGTCCCGCCAGCTCGCCCATGAACCACGGCTCGTCGAGCCGGAAGCCCAGGCCGGGCGGGGTCAGCATGAGGTCGACGTAGTCGGGGCCGAGGATCCGCGCCGCCCCGTATCCGCCGCCGCCGAGCAGCGCGCGGCACAGGACCGCGAGGTCGCCCGCCGTGGAGAACAGCCCGGCGTGCCCGGCCACGCCGCCGAGCGCGAACGCGTTCTCGTCGTGCACGGTGCCACGCACCATCCCGCGGTCCGCCTTGGCCCACGGCTTGCGCTGGTCCTCGGTGGCCGCGGCGAACGCGCAGGGCCCGAAGCCGGTCTGTGCCATGCCGAGCGGGCGCGTGATGCCGTCGCGGATCAGCTTGTCGAGCCGCTCGCCCGTGATGCGTTCGAGGACGTGCTGGACGAGCAGCATGTTGAGGTCGGAGTAGAGATACGAGCCGGGGTCGGAGCTCGGCTCCTCGCGGCGCAGCAGATCGAGACGCTCGGCGTCGGACTCGCAGTCGTACAGCGGGAGTTCGGGACGCAGGCCCGAGGTGTGCGTGAGCAGCTGGCGGACCGTGGTGCCGTGCCGGGCCGCCCCGGTGAACTCCGGCAGGTAGGAGCCGACGCGCGCGTCGAGGCCGAGCCGGCCGCGCTCCATCTGCTGCACGGCCGCGATCGTCGTGAACAGCTTGGTGAGCGAGGCCAGGTCGAAGGGGGTCCCGGTGTGCATCGGGACCTTGCGGTACGCGGGGAGTTCCTCGTCGTGGGTGCGGTGGGCCACCGCCCAGCCGAAGGCCTCCTCGACGACGAGGTACGGGCCGCGCCCCACGGCGAGCACCGCGCCCGCGCACCATGTGCCGGGCAGGGCGGCGACTTCGGCGCTCAGGCGCGCGATCCCGGCCGGATCGAGACCGGCACGCTCGGCGGAGCCCTCGCGCAGACGTGGTGCTCTCAGCGCTCCGCCCCTTTCACGACCCGTGCGATGTCCGGATCTCCCGGCCGCCGTCTCCCCGGCCGTCGTCTTCCGGACCGTATCTCCCGGGCCGTCGAGATCCCCTGGCTGCGAACGGTGTCATGAACAGGCGTTCGTTACCAGTCGGTCCCTGACCGCTGCCGCCCGCGGGGCCCTGGACGAAGCGCGTCCGGGGCCCCTTCCGGTCAGGCGGGACGCAGCCCGGGGTTGCCGGACTCGACCACGAACGACGCGGAGGTGGTGAGCGGGGCGCCGGGCCGCAGCACGTACGGCACGGTCTTGAAGTCGGCGCGCGCATGGTCGGCGGCCAGTTCGACCGTGACGTAGCCGCGCTGCCCGTTGTAGTGCTTCAGATGCGGGTTGCGGGCCAGGTAGTCCTGCCAGTTGGCGGGCTGCGCGAGGCCGTCCTTGCCGCTGGAGACCGAGGTCGCGACGATCTCCGTGCCGACGACGGGCGTGCTCGCGTCGGCCGGGTCGCGGTGGATGTCGAGGGCGTACGCGACATGCACGTCACCGGTGAGGACCATGAAGTTCTCGATGCCGGAGGACTCCACACCCGCCAGCACCCGCGAGCGGGAGGCCGCGTAGCCGTCCCAGGCGTCCATGGAGACGGTGGTGTTGCCCGCCGTGGGGTGGTTGCGGCGGGCGAAGACGACCTGCTGCGGCACGATGTTCCAGCGGGCCCGTGAGGCGTTCCAGCCGTCGATCAGCCAGCGCTCCTGGGTGGCGCCGGTGAGCGTGCGGGCCGGGTCGTCGGACTCGGGTCCCGGGGTGCGCCAGCCGTCCCCGTACGCCTGGTTGGTGCGGTACTGGCGGGTGTCGAGGATGTCGAACTGGGCGTGCCGGCCGAAGTGCAGCCGGCGGTAGAGCTTCATGTCCGGGCCGTCGGGGCGCTGCGGGCGGCGCAGCGGCTGGTTCTCGAAGTACGCGCGGTAGGCGGCGGCACGGCGCAGCAGGAACTCCTCCGGCGGTACGGAGTTCTCGGGGTTCTCGCCCGCGTAGTTGTTCTCGGTCTCGTGGTCGTCCCAGGTGACGACGAAGGGGTGCGCGGCGTGCGCGGCGATCAGGTCCGGGTCGGACTTGTAGAGGCCGTAGCGCATCCGGTAGTCGTCGAGCGTGACCGTCTCACGGTTGTAGTGGGCGGGCAGGGTGCGGTCCGTGTAGTTGCGGTTCCCGCCGGCCGCGCTGACCGCGTACTCGTAGAGGTAGTCGCCGAGGTGGAAGACGACATCGATGTCCTCCTCGGCCAGATGCCTGTACGGCGTGAAATAGCCGTCGTGGTACGCCTGGCAGGACACGGCGCCGATCCTCAGATCGGTGAGCTTCGCGCCGCGGCCGGGCGCGGTCCGGGTCCGTCCGGTGGGGCTGACCCAACGGCCCACGCGGAAGCGGTAGTAGTACACGCGGTCCTCGCCGAGATGCTCGGCCTCCACGTGCACGGCGTGGTTGAACTCGGGGTGCGCGAGGGCGGTGCCGCGCCGCGCGATGCGGCGGAAGCGCTCGTCGTGCGCGAGCTGCCACTCGACGCTCACGCGCTCGGCGGGCAGCCCGCCGTCGGCGGCGTACGGCTGCGGGGCGAGTCTCGTCCACAGCAGGACGGAGCCCGGCAGCGGATCGCCGGAGGCGACACCGAGCGTGAACGGGTTCTCGGTGATCTTCCGCGCGTCGAGTTCGGCGGCGTGCGCGACGCCGGTGCCCGGCAGGTTGGTGGCGAAGGCGAGCGCGGCGGCGGCGCCCGTGACGGTCAGGAAGCGGCGGCGGCCCAACGTGCGCGCCGCGGCGCGCAGTTCGGCGCTGTGCTGGGACTGATGTGCTGCGGAAGTCATCCGCGTCCTCCCCTGGCTCGTGTGTGTCAGGGGAAATTCGAGGGGCGGGGGACGACGGCCGTCTGTCACGTACAGAACAACCACATGGCGGATGGATGAGCGGTGGATGACGGCTGCTGACGTAGGGTGCGGGGCCATGACGCACACGAAGATTGCGGTCGTGACCGGGGCGGGCTCCGGGATCGGCCGGGCGGTGGCCCTCGAACTGGCGGCGTCCGGCTGGGCCCTCGCGCTGGCGGGACGGCGCCACGAGACGCTGGAGGAGACGGCCGCGCAGGCGGAGCCGGCGCACGTGCTCTGCGTCCCGACGGACGTCACCGACCCCGCGGGCGTCGCCGCGCTGTTCGCCGCCGCGGCCGAGCGCTTCGGCCGGATCGACCTGCTCTTCAACAACGCCGGCACCTTCGGCCCGGGCGGCGTCCCGCTGGACGAGCTCTCGTACGACGCGTGGCGGCACGTCGTGGACACCAACCTCAACGGTGCGTTCCTCTGCGCGCAGGCGGCGTTCCGCCGGTTCAAGGAGCAGACGCCGCAGGGCGGGCGGATCATCAACAACGGCTCGATCTCGGCGCACGTCCCGCGGCCGCACTCGGTGGCGTACACCGCGACGAAGCACGCGATGACGGGCCTGACCAAGTCCCTCTCCCTGGACGGCCGTCCGTACCGCATCGCCGCCTCGCAGATCGACATCGGCAACGCCGCGACGGACATGACCGCGCGGATGGAGTCCGGGATCCTCCAGGCGAACGGGGAACTGGCTCCCGAACCGGTGATGGACGTGGCGGACGTCGCGCGTCAGGTCCGGTTCATGGCGGAGCTGCCGCTGGAGGCGAATGTGCAGTTCGCGACGGTGATGGCGACGAACATGCCGTACATCGGGCGCGGCTGAGAGGTGTCCGGCCCGCCGCCTACAATCCCGGGGTGAACGCCCCCTCGACCCCCGCCGACGCCCTGCGCTCCGCCCTCGCGGCGCTGCTCGACGGACTTCCGCCCAAGCAGGCCGCCCAGGCCGTCGACCGTCTGATCGCCAACTACCGGGGCCGCACGCCCACCGACGCCCCCGTCCTGCGCGACCGCTCCGACGTCGCCGCGTACGCCGCGTACCGGATGCCGGCCACGTTCGAGGCGGTACGCGGCGCCCTTGCCGCACTCGCCGACGCGGTCCCCGGCTGGGCACCGGCCCGGCACACCGACATCGGCGGCGGCACCGGGGCGGCCACCTGGGCGGTGAGCGCCACCTGGCCGCAGGAGCGCCCCGTCACTGTCCTCGACTGGGCCGAGCCCGCCCTCGCCCTCGGCCGCGAACTCGCCGCCGCCCACCCGCTGCTCGACGCCGCCGACTGGCGGAAGGCGAGGATCGGCGAGGCGCTCGCGCTGGACGCGACGGACCTCGTCACCCTTTCGTACGTGCTCGGGGAACTCACCCCCGAGGACCGCACCGCCGTCGTGAGCACGGCCGCCCGCGCCGCCCAGGTCGTCGTCATCGTCGAACCCGGGACCCCCGACGGCTACACCCGGATCATCGAGGCCCGCGACGCCCTCGTCGCGGCCGGATACGAGATCGCCGCCCCCTGCCCGCACAGCGCGGCCTGCCCCATCGAACCGGGCCGCGACTGGTGCCATTTCTCCGCGCGGGTCAGCCGGTCCTCGCTGCACCGCAAGGTCAAGGGCGGGTCACTGCCGTACGAGGACGAGAAGTTCAGCTATGTGGCGGCGGTGCGGTCCGGCGGTCCGCAGGGGCCGGGCGTGGATCCGGTCGCGGCGCGCATCGTGCGCAAGCCGCAGATCCGCAAGGGGCAGGTGCTGCTCGAACTGTGCGCGGCGGACGGGACGCTCGGCCGCGAGACCGTCACCAAGCGGCACGGCGCGCTCTACAAGGCGGCGCGCGACGCGGAATGGGGCGACGGCTGGCCGCCCCACACCGCCTAGTTCCAGGTGATCACGGGCGCAGTTCCTGCGTGCAGCACTTCACGCTGCCGCCGCCCTTGAGGAGCTCCCCGAGATCCATGCCGATGGGTTCGTAGCCGCGCTCGCGAAGCGGCTCGAAGAGGCCCACCGCGCCCTGCGGCAGCAGGACATGGCGTCCGTCGGAGACGGCGTTCATGCCCAGTGCGGCGGCGTCCGCCTCGCGGGCGATGAGCGCGTCGGGGAACAGCCGGCGCAGCACCTCCTGGCTGCCCGGCGAGAAGGCGCCCGGGTAGTACATGACGTCGTCCGCGGCATCGTCGAGGACCGCGAGCGCCGTGTCGAGGTGGTAGTAGCGCGGGTCGACCAGGTCGAGGCCGATCACCGGGCGGCCGAAGAACTCCTGGGCCTCGCCGTGCGAGAGCGGGCTGGCGCGGAAGCCGCGGCCCGCGAGGATCCAGCCGCCGGTGACGGCGAAGTCGCCCTCGCCCTCGTTGATGTGCGTGGGTACGCCGGCGTCCGCGAAGCCGTGATCACGGAACCAGGCCAGGTGCTCGGCGGCCTCGGCGGCGCGTTCGGCGTGCGCGAACCGTGCGCCGAGGACCCGGCCGTCGACGACGGTGGCGCCGTTCGCGGCGAAGACCATGTCGGGGAGGCCGGGGCGGGGGGTGAGCTCCTCGACGGTGTGGCCGAGGGCGCGGTAGCGGTCACGGAGCTGTTCCCACTGGGCGAGGGCGAGGGGAACGTCGACGGGCTTGGCGGGATCCATCCACGGGTTGATGGAGTAGGTCACCTTGAAATGTGCGGGTGGGCACATCAGGTAGCGCCGGGGTCGGGCGCTGCGGGGCGCAGTACGCAAAGAGGGCTCCTCACGAGTGGCCTGGTGGTGCTGTGTCGGTGCCCATGGTCCGCTGTGGGGTGGTGTTCCGCGCGGTGGCGAACGGGTTGTGTTTTCCCGCCCGGCGGACGGAGCTTGCGAGACGATACGTATCGGCTCACTTCGCTGCTACATTCGGACCATGGCCACCAAGTCCTCCCCGTCCACCGCCAAGCCCGCCTCCGACGCCAAGCCCGCCCCCGACGCCAAGCGCCGCAGCGAGCGGTCGCGGCGCGCGATCTACGACGCCGCTCTCTCGCTGGTCGGCGAGGTGGGCTACGGGAAGGTCACCATCGAGGGGATCGCCGCCCGCGCCGGGGTCGGCAAGCAGACGATCTACCGCTGGTGGTCCTCCAAGGGCGAAGTGCTGCTCGAAGCCTTCATCGACCTGGGCGAACAGGCCGCCGAGGCGGCCGGGGGAGAGTCCGGGTACGAGGCGCTGCCCGACACGGGGGATCTCGCGGCCGACCTCAAGACCGTGCTCCGCCTCACCGTCGACGAGCTGATGGACCCCAAGTACGACGCCCCGTACCGCGCGCTCGCCGCGGAGGGCGTGGTCGACCGCGAGCTGAGCGACAAGTTCGTCGCGCAACTGCTCGAACCCGGCCTCCAGCTGTACGTCGCCCGGATCGAGGCCGCGCAGAAGGCCGGGCAGGTGCGGGCGGAGCTCGATCCGCGGATCGCGATGGAGCTGATCGTCTCGCCGCTGGCGCAGCGCTGGCTGCAGAGGACCGGCCCGCTCACGCACGCGTACACCGACACGGTCGTCGACTACGCCCTGCACGGGCTGGCCCCGCGCGAGGGCTGAGCCCCGCGGGCCTAAATCTCGCTCAGGGGGCGGGACTTGCTCCTCTTCGTGCCCTTCACGGGCGTACGGGAGAGCAGGCCGGGCGCGTCCGTGATCACGCCGTTGCAGCCGAGCCGTACGACGCGGTCACGCTGCTTCGGGGTGTTCACCGTGTGCGCCCACACCCGCGGGATGCCCGAGCGCACCGCGCGCCTCAGGTCCTTGTTCCTGGCCCGGTAGTCGACGTCGAGGACGTCCACGTACCGCCTGAAGCGGGTGAAGTCGTCCGTGCGCATCTGCTTGGCCGAGCGCCACAACTGCGCTGTCAGGCCCAGCTGGTGGGCGCGCTGGGCGACCGAGGGCTTGTTGGAGTTCACGAACACCGAGCGGGACAGGCCCCTGCGGTGCACCATCCGCGCGAGCGTCCGCAGGCTCCGGGCGTCCTTCGCCTCCAGCATCAGGACGGTCCGGCCGCCGAACTTGTCGAGCACCTCCGCGATCGTCGGCGGCCGCTCCGGGCGCCAGCCGGCGCGCAGCCGCGTCGCCGGGCGGATGCGGACCTTGCGCCACTCGTCGAGCGAGAGCCCGCGGACCGGTCCGGACGCGTCGGTCGTACGGTTCAGGGTCGCGTCGTGCATCGCCACGAGCGTGCCGTCGCGCAGCATCCGTGTGTCCACGTCGAGCACCTGCGCGGTGCCCCGCTGGTAGGCGGCGGTCAGGCCCGCCATCGAGTTCTCCGGCACTTCGAGGGCGCCGCCGCGGTGGGCGGTGTAGACGAACGGCGGCAGGGCGTCGACGGTCAGCGGCGGGCGGCCCGCCGGGGTCGAGACGGGGGCGGCGGGCGCCGGGGCCGGGGTCAGGCCCGTGACGGCGAGAGCGGTGACCGCGGTGAGCGTGACCGGTGCGGCGAGGGTGACCATGCCGACACGGTAGGTGTACAAATCCGGACTTGCCCGTCATCGACACCCGGGTGCCGGAAGGGGTGGGGAGGCCCCGGATGCGGGGTGCGGCCACCCGAGGAGCAGGATGGTGGCACCATGGACGCCACGGGGGCGAGGGGAATGCGAGGGTACGGGACAGATGGGCGATGAGTTCGGCCGCCGCTCCGGCGGACAGAGCAGGTTCTCGCAGTGGCTGCGTGCGCGACGCCCGAAGGACACGGGTGACGACGGCGGCCGGGAAGCCCTGCTCGTCTCCGCGGCCGCGGCGGGCCTGCCGCTCGCGCCCGCCGCCCACCCCGTCGGCTACCGCTGCTCCTGCGACCGCATCGGCTGTCCGACACCCGCGCGCCACCCCGTCTCGTTCGCGTGGCAGACGCAGTCCACGACCGACAAGGCGCAGATCGAGCGCTGGGCGCGGCACCAGCCCGAGGCGAACTTCATCACGGCGACCGGCATGGTCCACGACGTCCTCGACGTCCCGTTCGACGCCGGGCAGGCCGCGCTGGAGCGGCTGCTCGCCGCGGGCATCGCGGTCGGTCCGGTGGCCTCGTCCGGCGACGGCCGGATGCTCTTCTTCACGGCCACGCGTGGGACGCCGGAGGACGAGGACGAGTGGTGGCCGTGCGAGCTGGACTGTCATCCGGAGACGATGGATGAGCATCCGGGGCTGCGGTGGCATTGCCGCGGCTCGTACGTGCTGGTTCCGCCGGCCCGCCTTCCGGGTGAGGTGGATGTCGTCTGGGTCCGTGGGCTGGAGTTCGCCCTGCCGGACCCGCTGACGTTGCTTGAGATCCTCACGGATGAGTGTGGTCGGGTGGCGGACGCTTCGGCGGATGTTGCGGAGGCGTGGCCGGCGGGTCGGTAGGTTTTCCCCCACCCCGCCCCTTCCCGAAACTGGGGGCTTCGCCCCCAGACCCCCTTATCGCGCTGAACGCGCTCGGCCTCAAACGCGGGCCGGGCTAATTCAGCCCGTCTGGCGATTGAGGACATCCGAACGAAGTTCGGATCCGGGGTCCGGGGCGAAGCCCCGGTTTCGGGAAGGGGCGGGGTGGGGGAAGAAGGCCCGCCGCAGGCGTCACCACATCAGCCCCCGACCAGCGCCACTCTGCCCCCCACCTCCACCAGCCCCGACGGCCCAGGAGCCGTCAGCAGTTGGGAGCCCGATCCCTGGGTCACGTTGAGGGCCCGGCCCAGGTGGGCAGTGAGCCGGAGGGCCGCCGCCCCCGTGGCCTCGTCCTCGTCCACCCCGTCACCCCGCCCGGGGAACCCCCGCGCGCGGACGCGGCCCGCCGCCTCGTCCTCCCAGGCCCACGCGTAGATCCACTCACCCGGCGGCGGGACCTGAAGGGCCTCGACCTCCGCGGGGGACCCGTACCGGCGCAGGGTCCGCGGCGGTGCCCACTCCGGGCGGGCCGCGATCCAGGTGAACTCGCCGTCCTGGCGCGCCGGTACGACCCCGGCCGCCGTGACGAGTTCGGGCAGATCGAGCAGCCAGGCCGCCCCGACGCAGGGGTGCCCCGCGAACGGGAGCCGGACGCTCGGGGTCCAGATGTCGATCAGACCGCGCTCGTCGTCGTCCACGAACACCGTCTCGCTGAAGCCGAGCCCGGCCGCGTACGCCAGGCGCTCCCGCTCACCGCGTACCGCCGCACCCCGGCGGACGACACCGAGCAGGTTCCCGTGCCGCCCGTCGGGCCCGCAGAAGACGCGGACCACGTCGGGGCGCACGTCCGATGCTTGTTGAGTCACCCGCGCATTGAAGCACCGCCCGGTGAACGCCGAAGACGGGCCCCGTCCTTCGCGGACGGGGCCCGTCTTCGTCAGTGCCACAGGGCAGTTCAGACCTGCGAGCCGTCCGCCGCCGTGCGACGGCGCCGGGCCGCGAAGACCACACCCGCGCCCGCCGCGACGACCGCCGCCGCGGCGCCGAGCAGCGGTCCGGCCGGGACGTCGGAACCGGTCGCGGCCAGGTTGCCGCCACCGCCCACGCTGCCGCCGACGGACCCGCCGCCGGTGGTCGACGTACCGCCGGTCGAACCGTTCGTGCCGCCGCTGCCGCCCGGCAGCGTGGCGTCCTCGTCGAGGGAGAGGGCGACCGTGACCGGGTCGATGGCGTCACCGGGCTTGTAGATCGAGCCGACCTCGTCGTTGGCGAAGGTCTCGGCGCCCGCGGCGGTGAACTTCGCCGGGATCTTGTCGAGGAGCAGGACATCGTCCTTGACCTTGTACGTGGCCTTGGCCAGGTCCAGGGTCGCGAACTCGACGTCGTTCTGGGTGCCTTCGGGCGTCTTGACGTCCACGAGCAGCGTGCCCGTGGCGCCGGCGGCCTTCACCTTGACGTCGCTGAACGTCATGTCGATGCCGTGCGCCTTGTACGCGAACTGCACGCTGCCGCCGAAGGCCGCGTCGACCTTCTTCGCCTTCGCGTCGAACTCGGCGCTCTTGTACGGGAACTCGTAGCCGGACGAGACCTTCTTGGCGCCGCCCGCGGTCTTCACCTCGCCGCCGGCGCTGATGTAGCGGCGGAAGGACTCCTTGACGCCCCAGGTCAGCTTGCCGTCGACGATGCCGTCGCCGGGCTGCTCGGTGTCCCCACCGGTGCTGCCGCCGGTGTCGCCACCGGTGGAACCGCCGGTCGAGCCGCCCGTGCTGCCGCCGGTCGACCCACCGGTGTCGCCGCCGGTCGAACCGCCCGTCGATCCACCGGTGCTGCCGCCGGTCGACCCACCGGTGCTGCCCCCGGTCGAACCGCCCGTCGAGCCACCCGTGCTGCCACCGGTGGAGCCGCCCGAGGTGTCCGGCGTGACGGTGAGCGTCGCCGGGTCGAGGGCGTCACCCTCCTTGTACATGTTGTTGAACGCCTTGGCGCCGTCCGCGGTGAGCGTGGCGGGGATGTCCTTGTAGGTCATCGAGCCGCCCGCGCCCCGTCCGGGCTGTACGCCGGTGAGGTCCAGCTTGGCGAGATCGATGTCGTTCTGAACGGCGCCGTCCAGATCGATGTCGGCCTTGACGACCCCGGACGTGCCCGACGTCTGCACCTTGATGTCGGAGAGGACCATCGTGAAGTGGGCGCCCGCGAAGGTGACGCCGCCCTTGAACGTGGTGTCGACGGCGTGGGTGTCGTCCATCGCGTAGGTGCCGACGCCGTCCACGAACGTGAACGCCCCGTTGTTCTCGGCCTGCTTGGCGCCGTCGGACACCTTGATCTCGCCGCCGCCGGCGATGTAGTTCCGGAACGACTGCTTGAAGCCCCAGTCCAGCGTGCCGTCCTTCAGCTTGATCTGCTGGGCGGCAGCCGCCTGGGTGCCGCTGTCGGCGGCGAGCGCGGGCAGGGTCAGCGCGGTCGCACCAAGCGTCAGCGCGGTAGCCGCGGCTGCGGCCAGGGCTATGGGGCGGTGGGTCAGGGCCATGTCGGACGTACTCCTAGAGGGAAAGGGAAGGTGACGGGGGAGGCGGGACTCACGAGTCGGACGGGTCCGAGTCCCCGGGTGCGGCGGCGGCCGCAGGAGCCGTACGCCGCTTGCGTACGACCGCGAACGCGAGGCCCGCGAGGAGGAGCACTCCCGCGCCGATGCCGATCGGCAGGGCGGGCGAGCTCGAAGAGGAACTTGCGGCGGCCGAGCGCGTCTTGGGCTCGGCCTCCTTGCCGGCCTTGCCCCCGGCGCTCGGCTCCGGGTCCGAGCCGAGATCGGGCAGCGCGGGCAGCTCGGCCTTGTCGTCGAGGGCGACCGCGAGCGACACCGGGTCCATCTCGGTGCCGGCCTTGTACATGTTGTCGAAGGTCTTCGCGCCGTCGGCGGTCAGCTTCGAGGGCACCTCGGTCAGCGTGACGAGACCGTCGGCGGCCTTCAGGTCCTTGGCCGCGAAGGTGACGAGCGCGGCCTGCTTCTTGTCGAAGTCCTTGCTCTCGACGTCCGCGTACAGCGTGGCCTCGCCGTCCTTCGCCTTGACGGCGACCTCGCTCAGTTCGATGTCGAGGCCGTGCTCGCCCGTGAACCGGACACTGCCGTCGAACTCCGCGTCGAGGGTCTGCTTCTTCTCGTCGTACGTGCCCTCGCCCTCGGGGAAGCGGAACAGTGCGCCGCCGTCCTGGGCGCCGTCGGACAGCTTCCACTCGCCCTTGGCGATCGAGCCGCCGACGTACTCGCGGAAGGTGCGGCGCACGCCCCAGTCGACGGCGGCGTCCTCGATCCGGCCCGCCTTGTCCGCCTTCTTGCCGTCGTCCTTCTTCTTGTCCTTGTCACCGGAGGTGCCGGAACCGGAGTCCGAACCGCCCGAGGACGAGCCGGATCCCTTGAGGACATCCGTGGACAGACTGACCGGGTCGAGCGGGGTGCCGGCCGCGTAGTAGCCGGCGAAGGCGTTCGCGCCCTGCGAAGTGAGCGTCGCCGGCACGTTGTTGAGGGCGACCGGCGAGCCGCCGCCCTTCATGTTGATGCCGGACAGGCTGAGGCTGGCGAGCGGCACCTGGGAGGCCGTGGTGACCTTGCCGGTGCCCTTGGCCTTGCTGACCATGTCCGCGTACAGCGTCCCGGAGCCGCCGGAGATCTTCACGGTGGGCCGGGAGATGGTGAGGTCCAGCTCGTGGGAGCCGTCGGACTTCTTGTGCCCGAGGAAGTGCACGCCGCCGGAGAAGCCGGCGTTCAGCGCGCCCGTGTCCGGGTTGTACGAGCCCTTCGCCGAGTGGAAGCGGAACTGGCTCGAACCGGCCGTGGCGGCGCCGCTCTGCAGCGTGTAACTGCCCTTGGCTATCGGGCCGGTGACATAGCTCTGGAACGAGGCCTTGATGCCCCAGTCGAGCCGGCCGCCCTGCACCGTGCGGTCCTCCGCGTGCGCCGCCGTGGCCGGCAGCAGCGCGGCGAACAGGGCACCGAGGCCCGCTACGGCGGCTACGTGGGCAGCGCGTCTCGGCAAGGACATCGGGTCCCCCTTCAAGGTCTGGTCAATGAGGTAAGGCTAACCTAAACTATGCGCGACCTGGTACGGAACCCCTCCCGGCCCGGAAACCGCAGATGACCCAGCAGGACCTTTCAACGGCACGACAGGACGGTGGAGTTCGAGTGACCCCGGTGCGCATGCGGCGTCCCCTGAGATGGGCGGGCGCGCTCGTCGCCGCCGCCTGCCTGGCCCTCACGGGCTGCGGCGGCGAGACGGACAATCCTTCAGCAAAAGGTGAAAAAGCGGAGCAAAAGGCGGCCCCGGACCGGGTCGAGCCGCTGTCCGGTACGCCGAAGCCGAAGCTGCCCGTCACCGTGACCTCCGCCGACGGCAAGAAGGTCACCGTGAAATCGGCCGACCGCATCGTGCCGCTCACCGGCAGCATCAACGAGATCGTCTTCACCCTCGGGCTCGGCGACAACGTGGTGGCCAAGGACATCACCGCCACCTTCGAACAGGCCGCCAAGCTCCCGACGGTGACCCGCGGCCACGACGTCTCCGCGGAGAGCGTGCTCTCGCTCCGGCCGACCGTCGTGATCGGCGACACCACCTCAGGGCCGGGCGAGGCCATGCAGCAGATACGTGACGCGGGCATCCCCGTCGTGCTGCTCGACACCGCGAAGAGCCTGGAGGACGTGGGCAAGCGGATCGGTGAAGTGGCCGGAGTGCTCGGCGTGGAGAAGGCCGGCGAGGAGCTGACCGGGCGCACCGAGGACCGGATCGCCGCCGTGCAGAAGGGGATTCCGCAGCCCGAGGACGGCAAGAAGCCGCGCGTCGCGTTCCTCTATCTGCGCGGCACGGCCGCCGTCTACCTGATCGGCGGCGCCGAGTCCGGGGCGGGCTCCCTGCTCGACGCGGCCGGGGCGGTCGACGCGGGCGCCGCGTCGGGCCTCAAGAAGGACTTCACCGCGATCACCCCCGAGGCCCTCGCCAAGGCGCAGCCCGACGTGATCCTCGTGATGACCAAGGGACTCGAATCGGTCGGCGGCGTGGACGGCCTGGTCAAGATCCCGGGCGTCGCCGAGACCCCCGCCGGCATGGACCGCCGCGTCGTCGACATCCCGGACGGCACGCTCCTCAACTACGGTCCGCGCACGGACGAGGTCCTCGCGTCGCTCGTCGACCAGCTCTACGGAGACGCCAAGTGACCGCCACCGTGGCCCCGTCCCAGGACTCCGCCCCCTCGCCCGCCGGGCCCGCACCGGCCAAGACGCCGCCGCGGAAGGGCAGACGGAGCGTCCCGTATCTCCTGACCGCCGTGATGGCGGCCGGTCTCGTCGTCATCTGCCTGCTGTCCGCCGGGATCGGCGCGTACGAGATACCCCTCGGCGATGTGCTCGCCTCCGTGCAGCACCGCATCGGACTCGGCGGCGCCGCCCTCGACCGTGTCGGCGAGAGCGTGCTGTGGAACGTGCGCTTCCCGCGCGTCGTCCTCGCCCTCGTCGTCGGCGCCTCGCTGGGCTGCGCGGGCGCCCTGATGCAGGGCGTGTTCGGCAATCCGCTCGCCGAGCCCGCCGTCATCGGCATCTCCTCGGGCGCGGCCGTCGGCGGTGTCGCCTCGATCGCCTTCGGCCTGACCTTCTTCGGCAACTGGACGCTCCCGGTGTTCGCGTTCACCGGCGGCCTGATCACGGTCTTCCTCGTGTACGCCATGTCCCGCTCGGGCGGCCGCACGGAAGTCGTGACGCTGATCCTCACGGGTGTCGCCGTGACCGCCTTCGGCATGGCGATGATCGGCCTGTTCATCTTCTTCGCCGACAACGCCGAGGTCACCCAGATCACCTTCTGGCAGCTCGGCTCCCTCGCCCAGGCCACCTGGCCGAAGGTGCTCGCCGTCCTGCCGTGGGCGCTCGTCGGTCTCGCGATCGCGCCGTTCTACTCCCGCAAGCTCGACCTGCTCGCGCTCGGCGAACGGCCCGCGCGCCACCTCGGCGTGGACGTGGAGCGGATGCGCGTGGTCCTGATGTTCGTGACCGCGCTGCTCACCGCCGCGGCCGTCGCCGTCTCCGGCATCATCAGCTTCGTCGGCCTGGTCGTCCCGCACCTCCTGCGGATGCTCGCCGGACCCGGCCACCGCTTCCTCATCCCGGGCAGTGCGCTCGGCGGCGCCCTGGTGCTCGCGGTCTGCGATCTCACCGCCCGCACGATCGCCGCGCCCGCCGAACTGCCGCTCGGCGTCCTCACCGGCCTGATCGGCAGCCCGTTCTTCTTCTGGCTGCTCCGCCGCACCCGCCGCAAGCAAGGAGGCTGGGCATGATCCGGTCGCTGTTCGCCGTCCGCAGGCGGGAGCTGCCCGCGCCCGTCGAGCCCGGCACCACCCTGGCCTCCGCGCACGCCCTCCACGTCACCCTCGGTGCGCACCACGTGCTGCGCGGCGTGGACATCGAGGCGCGGGCCGGTGAGGTCCTGGCGCTGGTGGGACCCAACGGGGCCGGGAAGTCGACCCTGTTGGCCGCCCTCGCCACGGACCTGACCCCCGACTCGGGCACCCTGCGGATCTGCGGCAAGGACGCCTCCGACTGGAGCGCCGCCGAACTCGCCCTGCGCCGGGCCGTGCTGCCCCAGGCGGCGACGCTCTCCTTCCCGTTCCGCGTCGAGGAGGTCGTACGGATGGGGCGGGCGCCCTGGACCGGCACCCCGCTCGCCGACCGCGACGACGAGGTGATCGCCGCCGCGCTGCGCGCCACCGAGGCCACCGAGTTCGCGGCCCGCCCCTTCTCCGCCCTGTCCGGCGGCGAACGCGCCCGCGTCGCCCTCGCCCGTGTCCTCGCGCAACAGGCCCCGCTGCTCCTCCTCGACGAACCCACCGCGGCCCTCGACCTGCG
Organism: Streptomyces sp. NPDC050418; assembly: GCF_044458745.1. Classification (NCBI taxonomy): domain Bacteria; kingdom Bacillati; phylum Actinomycetota; class Actinomycetes; order Kitasatosporales; family Streptomycetaceae; genus Streptomyces; species Streptomyces sp. NPDC050418. The sequence goes on from NZ_JBITIG010000012.1 coordinate 166,597, forward strand.
CCACCAGGAACTGGTGCTCCGGGTCTGCCGCGAGCGGGCCGCCGCGGGCGACGCTGTCGTCGTCGTCCTGCACGACCTGGGCCTCGCCGCCGCGTACGCCGACCGCGTCGCCGTCCTGCACGACGGCACGATCGCCACCGAGGGTGCCCCCGAGGACGTCCTCGACGGAGAACTCCTCAGCCGCGTCTACCGCCAGCCCGTCGAAGTGCTGCCCCACCCCCGTACGGGAAAGCTCCTCGTGTTCCCCGAGCGGAGCTGACCCCGCCCATGCCCCAGATCACGGTGTGGCACCGCTCCACCCTCCCCACCCGGACGCCCGCCGCGCCCCCGGTAGGGTTCCCTGCGTCAGAGGCGGGGCGTACGGAGCAGAAGGCGAACCATGAGCAGGGTGAGTCGGCCGGCAGTGGCGGGGGCAGCGGTGGCGGTCCTGGCTCTGACCGCGAGCGGATGCGTGACCGTGCACGGGGAGCGGGAGATCGTCCCGGCGGCGACGAAGGCCGAGGCCGCCAAGGCTCTCGAGGAGTTCACCGCCGCGTACAACAAGGCCGACAAGGAGTACGACCCCGCGGTCTCGAAGGGCCGTGTCACCGGGCCGCTCGGCGCGATCAACCAGGCCGCTCTGAAGGCCGCCGCGGAGAACTCGCCGGAGGGCAACCCGAACCACTCGGAACTCGAGCTCACCGACGCGACGTTCCACATCCCGAAGAAGGCCGGCTGGCCGCGCTACTTCGTCGCCGACACCGACAGCAACAAGGACGTCGACGACGACCCGGCCAAGGACACCCACTGGTTCCTGGCCTTCGTCAAGCACGGCGCCGACGACCCGTGGCAGGTCGCGTACCTCAACATCCTCTCGCCCCGCGAGGTCCCCGACCTCAAGACGGACAAGGACGGCTACGCGATCCCCGCGGGCACCTCCGCGAAGGATCTCGCCGTGTCCCCGGGCAAGCTGCCCGCGGCATACGCCGACTCCTTCGAGGACGACGCCGAGGTCTTCGCGCCCGGCCCGCACACCAGCGGCTGGCGCAAGGACCGCGAGCGCCGGGCGAGCAGCCCCGGCTGGTCCCGCCAGTGGGTCGACCAGCCCGAGCGCTCCGGCGACTTCGCGCCGCTCGGGCTGCGGACGACGGACGGGGGCGCCCTCGTCTTCTTCGCGACCCGGCACTTCGAGAAGCGCACGGCCTCCGAGGGTCTGAAGATCGAGGTCCCGAAGGATGTCCAGCCGCTGCTCACGGGCGAGGTCAAGCAGTCCCTCACCCTGGAACGCATGGTGAGCCTCGCCGCCCAGGTCCCGCCGAAGGACGCGGCGCAGCCGGGCGTCGTGGTGGCCAGCCGGATCATGGGGACCACGGGCGCGAAGGGCGAGTGAGCCCGGGCACCCGCGCGGCCCCGCCCGGCCGCGCCCAAAACCCGTTGCTCACCCCCCAGTCCACCCCTGACCATTGGCCCACGTGAGCGCGATACTTCCCGACCTGTCCCCGTGGCGCAGCAGCCGCGACTTCCGGCTGCTGTGGATCCAGGGCCTCGTCACCTACTTCGGCAGCTTCATGGCGATGATCGCCCTGCCGCTGCAGATCAAGGACCTCACCGAATCCCCGCTCGCCGTCGGCGCGATGGGCGCGGTCGAGCTGATCCCGCTGATCGTCTTCGGTCTGTACGGCGGCGCGCTCGCCGACGCCGTCGACCGCCGCAAGGTCATCCTGCTCACCGAGGCGGGCCTCGGCGTCCTCGCGGTGATCCTGCTGGTCAACGCGCTGCTACCGAGCCCCATGCTCTGGCCGCTGTACCTCGTCGCCGCCTGCGTCTCCGCGCTCGCCGGACTCCAGCGCCCCGCCCTCGACTCCCTGCTCGCCCGGATCGTGCCGCACGACCAGCTCACCGCGGCCGCCGCACTGAACGCGCTGCGCTGGCAGATCGGCGCCATCGCGGGCCCGGCCCTGGCCGGTCTCGTGGTCGCCTACGCCGGCTTCGCCACCGCGTACGCCGTCACCATCGCCGGCTTCGCCGCCTCGGTGCTGCTGTGTCTTCGGCTGACGCCCGCGCCGCCGTCTCACGACGCGGAGAAGCCGTCGCTGCGGGGGATCGCCGAAGGGGCGCGCTACGCGTGGTCGCGGCCCGTGCTGCTCGGCACGTACGCCATCGACCTGGCCGCGATGATCTTCGCGTTCCCCAACACGATCTTCCCGTTCCTCGCGGACGACCTCGACGCCGAGTGGTCCCTCGGCCTGATGTACGCGGCCGGCTCCATCGGCTCGCTCGCGCTCAGCCTCACGAGCGGTTGGACCACTCGGGTGCGCCGGCACGGACTGCTCGTCGTGTTCGGTGCCGCGTCCTGGGGTCTGGCGATCATGGCGGCGGGCTGGTTCGGGAACGTCTGGCTGGTCCTCGTCTGCCTCGCCTTCGCGGGCGCCGGCGACATGCTCAGCGGTCTGGGCCGCTCCACCATCTGGAACCAGACCATCCCCGACGAGCTGCGCGGCCGCCTCGCCGGCATCGAGGTGCTCTCCTACAGCGTGGGCCCGCAGCTCGGCCAGGTCCGCGCGGGCGCGATGGCGGGCTGGACCGGCACGCGCACCGCGATCTGGTCGGGCGGCGCGGCCTGCGTGGCCGCGGTCGCCCTGCTCACGGCCGCGCTGCCGCGCCTCGTCTCGTACCACGCGGACACCGACCCGGACGCGCTGGCCCGCAAGGCCGCGCACGAGAAGGCGGGCGGCCCGGCGGACGTGGTGGAGACGGCCTGAGGCGCGGCCTCGGGGTCACCGCCCCGGGGGCACCGGTGCGGACGCGCCCGGGGGCGCTCAGCTCCCGGGCTGTGACCCGTCCGGGTCCTCCTTGTCATGCCACTTCGGATCCGTCTCCCATTCGAGATTGCGCTCCTGGGCCGTCTGCATCGCGTGCTCGGCCTCCTCGCGCGTCTCGTAGGGACCGAAGCGGTCCTTGGCCGGGCACTCCGGGCCCTCCTCGACCTTCTTGTGGACGAGGCAGTAGTACCACTCGCCCGGTTTGCCGACCGTGCGCTTCTTGAACAGGGCCATATCCGGCTCCCTTCCCGCGAGCGGCGCTTGCGCTCCCACGCCGCCATCGTGCCCGAAGTGCGCTCGTTACACTCACTGACATGTCTGTCCCGTCGCTGCTCGTACCAGGGGAGCTCTCCCCCCACCGCTCCGTGCCCGGCGCCATCAAGCGCCCCGAATACGTGGGCAGGCCGGCCCCGACGCCGTACACCGGGCCGGAGGTGCAGACCCCCGAGACCATCGAGGCCATGCGGATCGCGGGCCGCATCGCCGCGCAGGCGATGGCCGAGGCCGCCAAGCACATCGCGCCCGGCGTCACCACCGACGAACTCGATCGCGTGGCGCACGAGTTCATGCTCGACCACGGCGCCTACCCGTCGACGCTCGGCTACCGCGGCTTCCCGAAGTCGCTGTGCACCTCCGTCAACGAGGTCATCTGCCACGGCATCCCGGACTCCACCGTCCTCAGCGACGGCGACATCATCAATCTGGACGTGACCGCGTACATCGGCGGGGTGCACGGCGACAACAACGCCACGTACCTGGTCGGGGACGTGGACGAGGAGTCGCGGCTGCTCGTCGAGCGCACCCGCGAGTCCCTCACCCGCGCCATCAAGGCCGTCAAGCCGGGCCGCCAGATCAACATCATCGGCCGGGTCATCGAGTCGTACGCGAAGCGGTTCGGCTACGGGGTCGTGCGCGACTTCACCGGGCACGGCATCAACTCGTCGTTCCACAGCGGCCTGATCATCCCGCACTACGACTCCCCGCACGCCACGACCGTGATCCAGCCCGGCATGACGTTCACGATCGAGCCGATGCTGACGCTCGGCACGCACGAGTACGACATGTGGGAGGACGGCTGGACCGTCGTCACCAAGGACAGGAAGCGGACCGCCCAGTTCGAGCACACACTGGTGGTGACGGACTCGGGCGCGGAGATCCTGACGCTTCCCTGAGTTCCGCCCCGTACGCATCCGGGCCCGTCGCATCTGCGGCGGGCCCTTCGCGTTCCCCTGGGAGGTTTTACCGACACCCCGTCCGGAAACGTTACCGACAGGTCGTCGGCAAGCTATTGACTTAGGTAAGCCTAAGTAGCAGGATCAAGCATAGTTCCCGCTTCCCCGGACCGGAGGTCCCCCTGTGGATACGGCGCCCACCCCGTTCTCGACGGTGATCCGCACCGCCTCACACGAACAGCACACCGAGGCCGAGACCTCGACGTTCATGAGCGACCTGCTCGGCGGGCGGCTGGGTGTGGACGCGTACACGCGCTACACCGAGCAGCTGTGGTTCGTGTACCGCGCCCTGGAGGACGCGGCGGCCGCCCTCGCGAAGGACCCGGTGGCCGGCCCGTTCATCCAGGCCGAGCTGCTGCGCACCGCCGCCCTGGAGCGCGACCTCACGCATCTGCACGGCGGCGAGGACTGGCGCGAGACTCTGCGCCCGCTGCCCGCCACGGCCGCGTACGCCGCACGCGTCGCCGAGTGCGCCCGCACCTGGCCCGCCGGCTACGTCGCGCACCACTACACGCGCTACCTCGGCGACCTCTCCGGCGGCCAGATCATCCGCGACAAGGCCGAGAAGACCTGGGGCTTCAGCCGCAAGGGCGACGGCGTCCGTTTCTACGTCTTCGAGGAGATCGCCAACCCGGCCGCGTTCAAGCGCCACTACCGCGAGCTGCTCGACGCGCTGGCCGTCGACGACCTGGAGAAGCAGCGGGTGATCGACGAGTGCAAGCGGGCGTTCGCCCTGAACACCGGGGTGTTCAGGGCGCTGGGGGATGAGTTCCCGCTGAGCGCGTAAATTCAGCCCCTGCGGCGTTTGAGCAGATCCGAACGAAGTTCGGATGCGGGGGTCCGGGGGCGGAGCCCCCGGTTTCGGGAAGGGGCGGGGTGGGGGAGAAAGCCCGCCGCAGGCGCCCTACCAGCGCGCCGGCGGCGGTGCTGTCAGCTGGTCGGCCAGGCGCGAGAGCCGATCCCGCAGGCGGCGGCCCGTCCGAAGAGTGGGCGCCGGCGAGGGCAGTGAGTTCTCGCCGGCCGCCGCGCTGACCAGGTGCTGCACCGTGTCCAGATCCAGCTCCCGCGACGGCGGCACACTCAGCAGCTCATGGGCCAGCGACGGCAGCTCCCCGCCCCCCGTGTCGAGCGCGAGCACCGTCGCTCCCGCCCGCCGCGCGTCATGCACCCGCGACAGGAGTCCCTCGCCCGGATCGTCCGGCGCCACCACGAGCAGCGTCTCACCGCTGCGCGCCGCCTCGATCCGGCCCAGACCCACGGACAGATGCACCGGATCCGAGGCCCGCACCCGGTGCCGTACCAGCGTCGGCGTCAGCTCCGGCGTCCCCGACCACGCCGCCTCGTCCACCAGGTGCGCGGCCAGATGCCACGGCTCGTACTCCTCGGTGCCGACCAGGAGCAGACCGCCGCCGTGCGGCACCACCGCACCGCGCAGGGACGCGGCGAAGCGGCGGGTGGCCGACGGCCACTCCGTCCCGGCGAGCACTTCGCGCAGCAGCGCGACCCGTACGGCGTCCATGCGCGCATCCTGCCCCAACCGGCCCCGCACCCAGGCAGGTTCGGACCAACTCCCCGCCGCGCACCGCACCTGGCCCGCCCTTCCTCGTACGGGCGTACGGACCTCGCGCACACGTCGACCGCCTCGCGGTTCCCACCCGTTCACGCCGCGTTCCGCCCGCCTTGAGAGCGTCGGTGGTCCGAGGCGTCCGCGATCCGTCCGAGGCGTCCGCGATCCGAAGGGGTCCCGTATGGCAGGCGAGGTATCCGTTCCGTACCGCGGCGGCAGGGAGGGGTACGCAAGCTTCCGTATCCCCGCCATCGTCAGAAGCGCCGCCGGGACCCTGCTCGCCTTCTGCGAGGGCCGCGTCGCCTCCGCCTCCGACGCCGGCAACATCGACCTCGTCCTCAAACGCTCCACCGACGGCGGCCGCACCTGGAGCCCGCTCGCCGTCGTCGCCCGCAACGGCGACCACCTCGCCGGCAACCCCGCCCCCGTCGTCCTCGCCGACGGCCGCATCCTCCTCGTCCACGTCCGCAACGCTGCCGCCGCGACCGAGGCCCGGATCCGCCGCGGCCAGGTCCCCGCCGCCGACGGACGCCGCGTGTACGTCATGCACAGCGACGACGACGGGCTCACCTGGTCGAGCCCCCGCGACATCACCGCACAGACCAAGAAGCCGAGTTGGCGCTGGTACGCCACCACACCCGGCCACGCCGTCCAACTCGCCTCCGGACGGATCGTCGTCCCCGCCAACCACTCCCTGCCGCCCGCCGCGGGCTCCGGCCACGACGGCACCGAATCCCGCTACAACGGCGGCCACTGCCTGCTCAGCGACGACGACGGGCAGACCTGGCGGATCGGCTACGTCGACGACAACACCGACGGCTTCATCAACGTCAACGAGACCACCGCCGCCCAACTCCCCGACGGCCGCGTCTACTTCAACACCCGCAACGACTCACCCGCCCCCGGCAACCGCGCCGAGGCCTGGTCCAAGGACGGCGGCGCCACCCTCGTCAAGGCCTTCCGCCCCCAGGCCTGCCTCACCGGCCCCGTCGTCGAAGGCTCCGTCCTCCAGCTCGACGACGGCCCGCTGCTCTACTCCGGACCCGCCGACCCCGGCCACCGCGCCCTGATGACTCTGCGCGCCAGCGCCGACAACGGCTCCACCTGGCGCCCCGTGCACACCGTCAGCGGCGTCCCCGCCGCCTACTCCGACCTCGTCCGCGTCGACGAGGACACCCTCGGTCTCCTGTACGAGACAGGGGACTTCACCCCGTACGAGACCATCACCTTCCGGCGGATCCCGCTCGCCAGGATCAAGGCATGGACGTCGGTCGATAGCACGTGAGGGCCGAACTCAACAGGCCCCTACCAGCAAGTATCGTCGGCGCCATGACTACGAATGATGCCCCTGACGCAGCGCCCGCGGCCGCGCCCAAGAAGGCCCCAGCCAAGGACCCCTGGGAGCTGCCCGACGTGTCCGGACTCGTCGTCGGTGTGCTCGGCGGCACCGGCGACCAGGGCCGCGGCCTCGCCTACCGGCTCGCCCGCGCCGGCCAGAAGGTGATCATCGGCTCGCGCGCCGCCGAGCGCGCGCAGACCGCCGCCGGCGAACTCGGCCTCGGCATCGAGGGCGCCGACAACGCCGAGTGCGCCCGCCGCAGCGACATCGTGATCGTCGCCGTGCCGTGGGACGGGCACGCCAAGACCCTCGAAGCCCTGCGCGATGACCTCGCCGGCAAGCTCGTCGTGGACTGCGTCAATCCGCTCGGCTTCGACAAGCAGGGCGCGTACGCCCTCCAGGTCGAGGAGGGCAGCGCCGCCCAGCAGGCCGCCGCCCTGCTCCCGGACTCCCGCGTCACCGCCGCCTTCCACCACCTCTCGGCCGTACTGCTCCAGGACGAGACGGTCGACGAGATCGACACCGACGTGATGGTCCTCGGCGAGGTCCGCGCCGACACCGACATCGTCCAGGCCCTGGCCGCCCGTATCCCCGGGATGCGCGGTGTCTTCGCCGGCCGGCTGCGCAACGCCCACCAGGTCGAGTCGCTCGTGGCGAACCTGATCTCCACCAACCGCCGCTACAAGGCGCACGCGGGCCTGCGGGTCACGGACGTCTGAGCCGCACTCGGAGCCGCACCGGGAGCCGCACTCCGAGACGCGCGTACGGGAGCGGGCGGGGCATGGGGGACACTGGACGGCGTACCACCGTCATGCACCACCCGACAGGAGCCGTCCCCATGCCCCGCCTCGCTCTGTACGCGCTGATCGTCTGCGTCCTCGCCGTGGCCGCGGCCGTGGTCTCCTTCGCGCAGGGCAGCCTGATCGGGATCGTCTGGGTCCTGATCGCGGGCCTGTCCTCCAACATGACCTGGTACTACCTGAAGCGGGGACGCACGGCCCGCGGCTGAGTCCGCCGCCCGCTCACCCGCTGAGGCGGCAGCCCGGGTTCTGGTCGGCCCAGAATCGGTAGAGGTTCTGCCCGCAGTACGACTCGAACTCCTCGATCCCGAGCAGCCGGAGCAGCGAGTCGATCAGATCGAAGAAGGCCACGTTCACCTCGGGGATCCACAGCACGCCGAACACGGCGAGCAGCCCGAACGGCGCGAACGGCTCCACCTGCCGCCGGATCCTGTACGAGAGCCACGGCTCGATCACCCCGTAGCCGTCGAGCCCCGGGATCGGCAGGAAGTTCAGCAGCGCCGCCGTCACCTGCAGCAGCGCGAGGAACGCCAGCGCGTACTGGAAGACGACCGGCACCCCGTCCAGCGCGTCAAGCCAGAACGGCGCCGTGCAGACGATCGCGAACAGCACGTTGGTCAGCGGCCCCGCTGCCGAGATCAGACTGTGCCTCCAGCGGCCCTGGATCCGGCCGCGCTCGATGAACACGGCGCCGCCGGGGAGGCCCAGGCCGCCCATGATGACGAACAGGACGGGTAGGACGATGCTCAGGAGGGGGTGTGCGTAGACGAAGGGATTGAGGCTGAGATAACCCTTCGCGCCGACCGTGATGTCTCCACTGTGCAGGGCGGTCCGCGCATGCGCGTACTCGTGCAGACACAGGGAGACGATCCAGGCGCCCGTGACGAACACGAAGACAGCGATTCCCGGATTGTCGGCGAATCCGCTCCATGTGGCCCAGCCGCCTACTGCAGTTGCGGCCACGATGCCGAGGAAGACGGGGCTGATGCGCCGCGTCTGCATCCGAGCGGCAGTATTCATGGGGAATGCTCCTGGTGCATCGAGGTCGGTTGCGATGAAGCCATGTGACTGGAGGGCGCCATCTACGATCCCAGGTGTTTGGCCAGGCGTTCCTGGAAGTTGTCGGGGATTTCCAGAACATGGCCACCGTGTTCGCGCGGGTGGCACCTGACGATGATTCCCGCGTTGAGCAGGTCTTCGCCGATATCTGCGATCGCCATGCTCTGCCATCGCTCCGCCAAGGTCATTCCGACAGGCTTGTACGACCAGTGATCGTCAATGCCCTCGTCTGGATTATCTGATTCATTGCGGTCTTCGTAGTGCCGAACATAGAAGCGGCGGGTGACGGGTTTCTCTCCGATCGCTTCGAGCAGCATGGTCATCACCGGTTCGACGAGATCTTCCTCCGGGAACACGTAGCCGGGGCACGGGGGAGAGGCGGGCCGTGAGAGGCAGCGGATCTTCTTGGTGTACCGGTACGTCCCGTCCTTTCGCAGCTTCTTCGTCGTGTGCAGCTGAAGGTTCTTGCCGCATCCTCCGCACTTGATCACGCCGAGGAGCGGCGTTCTGGGGCTTGAGCTCCGCGTGCCGGGGGGAGCTGCTGAGCCGGCCAGTGTGACCTGGAGCTTGTCGAAATCGTGCTGGCCGAGCACTGCCTCAGAGGCGCGAACCGGGTTCCCGTCCTGGTCGCGCACCAGGACCCGTCGCCTGTAACTCTTCCCCGGCACTTCCTCGTTGCGTGTTTTCCAGCCCAGCAGTGTGGGTGACGTCAGGATTCCCTTCAGGGTGCGCGGGTACCAGACGAAATCCTTGCCGGACTTATTCCGGGCGTACGTGTTCGCCGGGGCTGGGATCCCTCGCGCCTCGAAGTCGCGGCAGATGGCGTTGACCGACTCTCCTTGGATGACGCGCTGAGCGGCTTCGCGGACGACCTCGGCTGTTACCGGGTTGATCTCCAGATGGCGGGCGCCGTCCTTTGCGTAAGTGCGATACCCGAACGGTGGAGAACCACCGCCCCACCGAGGCGATGTGAGGAGGTGCGCCCGTGCCGAAGAGACGCGCTCGGCGGCCGCGCGCGATTCCATTTGAGCGAATGTGGCGATGAGCTTCGCGGTTTGCTTCCCGGTGTGGGTGGTGAGATCGAAGGCTTCCGTGGCGGACGCGAGCGCCTTGCCGCCGTGTTGCTCGGCCCACTCGATCATCTGCTGGAGATCGGTGACACGTCTGACGAACCGGTCAACTCGCCAGAAGACGAGCACATCGAAGTCAGGGGCGCGCTGGTCGAACCATTGAGACAGGCTCGGGCGCTTCCAGGGAGGCAATGCGGTCGCGGATACCGAGAGGTCCTCTGCAGTTCCGATGACTTGCCATCCGCGCAGCTCGCAGAAAGATCGGCAGCCTTCGAGCTGCCGCTCGGGGCCGGTTGTCGACTCGGTTTCGACTGTCAGGCGGACGGCGATCAGCGCTCGTTTGGGTCTTTCCACGCCATCGAGGCTATCTGCTGCACTTCTAGCTGTCTTAGAGTTTGCATAGCCCATCTGGATCGTACGGATCGGGTGTGCCCGGTGGGGGCTTGGCCTCGGCAGTGGAGAGGTGCCACCATGGGAGGTGATCCGGGGACGCCGTCAGGGCGCCTCGAGATGACTGAAGGAGCCGTTGCCATGACGCAGATTTCGGCTGCCCAGACGCCTGCCCCGCAGCAGGCCACCGACAGCAGCAAGGCGCTGTACGGGGGCAAGTCCACCCGCCGAGTCACCGTCCGCGATCTCATCGCCGCCAAGGAGCGCGGCGAGAAGTGGCCCATGCTCACCGCGTACGACGCGATGACCGCCTCCGTCTTCGACGAGGCCGGCGTCCCCGTCCTGCTCGTCGGCGACTCGATGGGCAACTGCCACCTCGGGTACGACACCACCGTCCCGGTCACGCTCGACGAGATGACCATGCTCTCGGCCGCGGTCGTACGGGGCACCTCGCGCGCCCTGGTCGTCGGCGACCTGCCGTTCGGCTCGTACCAGGAGGGCCCGGTGCAGGCGCTGCGCTCGGCGACCCGGCTGGTCAAGGAGGCGGGCGTCGGCGCCGTGAAGCTCGAAGGCGGCGAGCGTTCTCTCGCCCAGACCGAGTTGCTCGTGCAGTCCGGCATCCCCGTCATGTCCCACCTGGGCCTGACCCCGCAGTCCGTGAACACCATGGGCTACCGGGTGCAGGGCCGCGGCGACGAGGACGCGCACCGGCTCCTGCGCGACGCGAAGGCGGCGCAGGACGCGGGGGCGTTCGCGCTCGTCCTTGAGCTGGTCCCGGCCGAGCTGGCCGCAGAGGTCACGCGGTCCCTGCACATTCCGACGGTGGGCATCGGGGCCGGTCCCGACTGCGACGCCCAGGTGCTCGTCTACACGGACATGATGGGGCTCACCCCAGGGAAGATGCCGCGCTTCGTGAAGCAGTACGCGGATCTGCGGGCGCAGATGGTTTCTGCGGCCCGTGAGTTCTCGGAGGAGGTCGTGGGCGGGGCGTTCCCGCGCGAGGAGCACACGTTCCACTGAGGCGAGGTGGCGTGGGGTGCGGGTCCGTTGAGTTTGCGGCGGGCACCCGCACCCCATCCCACCTGCAGATATAGGCACCCCATCGGCCACCGGCACCCGCTGTCGGCGCCGTATCGGTGAGCTGTCGGCGCCTCCCTCCAGAGTTGTCGGCATGACGCGATCCGACAAGAACCCGAACCCCGGCCGCAACGCGGTCACCGTGCGAGGGCTCGTCAAGCACTACGGCGAGACGAAGGCACTGGACGGTGTCGACCTCGACGTGCGCGAGGGCACCGTGCTCGGTGTCCTCGGCCCGAACGGCGCCGGCAAGACCACCCTCGTACGAGTCCTGTCCACCCTCATCCAGCCCACCGCGGGCACCGCCACCGTGGCCGGCTACGACGTCCTGCGCCAGCCCCGGCAGCTGCGCCGCAAGATCGGCCTGACGGGGCAGTACGCCTCCGTCGACGAGAAGCTCGCCGGCTTCGAGAACCTGTACATGATCGGGCGGCTGCTCGACCTGTCGAAGGCCGACGCCAAGAAGCGGGCGAACGAGCTCCTGGAGCGCTTCTCGCTCACCGAGGCCGCCAAGCGCACCGCCGGCACGTACTCCGGAGGCATGCGCCGCCGCCTCGACCTCGCCGCCTCGATGATCGGCCGCCCGGCCGTCCTCTACCTGGACGAGCCGACCACCGGTCTCGACCCCCGTACCCGCAACGAGGTGTGGGACGAGGTGAAGTCCATGCGTGACGAGGGTGTCACCGTCCTGCTCACCACCCAGTACATGGAGGAGGCCGAGCAGCTGGCCTCCGAGCTCACCGTGATCGACCGCGGCCGGATCATCGCCGAGGGCGGCATCGCCGAGCTCAAGGCGAGGGTCGGCGGCCGCACCCTGCGGATCCGACCGGCCGACCCTCTGCGCCTGCGCACGATGGCCTCCGACCTGGACGCGTCCGGGCTCACGGGCCTGGCGACCACGACCGTCGACACCGAGAACGGCACCGTGATCGTGCCCGTGCAGAGCGACGAGCAGCTCACCGCGATCGTGGCCCATCTGGCCGCCGCCGGATACCAGCTCGCCGACATCGCCACCGAACTGCCCAGCCTGGACGAGGTGTTCCTGTCGCTGACCGGCCAGAAGGCCAGTGCTCCGCAGGACGCTTCCGCCCGTGAACTCGAGGAGGTCGCTGTATGAGCACCGCAACCCTCAACAAGCCCGCACCCGTTGAGCAGCAGCCCCTCCTCAACGGCGAGGAGGACGGCCGCATCGGCCTGCGCGCCAACCTGCGCCACACCGGCGCCCTGATCCGCCGCAACCTGCTGTGGATCAAGAAGGACCCGGAGTCGATGTTCGACGCCCTCCTGATGCCGGTCGTCTTCACCCTGCTCTTCGTGTACGTCTTCGGCGGCTCGATCGGCAAGGCGATGGGCGGCGGCCAGGACGCCTACGTCCAGTACGTGATCCCCGGCATGCTCGCCATGATGTCGATGTCGATCGCCCAGGCCGTCGGCACCGGCTTCAACGAGGACTTCCACAAGGGCATCATGGACCGCTTCCGGTCCCTGCCCATCGGACGCTCCTCGGTCCTCATCGCGAAGATCTCCGTCGAGATCCTGCGCATGCTGCTCGCCACCACGGTCCTGATGATCGTGGCCGTGCTCGTCGGCTTCGACATCGAGAGCTGGCCCGGCCTGTTCGCCGCCGTCGGACTCTCGCTGCTCTTCGGCTCCGCCGTGATGTGGATCTTCCTGGTGCTCGGCGTGACGATGAAGAGCGCCCAGTCCGTACAGGCGCTCGGCTTCCTGGTGATGATGCCGCTGCAGTTCGGCTCGTCGATCTTCACGCCGACCGGCAACATGCCCGGCTGGCTGCAGTCCTTCACCACGTACAACCCGATGTCCGGCCTCGCGGACGCGGCCCGCGGTCTGATGACCACCGGCCACCCCGTCGCCCACGGCCTGTGGGTGACGCTGGCCTGGACGGTCGGTCTGACCGTGGTCATGGCTCCGTACGCCATCCACAAGTTCGCGAAGAAGAGCTGATGCGGACGCCCCCCGGAACCTGATCCGCCCGTCGGATCGCGTCCCGCGGCACCGGATCAGAAAAGGGCGGCGGCCTCCTCCACGGAGAGGCCGCCGCCTTCCGTGTACGCCCGCTCGTACGCCGCGTCGTCGAGCAGGTCCCGGACCGCCGCCTCCGCGCTCGCGCGCAGCTCCCGCTCGTACTGCGGTGCCACATGCTTGACGGGCCGCTGCGCGTCGGACGCGCCGAGCACCCGGGCCGCGTCCGGGCCCCGGCCGAGCCCGGCCAGCGCCAGGGCCGCCAACGACAAGTGGGTCCAGGTCAGTTGCGGCATCACCATCTGCGGCATCGGGTCGAGTGCGCGCTCCAGCGCGGTCCCGGCCCGCTCCAGCGCCGACTCGTAGTGGCCGTCCACCCCGTCGAGCCAGCCCATCATGCCCATGATCATGCCCTGGAACATCGCGATCGGGCCCGCGCTGAACTGCGCGTTCAGCCATTCCAGACACGCACGCGCCTCATCGGTGCGGCCGGTGCGGCCCAGCCTCAGCGCCAGGAACAGCCGGGCGAAGGCCTGGGCTTCGAGCACCGCCGGATCGGTCTCGGCGATCACCTCGCGCAGCAGCCGCTCGGCCTCGTCTCCCTGGTCGAGTTCGGCCAGCGCCCCGCCGGCCAGCCGGGCCTTGAGCACCATCACCTGGGTGGGGGCACCGATGCGTTCGGTGTGCACGATCGCCGCACGGTAGTCCTCGGCGGCCCGCGCGTACTCGCCCCGCCGCTCCCAGGCCTCCCCGCGCGCCGACAGCGCCTCCGCCTTCCCCCAGACGTCGCCGAGCTCGGTGTAGATCGCGAGCGCCTCGTCCGCGGCGTCGCACGCGCCGTCGGCCCATTCGCCGCGGTTGGCGAGGATGTTGGCCCGCATCTGCAGCGAGGCGGCCAGCTCCCAGCGGTAGCCGAGGTCCCGGCAGGCCTGCACGCTCTGCGCGCTGAGCTCCAGGACGTCGAAGGGCTCCCCGCTCATCAGCCGCGCGAAGAACCACAGCGATCCGGGCATCCGGGAGGTCTGCGGCATGCCGACCCGGTACGTCGCGACGACGGCCTGCAGCATGTCGCGCTGGGAGTCGTCCGACCAGATCTCCCGGCCGTGGTCCTGCGTGGCCATCCGGATCAGCCGCACCCCGCGCCGCGCCTCCTGAAGGACCTCGGGGCTCATCGGCGGCGGCGCGTCCGTGCACCGCTCGTGCACCTCGGGGGCGGGCGTCACCGGCCACGTGAACGGGTCGGGACCGAGCTCGGCGGCGGCGCTCGACCAGTGCTGCCCCTCGGCCCGCTGGTCCCGGATCTGCCAGTACCAGCACAGCGCGTGGACCAGGCAGAGCGCCTCCTGCTCGTCGCGCAGGGCGACGGCACGCCGCAGCGCGTTGCGCAGGTTCTCGTACTCGGTCTCGATCCGCCGGATCGCCTCGAACTGCCGGCTGCCGCGCAGCAACGGATCGCTGGTACGGGCCAGTTCGCGGTAGTGCACGAGGTGCGCCCGCTCGGCCAGGGCCCGTTCCCCTGCCTCGTCGAGCCGTTCGGCCGCGTACTCGGCGACCGTCTCCAGCAGCCGGTAGCGCATCCCGCCCTCGGCCGTGGGCGCCGCCACGACCAGCGACTTGTCGACGAGCGAACCGAGCAGCTCGATGACGTCGCGCCGGTCCACCATCAGATGCAGATGGCAGGCGGCGTCCCCGTCCGTCTCGGGCACCGCACCGCACACAGCCTCCGCGGCCGCGAGATCGCAGCCGCGCGCAACCACCGACAGGCGCCGCAGCACGGCCTTCTCGGGATCGTCCAGCAGTTCCCAGGACCAGTCGACGACGGCCCGCAGCGTCTGCTGCCGCGGCAGGACCGTACGGCTGCCGCCGGTCAGGAGCCGGAAGCGGTCGTCGAGGCGGTCGGCGATCTGGCGCGTCGTGAGCATCCGCAGCCGGGCCGCGGCGAGTTCGATGGCGAGCGGCTGGCCGTCGAGACGGCGGCAGATCTCCTCGGCCGCGGCCCGGTCGTCCCCGACCGAGAAGCCGGGCCGCGCGGCCGCACCGCGCTCGTCCAGCAGCCGCAGCGCCATGTCCTCGGGCAGCGGCCCGAGCGGCCGCACCAACTCGCCCGGTACGCCCAGGGGTTCACGGCTCGTGGCAAGCACCGTGAGACCGGGGCAGCGTGCGAGCAGGTACGCGAGCATGTCGGCCGCCGCGCCGATGACATGCTCGCAGTTGTCGAGGACGAGCAGCACTTCGCGGCGCGCGAGATGTTCCACGAGACGTACGAGGGGGTCCTGGCCGTGCCGGTCCACGGACCGCAGCTCTTCGGCGCCCGCCCCGTACAGGACCGTCTCGCGCGCACCGAGCGCGGTGAGCACCGCTTCCGGTACGGCGTCGTGGTCGGCGTCGGCGCTCACCGGGGCCAGCTCGGCGAGCCAGACGCCGTCTTGGTAGTCGAGCCCGTCGGCGGCCTCCTGCGAGAGCCGGGTCTTGCCCGCGCCGCCGGGGCCGAGCAGGGTCACCAGGCGCGCCCCTGCGAGTGCGCCGCGCAGGGTCGCGAGGTCGTCCTCGCGGCCGATGAAGGAAGTGAGCCGGGCCCGCAGATTGCCCTTGCGGGCGGGGACCTCGGGCCCTGCGGGCGCCTGGCGGGCCCGCACCGGGGAGGGATCCGACGCGGCCACCGGCTCCAGCAACTCCGCGTGCAGCGCCCGCAGTTCGGCCCCGGGATCCGCGCCCAGTCGATCGGCGAGCCGCTCCCGTACCGCCTCGTACGCGGCCAGCGCCTCGGCCGTACGCCCCGCGTCGCGCAGCGCGCGCAGCCGCAGAGCCTGCAGCGGTTCGTCCAGCGGGTGCGCCTCGGCGAAGCCGCTCAGCTCCGGCAGGACCTGCTCGGCCCGACCGAGCCCCAGCGCCGCCGCGAACCTGCCACGGCGCGCCTCGAACCGGCGCGCCTCCCAGCGGGCCGCCTCGGAGGCGCCGTCGGGCAGATCGGCGAGCGCGGGGCCGCGCCACAGCGCGAGCGCCTCGTCGTACAGGGCCGTGGCCTTGACCGGGTCGTCGTCGGCCAGCGCGCCCGCCGCCTCGGACGCGAGCCGTTCGAAACGGTACGCGTCCACGTCCTCGCGCTCGGCAGCCAGCAGATAGCCGCCGGGCCCCAGTTCGACCGCCTCCGCGCCGAGCGACCTGCGCAGCCGCCCGACCAGCGCCTGCAGCGCCGCGCCCGCGTCGGCGGGCGGTTCGCCGTCCCACACCTCGTCGACGAGGCGGGCGGTGGCGACCGCCCGCCCGGGAGTGAGTGCGAGCACGGTGAGCAGCGCGCGCAGCCGCGCACCGCCCAAGGTCACGGGGGTGCCGTCGGACTGGTGGGCCTGGGTGGTGCCGAGGACGGAATAGTGCACGCGTGCCATTGTCCCCCGATGGTGCGGCGGCCTCGCAAAGGAGTCGCACCAACCCGCCCCGTACGGGTAAAGACTCCTTAAGGAGTTCCAATACGAGACGGTGCCGTATCGAAAAGGCGCTAGGGTCGACGCATGACGACTCCCGCTCCTCCCGCCGTACCCCGGATACCCGAAGCCGTGCACCGCCGCCGCTGGGCGATCCTCGGTGTGCTGATGCTCAGCCTGCTGATCGTCGTGCTCGACAACTCGATCCTGAACGTGGCGGTCAAGACGATCTCCGAGCCGGCGCCCACCGGCCTCGGCGCCACGCAGGGCGAGCTGGAGTGGGCGATCAACTCGTACACGCTGGTCTTCGCCGGGCTCCTGTTCACCGCCGGGCTCCTCGGCGACCGGATCGGCCGCAAGAAGATGCTGCTCCTCGGGCTCGTGGTGTTCGGCGCCGGCTCCCTGCTCGCCGCGCTCGCGGGCTCGCCGGGTGAACTCGTCGGGTTCCGCGCCGTCATGGGCTTCGGCGCCGCGTTCGTGATGCCCGCCACGCTCGCCATCCTGATGAACGTCTTCGAACGGGACGAGCAGCCCAAGGCGATCGGCATCTGGGCCGCGGGCGTCGGGCTCGCCATCGCCATCGGGCCCATCACGGGCGGACTGCTGCTCGACCACTTCTGGTGGGGCTCGGTCTTCCTGGTCAACGTGCCGATCGTGCTGCTCGCGATCGTCCTCATGGTCGTGCTCGTGCCGGACTCCCGTGACCCGAACCCGGGCCGGATCGACCCCGTCGGCGTGCTGCTGTCCGTCCTCGGTCTCGTCCTGCTCGTCTACGGGATCATCGAGGGCGGCCGCCTCGCCGACTTCACCGACCCGATGGTGCTCGCCACCGCGGGCGCGGGACTCGCCGTCCTCGTCGTGTTCGTGGTGCACCAGAAGCGCAGCGACCACCCGTCGATCGACGTCACCTACTTCAAGAACAAGGTGTTCTCGGCCGCCATCGCGGCCATCGCCCTGGTCTTCTTCGCCCTCATGGGCGTCACGTTCTTCGCCGTCTTCTACCTGCAGAGCGTGCGCGGCTACAGCCCGCTGGAGTCCGGGCTGCTCCTGATCCCGCTCGCCGCGGCCCAGCTGATCTTCGCGCCGCGCGCCCGGCTCGTCGTCGACCGCTTCGGCAACAAGGCCGTCACCACCGCGGGTCTGCTGGTGATCGCCGCGATGCTGGGCGCGTTCGCGCTGCTCGACGCGGACACCCCGATCTGGCTGCTCGAAGTCATCTTCTTCCTGATGGGCACGGGGATGGCGCACATCATGACCCCGGTGAGCGTCGTCATCATGCAGGCCCTGCCGCGCGAGAAGGCCGGTTCGGCCTCCGCGCTCAGCAACACCTTCCGGCAGGTCGGCGGCGCGCTCGGCATCGCGGTGCTCGGCTCGGTGCTCTCCGCCGCCTACCGCTCCGACATCGAGCAGCACCTCGGCGCGCTGCCCGCCGGCGCGCAGCACGCGGCCGGCGAGTCCATCGAGGCGACCCTCGGCGTGGCCCGCTCGCTCGGCGAGCGCGGCGAGGCCCTCGTCCTGCCCGCGCATGACGCCTTCCTGCACGCGATGCACATCACCGCCCTGTGCGGGGCGGGCGTCGCGCTGGTCGGCGCCGCGGTCGTCGCCCTGTTCCTGCCGGGCCGCCCGCCGGCCGCGGACACGCCCGCCGAGGAGGCTGAGCCGGTGAAGGCGAGCAGCTGACGGCGGGGGAGCGGGCGACGGGGAGCGGGCGGGAGCGGCCGGCGGGCGCCGTCGCCTGAGCGACAATGACGACGGCTTTCCAGGGCGTACGACGGGAGCGCGGACCATGAGCCTGAGGGACCGGCACGAGCAGTGGCACGAGCAGCACCGGCCGCTGACAGGTCCGCGCGGCCCCCGCCCCGACAAGGCGGTACGCGGCCGGCCGCGCAGCGAGGCCGCCGAGCGGGCGATCATCGAGGGCGTGATGAGCCTCCTGGAGGAGGGCGTCGCGCTCGGCGACATGTCGATCGAGCGGATCGCCCGCAAGGCGGGCGTCGGCAAGGCCACCATCTACCGCCGCTGGAAGGGCAAGGAGGAGCTCTTCGTCGAGGTCATGCGCGTGATGGACGCGCCCGACCAGGAGCTCGCGGGCGATTGTGTACGCGACGACCTCGTCGTCATCATCGAGGCGATCCGCCAACGCGGCCTCGCCAAGCGGTCCTCCGCGCTGCTCGCCAACCTTCTCGCCCAGGCCAAGAACTATCCGCAGCTGTGGGAGCTCTACCACGACGAGGTCGTCGCGCCACGCCGCGGCCGGGTCATGGAGGTGCTGCGGCGCGGTATCGCCGCGGGCGAGATCCGGGGCGACCTGGACCTCTCCGTGATGGGCGACCTGCTCACCGGCCCCATGCTGGCCCGCACGATCCTCAGCATCGACGCACCGCTGCCCGAGGACCTCCCCGCCACGATCGTGGACACCGTCCTCGAAGGCCTGCGCCTGCCGGGACCGCCGCCGTCCGCACCGT
The DNA here is from genome assembly GCF_044458745.1 of Streptomyces sp. NPDC050418. NCBI lineage: Bacteria > Bacillati > Actinomycetota > Actinomycetes > Kitasatosporales > Streptomycetaceae > Streptomyces > Streptomyces sp. NPDC050418. Next base: position 185,802 of record NZ_JBITIG010000012.1, read on the forward strand.
GAGCGGCGGCACGTCCGTACCGTGAGCGGCGACACGTCCCTGGTGTGCGCGTTTCGTCACAGAGCCCGTCGCGCACCCCTCCCGCGGAACTGTCCGCGCCCGGCACCCGTCCTCGTAGCAGTACGGCCGTCCAAGGGACCCCGGGCCCTGTCCAGGTTCCGCACGGCAAGGCACGGCACCGCCATCACCTAGGGTCGACCGGGTACGAGGACGGTGTGCACGGCGAATGAGGCGACGGTATGGCGCAGGCGTATATGACGGAGACGGGGAACAACGGCTCGGGACCTGAGCACCGTTCCCGTGTCCGGCGCCTGCTCGACTCGTGGCGGCACGACCGCGACATCTGGCGGCGCGGCATCGTCGTCGCCGTCCTCGCGGTGCTCCTCGCCCTCGTCCTCGGACTGCACTCGCGCATCCCCAACAAGATCGGCAACCTCGGCTCGCTCGCCGAGACCTTCCTGCCGTGGCTCGGGCTCTTCGTGCCCGTCCTGCTCGTCGTCGCCGTGCTGCGCAAGTCGGCCACGGCCCTGATCGCGGTCCTGCTCCCGGCCCTGGTGTGGGTGAACCTCTTCGGCGGCCTGATCTTCGACAAGTCCTCCGCGGGCGGCGATCTCACGGTCGCCACGCACAACGTCAACGCCGAGAACCCCGACCCCGAGGGCACCGCCCGCAAGATCGCCTCGTCCGGCGCCCAGGTGGTCGCCCTGGAGGAGCTGACGGCCGACGCGCTGCCCACGTACAAGAAGGTCCTCGCCGAGACCTATCCGTACGCGGCGGTGGAGGGCACCGTCGGCGTCTGGAGCAAGTACCCGCTCAGCGACTCGCGGTCCGTGGACATCAAGATGGGCTGGACCCGCGCGCTGCGCACCACCGTCGACTCCCCGAAGGGGCAGTTCGCGGTGTACGTGGCGCATCTGCCGTCCGTGCGCGTCAAGTTGAACGCCGGGTTCACGGCCGAGCAGCGCGACAGCAGCGCCGAGGCGCTCGGTGTCGCGATCCGCGAGGACCGGGTCGAGAAGCTGGTGCTGCTCGGCGACCTCAACGGCACGATGAACGACCGCGCGCTGTCCCCGGTCACCTCGCAACTGCGCTCCACGCAGGGTGCGGCGGGGGACGGCTTCGGGTTCAGCTGGCCGGCGTCGTTCCCGATGGCGCGGATCGACCAGATCATGGTGCGCGGCCTCGAGCCGGTGAAGTCCTGGACGCTGGACGGGACCGGCAGCGACCATCTGCCGGTGGCGGCGTCGGTGGAGCTCTGAGGCCCGGACACAGGTCCTGGGGCCATGCAGAACGACGAACGGGTCCTTCGGCCGGAGAGCCGAAGGACCCGTTCGCGTTGTGGTCCCTGTCCCGGGACCCGGGGGACTACTTGGCCGCACCCGCCCAGAACGCTTCCTCGTAGTCGAGGATCGCGGGGGTCAGCTCCAGCTGCAGGTCCTTCTCGGCGCCGGCCGGCACGGAGAAGGCGTACTTCGCCGTGGCCTTCTTGCCGGGCAGGACCGAGCCGTTGAAGGGCTTGGTGCCGTTGCTGCCGTCGAAGACCATCTCGGCGTCGGCACCCTCGCCGTCACGCAGGGACGGAAGCGCGCCGGAGATGTCGAGCTTCTCCTTGCCGCCGTTCTCGATGGTGATCGTGAACTGGAAGGCCTTGTTGCCCTTCTCGTGGCCCGCGGCGTACTGGTCCGGGGTGTACGAGACCGGCTTCGAGACGGTGACGACGACACCGTCGTCGTACTTGTAGCTGTCGCCGAAGGCCGCCGCGTCGTCGCTGCCCGCGGAGTCGCCGGAACCGGCGTCGTCGGAGCCCGAGTCGGAGCCCGAGGACGAGTCGTCGGAGGACGACTTGTCGCCCTTCTCGACCTGGGTGATCTCGTCGTTCACCTTGTCCACGGCGTCGCTGACGATGAGCACCGCGAAGACCAGCCACACCGAGGACGCCAGCAGTGCGATACCGCCGAGGATGGCGCCCGCGAGGGCCACACCGCCGTTGGTCGCCTCGCCGCGCTTGGCGCGGCCGCGGCCTATGAGGCCGAAGATCAGCGCGAGGATGCCGAGGACGATACCGACCCAGATGGTCAGGAACAGCACCGTGCCGATGATGCCGAGCACGAGACCGGCGATGCCCAGACCGTTGCGCGGCTGCATCATGTACGGGCCCGGCGGCGGGGCCATCGGGTACGGGGAGCCGGGCACCGGGGGAGCCTGGTGCGGGGCGGGGCCGGAGGCCGGCGGCGGGGCCCAGGGGGATTCGGGGCCGGGCGGCGGCGGAGTGGTCATTTTGGTCCTTGTGCGCGAGCGGTGTGATTTTGCGGCAACCGTAACAGAGGCTTATCCGGGCTTTATCAGGGGCTTCACCTGCGCGAACGCGGGGGGTGCCGGGTGGTGTCGGCGCCAGGACGTGATAAAGGGCGCGCGGGGTGCGGAAGGGCCGGGAACCCCGCGGAACCGGGCGTTACGGAACGGGAGTTGTTACGGCAGCGGGCGCCAGGAGATCAACGGCGGGCGGACCGCCGCGCACAGCGGCATACCGCACTCGTCCGTCAGGGGCAGCGAGCCCTCGGCCGCGCCCGACTCCACCAGAGCGTCGGGCAGGTCGGCGAAGAAGATCTTCGCGCGCCGGAACATAGCGAACTCCCCGCCCTGCGGCAGCTCGCCCCACGTCAGATACAGGAAGCGCGCCTCGCGCCTGCCGTGCACATACGGCCCCCGGAAGTCGACCGTCCCGTCCGCCGTCGTCACCGTGCCGACCGTGAACTCCCAGACCGCCCCGCCCGCGTCGCCCGCCACCGGACCCTCCGGGTCCCGCCCGCGCTGCACGGCGACATGCACGTCGTCGTACGAGCCGCAGGAGCGGCCGGGCAGGTCACGCCCGACGAGGCGCAGGCGCAGCTCGCCCCGGGTGGTGGCGGAGGCGGCGGTGGCGGGCGGAGTCATGCGTCCATCTCAGCACGGCGCACTGACAACGCGGTTCGCCGGCGTGGCAGCTCGTCGGCCATCAGGGCCCACCGGCGGCGTCACTCACGGACAGCACGGCCCGCGCGACCTCCTCGGGCCGGTCGAGCGGCACCAGGTGCCCGGCGTCGGGCACCACGCGGTACGCGGCGCCCAGCTCTTTCGCCAGGGCGCCCTGCAGCCGTAGCCAGTGCGGGTCGGAGCCCGCCGCGAGGACCGTCGCGGGCAGCGCGTCGGTGAGGGGGAACTGGCGTCGTACGTAGACCAGTTGGGCCGCCACGTCGGGATACGTCGTGTACTCCGCGAGCAGCGCCCGCAGCGAACGGCTCGTCCCGTACGTACGGCGCACGAGCGCGTACGGCGCAGGATCCCCGCCCCGGCGGCCGCGCGCCAGCCGGACCGCGGCGCGCCGCCCCGCGGGCCCCAGCGCGTACGGCACCCCGGCCGCGCTCAACGCGCCCGCGGCGAGGCGGGTGAGGCCGGTGTGCAGGGCGGGGGCGGGCCGGGGCCGCGCGGCCGGTTCGACGCTGGAGTCGACCAGGACGAGCCCGGCCGTGCGCCCGGGGTGCAGCCGCGCGAACGCCTCCGCGTGGAAGCCGCCCAGGGAGTGCCCGGCCACCGTGACCGGCCCGTCGAGGCCGCACGCGTCGAGGATCCGGGCGATCCGGTCCGCCTCGCCGGCCAGCGAGGGCGGTACGGGCGACGGTGCGCTGAGCCCGAGTCCGGGCCGGTCGAAGCGGACCACGGTGCGGTGCCCGGCAAGCGGCGCGGCGACCGCGTCCCAGTCGAACCAGGCCATCCCGAGCCCCGGCGTGAGCACGCAGACGGGCCCGTCGCCCTCGACGACGACATGGTGGGCCACTCCGCCGATCCGTACGAACGTGGTCATCCGCGTCCTCCTGGGCCGGGCGCCCCGCCCGGCCGCCGCCCCACCTCGTACGCGAACAACCCCAGCCACACTGCGATGAGCAGCACCTGCGAGCGCTGGCCCAGGCCGAGCAGCCAGGTTCCCTTGCCCGCCTGGAACGCCGCGACCGACGCAAGGACCCAGACGGTGACGCCCAGTTCGGCCGAGGCGAGCCACGGGCCGACGCGGGCGACGAGCGGCCACCGGCCGTAGCGGCGGGCCGCCGCCGTCAGGGCGACGATGCCGGCCAGGGCGCCGAACACCGCGACCGAACTGCTCACCGCGTGCGCCGTGTGCGTGGCGGGCACCAGGCCCGCCGTCTCGCGCGCCGCGCACTCCGGGTCGGCCGTCGGGGTGCAGCTCAGCGGCAGCCGCGAGTCGATCGCCGTCGCCGCGCCGAACAGCGCGAGCCCGGCCCATCCGGCCGTCGTCCACCGCCCGCGCGGCCGGTCCCGCACCAGACCCCACACGGCGCCGCTCAGCACGAGCAGCCCCGCCACGAGGTCCGTCGTACGGAAGACGCCGCCCAGGGGTTCGCTGCGCGCGGCCAGTTCGCTGACGTAGGTCCGTATCGGATCGAGACCGGTGGAGACCACGACCTCCAGGACCCACGCGGTGTACGCGACCGCGCCCAGGCCGAGCAGCACGGCGGCGGGCCGCAGACCGCGGGAACGGGAAGGGGTCATCGCTGCACACACCACCGGGAGGGACATAGTGGGGCAAACCCTACGCCCCTCCCGGAGTCGGTCTTCACTCCACCGGGGCCCGGGCCCCTTGGTACTCGGGGTGCACCCAGCTCGGCTTGCGGAACTTGAGGAAGGCCAGCGGGATGATCAGCCCCAGCACGAGCAGCCCGCCGCCGACGATCAGCAGATAGCGCCACAGCGGACCGTCGCCGAACTGGTCCGGCGGCACGAAGCCGATGACCATCGCGCAGGCCGAGGCGACGAAGCCGACGCCCGCGACCAGCGTCACGGCCGGGACCACGAAGCCGCGCGGCCGGTCCGGCTGACTGCGGCGCAGCTTCACCACGGCCACGAACATCAGCAGATACGCGATCAGATAGATCTGCACCGTGATGACGGAGAACATCCAGTACGCGGACGACACATCCGAGCTGAACGCGTAGAGCACACCGATCAGGGTGGTGATCACACCCTGGGCGATCATGATGTTCTGCGGCACGCCATGGGAGTTCAGCTTCTGCAGGAACGGCGGCAGATACCCCTCCTGCCGCGACAGCTGCACCAGCCCCTTCGCGGGACCCGCCAGCCAGGTCAGCATCCCGCCGAGCGCCGCCATCACCACCATGATCCCGACGATCTTCGTCATCCAGGCGACGCCGAAATGGTCGAAGAAGGCGTGGAAGGCCTGCATCAGACCGGCCGTCAGGCTGGTGTTCTCGGCGGGCAGGACCCAGCTGATGGCGAGGGCCGGAAGGATGAAGATCAGCAGCACCAGGCCCGTGGCCATGAAGATCGACCGCGGGTACTCCGAGCGCGGCTCGCGCAGGCTGGAGACGTGCACGCCGTTCATCTCCATGCCCGCGTACGAGAGGAAGTTGTTGACGATCAGGACCAGGCTGGCCAGACCCGTCCACGGCGGCAGCCAGTGGTCGGCGCTCATCGGCGCCTCGGACGGATTGCCCTGCGCGAGGAAGACGATGCCGAGCACCACCAGGACGACACCCGGGATCAGCGTGCCGATGATCAGGCCCAGGCTGGACAGACCGGCCACCGTCTTCGTGCCGCGCGAAGTGATCCAGACGCCGGTCCAGTAGATGACGACGATGACGATCGCGACGTAGAGCCCGTTCTCGGCGAGGCTCGGATGGATGACGTACGCGAAGGTCGAGGCCACGTAAGCGAGAAGGCTCGGGTAGTACGCGATGGTCATCGCGAACTGGCACCAGACCGCGAGGAATCCCAGCGGCTTGCCGAGCGCCTCGCTCACCCACCGGTAGATGCCGCCCGTCCAGCCGGACGCCAGCTCGGCGCCGACCAGGGCGGTGGGCAGCAGGAAGACGATCGCGGGCAGCAGATAGAGGAAGATCGCGGCGAGCCCGTAGATCGCCATGGAGGGGGAGGGGCGCAGGCTCGCCACGGAGGCGGTCGTCATCAGGGCGAGCGTCACCCAGGAGATGAACTGCCGCTTCGTACCGTCGTCGGAGACCTGGTCCTTGACCTCGTCGGTGGTCGTCATGAGGTCATGATCAATCCGGTACGGGCGGTCCGCACGCCGAGCGAAACGGCTACCGAGGCTTGGCGCCGCGCTCCTTGAGCAGGTCCGCCATCAGGTCGATCTCCGACTCCTGCGCGTCGACCATCCCCTGCGCGAGCCGCTTCTCCACGCCCACCGTGCAGCGCTCCACACAGCCCTCGGCCATGTGCACACCGCCCTTGTGATGGTCGGTCATGAGCTGCAGATAGAAGATCTCGGCTTCCTTGCCGCTCAGCTTCCCGAGCCGCTCGAGCTCCGTCTTCGTGGCCATGCCCGGCATCAGCGCGCCGTCGTGCCCGGGCGCCGGAGAGGCCGGCATGTCCATCCAGCCCATCGGCTCGTCACCGGACGCGATCGGCAGCCCCCACAGGTTGAGCCAGCCGAGCAGCATGCCGCGCTGGTTCGCCTGGGTGTTGGCGATGTCGTACGCGAGCCGGCGGATGTCCTCGTTCTGTGTGCGGTCACGCACGATGAACGACATCTCGACGGCCTGCTGGTGGTGCACGGCCATGTCCCGGGCGAAACCGGCGTCCGCCGAGTCCGTCGAGGGCGAGGCCGTGGCGGAGGGGGGCGCCGGGTCGTCCGAGCCGTCGGCGAGCGCGAGAGTCATCCCGCCGCCCGCCGCGAGGACGACCGCGGCCGCGATCCCCAGCATGGTCATGCGCTTCACAGGAACGATCCGATCACTGAGCCAGTCCGTTGGTGCAGGCGGCGCCCGGCTCGGGGGTCTGCTCGCCCTGTACGTACTTGGCGAAGAAGCTGTCCACGCGCTTGTCCTTCGCGGAGTCCACGGTCACCTGCTTGCCCCACGCGGTCAGCATCAGCGCACCCTTCTGACCCTCGACCGGGCTCATCAGGGAGTACGGAGTGGCCTTGACCTTCTCCTGGAGCGCCTTGAGGTCGGCGTCCTTCGCCTGCTTGTTGTAGGTGACCCACACGGCGCCGTGCTCCAGGGAGTGCACCGCGTTCATGTCCGGGATCGCCTTCTCGTAGACGTCCCCGTTGCAGTTCATCCAGACCTGGTTGTGGTCGCCGCCGACCGGGGGCGTCTGCGGGTACGTCACCTGCTTGGTGACGTGGTTGCGCCCCAGCTTCTTGGCGTCGAACTCCTCAAGGCCCTTGATGTCCGCATTGGCGGCGGCCTTCACCTTGGCGTCTTCCTTGTCCTGCTTGTTCTGCTCGTTGATGAACAGATACGAGCCGAAGCCGACGAGACCGACCACTATGACCGTGCTGATCCCGATGGTGAGCAGGCGGTTGCGGCGCTCGCGGGCCTGTTCGGCGCGGCGCATCTCCTCTATGCGGGCCCGACGGTCGGCGGAGGAGTTCTTGCGGGCGGAACCCATGGCTCGTGTGTCCGTTCTCCAGTGGCAGGTGGGCTAGCTGATGTTATCCGTGGCCTGTCGCCACGTCAGCCGCCCCGGTACCCCGGAAGATCCCGCCCGGTTTGCAACGTGCCCGAAACCGTGTGGTGGGATGCTCAGGTGACCCCGGGAAGACGCGCACATGAGCGGCCCGGGACGATGCGCACACTCCGGTGGTCGGCCGGCCGGCGAGGATGGGTGGAAAGTCGACATGGACAAGCAGCAGGAATTCGTGCTCCGTACGCTCGAGGAGCGCGACATCCGTTTCGTGCGCCTGTGGTTCACCGACGTCCTCGGCTTCCTGAAGTCGGTCGCCGTGGCCCCCGCCGAGCTGGAGCAGGCCTTCGACGAGGGCATCGGCTTCGACGGCTCGGCGATCGAGGGCTTCGCCCGGGTCTACGAGTCCGACATGATCGCCAAGCCGGACCCCGTCACGTTCCAGATCCTGCCGTGGCGCGCGGAGGCTCCCGGTACGGCCCGGATGTTCTGCGACATCCTGATGCCCGACGGCTCCCCGTCCTTCGCCGACCCGCGCTATGTCCTCAAGCGCGCGCTCGCCAAGTCCTCCGACCTGGGCTTCACCTTCTACACCCACCCCGAGATCGAGTTCTTCCTCCTGAAGAACAAGCCGCTCGACGGCACGCGCCCCACCCCCGCCGACAACTCCGGCTACTTCGACCACACCCCGCAGAACGTCGGCATGGACTTCCGCCGGCAGGCCATCACGATGCTCGAATCCATGGGCATCTCGGTCGAGTTCAGCCACCACGAGGGCGCGCCCGGGCAGCAGGAGATCGATCTGCGGTACGCGGACGCGCTCTCCACGGCGGACAACATCATGACGTTCCGCCTCGTCATGAAGCAGGTCGCCCTGGAGCAGGGCGTGCAGGCCACCTTCATGCCGAAGCCGTTCTCGGAACACCCGGGTTCGGGCATGCACACGCATCTCTCGCTCTTCGAGGGCGACCGCAACGCGTTCTACGAGTCGGGCGCCGAGTACCAGCTCTCGAAGGTCGGCCGCTCCTTCATCGCGGGCCTGCTCAAGCACGCCGCCGAGATCGCCGCCGTCACCAACCAGTGGGTCAACTCCTACAAGCGCATCTGGGGCGGCTCGGAGCGCACCGCGGGCGCGGGCGGCGAGGCGCCCTCGTACATCTGCTGGGGGCACAACAACCGCTCGGCGCTGATCCGGGTCCCGATGTACAAGCCCGGCAAGATCGGCTCGGCGCGCGTCGAGGTCCGCTCCCTCGACTCGGGCTGCAACCCCTATCTGGCGTACGCGGTGCTGCTCGCCGCGGGCCTCAAGGGCATTGAGGAGGGCTACGAGCTCCCGCCGGGCGCCGACGACGACGTGTGGGCGCTGCGGGACGCGGAGCGCCGCGCGATGGGCATCGAGCCGCTGCCGCAGAACCTGGGCGAGGCGATCGCGCTCATGGAGCGCTCGGAACTCGTCGCCGAGACGCTCGGTGAGCACGTCTACGACTTCTTCCTGCGCAACAAGAAGCAGGAGTGGGAGGAGTACCGCAGCGAGGTCACGGCGTTCGAGCTGCGGAAGAATCTGCCGGTGCTCTGAGGCGGCGGCATCCGCTTGCGTGATCCGGGCCGGTCGGGGGTGATCCCGCCGGCCCGGATCCGTTGCTACGCGACGGGGGCCGGGGTCACCGCGTCGAACAGCGGCCACGCGTCCACCTCGGTCGTTCCCGAGTCGGGGAACGGTTCGTGCGTGAGGTGCTCGTCGAGCAGGGCCCGGACGCTCCCGGGCTCGTACAGGTTGAGGTAGGCGCGGTCCGGCATGCGCACCGCCGCGCCCTGGTCGAAGGAGCATTCGGCGATGAGGCGGTCGGGTCCTGGACGGAACACGAACCGCAGCCGGGCCCGGCTGCCCGGCCGCCACAGCGTCACGGTGCTGCGGCACCCGTCGTAGCCGCGCACACGGTCGTGCCGGTGCGCGAAGCACCACTCGTACACCGCGTCATCGGTCACCAGGCGGCGGATCCGCCGTCTTCTCGTCATGACGCCCGACCTTAGGGCGGGCGGACCGTGTCCGGCCTCCGGTTTTCCGCGGCCGCTCAGCGTTCCGACAGCGGGGCCGGGGCCTCCTGGATGATCCAGCCGTTGCCGTCCGGGTCCGAGAACGTGGCGAAGGAGTTCCACGTCTCGCCCTTGCCGGGCTCCCAGCCCGATGCGCCGACGTGCATGATCTCCGACAGGTCGAGGCCGCGGGCGCGCAGTTCGGCATGCGCGGCCTCGATGTCCGTGACGCAGACCTGCAGCCCCTGCAGCGAGCCCGGCTCCATCGATTTCTGGCCCGGTGTCCTCGGCATGCCCTCCTCCAGCGCGATCGAGCAGCGCGAGCCGGGCGGGGTGATCTGGACGATCCGGATGCCCGGGGCGACCTGCTGGTCGAGGTCGACCTTGAAGCCGCACCGGTCGGCGTAGAAATCCTTGGCGCGGTCCACGTCGGAGACAGGGATCTGCACTACTTCGAGGGTGTACTCCATGGCTTCACCATGCCCTGGCCGGTACCGCCCGGCGACACGGAACGCGCCGCGCCGGATCCGGCACTTCGCGTTGCGCCCGCCGACCTGTGGCCGAGGCCGCCCTCCGACTAGGCTCGACCCGGACCTTGATCGACGGAAGGGGTCGCGGATGACCGTGTCAGGGCGCAGGAGCAGTGCCTTCACGAGACTGTTGCGGCACGGGTTCACCGATCCCTCCGCGGCCGAGCGGCATCTGCAGAGTCCGCATCTGGCCTCCCTTCAGTCCAGCCCCGTCCTCCTCGACGCCCTCGGCGCCACCGCCGACCCGGATCTCGCACTTCTCGGCCTCGTGCGCCTCGTGGAGGCGCAGCCCGACGACGAGCAGCGGCGGATGCTGCTCGACACCCTCCTTGCCGGGAAACCGCTGAGGGACCGCCTGCTCGGCGTGCTCGGCGCCTCCGAGGCGCTCGGCGACCATCTGGCCCGCCACCCCGGCGACTGGCACGCCCTCGTCACGTACGAGGCGAGCGATCTGCACCCGGGCGTCGAGGAGTTCGAGCAAGGGCTCGCCCACGCCACGGATCCGGTGACCCTGCGCGTCGCGTACCGCCGCTGTCTGCTGTCGATCGCCGCACGGGACGTGTGCGGGACCACCGATGTCGCCGAGACCGCCGCCGAGCTGGCGGACCTCGCCACCGCCACGCTGCGCGCCGCCGTCGCCATCGCGCGCGCGGCCGCGCCCGAGGACGACGCGCTGTGCCGGCTCGCCGTGATCGCGATGGGCAAGTGCGGTGGCCACGAGCTGAATTACGTGTCCGACGTGGACGTCATCTTCGTGGCCGCCGCGGCCGACGGCGCCGAGGAGGGCAAGGCGCTGCAGGCCGCGACCCGGCTCGCCTCGCACATGATGCGGATCTGCTCGGAGACGACCGTCGAGGGGACCATCTGGCCCGTCGACGCCAATCTGCGCCCCGAGGGCCGCAACGGGCCGCTCGTACGGACCCTCGCCAGCCACCTCGCGTACTACCAGCGCTGGGCCAAGACCTGGGAGTTCCAGGCGCTGCTCAAGGCACGGCCGGTCGCCGGCGACCCGGAACTCGGCCAGGAGTACGTGGACACGCTCGCGCCGCTGGTGTGGCAGGCCGCCGAGCGGGACAACTTCGTGCCCGACGTGCAGAAGATGCGCCGCAGGGTCGTCGACAGCATTCCGCGGGCCGAGCTGGAGCGTGAGCTGAAGCTCGGTCCCGGCGGGCTGCGGGACGTCGAATTCGCCGTACAGCTCCTGCAGTTGGTGCACGGCCGCGGCGACACCTCCCTCCGCAGCGGCTCCACCCTGGAGGCACTGAACGCGCTCGCCGCCGGCGGGTACGTGGGGCGTGCGGACGCCGCCCAGCTCGACGAGGCGTACCGCTTCCTGCGCGCCATGGAGCACCGCATCCAGCTCCACCGGCTGCGGCGCACCCATCTCGTACCGGAGGACGAGGCCGACCTGCGGCGGCTCGGGCGCTCGCTCGGGCTGCGCACCGAACCCGTCACCGAGCTCAACAAGGCCTGGCGCAAGCACAGTTCGGCCGTGCGGCGGCTGCACGAGAAGCTGTTCTACCGGCCGCTGCTCGACGCCGTCGCCCAGCTCGCGCCCGGCGAGATCCGGCTGTCCACGGACGCCGCCCGCGAGCGGCTCGTGGCGCTCGGCTACAACGACCCGGCGGCCGCGCTGCGCCACCTGGAGGCGCTCGCCTCCGGTGTCTCGCGCAAGGCCGCGATCCAGCGCACGCTCCTGCCGGTGCTGCTCGGCTGGTTCGCGGACTCCGCCGACCCCGACGCGGGCCTCCTCGGCTTCCGCAAGGTCTCCGACGCGCTCGGCAAGACCCCCTGGTACCTGCGGCTGCTGCGCGACGAAGGCGCCGCCGCCGAGAACCTCGCGCGGGTCCTGTCGGCCGGCCGGTTCGCCCCCGATCTGCTGATGCGCGCGCCCGAGGCGGTGGCGCTGCTCGGCGACGCCAGGGGCCTGGAGCCGCGCGGCCACGCCCACCTGGAGCAGGAGATCCTCGCGGCGGTGGGCCGCGCCGACGGCGCCGAGCAGGCGGTGGCCGCGGCCCGCGGGGTGCGGCGGCGCGAACTGTTCCGGATCGCCGCGGCGGACCTCATCCGGTCGTACGGGACGGAGGAGCACCCCGCCGAGGCCGACCCGGGGGCGCTGGTGGACCTCGTCGGTGCCGCGGTCTCCGACCTCACGGCCGCGACGCTCGCGGGCACGCTGCGGGCGGTCGTGCGCCAGGGCTGGGGCGACGAGCTGCCGACCCGGTTCGCGGTCATCGGCATGGGCCGCTTCGGCGGGCACGAGCTGGGCTACGGCTCCGACGCCGACGTGATCTTCGTGCACGAGCCGCGCGAGGGCGTGGACGAGCAGGAGGCGACGAAGGCGGCGGTCACGGTGGTCGCCGAGATGCGCCGGCTCCTGGAGATCCCGAGCCAGGACCCGCCGCTCCTGATCGACACGGATCTGCGGCCCGAGGGCAAGAACGGGGCGCTGGTCCGGACGCTGAAGTCGTACGAGGCGTACTACCGGCGCTGGTCGCACGTCTGGGAGAGCCAGGCGCTGCTGCGGGCCGAACCCGTGGCGGGCGACGCGGAGCTCGGGGCGCGGTTCATGGACCTGGTCGCCTCGCTGCGCTACCCCGCCGAGGGCCTCGGCGAGGACGCCGTACGGGAGATCCGGCGGCTCAAGGCGCGCATGGAGACCGAGCGGCTGCCGCGCGGTGCCGACCCCACGCTGCACGCGAAGCTCGGGCGCGGCGGCCTGTCCGACGTGGAGTGGACCGTGCAGCTGCTGCAGCTCCAGCACGGCTGGGCCGAGCCGGGGCTGCGGACCACGCGGACCCGTCAGGCGCTGGCGGCGGCGCGGGCGGCGGAGCTGATCTCGACCGAGGACGCGGCCGTCCTGGACGAGGCCTGGGTACTGGCCACGCGCGTGCGCAACGCGGTGATGCTGGTGCGCGGGCGGGCCGGGGACACGTTCCCCTCGGAGGGCCGTGAGCTGGCCGCCGTGGGCCGGTACCTGGGCTACGGCCCGGGCCTGGTCGGCGACCTGCTCGACGACTACCGGCGGGCGACGCGACGGGCCCGTGCCGTCGTGGAGGAGCTGTTCTACGGGGCGTAGGGCCGGTCAGGGTGCCAGGGCCCGGAAAGCGGCAGGGCCCGGAAAGCGGCAGGGCCCCGGCAGCAACCGGGGCCCTGGGGCGTTCAGGCTCGCGCGAGCTCGAGATCGGGTTCGGGCTCCCGCGTGGGAACCCAGCGAGGCAGCTTGAACGGCAGTGCGCCGTACCAGGCCGTGACCACCGCGAAGCCGAACATCAGGCAGATGATGCCCCCGACCGCGTCCATCCAGAAGTGGTTCGCCGTGGCGATGATGACGACGAGCGTGGCCACCGGGTAGAGCGCGCCAAGGATCTTCGCCCAGGGCGCCTTGGCCAGGGCGCAGATGGTCAGTCCGCACCAGAGCGACCAGCCGATGTGCATGGAGGGCATCGCCGCGTACTGGTTCGTCATGTGCTTCAGGTCGCCCGAGGCCATCGAGCCCCAGGTGTGGTGCACCAGGACGGTGTCGATGAAGCTCTGGCCCTCCATGAGGCGCGGGGGAGCCAGCGGGAACAGGTAGAAGCCGACGAGGGCGACACCCGTGGTGAGGAAGAGCACCGAGCGGGTGGCCGCGTACCGGCCGGGATGGCGGCGGTAGAGCCAGACCAGGACGCCGATCGTCACGATGAAGTGCAGCGTCGCGTAGTAGTAGTTCATCCCGACGATGAGCCATGTCACCGAGTTGACCGCGCGGTTGAAGGCCTCCTCGAAGCCCAGGCCGATCGCGTGCTCGGCGCGCCAGATCCAGTCGGCATTGCGCATCGCCTCGGCCTTCTGCTCGGGCACGGCGTTGCGTACCAGCGAGTAGAGCCAGTAGCTCACCCCGATGAGCGCGAGCTCGAACCAGATACGCGGACGCCGTGGCCGACGAAGCCGCTGCCACAACGTGCCCTCGGCGGCGGTGTTTCCGTCCGCTTCGTCCCCCTTGACACCCGCTTCATCCCCCTTGGGTGGCGTCGCGGCCGCTGGGCCGTTCAGTGTCCTCACAGTCGTGTCACCCATGGGAGAAGAGTCTGCCAGATACCCACACCCACCTGATCATCCCTTGGTCGGGTCTTGTACGCATCCAGTCCGTCCTGCGGACTACCTCCGCAGGGCAAATCGCCTAGGGGTGCAGACAGGGTGTGCAAGGGTTCCGGGCGACTACTGCGGCAGACGCACACAAGATGGTCAGGGGACCGGTCAGCGGGGTGCCGAGGCCGTTGAACCGCGAACGACCAGCTCCGGCATGAAGACGAACTCGCTGTGCGGCGCCGGCGTCCCGTCGATCTCCTCCAGGAGCGCGCGCACGGCGGCCTGGCCCATCGCGGGAACGGGCTGGCGGATGGTGGTGAGCGGCGGGTCCGTGAACGCGATCAGCGGCGAGTCGTCGTAGCCGACGACCGACAGGTCACCGGGCACGGTGAGGCCCCGCGCGCGTGCGGCGCGGATCGCGCCGAGCGCCATCATGTCGCTCGCGCAGATGACGGCCGTGCAGCCGCGGTCGAGCAGCGCTGTTGCGGCGGCCTGGCCGCCCTCCAGCGTGTACAGCGAGTGCTGGATGAACTCCCGCGCCGCCTCCTCGCCGAGGCCGAGCCGCTCGTGCACGGCGGTGAGGAAGCCGGCGGTCTTGCGCTGCACCGGCACGAACCGCTTCGGGCCGAGCGCGAGGCCGATCCGGCGGTGACCGAGCGCGGTCAGATGGGTCACGGCCTGTTCCATCGCGGTCCGGTCGTCAGGGGAGACGAACGGCGCCTTGACGTGCGGCGAGAACCCGTTGATCAGGACGTGCGGGACGCCCTGCGCCCGCAGCCGGTCGTAACGCCCGGTGTCGGCCGTGGTGTCCGCGTGCAGCCCCGAGACGTAGATGATCCCGCTGACGCCGCGGGCCACGAGCATCTCGGTGAGCTCGTCCTCGGTGGAGCCGCCCGGGGTCTGCGTGGCGAGCACCGGGGTGTACCCCTGGCGCGTCAGGGCCTGGGCGATGACCTGCGCGAACGCCGGGAAGATCGGGTTGTCCAGCTCCGGCGTGATCAGTCCGACGAGACCGGCGCTGCGCTGCTTGAGGCGGACCGGCCGCTCGTAGCCGAGCACGTCGAGTGCGGCGAGGACGGATTCGCGGGTGCCCGCGGCCACACCGGGCTTGCCGTTGAGCACGCGGCTGACTGTGGCTTCGCTGACCCCCGCCTGGGCTGCGATGTCGGCTAGCCGTGCGGTCACGGCACTGGACTGTACCGGTCGGGGCGCGGATTGCCCACCGAATGCACACGGTCCGGATCCGGACGGTCGCCGCAGGTGCTCTTGCAAGATCTTGCAAGGTGACAGGGAAGGGCTTGCAGCTCCATTCATGGCGGCTCCCGCCTAGTGCAAGCACCCTGCGCTGTCCAGGAAGGGCAAGCGGAGGTAACGATCCGCATCTCTTGCAGAAAGTTGCCGCAAGGTCTTTCCAATAGCTTTCAGCCTTGTTACGTTCCTGGCCGAACCCGGGGGCCGCGTCAGGGGCGGTGGGCGGGACGAGTTGAAGGAGCACTCATGCGGCGTGGCATATCGGCCACCGCGCTGGTCGCGGCAATCGCACTGGCGGCGACGGCGTGCGGCGGGGACGACGGCGGTAACGAGGGCGGCAAGAGCGCCGGCGGTGAGCTGTCCGGCACGGTGACCTTCTGGGACACGTCCAACGACGCCGAGAAGGCCACGTACAAGGAGCTCGCCGAGGGCTTCGAGAAGCTGCACCCGAAGGTCGACGTCAAGGTCGTCACCGTGCCCTTCGGCGAGGCCAACGCCAAGTTCAAGAACGCCGCGGGCGGCAACTCCGGCGCCCCCGACGTGATGCGCACCGAGGTCGCCTGGGTCGCCGACTTCGCCAACCTCGGCTACCTCGCCCCGCTGGACGGCACGGCGGCGATCGACAAGGCGGACGACTACCTCGAACAGGCCGCCGCCTCCACGAAGTTCAACGACAAGACGTACGCGGTCCCGCAGACCATCGATACCCTCGCGCTCTTCTACAACAAGAAGATGCTGGGGGACGCCGGCGTCGAGGTGCCCACCTCCGTCGACGAGGTCAAGGCCGCCGCGGAGAAGATCAAGGACAAGAGCGGCAAGACCGGTCTCTACCTGCGCGGCGACGACCCGTACTTCTACCTCCCGTACCTCTACGGCGAGGGCGGTGACCTGCTCGACACCGGCAAGAAGGAGATCACCGTCGACGACGAGGCGGGCGCCAAGGCCTTCGCCGTGATGAAGGACCTGGTCGACTCGAAGGCCGCGGTCACCGACGCCTCCGACGGCTACAACAACCAGCTCAACGCCTTCAAGGACGGCGACGTCGCCATGGCCATCGACGGGCCCTGGTCCATCGAGGGCGCCCTGGCCGGCAAGCAGTTCAAGGACAAGGCCAACCTGGGCGTCGCCCCGGTGCCGGCCGGTTCGGCCCGTGCCGCGTCCCCGCAGGGCGGCTGGAACCTCTCGGTGTACGCGGGCTCCAAGAACCTCGACGCCTCCTACGAGTTCGTGAAGTACATGAGCTCCGCGAAGGTGCAGCAGCAGACCACCGAGAAGCTGAGCCTGCTGCCGACCCGCAAGTCGGTGTACGAGGTGCAGTCCGTCAAGGACAACCAGATGGTCCAGTTCTTCAAGCCGGCCGTCGACAAGTCCGTGCAGCGTCCGTGGATCGCCGAGGCCAACGCGCTGTTCGAGCCGATCCGCCTGCAGATGGAGAAGGTGCTCAGTGGCAAGGCCTCGCCGGAGGCGGGTGCCAAGGGCGTCGGTGACGCGTACAAGAAGCTCCTGAAGGACTACAAGTAACCGTGACCGTGCTCACCGAGAAGAAGGCGCCGGCCGCCAGGGCAACCAAGGCGGCCGGCCGGCCCCCGGGCCGTATACGGCGCACGCTGTCGGCCCACTGGTACGCGTGGGCCATGGTCGCCCCGGTCGTCGTGGTGATCGGCGTCATCATCGGCTGGCCGCTGGTGCGCGGCATGTACCTGTCGACGACGAACGCCAACGAGGCGAACGTCGAGCGCACCATCGGCGTCAACCACATCCCCGCGACCTACGAGTCCGTCGGCCTGGACAACTACACGGCGATCCTGTCCGACGGGGTCTTCTGGGACCGGCTCCTGTGGACGCTCGTATGGACGGTGTCCTGTGTGGGGCTCTCCTTCACGCTGGGGCTCGCCCTCGCCGTGATGCTCAACCGGAAGCTCAAGGGCCGCTCGCTCTACCGGATGGCGCTGATCCTGCCGTGGGCGGTGCCCGCCTTCGTCTCGGTGTTCACGTGGCGGCTGCTCTTCAACGAGAAGAACGGCCTGTTCAACGCGCTGCTCGCCGGCGGCGGCATCGACGCCGTGCCATGGCTCAACGACCCGACCTGGGCGAAGCTCTCGGTGATCGCGGTCAACGTATGGCTCGGTGTGCCGTTCATGCTGATCGCCATGCTCGGCGGACTGCAGTCCATCCCCGCCGACCTGTACGAGGCCGCCGAGATGGACGGCGCGAACGCCTGGCAGCGCTTCCGGCACATCACCCTGCCGGGCCTGCGGCCCGTCAGCTCCACCGTCGTCCTGATCAGCGGCATCTGGACCTTCAACATGTTCCCGGTGATCTTCCTGCTCACGCGCGGCGGTCCCGGTGACGCGACGGAGATCCTGGTGACGTACGCCTACCGGCTCTCCTTCGTCGTCAGCCCCCGCGACTTCGCGGGCTCCGCGGCCTGGGGTGTGCTCATCCTCGCGCTGCTCTCGCTCCTCGCGGTGGTCTACCGCCGTGCGCTCCGCAAGCAGGGGGAAGTCTGGTGACCGACGTGACCACTCCGAAGAAGCCGCGCGCACGCGGAGAGCGCGGCCCGCTCGCCTCCGTGGGCCTGCACCTCACGCTCGTCGTCGCGAGTGTCATCGCGGTCTTCCCGCCGCTGTGGCTGCTCGTCACCTCGCTGAAGCCGAAGGACGAGGCGTTCACGACCGATCTGGTCAAGGACTTCACGTTCGCCAACTACGCGCACGTCATCGGCGAGACCGAGTTCCTCACCTGGCTCGGCAACTCGCTGATCGTCGTCGGCCTGACCACCGTGATCGGTGTGTTCATCTCGGCGACCACGGGATACGCGGTGAGCCGCTTCAAGTTCCCCGGGATGCGGCCCCTGATGTGGCTGCTGCTCATCACGCAGATGTTCCCGGTGGCCGTCCTGATCGTGCCGCTCTACAACCTCCTGGCGAGTCTCGGCCTGCTCAACCAGCCGGTCGGCCTGGTGATCACGTATCTGACGATCGCCATCCCCTTCTGCGCCTGGATGATGAAGGGCTACTTCGACACCATCCCGGTGGAGATCGACGAGGCCGGACGGGTCGACGGGCTCAACCCCTTCGGCACCTTCTGGCGGCTGATCCTGCCGCTCGCCAAGCCCGGCCTCGCGGTCACCGGCTTCTACAGCTTCATCACCGGCTGGGCCGAAGTCGCCTACGCCTCCGCCTTCATGACCGGCGAGGAGAACCTCACCCTCGCGGGCGGTCTGCAGACCTTCGTCAACCAGTACACGAGCGACTGGGGTTCGCTCACCGCGGCCGCGGTCGTCGTCGCCGTACCCGCAGCGGTGATCTTCGGTTTCGCGCAGCGGCACCTGGTGGCGGGACTGACCGCCGGGGCGACGAAGTCCTGATAGAGCACGTTGTACACGCAAGAACCACCCAACTCTCAGGGATGACATGACTCAGCACTCCGCCGACTGGTGGCGCGATGCCGTGATCTACCAGGTCTATCCGCGCAGCTTCGCCGATGCCAACGGGGACGGCATGGGCGATCTGGAAGGCGTACGGAGCCGGCTGCCGTATCTGCGCGAGCTCGGCGTGGACGCGGTCTGGCTCTCCCCGTTCTACGCCTCGCCGCAGGCCGACGCCGGCTACGACGTCGCCGACTACCGTGCCGTGGACCCGATGTTCGGCACCGTCGAGCACGCGGACGCGCTGATCCGGGACGCCCATGAGCTGGGCCTGCGCGTGATCGTCGACGTCGTGCCGAACCATTCGTCGGACCGTCACGAATGGTTCGAGCGGGCCATCAAGGAGGGCCCCGGCTCGGCCCTGCGCGACCGCTACCACTTCCGCACGGGCCGCGGCGAAAGCGGCGAACTCCCGCCCAACGACTGGGAGTCCATCTTCGGCGGACCCGCCTGGACCCGTACGGACAACCCCGACGGCAGCCCCGGCGACTGGTATCTGCACTTGTTCGCCCCCGAGCAGCCGGACTTCAACTGGGAGCACCCGGCCGTCGCCGACGAGTTCCGCTCCATCCTGCGCTTCTGGCTCGACCAGGGCGTGGACGGCTTCCGGGTGGACGTGGCGCACGGCCTCGTGAAGGCCGCGGGGCTGCCCGACATCGGCGGCAGCGACCAGCTGAAGCTGCTCGGCAACGCCTCGATGCCGTTCTTCGACCAGGACGGTGTGCACCTGATCTACCGCTCGTGGCGCGCGATCCTCGACGAGTACCCGGACGACCGGATCGCCGTCGCCGAGGCCTGGGCGCCGACCCCGGAGCGCCTCGCCCTCTACGTACGCCCCGACGAACTGCACCAGGCGTTCAACTTCCCCTACCTGGGCACCTACTGGGACGCCGAAGCCCTGCGCGAGGTCATCGACTCCTCGCTCGCGGCGATGCGGCCCGTCGGCGCGCCCGCGACCTGGGTGCTCTCCAACCACGACGTCACCCGGCACGCGACCCGGTTCGCCAACCCGGCCGGTCTGGGCACCCAGCTGCGCACCCCGGGCGACCGCGGGCTGGGGCTGCGCCGGGCGCACGCGGCGACGCTCCTGATGCTGGCGCTGCCCGGCTCCGCGTACGTCTACCAGGGCGAGGAGCTCGGTCTGCCCGACGTCACGGACCTGCCGGACGAGGCCCGCCAGGACCCGTCGTTCTTCCGCGCGGCCGGCCAGGACGGCTTCCGCGACGGCTGCCGGGTGCCCATCCCCTGGACCAGGGACGGCAGTTCGTACGGTTTCGGCTCCGGCGGCAGCTGGCTGCCGCAGCCGCCCGAGTGGGCCGGATTGAGCGTCGAGGCGCAGACCGGTGACCCGGGCTCGACCCTGGAGCTGTACCGCGGCGCGCTCGCCCTGCGCCGCGAGCACCCCGGGCTCGGCGCGGGGGAGAGCGTCGAGTGGCGGGACGCGCCCGAAGGCGTCCTGCACTTCGTGCGCGGCGACGGCTTCGTCTGCACGGCGAACACCACCGGGCAGCCCGTGACGATCCCCACGCCGGGCCGCGCGATCCTGTCCAGCGCCACCGTGCACTACAACGAACAGGGCGCCGAGCTGCCCGCCGACACCACCGTCTGGTGGCAGGCGTGACCGTCCCCGTACCGCGGGGTGCCGCACCCCCTGGCGGCACCCCGCGGCCCGCGCCGGGCGGCAGCCCGCGGCTCGCCGACATCGCCGCGCAGGCCTCCGTCAGCGAGGCCACCGCGAGCCGGGTGCTCAACGGCAAGCCGGGCGTGGCGAGTTCGACCCGCCGCCGGGTGCTCGCCGCGCTCGACGTGCTCGGCTACGAGCGGCCCGTCCGGCTGCAGCAGCGCAGCGCCGGACTGATCGGACTGGTGATCCCCGAGCTCACCAACCCGATCTTCCCGGCGTTCGCGCAGGTCATCGAGCAGGTCCTGGCCGGGCACGGCTATACGCCGGTGCTCTGCACGCAGATGCCGGGCGGCGCCACCGAGGACGAGCTCGTGGAGCAGCTCGAACAGCGCGGGGTCAACGGCATCGTGTTCCTGTCCGGACTTCACGCCGACACCTCCGCCGACCCGGCCCGCTATGAACGGCTCGGGGCGCGCGGTGTCCCGTTCGTGCTGATCAACGGCTACCACCCGCAGATAGAGGCGTCGTTCGTCTCGCCCGACGACCGCGCGGCGGCCGCCATGGCGGTACGGCACCTCGTGGACCTCGGTCACGAACGCATCGGTCTCGCGGTCGGCCCCACCCGCTATGTGCCCGCACAGCGCAAGGCGGAGGGCTTCGTCACCGCGCTGCACGAGCTGCTCGGCCTCCCGCGGGGGGATGCCGAACTCCGTGTCCAGCGCACCCTGTTCAGCGTCGAGGGCGGTCAGGCGGCCGCCGGTGTGCTGCTCGACCAGGGCTGCACCGGTGTCGTCTGCGCCAGCGACCTGATGGCGCTCGGCGCGGTCCGCGAGGCCCGCCGGCGCGGCCTGGACGTCCCCCGGGACGTCTCCGTCGTCGGCTACGACGACTCGCCGCTGATCGCGTTCACCGACCCGCCGCTGACGACCGTGCGCCAGCCGGTGCAGGCCATGGCGACGGCCGCGGTGGGCGCGCTCCTTGAGGAACTGCACGGCAACCCGGTCCAGCGCACCGAGTTCGTGTTCCAGCCGGAACTGGTGGTGCGCGGCTCGACCGCGCAGGTCCCGCACAGGTAAGTCACCATCCCCCCCCCGCACACGTACGGCACCACGTAACTCCCCCCACCTGGAGGACACATGGCAGCACGTGGAAGGAAGCTCCTCGGTGCGATAGGCGCCACGGGAACGGTTCTGGCAACGGCTCTGGGCGTCACCGTGGCCGCACCCACGGGCACCGCCCAGGCCGCACCGCCCGGTGACCGGGACGTCACCGCCGTCCTCTTCGAGTGGCGCTTCGCCTCGGTGGCGAAGGCCTGCACCGACGAGCTCGGACCCGCCGGGTACGGGTACGTGCAGGTCTCGCCGCCGCAGGAGCACATCCAGGGCGCGCAGTGGTGGACCTCGTACCAGCCGGTCTCGTACAAGATCGCGGGGCGGCTCGGTGACCGGACCGCCTTCAAGAACATGGTCGACACCTGCCACGCGGCCGGGGTGAAGGTGGTCGCCGACTCGGTGATCAACCACATGGCGGCCGGGGACGGCACGGGCACGGGCGGATCCGCCTACACCAAGTACGACTACCCCGGGATCTACTCGGGCGCGGACCTGGACGACTGCCGCTCGCAGATCAGCAACTACGGCGACCGCGCCGACGTCCAGAACTGCGAGCTCGTCGGTCTCGCCGACCTGGACACCGGTGAGGACTACGTACGCGGCCGGATCGCCGCGTATCTCAACGATCTCCTCTCCCTCGGTGTCGACGGCTTCCGTATCGACGCCGCCAAGCACATGCCGGCCGCCGACCTCGCGAACATCAAGGCGCGGCTGACCGACCCCGGCGCCTACTGGAAGCAGGAGGCGATCTACGGGAGCGGGGAGGCCGTCTCGCCGGGCGAGTACCTCGGCAACGGTGACGTGCAGGAGTTCCGGTACGCGCGCGACCTCAAGCGGGTCTTCCAGAACGAGAACCTCGCGTATCTGAAGAACTACGGCGAGGGCTGGGGCTACATGGAGTCCGGGAAGTCCGCGGTGTTCGTCGACAATCACGACACCGAGCGCGGCGGCGACACCCTCAACTACAAGAACGGCTCCGCCTACACCCTCGCCCATGTCTTCATGCTGGCCTGGCCCTACGGCTCCCCGGACGTCCACTCCGGCTACGAGTGGTCCGACAAGGATGCGGGGCCGCCCAACTCCGGGACCGTGAACGCCTGCTACCAGGACGGCTGGAAGTGCCAGCACGCGTGGCGCGAGATCTCGTCCATGGTGGCCTTCCGCAACGAGGCACGCGGCCAGGCCGTCACCGACTGGTGGGACGACGGCGGCGACCGGATCGCGTTCGGCCGCGGCAGCAAGGCGTACGTGGCCATCAACCACGAGACCTCGGCGCTCACCCGCACCTTCCAGACCTCACTGCCCGCGGGCGACTACTGCGATGTGCAGAGCGCCAAGGGCGTGACAGTGAACGGCTCCGGCCAGTTCACGGCGAACCTCCCGGCGGGCACCGCGCTCGCCCTGCACACGGGCGCGAGGAACTGCACGACCTCTTAGGACAGGACCGCCCCACCGAACCGCGGGCCGCTTCATGCCCATCCATCCCCGCTGCATGAAGCGGCCCGCCCGTTTTCCCACCTCAAGGAGATCCGGACCGTGACCGGTTCACTTCCGCATGCCCGAAGAGCCGCCGCCGCCACGGCCGTGGCGCTGCTCGCGGCCTTCACCCCCGCCCTGCCGGCGGCGGCCGCCGCCCCGCCCCCGCCGCCCTCGGACGCGAAGCTGGCCGCCGAGCCGGCCCGCTACGACCTGACCCGCGAACAGTTCTACTTCGTCCTTCCCGACCGCTTCGCCAACGGGGACACCGGCAACGACAAGGGCGGACTCACCGGCTCCCGCCTCGAGACCGGCTTCGACCCCGCCGACAAGGGCTTCTACCAGGGCGGCGACCTCAAGGGCCTCACCGAGAAGCTCGACTACATCAAGGGCCTGGGCACCACCTCCATCTGGATGGCGCCGATCTTCAAGAACCGGCCCGTGCAGGGCACCGGCAAGGACGCGAGCGCCGGCTACCACGGCTACTGGATCACCGACTTCACCCAGGTCGACCCGCACTTCGGCACGAACAAGGACCTGGAGCGGCTGGTCGACAAGGCCCACTCCAAGGGCATGAAGATCTTCTTCGACGTCATCACCAACCACACCGCGGACATGGTGGACTACGCGGAGAAGGAGTACGGCTACAAGCCCGCGGGCGCCTTCCCGTACCTCGACGCGGACGGCCGCCCGTACGCCGACGACGCGCCCCGCAAGAAGGCGAGCACCGAGACCTTCCCGTACACCCCGGTCGTGAAGCCCGGCGAGCGCAAGGTGCCGGACTGGCTCAACGACCCGACGCTGTACCACAACCGCGGCGACTCGACCTTCGCCGGGGAGTCCGCGACCCAGGGCGACTTCTCGGGTCTGGACGACCTGTGGACCGAGCGCCCCGAGGTCGTGGACGGCATGGCGAAGATCTACCAGCGCTGGGTGCGCGACTTCGATATCGACGGCTTCCGGATCGACACCGTCAAGCACGTGGACCTGAAGTTCTGGACGCAGTGGGCCACTGCGCTCGACGCGTACGCGAAGAAGCAGGGCCGCGAGGACTTCTTCATGTTCGGCGAGGTGTACTCCGCCGACACCGACATCACCTCGCCGTACGTCACCGAGGGCCGCCTCGACGCGACGCTCGACTTCCCGTTCCAGGACGCGGCCCGCGCGTACGCCTCCCAGGGCGCGTCCGCCGAGCGGCTCGCGAAGGTCTTCGGCGACGACCACAAGTACACGACCGGCAAGGCGAACGCCTACGAGCAGGTCTCCTTCCTCGGCAACCACGACATGGGCCGCTTCGGCACCTTCCTCGAGCAGGACAACCCGAAGGCCTCCGAGGCCGAACTCCTCGGCCGCTACCGGCTCGCCAACGAGCTGATGTTCCTCAGCCGCGGCAACCCCGTCGTCTACTACGGCGACGAGCAGGGCTTCACCGGCGCGGGCGGCGACAAGGACGCCCGCCAGACCCTGTTCGCCTCGAAGACCGCCGACTACCTGGACGACGACCAACTCGGCACGGACCGTACCCACGCGGACGCCGCGTACGACCCCGAGCACCCGCTCTACCGGCAGCTCGCCGGCCTGGCGAAGCTCCGCGCGGCGCATCCGGCGCTCGCGGACGGGGTGCAGGAGGAGCGGTACGCCAAGGACTCGGTGTACGCGTTCTCGCGGACGGACCCCAAGTCCCGTACCGAGTACGTGGTGGCCGTGAACAATGCCGCCGAACCGAAGAAGGTACGGATCCCCACGGGGTCGGCTGGCATGAACTTCCGTGCGCTCCACGGCGGTTCGGGCAGCTTCGAGAGCGGTACGGACCGGACGGTCGAGGTCACCGTCCCCGCGTACGGCAGCCTGGTCCTCAAGGCGGCGGGCCCGCTCGCCGAGCCGGACTCCGCGCCCGAGGTCACGCTGAAGGCCCCCGCCGCGGGCGCCACCGGCCGCGTCGAGGTCACCGCCGGCGTGGACGGCGGCCAGCTCAACCGTGTCGTCTTCGCCGCGCAGACCGGCAACGGCAAGTGGCGCACCCTCGGCTCCGCGGACCACGCCCCGTACAAGGTGACCGACAAGATCACCGCCGAGCGGGGAACTCCCATGCGGTACAAGGCGGTCGCGGTCTCCAGTGACGGCCGCACCGCGAGCGCCCGCGCCGAGACCACCGCGGGCGCCACCCCGGTCGAGCCCCCGCCGAGCGCGGTCGAGCGCGACTACGCGGTCGTGCACTACAAGCGGTCCGACGACGCCTACGACGGCTGGCAGCTCAAGTCCGGTGACAGCACCGCCGAGTTCAGCGGCCGCGACGCCTACGGCGCCTTCGCCTGGGTGAAGGTCCCGGACGGCGCCACCGAGGTCCCGTACACCATCGAGAAGGCAGGAGCCGCCGACGGCCCGCAGCGCACCGTCCCGCTCGCCTCGACCGGCGAGGTCTGGGTCGAGCAGGGCAAGGACGGGCAGGCGGGCAGCGCACCGGACGGCGCGTATCCGCCGCAGGACAAGACCAAGGCCGTCCTGCACTACAACCGTCCCGACGGCGACTACGAGGGCTGGGGCCTGCACACCTGGACCGGAGCCGAGGACCCCACCGACTGGTCCAAGCCACTGCTGCCCACCCGGACCGACGCCTATGGTGCGGTCTATGAGGTGCCGCTCGCGGACGGGGCCACGTCGCTCAGCTACATCCTGCACAAGGGCGACGAGAAGGACCTGCCCTCCGACCAGTCACTCGACCTCGCCACCGCCGGGCACGAGGTGTGGCTGATGGGCGGCAAGGAGAAGTACCTGCTGCCGCAGCAGAAGGCGACCGAGCCCGACTACACCAAGGCCGAGGCCGTCTGGCTCGACGCGGACACCGTGGCGTGGAACGGCTCCAAGTCCGCCGTCTCCACCCAGCTCCTCTACACGAAGGACGGGAACCTCGACGCGGCGCGCTGGCTGCGCCTGTCCAAGACCTTCCTGAGCGACGCCCAGAAGAAGAAGTTCCCGCACCTCGCCTCGTACGCCGCATGGACGGTCGACCCGCGCGACCGCGACCGGGTCCGCGAGGCACTGCGCGGCCAGGTCGTCGCCACGCAACGCGCCGCGAACGGTGCGGTCGTCGCCGGAACCGGGGTCCAACTAGCCGGTGTCCTCGACGACTTGTACGCCACCGACACCTCGCTCGGCGCAGTCTTCGACGCCAAGGGCGTGCCCACGCTCAAGCTGTGGGCGCCCACCGCCCAGTCCGTGTCGCTCGAACTCGACGGCCGTACGGTCGCGATGAAGCGCTCCTCGAAGACGGGGGTCTGGTCGGTCACCGGGAGCAGGTCCTGGACCGGGAAGCCGTACCGGTACGCGGTGAAGGTCTGGGCGCCCAGCGTGCAGAAGGTGGTCACCAACAAGGTCACCGACCCGTACTCCACCGCCCTGACCACCGACTCCGAGCAGTCCCTGATCGCCGACCTCTCCGCGAAGTCCCTGGCGCCCAAGGGCTGGACCGGCCTGAAGAAGCCCGCGGCCGTTCCCATGAGCCAGGCGCAGATCCAGGAGCTGCACATCCGCGACTTCTCCGTCGCCGACTCCTCCGTCCCGGCCGCCGACCGCGGCAAGTACACGGCCTTCACCGACCCGTCCGGCAAGGGCAAGGGCATGCGGCACCTGCGCAAGCTGGCCGAGTCCGGAACCTCGTACGTCCACCTCCTGCCGGCCTTCGACATCGCCACCATCCCCGAGCGGAACGCCGCCACGGTCGGCTGCGATCTGAGCCAGTACGCGGCCGACTCCGAGCGGCAGCAGGAGTGCGTCACCGAGGTGGCCGCCAAGGACGCGTACAACTGGGGCTACGACCCGTACCACTACACGGTCCCCGAGGGCTCCTACGCCACCGATCCCGAAGGGACCCGGCGTACCGTCGAGTTCCGCGAGATGGTGCAGGCGCTCAACCGGGCCGACCTGCGCGTGGTGATGGACGTGGTCTACAACCACACCACCGCGAGCGGCCAGGCCAAGACCTCCGTCCTCGACAAGATCGTGCCCGGCTACTACCAGCGCCTCATGGCCGACGGCACCGTCGCCACCTCCACCTGTTGCGCCAACACCGCGCCCGAGAACGCCATGATGGGCAAGCTCGTCGTGGACTCGATCGTGACCTGGGCGCGCGAGTACAAGGTCGACGGCTTCCGCTTCGACCTCATGGGGCACCACCCCAAGGCCAACATCCTCGCCGTGCGCAAGGCGCTCGACGCCCTGACCGTCGCGAAGGACGGCGTCGACGGCAAGAAGATCATCCTGTACGGGGAGGGCTGGAACTTCGGCGAGATCGCCGACGACGCCCGCTTCGAGCAGGCCACGCAGAAGAACATGGCGGGCACCGGCATCGCCACCTTCTCCGACCGGGCGCGTGACGCGGTCCGCGGCGGCGGGCCCTTCGACGAGGACCCGCGCGTGCAGGGCTTCGGCTCCGGCCTGTTCACCGAGCCCAACTCCTCGCCCGCGAACGGCACCGAGGCCGAGCAGAAGCAGCGGCTCCTGCACTACCAGGACCTGATCAAGGTCGGCCTCACCGGCAATCTCGCCGGCTACACGTTCACCGACAGCTCGGGACGCAAGGTCAAGGGCTCCGAGGTCGACTACAACGGCGCGCCCGCCGGCTACGCGGCCGCTCCCGGCGACGCGCTCGCCTATGCCGACGCCCACGACAACGAGACCCTGTTCGACGCGCTCGCCTACAAGCTGCCGCCCACGGTGAGCGCCGAGGACCGGGCCCGGATGCAGGTCCTCTCCATGGCCACCGCCGCCCTGTCCCAGGGGCCCTCGCTCTCGCAGGCGGGCAGCGACCTGCTGCGCTCGAAATCCCTCGACCGCAACTCGTACGACAGCGGCGACTGGTTCAACGCCGTCCACTGGGACTGCCGCGACGGCAACGGCTTCGGACGCGGACTGCCGCCCGCCGCCGACAACCGCGACAAGTGGGTGTTCGCGAAGCCCTTGCTGACCGCGGTGGCGCCCGTGCGCTGCCCGCAGATCGAAGGGGCCTCGGCCGCCTACCGCGACCTGCTGCGCATCCGTACGACCGAGAGCGCCTTCGCGCTCGGCGACCTCGACGCGGTGCAGCGCGACCTGTCGTTCCCGCTGTCGGGCGAGCGGGAGACCCCCGGCGTCGTGACCATGCGCCTCGGCGACCTGATGGTGGTCTTCAACGCGACGCCCAAGCGGCGGGAGCAGCGGCTCGGGGCGGATGCGGGGGCCGGCTGGCGGCTGCATCCCGTGCAGGCGGAAGGGAGTGATCGTACCGTCAGGTCCGCCTCGTTCGACGAGGGTTCGGGGACGTTCGCCGTTCCGGGTCGCACGGTTGCCGTCTTCAGCCGTGCCGGTTCATAAGGAGCGCTAGCTTGGGGTGGGGGGGGCGGCCGCCGCCCCCCCCCCCCCCCCGGCGGGGGCGCGCGGCGCGGCCGGCGCCCCCCCGGGGGGTGGCGCGGAGGCGGGGCGCTGGGGGGGCGCGGGGGGGGGGGGCGGGCGGGGGGGGGGGGGCCCCGGGCGCGGGGGGGGGGGGGGGCGGGCCCGCCCCCCCCCCCCCCCCCCACCAGGGCGTGATCCCCCGGACCGCCCGCGCCCCCGAAGGGGGTCCTCCCCATGCACGCAGCGGAAAGCGGCGGCCCGGAGTCCGCCGCGGACAACACCACCGTCCTCGTCGTCGACGACGCGGCCGCCGGGCGGTACGCGATCGGGGCCGCACTGCGCCGGGCCGGACACCATGTGGTGCCCGCCGCGAGCGCCGGCGAGGCGCTGATCGAACTCGACACCCTGCAGCGCGCCGGCGCCCTGCCCGACGTGGCGCTCGTCGACGTCGGCCTGCCCGACATGAGCGGCTACGAACTGTGCCGCCGGATCAAGGAGATCCCGCTCACCGCCGGGATGCCCGTGGTCCACTTCTCCGCCAAGCCCGCGGGTCCCGGCGACCGCACCCGTGGTCTCGACGCGGGCGCCGACGCGTACTTCTCGGTGCCCGCCGAACCCGAGGAGATCCAGGCCGTCGTCCGCGCCGCCGTGCGCGGCGCACGGTTCCGCTCCACCGCCGAGGCCGAGGCGGGCCGCCTCTCGCTGCTCGCCGAGGCCGTGCTCGCCGTCCAGGGCGCACGCTGCCCGCAGGAGCTGGCCACCGCGGCGGCGGCCGGTGCCTCACGGATCAGCGGCGGGCCCGCCGTCGCCTTCGTCTCCGGCGAGGAAGGCGGCCTTGTCGTCGGCAGCTCGCAGCGCCGCGTCGCGGGCGCGCTGCCCGATCTGAGCGCCGCCCAGGAGGTCGTACGGCTCTCCGAACGGCTGATGGCCGGACGCACCGGCGTCCACTCCACCGTCGTGCCCGCCCCGCTGTGGCCCGCGGGCTACTTCCGGGCCGGCACCTCCGAGGCGGCCCGCCTCGTGGTGGCCTGCGGCAGCGATACGCGGCCACCGGTGTGCGTGGCCGTACCGGCGCGGGTCGACGGGCTCGGCAACGGGCAGGGCAACGGCGCGCGGGACGCCGGCGGACGGCTTCTCGGGCGGCTCGTCCACGCCACCGCGCTCGCCGCCGAACCGCTCCTGATGTACGAGCTCGAACGGCATATCGCGCTCACGCTGCAGCACAGCTTCCTGCCGCAGCACCTGTCCGGACTCCCGGGCGCCGACGTCGTCGTGCGCTATGTGCCCGCCTCACGGCACACCGAGATCGGCGGCGACTTCTACGCGGCCATCGCCACCGGCGAGGGCATCCTCGTCGGCGTCGGCGACGTGGTCGGGCACTCCCTCGACGCGGCCACCGTCATGGTCGAACTCCGGCACGCCCTGCGCGCGTACGCCGTCGAATCCTGCGATCCACGGGTGCTCGTCGAACGGCTCGACCGGATGCTGCAGCGCTACCACCCGCACGCCACCGCCACCGTCTGCCTGGCGCTCCTGGACCCGGCCACCGGCCGGACCAGGATCGCCAACGCGGGCCACCTCCCGCCCCTGATCGTCACCGACGGCACGGCCCGCCACTGCGACGTGAGCGGACCGCTCCTCGGGCTCGGACTCGCCCGCCCCGAGCCCACCGAGTTCGAACTCGGCGCCCGCGACTGCCTGTTGATGGTCACCGACGGTCTGATCGAGACCCGCGGCGTCGACCTCGGCGTCTCCCTGGAGCAGCTCCGTCAGGTGGCCGCGGACGCCCCCGGCGACCCGGCCGCCCTCTGCGACACCCTGCTCAGCTGCTTCGGACACGAACGCGGCGATGACATTGCGCTCCTTGTGGTGCGGCGGGCTGCCGCGGAATAGGACACGGCGGCCCCGCGGCCCCGAGACAGGCGCCCGCGAGCAGCACCGTGCCCAGACCGTACGAACGCCCCGTACAGGGAAACACCACAACCCGCTGCGTGGCGCCCTCCGCCCGCAGCGCCGCGGCGGCCGCGACGGCGTTCTCGCGCAGATCGCCGTGCGTGAGCGCGCTCGCGCTGTGCCCGTGGTACCAGGTGTCCGCCGCGTCGAGCAGTACCGCCGGATCGTCGTCGCTGACGTGCGCGATCTCAGGGCGCCGCGGCCAGAACGCCAGCTGGTCCAGGAACTCGGGGCCTACCTGCACGGCACCGGAACCGGCACCTGCGCCCTCGACCCGCGGCTCGGCGCCCTCCGGGTCGCGGGTCTCCTCCGGCGTACTGAACAGCAGTTGCAGCCGTGCCGTCACCGGCCCCGGGGTCAGCGGCACGACCACCGCGCCCGCGCGCAGCACCCCGAAGTGCAGCACCGGGAACGCCGGTACGTCGGGCACCCGCAGCCCCACCGGGTCACCGGCCCGCACCCCGTGCGCGAAGAGGCCGCCCGCCACGCGCGCGGTCAGATCGTCCAGCTCGGCCCAGGTCAGGCCGAGTTCGCCGGCCCGGACCGCCGTCCGCTGCGGGTACCGCTCGGCGGCGGCCACCAGGGCCGTGGCGAGGTTGGTCACGTTGGTTCACCTTCATGCGCGAGAGCTGCTCCGACCCGACGATCCTCGCGACGCACCCGCGCACACCACCATGTCGACGCCCACAGCAACCGTTGTCCCGCACGACAACGACCGTTCACGGATTGGGACGTTGTGGACGTACAGCGTTCAAACCCGGCCTAAGCTCTTCCCCGTGTCTGTGACAAATCCCCGCGTACTGGTGGCCGACCTGGCGCGCATACTCCTGGACCGGGTCGACTCCCTCGCCGCGGAGATGTCCGAACTCACCTACCGGGAGATCGAGTTCTACCGGTCGGCGGTCGTCGGCCCCGAGGACCTGCACGCGTCCATGGTGCGCAACGTCGAGAGCGTCGTCGCCTACCTCACCCGCCCCGAGGCCACCACCCTCGACCTCTCCGCGCCCCAGGAGACCGGACGCCGGCGCGCCCAGCAGAACGCGCCGCTGCCCGAGGTGCTGCGCGCCTACCGCGTCAACTTCCAGCGCATCTGGGAGCAGCTCCTCGCCGAGGCACGGAAGGTCGGCGGCCCCGTGCCCGACGCACTGCTCGAACAGGCCTCCCACATCTGGGAGCTCGCGGACGCCTACTCCTCCGCGCTCACCGACGCCTACCGCGAGACCTGCGCCGAGCGGATGGTCGAGACGGACCGGCGCCGCTCCGCGCTCGTCGGCGAGCTGATCGACGGGCCCTCGACCGGCACGGACACCGTGTGGGAGGTCGCGCGCATGCTCGACTTCCCCTTCCAGGGCTCGTTCCTCGTGGTGAGCGCCGAAGGGCTGACCTCCCACGAACCCCCGCTTCCCGGCCTCGACCGGCGCCTGCGCGACCTCGGCGTCGCCTCGGCCTGGCGCGCCCAGCGCGGCTCCGAGACCGGGGTGCTCTCCTGCCCCAAGCGACGGCCCGAGGACCAGATCATCGAGGCCGTACGCGCCTGCGCGACAAGCCGCGTCGGCGTCAGCCCGCGCTACGACCGGCTCGACCGCACCGGCCGTGCCCTGCGCTACGCCCAAGTGGCCGCCGAGTCCCTGCCGTCCGGATCCCCGGCCGTGCGCCAGCTCGACGACACCCCGCTGACCGAGCTGGTGATGACCAACCTGGAGACCACTCAGCGCGCCGTGCAGCGCATCCTCGGCGGAGTCCTCTCGCTGCCCGAGGAGGACCGCACCACGCTCCTCGCCACGGCACGCGCCTGGCTGGAGGCGCACGGCTCGGCGGCCGAGGCGGGCCGGATGCTCTACTGCCACCAGAACACGGTGCGCTACCGCATGCACCGCCTGGAGGAGTTCCTGCGCGGACCGCTCGACGACCCGAAGATCGTCGCCGAGTTGTCCATGGCGCTGGACGCGGTGGGGACCTTCCCGATGCTGCTCGAACGGCAGCGGGTGGCTGGGGACCGGTGAGCCGGCGGAGGACGGCCGGCGGCTAAGGGGCAGGGGGCGCAGCGGTCAGCCGAGGTTCTTCTCCAGCAGCGTCACCCCGTACTTGCTGCCGTCCGCCCCGACCTTCAGCGGCTGCTCGCCCACGACCGCGTACCCGGCCCGCTCGTAGTACGTCCGCAGCCGCGGGTTCGACGAGACGCAGTCGAGGCGGCACAGGGCGCGGCCCGCCGTGGTGATCCGCTGCTCGGCGTCGGCGAGCAGCGCGCGGCCCGTACCGGCGGGAGCCTCGCGGTGGGTCATCAGACGGTGGACGTACCCGGCGACGGGCGGCTGCGCGCCCCAGGCCGGCTCGTCGTCCCACCACAGCTCGTACGCACCGGCCGGAGCGCCGAGCGCGGACGCGATCCAGACCTCGCCCTCCTTGATCCGCAGCCGGAAGTGCTCCTCGCTCTTCTCGCCCGGCTTCCACTGGTCGATGCCGCTGTCCAGCATCCACTGTGCCGCTCCGTCGTAGAGGCCGACCAGAGTGGCGAGGTCGGCGGGGGAGTCGGTGGCCCGGCGGAAATCGAGAGTGATCATGCGCTTCAGTATGCGCAGGCCCCGCCGTGTCCATGCGCCCGCCCCTGCGCCCCTGCCGGACATCCCCCCGGCCGTCCATGCCCCGTGTCGATCACCGGCCGTACGCGCCGTACGCTCGACGTGACCTGAGCCGACCCGGCCCGACCCCGACCCCGGAGCGCCTTATGCCGCAGATCACCGTCGACCACCCCGCCGACCTCACCGGCTCCTTCGACCGCCGCGGCTTCGCGCTCGCGCTGCACCCGCTCGTCGTCGAGCTCGCGGACGCCCGCCTGGCCGCCTGCAAGACCCGCTTCCGTACGACCGAGGAGAACGTGATCGGCGACGAGGGCGCCCCCGGCGTCCTGCACATCGAGATCGCCCTGCTCGCCGGACGCACCGAGGAGACGAAGAAGCGCCTGGCCGAGGCGGCGGCCGCACTCGCGGGCAAGTACGCGGAGAACACCCCGGTGGCCGGGCATGTGTCCGTGGAGGTACGGGACTTGGACGGGTCGTACTCCAAGGCGTGACCGACGTGGAGGGCAGGCCCAGGCCCTAGCGCGGGGCCAGCGCCACGAGCCGCGTGACGAGGTCGCCGAACGGCCCGTCCGCCGGCTCGTCGGCGAGCATCCGGCGCAGCACGGCCGCCATCTCCGCGTCGTACGCGGCGCTCACCGCGGCGAGCGCCGCGAGGTCGTGCACCAGCTGCAGCTCCAGCTCGGCGCGCGGGATGCGCCGGCCGTCCAGCCAGATCAGCGCCGTGGCCTCGGCGAGCGACACCCAGGAACGGATGACGAGTTCGAGCCGCGCGGGCGGCGCGGTGATCCCCAGATGCCGCACGATCTCCTCGTACGCGGCCTGGCGCACCGAATCGATCAGTGCTCCGACGGCCGAGGACGCCTCGCCGCCGAGCGTCCCGGACACCGCGGGCCCGCCGCGCATCAGCGCCGAGAAGCCCGGTCCGTGCTCGTCCACGAAGTCGAAGAAGCGCCCCATCACGCGCAGCAGCCGCGCCCCGAGCGGCCCTTCGGCCGGCTCCACGAACCGGCCCGCGAGATCCTCGGCGGCCCGCTTGAGCGCCGCCTCGTACAGGCTGTGCTTGCCGGGGAAGTAGTGATAGACGAGCGGCCGGGAGATCCCCGCGGCCGCCGCTATCTCGTCGATGGAGACCTCGTCGGGGGAGCGGTGGCTGAACAGCTCCAGGGCCACGCCGATGAGTTGCTGCCGCCGCTCCTCGACAGCCATCCTGCGCCGCACCCCGGTCGTCATGCGAACACTCTATCGGGCACGGCGCCGGGCCCGGCAGCCCGGGCGAGGCACCTGCCGCACGTGCGCCGCCCCACTGTCTAGACGTCCAGCACCAGACGCCCACCGCGCGCACGGGACACGCAGATCAGCATCGAGGCGTCGCGCTCGTCGTCGGTGAGGAGTTCGTCGCGGTGCTCGATCTCGCCCGCGAGGACCCGCTGTTGGCACGTACCGCAGAAACCCTGCTCGCAGGAGTACGCCGTGTCCGGCAGCTCGCGCCGTACCGCAGCGAGAACCGTCTCGTCGGCGGCGACCTCCACCGTGCGGCCCGAGCGGCGCAGCTCGACCTCGAAGGCTTCGTTGCCCTGCGCCGCGACCGCCGCCGCGGCGAACCGCTCCAGATGCAGCGTGCACCCGGCGGGCAGCACCTCGGCCACCGCGTCCATCAGCGGCTCGGGACCGCAGGTGTAGACGGCCGCGGCCTGCGGTACGTCGACGAACAGCGCCCGCAGATCCGGCAGTCCGGACTCGTCCTCGGCCACGACGGTCAGCCGCGCGGGACCCGCGAGCTTCTCGACCTCGTCGAGGAACGGCATCGAAGCGCGGCTGCGCCCGCAGTACAGCACCCGCCAGTCCGCCCCGGAGGCCTCAGCGGCGTGCAGCATCGGCAGGATCGGCGTGATCCCGATCCCGCCCGCGACGAAGACGTACGCGTGCGAGGAGGCGAGCGCGAAACGGTTCCGCGGGCCGCGCACCGTCAGCTGCGTGCCCTCCCGCAGCGCCTCGTGCACCTCGCGCGAACCGCCCCGGCCGTCCTCGACGAGCCGGGTGGCGACCGAGTACACGGCCCGGTCCGCCGGATCCCCGCACAGCGAGTACTGCCGCACCAGACCGGACGGCAGCGTCAGCTCCAGATGCGCGCCCGGCTCCCACGGCGGCAAGTCCTCGCCGTACAGATGCAGTTGGACGACGCCCTCGGCCGGCTCCTCGCGCCGTCCGACGGTCAGCGTCAGGGCGCGCCCGCGCGGGCGGCCCGAGGTCGGCACCGGCAGGGCGGGCAGCGGCCACAGCGGCGAGCGCTCGATCCGGCGGCGCAGCGCGCGCCGGGTCAGCAGGGCGACGCCGGCCACGGCGGCGACGGTACGCAGACGGGGCATGTCAGACGGCGTCCTTCCCGAGCGGGGTGCCGTGCTCGCGCGCCTCGGCGGCCAGCGCCGCGGGGGAGGAGGCGAGGTAGGCGACGGCCTGGGCGGTGGAGCCCTCCTGCGAGGGGTGGTAGGCGCGGCCGAGATAGCGCGGGATGGACCGCACCATCGCACCGGTCGTCGGCAGCACTCCCGCGCGGCCCTTCGAGTGGAACTCCCGCCAGGAGGCCCGCCCGTCGACGAGCGTCGGGTCGTTCTCCATGAAGAAACGCGCCCCGCGCTGCCACAGGAAGACCAGCGCGGTGAAGGCCGTGCCCCAGGTCCGCACCCGGCGCGCGTAGCCGCCGTCCACGTGCATGAAGAGATCGAAGGCCACCGACCGGTGCTCGACCTCCTCGGCGCCGTGCCAGCGCAGCAGGTCCAGCATCGTGGGGTCGGCGCCCTCGCGGTCCAGACCGTCCGCGTTGAGCACCCAGTTGCCGAGGAACGCGGTGTAGTGCTCGATCGCCGCGATGATCGCGACCCGCTCCATCAGCCACCACTTGCGGGCCTTGCCCGGCGGCAGCGTCTTGTCCCCGAGCAGCTTCTCGAAGAGCCAGTCGACCTGCGCGAGATACGGCGCCGGGTCGAGCCCCTGCTCCTTGAGGTGCGGCAGCACCTCGTCGTGGGCCTGGGCGTGCATTGCCTCCTGCCCGATGAACCCGATCACGTCGCGGCGCAGCTGCTCGTCCTTGATGTACGGCAGGATCTGCTTGTAGACGTGCACGAACCAGCGCTCGCCCGCGGGCAGCAGCAGATGCAGCACGTTGATCGTGTGCGTGGTGAACGGGTCTCCGGGTATCCAGTGCAGCGGCGTCTCCTCCCAGGCGAAGGAGACCTTGCGTGCCTTGAGGGCGGTGTGCTCCGACGCAACGGGCTGCGGGAGAACCCTGGACTGCGTATTAGACATGGCGTCAATGTACTGGGGAGTAAGAAGTCTGCACACCCCTCACGGACGAGATTTTGCCCCGGCGCCACGCCCCCTCTCCCACCTGCCCCGCTCAGCGCAGCGTCCGCACCCGATCCCCGTTCTCGAGCCGCCCGTTGAGCTCAGCGCGGGCGCCGTCCTCGGCACGCGTGGACAGGGTGTTGCCCCGCGCGGAGGCAGTGACGCCGCCCGAGGTGGTGATCGAGGCGACCTGACGGCTGCCGCCCGCGAGCAGATACCAGCTGCCCGCCCGCGACTTCCACATCACCCCGGCGAGCACCTTCGGATCGCGCGGCCCGCAGGCCGGTGAGTCCTCGGCCTTGGCCGCGATGGCCCCGGTCGGCTTGCCCGGCGCCTGGAACTGCGCGAGCGTCCGGCTGCCGCCGCCGCGCCATGTCTCGGCGCGGGTGCACACCCAGGTCGCGGTGCCGTTGTCCTCGGGCAGCGCCTGGGCCGCGTACGCCCACGAGTTGACCGAGCGCACCCCGTGCGAGCGCACGGCGGGCAGCAGACACGCGGTGCGCGCCCAGCTCTCGCGGGCCGCGGCGCCCGCGACCTCGCGCGGCGCCTCGGGCCGGCCCGAGGTGAGATGCGCCGGGGTGAGCTCACCGAGGTCCGTGACGGTGCGGGTGGTGGAGCGGGCGGTGGAGCGGTCGCTGAGCTCCAGTGCGTTCCACGACGTGCAGGTACGGGCCTGTGCCGGGCTCGCGACCGGATCGGTCACCCCGTCCTTGTCGCGCTCCAGCCTGCGTGGCTGCGCGGACGGGTCGGTCAGGTCGCGGACCGAGACGCCCCGCACCCAAGGCGCCATCAGATACCGGACATTGCCGTCCGTGCGCCCCACGACCAGCGCGCTCGCGGTGGGCGCCCCCGCGCCGTCCACCCGCGCGAAGTCGAGCGCCGCGCCGCTCGTGCCCTCCCTGGGCTCGGCATAGCGCGCGATCCGCAGCCCGTCGTACAGCATCACCACCCGCGCCTGGTCGACCTCGCCCGCGAAGAGCAGCTGCGCCGGGCCGGGCGGTGCGCCCGCCGGTGTCCCCGGGGTCGCCGAGACCTGCACGCTGCCGCCGGGCCGCGCCCACACGGCGAGCGCGCGGCGCAGGAGCTCCTGGTCGCCGGTGAGCGAGCCGCGCGCGGGCCACACCGAGAAGTCCGTACGGGCAGCGCGCTCCCACGCCTTCGCGTCCGCGCGCGTCAACTGCCCCGGATCCAGGGCGGCCTCGCCCGCCGGATTCTTCGCGTACGCGGGCGCCGCGGCCCCGTCCGGACCCCAGCCGTCACCGGGCAGCCCGAGCAGCGCACCGCACACGAGCAGCGCGGCCGTGGCGACGAAGGCGGCCTTCGTGTGCTGGCGGCGGCGCATCAGATCGGTGGGCCGGGCCTGCAGCGAACACGGGTCGAACTCCGGGGAGTCGAGCAGCGCGTACATCGCCTCGACCCCGTCCGCCTCGGCGAGCGCGGCATGCGGATCGTCCACCCCGGCCGCGCCGAGGGTCTTGCGCACCTCCGCGTCCGCGAGGCCTTCCAGCCCGCGCAGTACGTAGGCGGCGCGCGCGGGCCCGGACAGTGCGGAGAGCCGCTGGTCCAGGGCGAGTTCATCGGCGCCCCCGGACCGCGGGAACAGCCGCAGCCCCCACACCTGCGGCAGCAGCGGCGGGAACTGCGCCCGCCGCGGCCACCCCCGGCGCCGCAGCGGCAGCCCCGCGTCCAGCGCGCCGCGCAGCACCTTCAGCCGCACATACGCGTACCCCGGATCCCCCTGCCGCCCGCCCGCGCGCTGCTGCGGAAACACGGGCGCGTCCCCCGGGGTGCGGCCCCGGGGGAGGGCCCGCTGGGCCAGCGAATGCGCGGTCAGGACACGGCGGTTGCGGCCGAGCGACGGCGGCAGCACGAGATACCCGATCCGGACGAGCCGCGGGTAGTGCTCGACGATGGCCGCCTCGGCCTGCTCGACATCGACGGAGGGGACGGCCGGGGCGGGGTCCTTGGCGGGGCGACGGGTGACGACATCCGGAGAACTCACGTTCAGCAGAACGAGTGAGTCGTGGGATGGTCACTCGAATGCGGCCCGGGTGCCCGACAAACGGCTCAGGAACCCGACGTGGTGATCGGACGGCGGATCTCGTCGCGGATCCCGGCGGTCTCCTGTGCTGCCAGCTTCGTCGCGTCGTACCCCCCGAACTCGAGGATGGCAATGGTGTTGGCGTCGGCCCAGGCGCACACGCTCCCCCGGCAACTGATCTGTGCCTTCGACCCGGGGACGGTGATCTTCTCCCAGGGCTCCTCGGACGCCGTCACGTCCTCCGACTCGCTCAGTTCGTCGGCCATGGCTTTCATCCTGGCGCCCGGCTCCGTGAACAGTCCGTACTCGGCAGAGATCCTCAGAGTGTCGAAGCCGGACTTCTTGGTTCCCTTGTAGTCGGAGGACATCTCGAACCCGTCTCGCCGCGTCGCGGTGTCATCGAGCTTCGTCGGCCCCGACATGAAGGGCGCTCCCTCCAATTTGTAGGCGCCGTCGAGGAGTTCCTCCGGCCGCTCGATCTTGTAAGCGGCCTCCGGGAAGTTCTCGTCGTCACCGCCGCTCCCGCCCTGCCCGCGCGCCAGATAACCGGCGAGAAGCGCGCAGGCCACGAGCACCACCGCCAGGGTGACGTTCCGCCGGGTCCGTGAGGCGCCGGGGGCGGCGGGTGTGGCTCGTGTGGCCGGTGTGGCACGGGCGGGTGAGGATGGCGTGCCGGCACCGGTGGCCGTACCCGTGCCCGTCGCTGTGCCTCCTGCAGAGGCAGAGGCCGCGCGCGTGGCCAGGTGGTGGATCCCGTCGGCGGTCGCCGCGTCCGCCGTCCGTGAGGGACGCACCGCCACCGTCGGCGGATGCGCGGGAACCTGCGGCGAGGCGGTCGGCGGTGTCACCGGCGCGAACAGATCCAGCAGCCGCTCCGGTGTGGGCCGCTCACCCGGCGGCTTCGCCAGACACGCGGCGACCACCTCTCGCACCCCGGGCGGTACGGCGGACAGATCCGCCGTCTCGTGCACCGACCGGTACATCAGCCCCATCGGCGTACCCCCGCCGAACGCGCTGCCCCCTGCCGCCGCCACCAGCACCGCCCCCAGCGCGAACACATCCGCGGCGGGCCCC
This sequence comes from Streptomyces sp. NPDC050418, assembly GCF_044458745.1. Lineage (NCBI taxonomy): Bacteria > Bacillati > Actinomycetota > Actinomycetes > Kitasatosporales > Streptomycetaceae > Streptomyces > Streptomyces sp. NPDC050418. Next base: position 225,126 of record NZ_JBITIG010000012.1, read on the forward strand.
ACTTCGAGTCCCTGCGCCTGCTCGGGCGCGAGGAAACCGGGCGTGCCGAAGGCCGCTCCGGTCGAGGTCAGGCGGGTGTTCTCGACCGCTCGGGCGATGCCGAAGTCGAGGACGCGCGGTCCGTCCTCGGCCATGATGATGTTGCCCGGCTTGAGGTCGCGGTGGACCAGGCCGCAGCCGTGAATGGCCTGCAGCGCCTCCGCGAGCGCGGCCCCGAGCGCCCGCAGCCGCTCCTCGTCCATCGCGCCCCGCGTGCCGATCAGTTCGGAGAGCGTCGGCCCCGGCACGTACGCCGTCGCGAGCCAGGGCGTGTCCGCCTCGGGGTCGGCGTCGACTACCTGCGCCGTGTGGAAGCCGCCGACCTTGCGCGCCGCCTCGACCTCGGCGCGGAACCGCGCACGGAAGTGCGGATCGCCGGCCAGCTCGGGCCGTGCCACCTTGACCGCGACGGTCCGCCCGCCGCGCGACCGCGCCCGGTACACCGTCCCCATGCCGCCCGCGCCCAGTTCGCGCTCGACGGTGTAGGGGCCGATCCGCCCCGGCAGGTCCACGCCGTACGCCATATCGCTGTCCGTCCGTTCCCCCGTTGAGGCATCCGCTGAGACACCGCGCGCCAGTATGGCCGCTCGCCGAAAGGGATGCCACGAATGGCCTGTGCGGAAAGGGGCGCGGGTGCACGATGGGACCATGCGTAAACGCCCCCACATAGCGCAACTGGCCTGTGCCGCCGTCGTGTTCGCCCTGGTCACGGGCTGCGGCGGCGAGGAGAGGAAGCCGGTGCCCGAGACCGTCACGGGCACACTTGAGGAGATCGCGGGCAAGGCGGACTGCGAGCCCAACGTGCAGACCGACGCCGCCGAGCTGCGGCAGGCCAACTGCCGTAACGGCGAGGGCCGTTTCATCCTCACCACGTTCGCGACGGACCGCGGCCAGCGCGAGTGGATCAACGAGGCGAACGACTACGGCGGTACGTATCTGGTGGGCCGCAAGTGGGTCGCCAGCGGCGAGGAGAAGGTGGTCGTGTCTCTGCGCGGCCGGCTCGGCGGGACCGTGGAACGCGCCGCACACCACTCGGGGAGTAGTGGTGAAGGGGAGGGCGGACACGAAGGCGGTCACGACGGCGGGAGCGGTTCCGGGGAGCAGGGGAGCTCCGCGGAGCCGGACTCCGGCCATCAGCACTGAACCGGCCGCGCAGGCCGTTGCCTTGGGCCCCGGTGGGGGACGGGGCCCAAGGCTGTGGGGGGAGAGGGGTGGTCCGGGTCAGCGGCAGCGGTCACCGCGGTTGATGCAGTTCACCAGGCGCCGCATCTCACGGTCGGCGAAGACGTTGATGAAGTCGCCGTGGTCGGTGACGGGTTTGTGCAGCTGCTCGGGGAACGAGTCCACCGCGAAGTTCGGCTCGGGCGCCACGTCGTAGACGATCCGCTGCACCAGCTGCGGAATGGCCCGGAAGCCCTGCGGGCAGCGGCCGCTCGCGTCGGCGAAGGCCACATGCGTGCGGTGGTTGGCGCTGTCCGTGTTCTGGCCGTCCCAGCACGACTGGAACTTGAAGGTGCGCACGACCTTCGAACCCTCGGGGCAGAGCGGGTACTTGTCCTTCAGCTGCCGGTTCTCGAATCCGGTGCAGCTCCAGGACGCGTTGGCGTTCGCGTTGCCGTTGGTGAAGGCCTTGGCGTCACCGGTGATGATCCGCAGGAAGCGCGGCATCGCGACGACCCGGCCGGTGGGACTGCCCACGAATTTCAGGGTGACCTGGTCGGGCGTCTGGATTTCGCCGACATTCTTGTCGTTGCCGCCGCCGTCGGCTCCGGCGTCGTTCTCGTCCTGTCCGTTCTGCACCCTGAGGACCGGCCAGTAGTACGTGGATTTGTCGCGCTGATTACGGCAGCTCGTCTCTCCGTTGGCAAGGTCGTCATCGCTGGCGAAGGCATCCGTCGCCTGGTTTCCGATGTAATCGTGCATATGGTGGGCGCCATTGCTCACACCTGGAGCGGCAATCACGTTGTCCGGGTTGAATTTCCCGTTCTCGTTCGTTCCGCAGCGGGTCTCGAACGTTCCGCGGGACGCACCGCGCTGCTTGCGGACCTTGGCCACATTCGGTTCGACGTCCTCGATCGGCACGAAGTCGTCCGCCGCGGGACCGTTGCCGGCCTGCCCGCCGTTGTCCGGCGCCTCGCCGCCCTCGCCCTGACCGGGATCCTCGCTCTGCCCCGGGTCCTGGGGCTCCTGGCTCTGCCCGCCGTCCTGGCCCGTGCCGTCCCCGGGCTGCGAGTCGTCGGCCCGCAACGTGCACGGCGCGTTGGAGTCGAGTCCCTCGGGCGGCTGCCCGCCCGCGTCCCGTATCGCCTGCGAGATCGCGCCGAGCGTGCCGCGCCGCTGTTCCTCCAGCGGCCCGAGGACATCCTGCTGACCCTGCGCGAACTTCTCGTACGCCTGGGTGATCTGGGAGTCCAGGGCGGCCAGTTCACGGTCGACCGCGGGCCGCGCCGCCTCGGGTACGTCCTGTAGCTGCCCGGTGACATCGGGGCAGTCGATGGTCGACATCCGGGGCCCGGAACTCGCGTCCTGGGAAACCGGTGGCGGCTCACCGTGCCCTTCGCCCGCCGAGGCGTAGAAATTCGCCATCGTCAGGCCGCCGGCCCCCAGGATCAATGCCGCCGAGGCGGCGACCGCCCGGCGGGCCCGTTTCGATCGTTTGCGTGAAGTGCGTCCCATGGGGCTTCGTACGCGGACGATCTCCGGTCGTTTCAGCCGTCCCGGAAGTTTGTGTTTTTCTCCGTACTCAATTCCGGCCCAAGGCGTCCAACCCGCCCAACGCGCCCCGCCCTGCGCAGCGTTACCGCTCCTGATTCAGATACGCGAGCACCGCGAGCACCCGCCGGTTGTCGTCGTCCGACACCGGCAGGTCCAGCTTGGCGAAGATGTTGGAGGTGTGCTTGGCGATGGCCCGCTCGGTGACGACGAGCTGCCCCGCGATGGCCGCGTTCGACCGGCCCTGCGCCATCAGCTCGAGGACCTCCAGCTCGCGCGGCGTGAGCCCGCCGAGCGGCCGGTCCGACTGCCGGCGTGAGAGGAGCTGCTGGATCACCTGCGGATCCATCGCGGTACCGCCCTCCGCGACCCGGCGGACGGCGTCGATGAACTGCTCCGCGTCGAAGACCCGGTCCTTGAGCAGATAGCCCACCCCGCCGGTGCCGTCCGCGAGCAGCTCGCGCGCGTACAGCTGCTCCACGTGCTGCGACAGGATCAGGACCGGAAGCCCGGGCCGCGCCCGCCGCGCCGCGAGCGCGCACTGCAGCCCCTCGTCGGTGTGCGAGGGCGGGAGGCGGACGTCGCAGATCGCCACGTCGGGCGTCAACTCCGCGAAGGCCTTGGTGAGTTCGGGCCCCGACTCGACGGCCGCGATCACCTCGAAGTCGTACGCCTCCAGCATCCGCACCAGGCCGTCACGCAGCAGGAACAGGTCTTCGGCTAGGAGTACGCGCAAGGGATCTCCATGGTCACCATGGTGGGACCGCCCGCGGGAGAGCTGACGGCCAGGACACCGTCGAATGTACCGATCCGCTGCTCCACACCGCTCAGCCCGCTGCCCGCCCCGACGGACGCGCCCCCGCGCCCGTTGTCGGTGACGGCGATCCGCAGCATGCCGTCCGCGTGGTGCACGTCGACCCAGATCCGTTCGGCCGCGGAGTGCTTGACCGCGTTGGTGAGCAGCTCGCTCACCGCGAAGTACGCCGCGGACTCCACGGGTTCGGCGAACCGCCCGCCCAGCGCGACATCCACGTCGGTGGGCAGGGGGAGCCGCAGCGCGAGCGCCTTGACCGCGTCCCCGAGGCCGCGCTCGGCGAGCACCGGGGGGTGGATGCCGCGGACCAGGTCGCGCAGCTCGGTCAGGGCGTCCGCGGAGTTCTGCCGGGCCTGCGCGAGCAGCGTCCTGGCCTTGGCGGGGTCCTTCTCGATGAGCGCCTCGATCGTGCCGAGGTCCATGCCCATGGCGACGAGGCGGGCCTGCGCCCCGTCGTGCAGATCCCGTTCGATCCGGCGCAGTTCGGCCGCCGACGCGTCCACCGCGGCATGCCGTGACTCGGTGAGCTGGTCGATCCGCGCGCCGAGCGCGGCCTCGCGGGCCGGGGCGAGGGAGGCCTCGGCGATCTTGAAGTGGGCCTGGACGAGATACCGGTTGTACAGCAGACCGACCGTGATCCAGACACAGCCGAGCAGCGAGGCGAGGAAGGCCGAGCCCCAGCCGGACACCGGGATGAACGCGTACCACCAGTCCCCGAGCACGGTCCACAGGCCCGCGAAGATGAGGATCCCGAAGACCCCTTCGGCCAGCAGCCCGGGCGCGAGCACCGCCGTCACGGCGCCCGCGGTCATGTCCGTCACGAGCCAGCGCAGATCACGCCAGGTCGCCGGGTCCTTCAGGAGCAGACTGCAGCGCTCGACCTGCCCGACGACACCGCGCCGCAGGTCGGCGGGGAACGGCCGGTACGGCGAGGCGATCGTGAGGCCCGCCCACGCACCGGCGAGCTGCCGGCGCTGCTGGGCGTGGGCCCGTACGAAACCCAGGACGAAAGGCGTGGTGAACACGCCGATCCCGATCGGGATCAGCGCGATCGACACCACCGACAGGACGAACAGCGTGATCGACCCGATCAGCGCGAGCAGGGCAAGGGCCAGCCCGCGTGCCGCGGCGACCAGCGCCCCGCGTGCCTTCGTCCGGTCCATGTCCGCCGCTCCCGTCCTGTGTTCCGTACTCCGGGGACCAGTGTGGCGGGGGCGGCGCGCAAGGTCACGGGGCCGGACCCCCGGGCCTGGGGTGGTGCCAGCACCACCCCCGGCCCGGGGTCGTCGTCCTACAGCCCCAGGACCTTCGCCTCGACCTCCGGATCGACGCCCTTCCGCGGCCGGTCGGGACGCTGCGGCGCCTCCCCGCCGATGGCCTGCAGCCACGCCCAGGTGTCGGCCACCGTCTCGCGTACGGGACGGCAGCGCAGCCCGGTCGCCACGGCGCGCCCGACGTCCGCGCCGTGCAGGGCGTCGTGCATGTCGGTGCCCGGCGGCACCCACACCGGCAGCTCGGTCCACGGCTCGATCCCGGCGTCGAGGATCACCTGCGGCTCGGTCCAGCGCAGCTCGGCGTCCGAGCCGATGACGTCGACGAGCGCTTCGAGGAGTCCCCCCATCGTCGAGTGCCCCGACGGGCTCATCATGTTGTACGGGCCGCTCAGCCCGCCCTCGATCGCGTCGAGGATCCACTCGGCCATGTCCCGCACGTCCACGTACTGCAGCGGCATCTCCCGTGGCCCGGGCGCGAGCACCGGCCCGCCGCGCGCGATCCGCCCCAGCCACCAGGGCAGCCGGCCCACGTTCTCGTGCGGCCCGAGCAGCAGCCCGGCCCGTACGTGCAGCGATCCCTCGGCCCCGAACTCCCGCTCAAGGGCGAGCTCGGCGCCACGCTTGGCCTGCGCGTAGTCGTCGGACGAGGCCGAGTCCGGGTCCCCGTCCACCACCGGCGCGCTCTCGTCGTACCCCGCGGGCGGCGCCCATGTGTACACGGAGCACGTCGACACATACACATAGCGCCCGACGCGCCCCTTGAGCAGCCGCGCGCTGTCCCGCACCGCGTACGGCGCCTTCGACCAGGTGTCCACGACGGCGTCCCACTCGCCGTCGGCCAGCGCCCCGAGCCCGCCCTCGGCGGTCCGGTCGCCGTGGAGCGAGGTCACGCCGTCCGGCACGGAGTGGTTCCCCCGATGGAACACGGTGACGTCCCACCCGCGGGCCACGGCCCGCTCGGCCACGGCACGGCCTGCGAATTCGGTACCACCGAGAAGGAGAAGTTTCATGGGGGGATCGTGCCCCGGCGCCGGGGGCGTGGGAATGGGCTTCTGCCGAGGGCAGATCATTTCGCGCGCCGCCTTCGGACCGTACGGCTCTCACGGGCGCCCCACCACAAGGGGCACCCTTGGCCCACAAGCCCCCACCTGGCACCATGGCGCACGATGACCCGCCCCCCAGGTGCCCCGTTGCGCACCCTGCGAGCCGCTCTCTTCGCGGCAGTCGCCGTCGCCGTGGCCGGTGTGGGGCATTCCTCCATGTCCGAGGATGAACTTCCGCTTCCGTCCCTTCTGGTGGCGTTCGCCGTGCTCGCGGCCGCCACCTGGTGCCTGGCCGGCCGCCGCCGCGGCACCCCCTCCACCGCGGCCGCCATGGTCGTCGTCCAGACGGTGCTGCACACCACGTTCACCCTGACCGGCGCCCACGCCTCGGGGAACGGCGGCCCGCACGCCGAGCACCTGCGCCGGCCCGGCATGCCGGGCATGGCCGCCGAGCCCACCCTCCTCGACACCCTCACCCACGGCTCCTTCGGCATGCTCGCCGCGCACCTGGTCGCGGCCGTGCTGTGCGCCCTGTGGCTGGCCCGCGGAGAGGCCGCGTTCTTCCAACTCGCCGAGGTCCTGGGCGCGTTCGCTTTCACGCCGCTCCGCCTCGCCCTCTCCTTCGTACGGCTCCCCGCCGCCCCGCGGCCCCCGCGCCGGCCCCGCCCCCGGCGGACCCGGACCCGTCTCCGTAACGCCGTACTCGCCCATGCCGTGATCCGGCGCGGGCCTCCCGTGTGGGTGCGCACACCGCATCAAGCACCCACCGCCGTCTGACGCTCCTCCAGCGGATCCGCTCCGGCGGTGGGTGAGTCACCCCTGCCGTCGCCCGCCCCCGCACGCCCGCCGTGCCGTGGCGCGCCCACGCGAACCCTGAGGACCACCATGGCCATTGACGACCGCCCGAAGCCGGATCAACCGGACCCTTCGGAACTCTCCGGACCTTCCCCGTCCCCCGCCGAGGACCCCTCCGGCGACCCCGCAACCAAGCCGGGCGCCTGGACCGCCCTGCGCCCCCTCCTGCTGCGTCTCCACTTCTACGCGGGCATCCTCATCGCCCCCTTCCTCTTCGTCGCCGCGGCCAGCGGTCTTCTCTACGCGCTCTCCTTCCAGGCCGAGAAGATCGTCTACAGCCATGAACTGGAGGTCCCGGCCGGCGACTCGACGATCCCGCTCACCCGCCAGGTCGACGCCGCCCGTCAGGCCCACCCCGAGGGCACGGTCACCGCGGTGTGGCCGTCGTCGAAGGCCGGTGAGACGACCCGGGTGCTCTTCGACAGCCCCGAAGTGCCCGAGGGCAAGACGCTCGCCGTGTTCGTGAACCCGTACAACGGTGAGATCCGCGGCGAACTCCCCTCCTACGGCAGCTCCGGCGCCCTCCCCGTCCGCGCCTGGACCTCCGAGCTGCACCGCCATCTGCAGCTGGGCGAACCCGGCCGCCACTACAGCGAACTCGCCGCGAGCTGGCTCTGGGTGGTCGTCCTCGGCGGACTGCTGCTCTGGTTCGGCCGCCGCCGGGCCCGCCGCCGCGACCTCCTCGCACCGGCCCGCGGCCAGAAGAAGGGCCGCGCCCGCACCCTGTCGTGGCACGGCACGGTCGGCCTGTGGGCCGCGCTCGGGCTGCTCTTCCTCTCCGCCACCGGCCTGACCTGGTCGAAGTACGCGGGCGTGAGCATCGGCGAACTGCAGGACCGCCTCGGCGGGGCGACCCCGGCTGTCGACGCCGCGACCACCCCGGGCGAAGGCGCCGCCACCGGCCACGGCGATCACGGAGGCGGCGGGAAGGCCGGGCACCAGGGCGCGGACATCGGTCTCGACCGCGTCCTGGAGATCGCCCGCGGCGAGGGCATCGACGGCCGCACCACGGTGACGGTCCCGACCGACGGCCAGGGCTACGTCGTCAAGCAGAACGACACCGCCTGGCCCTACCACCTGGACTCGGTGGCCATCGACCCGGCGGACGGCAAGGTCCTCGACACGGTCCGCTTCGCCGACTACCCGCTCCTGGCGAAACTCACCACGCTCGGCATCAACCTGCACATGGGCGTGCTCTTCGGCCTGACCAACCAACTGCTGCTCGCGGGCCTCATGCTGGGCACCCTGCTCCTGATCGTCTGGGGCTACCGCATGTGGTGGCTGCGCCGTCCGACGAAGTCCGGCGGTCTGCGCATGGGCCGCCCGATGCCGCGCGGTGCCTGGCGCAAGGTGCCGCTGCCCGTCCTGCTGCCGCTGCTCGCGGTGACGGCGGTCATCGGCTGGTACGTGCCGCTCTTCGGCCTGAGCCTGCTCGCGTTCCTGGTGACCGACGCGGTCGCGGGCGCGGTGGGCCGGGCGCGGTCCCGTACGGCCGCATAGCCCGGACGAGGAGGGCCGCCTGCCATCGGGCAGGCGGCCCTGCCCGCCTCAACCGGCCTGGGGCGGCGTGTACTTGTACCCCACGCGCCGGACCGTCTGGATCGCCCCGCGGTACTCGGCGCCCAGCTTGCGGCGCAGCCGGGCCACATGGACGTCCACGGTCCGCCCGTCGCCCACATGCCCGTACCCCCACACGGTCTGCACCAGCGTGTCGCGGGTGTGGACCCGCTGCGGGTGCGCCACGAGGTGGGCGAGCAGTTCGAACTCCAGGTAGGTCAGTTCCAGCATCCGCCCGTCGACCTCGGCGGTCCGCTCCACCTGGTCGATCCGGATGCGCTCCGCCGGCTGCGGCGGCGCCTGCGCGCCCTGCGCCTCGGCCGGTACGAGCACCAGGTATCCGACCATCGGCGGCCGCCCCGGCAGCGAGGGCAGGGTGTGCTGGGGTGCGGGCAGCCAGGTGGCGCCCGGCGGAAGGTAGTCGGCGACGTCGATCGACGGTACGAGGTCCGCCACCTCGTCCTGGTGGACGGCGCGCAATCGGTGGCGGGCTGCGGCAGGGAGCGCAGGGGCGACGGGGGCAGGGGCCGTGACGGCGGCGGAGATCCGGGTGTTCGCCATGAGAGGTCAGCTCTTTCGACGCGAAGTGGACGTGTCAGGACGTACGCACTCGCACCGGCCGAAGGCCGCACCGGACCACGACGGGCGGTGAACGGCTTTAGAGGGCCGGTGCGTTCCTCACGCGGCGACACTCACGGTCGAAGTCGTCATGCTGGCGGGAAGGCCAGAACGGCTCGAGGTCGAAACGACCCTTCGCGGAGTTCTGGTAGTCGGCCATACGTCCATTCAAGCAGACCTCTGCTCCCGGACGCAGGCCCCTCCCGTCCCTTGATACGGCCGACCCGCCTCAATTGGCCTGATCAACAGCCCTTCGCGGCCGGTTCAGCCCACCAGGCGCCGGCGCCAGTCCAGATCCTGGACGCAGATCGCCTCGTCGGGGGAGCCGCTCCACTGCGTGCTCAGGCCGGCCTCCTGGAGCGCGGCCACCACTTCGTGCCCGATCTTTGCCGTGTACTCGGGCGTGCATTTGAAGCCCCCGTAATAGAGCGCCAGATCCCCGTGCTCCGCCGCGGCCTCTGTGCCCTGGAAGTGGAAGAAGACGAACCCCCGCGCGTCCTCCTCGCCCGCACCCCGGATCTCGGCGAGCCCGCAGGTGCGGCAGCACGTGAAGTGCTCGCGTGCGGTGATCCCGCCGGCGTCGAGCGCCGTGAAGGCCGCCGCGATCCGCTCGGGGTCCGTGACCCCCTCCCACGCGTCCTGCTCCCGCACGCGCTCCACCCACAGCCGGTCCACGAGGAGGCGGGCCTGCGCCGGCGACACCGGCCGCTCGTTCCCGTCGACCAGCCACTCCTCCGCGGCCTCGGCGAGCTCGCGGCGCCCGATATAGCCCTGCGCGAGCAGTCCCCGTACGTACTCCTCGACCTCTTCCCGTACGGCCTGCGGCAGTTGCGGCACCTCGTCCGACGCGGGCAGCTGCGTCGGCTCCCAGGAGAAGCCGGCCTCCCATCCCTCCTCGTGCCGCGCCCAGGCCACGATCGCCGCCGCCACCCGGTCCGACTCGTCGTCGCCGAGATCCGTGTGGTGGAGCGTGCTCCCGTCGCAGTACTCCAGGGCGAAGCCCTCGCCGCGCGTGCGGGCGGTCTGGATGAACTCATCCGGCAGGTCCGGGATGCGGCGGCACACGAGGAACTCGTCGCCCGGGCCCCCGATCCGCGCGACCAGCGCGGTCAGGTCGGCGGCTGAGATCCGCACGAACTCCTGCACGTTCTCGGTGTTCACCTTGATGTCGAGCATGCGGTCAGCCTCGCACGCCGCACCGGCATCCCGATACGCAGGGACGGCGCCCGCACATGCCGAGGGGCGCCCACCGCGAACAGCGGGCGCCCCTCGGAGAGTCCGGCGGGATCAGACCTGGCCGGCCTTCTCCAGACCCGAGCAGCAGGTGTCCACGATCAGCCGCGTCACCACGTACGGGTCGACGTTGGCGTTCGGACGGCGGTCCTCGATGTACCCCTTGCCGTCCTGCTCGACCTGCCACGGGATACGCACCGAGGCGCCACGGTTCGAGACGCCGTACGAGTACTCGTTCCACGGGGCGGTCTCGTGCAGACCGGTCAGCCGGTCGTCGATGCCCGCGCCGTAGTGCTTGACGTGGTCCATCGGCTTGGAGCCCTCGCCGAGCGACTCGCACGCGGTGATGATCGCGTCGTACCCCTCGCGCATCGCCTTCGTGGAGAAGTTGGTGTGCGCACCGGCACCGTTCCAGTCGCCCTTGACCGGCTTGGGGTCGAGGGTCGCGGAGACGTTGAAGTCCTCGGCGGTGCGGTACAGCAGCCAGCGGGCCACCCACAGCTGGTCCGAGACCTCGAGCGGGGCGAGCGGGCCGACCTGGAACTCCCACTGGCCGGGCATGACCTCGGCGTTGATGCCGGAGATACCGAGACCGGCCGTCAGGCAGTTCTCCAGGTGCGCCTCGACGATGTCACGGCCGTGGATCTCGTCCGCGCCGACACCGCAGTAGTAGCCGCCCTGCGGGGCCGGGAAGCCGCCGGCCGGGAAGCCGAGCGGACGGTCGCCCTCGAAGAACGTGTACTCCTGCTCGATGCCGAAGATCGGCTCCTGCCCGGCGAACTTCTCCGCGACCTCGGTGAGCTGCGCACGCGTGTTGGAGACGTGCGGCGTCATGTCCGTGTTGAGGACCTCGCACAGCACCAGGATGTCGTCGCCGCCGCGGATCGGGTCCGGGCAGGAGTAGACCGGCTTGAGCACACAGTCGGACGCGTGGCCCTCGGCCTGGTTGGTGCTGGAGCCGTCGAAGCCCCAGATCGGCAGGTCCGCGACGCCTGAGACGGGAGCGGTCAGTATCTTCGTCTTCGAGCGCAGCTTCGCCGTCGGCGCGGTGCCGTCGATCCAGATGTACTCAGCCTTGAAGGTCACGGGCGCCATCCTTTACGGGCAGGCATGCGGGTGGGGCGGGGGAGCGACTCTGGCCCCGCGTCGTGCTCCGCAGCTTGGCAATCGGCGATTTCCCGACCGTTGCCCGTCTGTGAACCCCGTGTTACGCGCCTTGCGCACCGGCCCCGAGGACTCCATGAAGTCGTGCGCCGGGCCCGGTGACGGATCCGTATACGAGACGCGGCGGATCCCGGCCGCGGCCCGTGCCGCATGATGGTCTGCCATGACCTCCACCACCGCACCCCTGCGCGTAGGCCTCCTCGGCACCGGATCCTGGGCGGCCCGCGTGCACGGACCCGCACTCGCCGCCCACCCCGGCATCACCCTCGCCGGCGTCTGGGGCCGGCGCCCCGAGGCGGCCGCCGCGCTCGCGAAGGAACTGTCCACGCAGGCGTACGACGACGTGGACGCGCTGATCGCCGACGTGGACGCCGTCGCCATCGCCCTGCCGCCCGACGTCCAGGCGCCGCTCGCCGTGCGCGCCGCCCGCGCGGGCCGCCACCTTCTGCTCGACAAGCCCGTCGCGACCACCGTCGAAGGCGCCCGCGAACTGGCCGAGGCCGCCGCGGACGTGGCCTCGGTGGTCTTCTTCACGCTCCGGTTCTCCGCGGCGGCCGCGCCCTGGATCGACGAGCAGTCCCGCGTCGACGGCTGGCACAGCGCCCGCGTCGACTGGGTCGGCTCCATTTACGCGCCCGACACGAAGAACCCGTACGCCGAGTCGCCGTGGCGCCATGAGCGCGGCGCCCTGTGGGACGTCGGCCCGCACGCGCTCTCCGTGCTCCTGCCCGTGCTCGGCGACGTCACCGAAGTGACGGCACTGCGCGGCCGGTTGGACACGGTCCACGTCCTGCTCCGGCACGCCTCGGGCGCCTCCAGCAGCACCGTCCTCAGCCTCACCGCGCCCGACCGGGCGAGCGGGGTGAGTGCCGAGTTCCGCGGTGCCGAGGGCGTCGTGCAGCTGCCCGAGGTCTGGGGCGACGGCGCGCTCGCCTCGTACGGCACGGCGATCGACGCGCTGCTCGACGGCGTACGCGGCGGGGGCGCCCACCCGTGCGACGTACGGCTCGGGCTGCGGGTCACCGAGATCCTGGCGCAGGCGGAGGCCGCCCTCGCCCGGTGACCCTCCGGGTCGGTGGACGGGGCAGTGGACGGGTCAGTGGGCGTACTGCCCCGGCTGGTAGTTCCCCGCGGGCTGGCGGGTCGCGACGTTCATCCGGTTGAAGGCGTTGATCAGCGCGATGCTCATCACCAGGGCACCGAGCTGGTCCTCGTCGAAGTGCTTGGCCGCGTTCTGCCAGACCTCGTCACGGACCCCGGTCGCCGCGTCCGCGATCCGGGTCATCTCCTCGGAGAGCTCCAGGGCCGCGCGCTCGGCGTCGGTGAACACCGTGGCCTCGCGCCAGGCCGCGACCAGATGAAGCCGGACGTGGCTCTCCCCGGCCGCCACGGCGTCCTTGGTGTGCATGTCGATGCAGCCCGAGCAGCCGTTGATCTGGCTGGCGCGCAGCACGGCCAGCTCGCGGGTCACGGGCGACAGGCCAGACTCGGTGATCACCTTGTTGGTGGCGATCAGGTGCTTGACGCTCTGGCCGATGACCGCGTTCTGGAAGAGGTTGAGACGGGGTTCCATGGCGGGCTCCTTGTGCCGTGTTCCGGTGGGTGTGCCCTCCGGGGTTTCCGGTGGGTACACCCTCGGGACGACACAGAGCGCCGGGCTGTGACACGGCACGCGATGTGACCTGCCGCACACGCCGTCAGGTCGCGGGAGCCTCCCGGACCAGGCACAGCACGTGCCCCGCCGGATCCGCGTACACCCGCCACGGCTGCGTACCGTCCCCGCCGCTCAGCAGCCGCCCGCCCGCGGCGAGCAGCACGGACTCGGCCGCGTCGAGATCCGGTACGCCGATGTCGAGGTGGAGCTGCGGCGGGTGCGCGGGGTCCGGCCAGCGCGGCGGACGGTAGTCGGGGATCCGCTGGAAGCACAGCACGGACCCGTCCGGCACATGCAGCGTCGACCAGCCCTCGTCCGTGGCCCAGCGCCGGTCGGGCCGGTCGATCTCCCCGCCGAGCAGCGCCGCGTAGAAACGGGCGAGCTCCGCGGGCTCGGAGCAGTCGAGGACGGTGCACTGCAGTGTGCCGATCACGCGGGGGACTCCTGAAGTCGCCTGGTACGGAACGGGACCCGGGATCATCGGCCCGGACTCCCTTATTTGATCAGCGCGTTGGCGGCCGCGATCAGCACCCCGAGCGTCGCGTCCGCGCCGCCGATCGCCAGTGCGGACCGTCTGCGGTAGCCCACGCGCCTGGCCGCGAACGTACCCCATCCGAACAGCAGCGCGGCGTTGAGCGCCAGACCGAGGGCGGTCACATCGTCCTCCGGCCAGTCCGCCGCACCCGCCGCGACGAGCAGCCCCACGGTCGGCAGACTCGCCGTCACGACGGGCCACTCACCGGCGAGCGTCCGCGCGAGCTGCCGCCAACGGTGGCTGCCGGAGCCCACCGAGTGCGTGGACATATGGTGCGCGTAGCCGTGCGCCAGGGCCGCGGTGCCCGCGGTCACCAGGACCCAGGCGGCGTCGGAGTACGGCGTGTACGGGCCGCCGCCGCTCTGCAGGGCCGCGAGCAGCGCGCTCGCGAGGACGGTGCCGTAGACACCGCCGAACATCCAGTTCCGCATCGGCCGCTCCCTCCGGTCCGTACCGTCCCCGCGCCCCGGTCGGAGGGGGAGCGGCCAACGGTACGGATCCGGAGGGGGCGTCCGGCTCCTGCTCAGGGACCATTTGCCCTGGTGAGGGCCCTGGCCGAAAGGACCAGACCCTCTGTGGCGGGGAGTGGGCCGAGGTGGCCTCAGCCGACGCGTTCGATCCGGGCGTTGCGGATCAGGAACTTGCCCGGCTCGCGGACCTGCTCGAAGGCCGCGTTGTTGAGCAGCGCGCAACTGCCGGAGGCCGAAGTGACCTCGACCGTCGTCGACTTGGCGTTGTCCAGGTTGGTGACCTTGAGGACCGTACCGACGGGGAACTGTCCGCTGGACGCGGCGGGCGCACCGGCCTCCCCGGACAGGGTGACCGTGGATCCCGCGCAGACCACCTCGCCTCCGGCGGCGGGAGGCTCGGCGCCCGGCGGCTCCTCGCCCGGCGGCTCCTCGGCCGGCGGTTGCTGTCCGGCGGGCGGCTCCTCCGTGGGCGCCGCACCCGCGGGCGGCTCCTCGGGTAGCTCGGCCTCCCCGCACCCCGACGCCGCCTGCTTGCGCCGTATCTCCTCGATCACCGCTTCCCGGTTGGCGATCCGCGCCTCGGACTGGGCGTCGGGCTCGGCCCGCTGCCCGGCGATGAACCGCTCGTTGTTGGCGAGCGCGGTCGCCAGTCCCTGGCAGACCCCGGGGTCACCGGCGGCGCCCGGCGCGGCCTGCCCGGTCGAGGCGAAGACCGCCGCGGCGCTGCCGCCCAGCGCGAGCGCGCCGACGAACAGGGCGATCTTCTTCGCCCGCCCCGTCGTGCGCCGGCGACGGCCGGACGGCGGGGTGGGACCGGAGTCGGGTTCGGGTGCGGTTCCGGGGAGGTGAGCGGTGTGGGGCACGGGTTCCTCCTGTCGTCGGCCCGGGACGGTATCCCGGGCCCGCGTGCCCCTACGTACGAACGGATGCCCGTTTCCGCTCAACGGCCCCTGTGGCACCATCCGTCACAGAGCCGGTGAGTCTTCTCAGCCCCGCCCCATCGCGTCCCGCACCGCCTCCTCCGAGCGCGCCACCACCGCGCTGCCGTCCTCCGCCGTGATGATCGGCCGCTGGATCAGCTTCGGGTGCTCGGACAGCGCCTTGATCCAGCGCGCCCGCCCGCTCGCGTCCCGTGGCCAGGCTTCGCGGTCCTTGAGGTTCAGTTCCTTGGCGACGGGCTCCTGCGTACGCGTGATGTCCCAGGGTTCGAGCCCGAGCCGCGTCAGGACGTCCTCGATCTCGGCCTCGCCGGGCACGTCCTCCAGATAGCGCCGCACGGTGTACTCGGCCCCTTCCGCGTCGAGCAGCGAGAGGGCGCTGCGGCACTTGGAACAGGCGGGATTGATCCAGATCTCCATGCACGAGAGCGTACTGCGCACCCTCGCGCGCACCGCCCCAAAGCCCGCGTGGCCAGGGGCTTTTGTCAGTGCCGGGCAGTAGAATAGAAGCAGTGTTCGAGATTGGGCCGTGAGGTGTGCGCCGGGTTCCGGCGGACGCCTCATGACTCCCCGACCACCCCAGGAGGTTGCTTATGGTCCCTGCCGCGCTCAAGGCTCAGACGACGCTGCCGATCGATGTTCCCTACGTTCCGTTCGCCAGGAAGGCGCTGCCCGCGGGCCGGCCCCGTGAGTGGTACATCTCGCACAACCGCCGGCTCAAGGCCATGCGCCTCGCCATAGCCCTGCTCGACTCGGGTGTGTACCGGCCCGAGCAGGCCAACAACCACCGCATCCGCAGCACGGCGGATCTCGTCGGCATCCACCCGCCGTCGGAGACCACGTGCCACATGGTGCGTGCGCTGATGCGCTACACCCGCTGAACCACCGCTCCACCCCGGGAGACCGGGTGCGCGGACTGCCGGGCGGGCCGAACTCCTTCGGCCCGCCCGGCAGTTGTCCGCGGCGGCCTCTTGAAGTGCACCCGTCTCATGTGTCACAACGGAGTCGGCCCTGTTGTCCAGACCAATCACGCGTCCACTCCCGCGAGTTCCGCCCCAGCGAATCCGTACGCCACCTCCCGCCGCAGACCGGAAGGCACCCCCGTGCGCCGCATCCCCCCACTTGCGCTGACCGCCGCCGCCCTGCTCCTGCTCACCGGCTGCGGGGGTGACGCCGAGGCGGTCGACGACCGTCCGCCCACCGCGCCCCGCGGTCTCACCGTCCACGCGGGCAGCGCCACTTCGGTGCATGTCATGTGGAACAAGTCGACCGACGACACCGAGGTCACCGGCTACGAGCTCTACCGCGGCGGCAAGCTGGTCAGGAAGCTGCCGGGCACCACGTACATGGTCGACCTCACCGGTCTGACGCCCAGGAAGAAGTACGTCTTCAGCGTCCGCGCCCTGGACGCGGCAGGGAACTCCTCGCACCGTAGCCCCGAGGTCTCCGTCACCATGCGGGCGCCCGCGCCTAAGGATGCCGAGCCGCCCACCGCACCCGGCAAGCTCACGGTCAAGCCCTCCGGCGGGCGCGCGGCCACCCTGTCGTGGCGTGCCGCGCGCGACAACGAGGCCGTCACCTCGTACGACATCTACCAGGCCGGATCGCGGATCCACAGCGTGGACGGCGGGACGACGACCGCCCTGGTCACGGGACTTCGCCCCGGCACCGACTACACCTTCACGGTCCGCGCGCGCGACGCGGCCGACAACGCGTCCCCGGACAGCGGCCGGGTGAAGCTGACCACCGCACCGGGCGCGGGCGGCGACGAGGACACCGCGCCCGGCGGCTTCAAGGTGACGACGCACGAGACGGACGGCGCGTACTACCTGGATCTGTCCTGGGACCAGCCGAGGACGGGCGGCGACGTCGCCGAGTACGAGATCCATCTCAACGGCCGCCAGGCGACCACCCTCCAGTGGGGCGGCTCGGCCCCCGCGGGCCGAGCGAAGCACAGCTTCTTCATCTCGCGCGAGGAGGGGCAGACGTACCGCGTGAAGCTGCGGGCGAAGCTGCCCGACGGGAACTGGGGGGCGTTCTCCGAGGAGCGGACGGTGACGACCGGCGGCTAGCCGACTGCGGTCGGCCCACTGCCGTTAGCCTCGACCCCATGAGCGACGTACAGCTGATCCAAGACGTGCCGGTGATGGTCTACGCGGCCGACGGTGACCCCGTCGGCCGCGAACAGGACGCCCTCGACCTCATCGGTGACGCCGGCTACCGCGGCGCGGTCTGGGCCGCCGTCCCCGTCGAGCGGTTCGCACCCGACTTCCTCGTGCTGCGGACGCGGCTCGCGGGCGCTGTCATCCAGAAGTTCGTGCAGTACGGGGTGAAGCTCGCGGTCGTCGGCGACATCACCGCGGCCGTGGAGGCGAGCGAGGCACTCCGCGATTTCGTACGGGAATGCAACCGGGGCACGCAGACGTGGTTCGTCGCCGACCTCGCCGAGCTGGAGGAGCGCCTGAAATGAGCGGCGGCCCGGAGTCCGAAGCGCACGGCGGGGACATCACGCTCCTCACACTCGGCGGCACCATCGCCATGTCGGGCCGTCCCGTGGACGGCGTCGTCCCGCGCCTGTCCGGCGCCGAACTGACCGCGGCCGTACCGGCCTTGTCGGACTTCGCGCTCGACGTCCGCGACGCGCACGCCGTCCCCAGCTCCAACCTCTCCTTCGCCCAGCTCTTCGCCGTCGCCGAGGAGGCCGCACAGGCGGTGAAGGCCGGGGCGCGTGGCGTGGTGATCACCCAGGGCACGGACACCCTGGAGGAGACCGCGTATCTGCTCGACCTGATCTGGCCGCACCCCGAACCGCTGGTCCTCACCGGCGCGATGCGCAACCCCACGCTCGCGGGCGCCGACGGACCGGCCAACCTCCTCGCGGCGGTACGGGTCGCGGCGGCGCCCGAGGCGCGGGAGCTGGGCGCGCTGCTCGTGTTCAACGACGAGATCCACGCGCCGCGTTGGGCCCGCAAGACCCACGCCACCAGCACGGCCACCTTCGCCTCCCCGAACACCGGGCCGCTCGGCCACGTCATCGAGGGCCGCCCGCGCCTCCTCACCCGCCCGGTCCGCCACCCCGCGCTGCCGGCGGTCGAGACGGAGGCCCGCGTCGCGCTGCACACGGTCACCCTGGACGACGACGGGGTGCTGCTGCCGGGCCTGGCCGACACCCACCAGGGTCTCGTCGTGGCGGCGTACGGCGTCGGCCACGTGGCGGCCCGACTCGCCCCGGTCCTGGGTGAGTTGGCCACCCGTATCCCCGTGGTCCTCACCTCGCGCACGGGCGCCGGCTCCGTTCTCACCTCGACCTACGGCTCACCCGGCTCGGAGTCCGACCTCCTGGGCCGCGGCCTGGTCAACGGCGGCCTGCTCGACCCGTACAAGGCCCGCATCCTGCTCCGCCTGCTCCTCGCGGGCGCCACGGACCGGGCGGGCATCGCGGCGGAGTTCGCGCGGCGGGGGTGAGGCAGGGGGTGAGGTGGGGGAGCGCTAGACGGTGTCCTGCTCGGGGGCGTCCTGCGGTGAGGCGTCCAACGCCTCCACCTCACCCGCGAACGCCGGATGCCCCACGGTCTCGCACGCGAGCCGCAGCTTCCGCCGCCCCACCGCGTACCGCTGGGCGAACTGCAGCCCCGGCGTCCCGTCGTTCTCCCACGCCTGCACGATCACGGCCTCGGACCGCTCCTCGCCGACGGTGAAGTACCCGTCGTGCACCAGCGCATAGCGCAGGGCGCCCGCCCCGGCTTTGCGCAACTGCTCCCGCGCGATCTCCGTCTCCCGCTCGAAGGTGTCGGCCCGGCAGCGCACCACATCCCGCCCGCCGTCCCCCTCGATGACGACAAAGGTCGTCATCTCCTGCCCCTTGCTGTCCCGCAGCGCCTCGACGGCCTGACCGAGCGCGGCAAAGACAAGAGCGAGCAGTTCCTCGGAGGCACCATCGAGCCGGGACGTAGACATGCCCCCAGCAAACCACGTACCTCGCGGCCACCCGCGACACGGTCTCCGCTCACCGGCGGAGCGCCACAGCGGGCACCCGAGGTGGGTGCCCGCTGGGGTGGGTGGGAGAGGGTTACGCGGCCTTCGACAGGGACGCGCGGGTCAGGGTGCCGGTGACCGGCGTGGCCGGTGCCGTCGTCCGGTCGTGGCGCGGCCAGAGGGCGAGGGCGGCGGCCCCTCCCGCCACCGCGAGGACCGCGAGGACGGTCCAGGCGAGCGGCAGGCCCGCGTTCGTGCCGAGCCACCCGGCGATCGGGTAGGTGACGAGCCACGCCAGGTGCGAGAGCGAGAACTGCGCGGCGAACACCTCGGGGATCGCGTTCCGTTCGACGGAGGCCCGCAGGACCTTGCCGGTCGGGGTGATGATCAGCGCCATGCCGATCCCGATGACCGTCCAGACGGCCGCCGTACCGGCCCACGTGGCCGCACCGGACAGGATCAGCGCCACCGCACCGGCCGTACCGCCGACCAGGACACCCGCACCCGTCAGCATCACCGACCGCGCGGCCACCCGGTCCAGGACCCGGGGGAGCACCAGCGCGGCCACCAGCGTGCCGCTGCCGGAGGAGGCCAGCATCCACGCGACGTCCGACTGCCCGCCGCCGAGCCGGTCCCGTACGTAGTTCACGGTGCTGACGACGACGATCGAACCGGCCGCCGCCACCACGAGGTTGAGCGCCATCACGCCGCGCAGCCGGGGCGTACGGAAGAAGGTCCGGATTCCGGAGGCCGCCTTGTCCCAGGCCTTCGTGTGGGCGCTGGGCCGCGCGTCGGGGATGCGGGTCGACAGGACGAGCAGCGCGGAGATCAGATACGCGGCCGTCGTGCCGAGGAACAGGTTGTCGAAGCTCATGAAGGTCAGCGCCACGGCCGCGAGCACCGGGCTGAGCAGGCTCTCCATCGTGGAGGCGACCTGCGAGGCGGAGAGCGCCCGGGTGTACGCGGCCTCGTCGGTCACGATGTCCGGGATCACTGCCTGGAACGTCGGCGTGAAGGCGGCGGAGCCGGCCTGCAGCAGGCCGATCAGTACGTAGATGTGCCAGACCTCGCTGACCAGCGGGAGTGCGAGGACCACCGCGGCGCGGATCACGTCGAGGAGGACGAGGAGGGTTCTGCGGGGGAGCCGGTCGACGTACGCGGCGGCGAGCGGTGCGATGACCACGTACATCACCATCTTGATGGTGAGCGCGGTTCCGAGGACCAGACCGGCACGGGGCCCGGCGAGATCGTAGGCGAGCAGTCCCAGCGCCACCGTGGTGAGGCCGGTCCCGAACAGGGCGATGACCTGGGCGCCGAAGAGGTGGCGGTAGTCGCGGAGGGCGAAGAGTCGCATGACGGGGTTCCTTCGGAGGCGGTCGGCGGGGGCTCGGGTGGAGGCCGGGCGGCCCCGCGCGTACAGATGACTGGGTCTTCGCGGGTACGGGCGGTGCAAGCGCCCGTACAGGCGGGGGTGTTCTTGCTGGGCATCGCTGTCACTCCTTGCTGTGCCGGTCAGTGGTGGCCGTGGTGTCCGTGCTCCGCGTGCTGCCCGTGCTGCCCGTGCTGCCCGTGCTGTCCGTGGTGCCCCGCGTGCGCCTCGTGACCGGCGTGGTGCGCGGACTCGCTGACGGTCCGCACGGTGAACTCGGCCGTCCGTACGACCCCTTCGTGCTGGAAGTCCAGGAACAGCCGGTACGTACCGGCCGTGGGCGCCACCGCCATGAACGAGATGCCCGGACCCGCCGCCGTGACCCCGTCACCGGGCGCACCCTCGGGGTGGACGTGGAGGTAGCCGAGGTCCCCGACGCGCAGCGCCACGAGGTGCCCGTACGCGGCAAGGTACGGCTGGAGGTCGGTGACCGGGCCGCCGTCACGGCTGACGGTGAGAGTCAGCTCGCTCGCCACCCCGGGCCGCAGCTCGCCGGCCAGCGCCACGCTGTACTCGCCCTTCTCGCCGAGCACCGCGACCCCGGTCTCCTCGGGCAGCGGCTGCGGCGCGTACGCCCCGCCGACCGCGGCGTCGATCCCGAGCGTGATCGTCCCGTCGTGACCGGCCGGGTGGATGTCGGTGAAGAACCGCCAGTCACCGGGCTGCAGGTCCAGCTCGACGGTCCAGTGCCCCTTCTCGTCCCGCACCGGGTGCACATGCTGGAAGCCGGCCGTGTCCCGGCGTACGGCGATGAAGTGCAGCTCCTTCTCGTGCTCGGCCACGAACTCGGTGACCGCCCGCCCGTCCGCCCCGACCACGGTGAACCCGATCGTCTGCACCCCGGCCGGGAGGATCGCCGAGTCCAGCTCGACGGTGTACCCGTCCTGCGCCACCGAGAGCCCACCCGGCTGCGCACCGGCGTGAGCGCTGTGGTCGGCGTGGCCGGAGTGGTGGCTGCCGTGTCCGATGTGCTGCTCGCTCATGACGTCTCCCAAAGTGCGATGCGGATCTTCCTGCTGCCGTCCCGTTCGGTCCGACGATCAGAACCATATACCCCTGGGGGGTATATGGCGAGCGTTCGCCGAAGAAATTTCCCGCCCGCCAACGCAAAAAGGGCCTTTCCCCTGGTCAGCCAGGGGAAAGGCCCTCTTCGGAGGACTAGCGGACAGCCGCCGGTTTAGAGGTCGAAGTACAGCTCGAACTCGTGCGGGTGCGGACGCAGCTGGATCGGGGCGATCTCGTTCGTGCGCTTGTAGTCGATCCACGTCTCGATCAGGTCGGACGTGAAGACGCCGCCGGCCTGCAGGTACTCGTTGTCCGCCTCGAGGGCGTCGAGGACCGCGGGGAGCGAGGTCGGGACCTGCGGGACGCCCGCGTGCTCCTCGGGGGCGAGCTCGTAGAGGTCCTTGTCGATCGGCTCGGCCGGCTCGATCTTGTTCTTCACGCCGTCGAGGCCCGCGAGGAGCAGCGCCGAGAACGCGAGGTACGGGTTCGAGGACGGGTCCGGCGCGCGGAACTCGACGCGCTTGGCCTTCGGGTTCGAGCCCGTGATCGGGATACGCATGGCCGCGGAGCGGTTGCGCTGCGAGTAGACCAGGTTGACCGGGGCCTCGAAGCCGGGGACCAGGCGGTGGTACGAGTTCACCGTCGGGTTCGTGAAGGCGAGCAGCGACGGGGCGTGCTTGAGGATGCCGCCGATGTAGTAGCGGGCGGTGTCCGACAGGCCCGCGTAACCGGCCTCGTCGTAGAAGAGCGGCTGGCCGCCCGTCCACAGCGACTGGTGGACGTGCATGCCCGAACCGTTGTCACCGAAGATCGGCTTCGGCATGAAGGTCGCGGTCTTGCCGTTGCGCCAGGCGACGTTCTTCACGATGTACTTGAAGAGCATCAGGTCGTCGGCCGCGGCGAGCAGCGTGTTGAACTTGTAGTTGATCTCGGCCTGGCCGGCGGTGCCCACCTCGTGGTGCTGGCGCTCGACCTGCAGGCCCTGCGCGTCCAGCTCCAGGGAGATCTCGGCACGCAGGTCGGCGAAGTGGTCGACCGGCGGGGCCGGGAAGTAACCGCCCTTGTAGCGGACCTTGTAACCACGGTTGTTCTCGACCGCGCCGGTGTTCCAGGCGCCCGCCTCGGAGTCGATCTCGTAGATCGACTTGTTGGCGGAGGTCTCGAAGCGCACCGAGTCGAAGACGTAGAACTCGGCCTCGGGGCCGAAGTACGCGGTGTCGGCGATACCGGTGGAGGCGAGGTAGGCCTCGGCCTTCTTCGCCACGTTGCGCGGGTCGCGGGAGTACTGCTCGCCCGTGATCGGGTCGTGGATGAAGAAGTTGACGTTGAGCGTCTTGTCGCGGCGGAAGGGGTCGACACGGGCGGTCGACAGGTCCGCGCGGAGCGCCATGTCGGACTCGTGGATCGCCTGGAAGCCGCGGATCGACGAACCGTCGAAGGCCAGCTCCTCGTCCGGGTCGAACGCCGCCGCGGGCACCGTGAAGTGCTGCATCACACCCGGCAGGTCGCAGAAGCGGACGTCTACGAACTTCACGTCCTCGTCGGCGATGAACTTCTTGGCGTCGTCGGCGTTCTGGAACATCCAGCTCCTCCTACTCCCGGTCCGGGGTGGAGCCGGGGCTGTCTCGCTCGTGGTGCGGCCAGTGCGGTGGCACACGCTGGACCCGACCATAAGGACGGGGGATTTCTCAAGCATGACCCATTTGTTTCGCGGAAGTTAACCGGGCCGGAGGTGACCGGCGTCTCATTCCGCGGCCGCATCCGTGAGACGAGGCCCCCGCACACCCCCGTACGACCGACCGGAGAGCACCCGCCCGGTCCCGTACGAAACGGGGCGCAGTACCGTGGACGCGTGGACAACAGGCAAGCAATCGGATCGTGGCTCTCGGGGCCGCGGCAGACCGCCGAGGACATGGGCGTCGAGTTCGGCTACCGGGGTGAGCAGCTCGGTCTGCCCGAGCACGGTCCCGGCTCGATCGCGCGGCCGGGCCGCAGGATCGCCGCCCTCCTCATCGACTGGGCCCTGTGCCTGCTGATCGCATACGGTCTCCTCGCTCAGGGTGACCTCCAGGCGGCCGGCAACTGGGCGGTCCTGGTCCTGCTCGTCATGAGCCTCCTGACGGTCGGCACCATCGGCTCCACACCGGGCAAGCGCATCCTGGGCCTGCGCGTCCTCGCCGACGACGGCAACCGCCTCGGTCCCCTCCGCGTGCTCGTCCGCAGCGTCCTGCTCTGCCTCGCGATCCCGGCCCTCATCTGGGACCGCGACGGCCGCGGCCTGCACGACCGGCTGGCGCGCGCGGTGCAGGTGCGGATCTGACCGGCCACTCGAAGACGTAGGAAACGCAGACGGAAGAAGCGCAGACGGAAGAAGCGCAGACGTAAGAACGGGGCGCCCGGAAAGATCCGGGCGCCCCGTTCACGTGGTCGAGGAGAGATCAGCGGCCGTTCGCGCCACCGCGTGGCATCCGCATTCCCTTGGGCATCGGGCCCTTCGGGATCGGCATGTTGCTCATGAGGTCGCCCATCGCGCGCAGCCGGTCGTTGGTCGTGGTGACCTGCGGTCCGGACAGGACGCGGGGCAGCTTCAGCATCGTGGTGCGCAGCTTCTTCAGCGGGACCTGGTCCTCGCCGTTGCCCACGATGAAGTCGTGCACCGGCACATCGGCCACGACGCGCGCCATCTTCTTCTTCTCGGCGGCGAGCAGGGACTTCACCCGGTTCGGGTTGCCCTCGGCGATCAGCACGATGCCGGCCTTGCCGACGGCCCGGTGGACCACGTCCTGGCTGCGGTTCATCGCCACCGCGGGCGTCGTCTGCCAGCCGCGGCCGATGTTGTCCAGGACGGCGGCCGCCGCTCCGGGCTGGCCCTCCATCTGTCCGAACGCGGCCCGCTCGGCCCGGCGTCCGAAGACGATCGCCATCGCCAGGAAGGCGAGGACGAAGCCCAGGATGCCGAGATAGACCGGGTGTCCGATCAGGAAGCCGATCGCGAGGAAGACACCAAGGGTGACGATTCCCACCGCGGCAATGATCAGACCGATCTTCGAATCGGCCCGTCGGGTCATTTTGTAAGTGAGGGCGATCTGCTTGAGTCGCCCTGCGTTCGCAGCGCTCGCTGCGTCGTCCTTCCTCGCCATGCTTGGAAGTTTACGTGCCCTTCGAACGGACTACGACGTGCGGGCCGCTACTGCGGCTTCCAGGACCTGCTGAGCCTCGACACGGTCCTTCGCGCGGCGCCGGTCCTCGAGCACGGACGTCCACGCATTGCGACGGGCGGTCCGCTGTCCGCTGCCGAGGAGGAGCGTCTCCATGGCGCGCAGGGCGTCGGTCACGGACGGGATGGCGGTGGCGCGTACGGGCGCGGCCTGCATGGTGGTGGTCCCCCTCGATGAAGTTCTACGGGTATTACGTGGTGTAAGCCCAGGCTCACTGATTGGTGTTACCAGCGCGTGACCGGTCGGTCAAACACCAATGAAGCCTTGACGGAATGGCCCGGAAACCTGACGCGGCCCGTACGGAGCCCCTGCCTGCGGGGATCGTACGGGCCGCGTCGATGCGGTATTACGCGTGAGTAGGTTCTTGTGCGCGAAGTCACAAGCTCCGAAGGGTGTGCAGAACTCAGACCGCCTGCGAGGCGACGAACGCGCCCCGCTTCTCGATGGCCATCTGGTGCAGACGGCCGGCTCGGTACGAGGAGCGGACGAGCGGTCCGGACATGACGCCGGCGAAGCCGATCTCCTCGGCCTCCTCCTTGAGCTCCACGAACTCGTGCGGCTTCACCCAGCGCTCGACGGGGTGGTGGCGCACCGACGGACGCAGGTACTGCGTGATCGTGATCAGGTCGCAGCCCGCGTCGTGCAGCTGCTGCAGCGCCTCGCTGACCTCTTCGCGGGTCTCGCCCATGCCGAGGATCAGGTTCGACTTGGTGACGAGGCCGAAGTCGCGGGCCGCGGTGATGACGCCGAGGGAGCGCTCGTAACGGAAGCCGGGGCGGATCCGCTTGAAGATCCGCGGCACGGTCTCGACGTTGTGCGCGAAGACCTCGGGGCGGGACTCGAAGACCTCCTTGAGGAGCTCCGGGACCGCGTTGAAGTCGGGGGCGAGCAGTTCGACCTTGGTGCGGCCGTCGGCGCGCTCGGCGGTCTGCTGGTGGATCTGGCGCACCGTCTCGGCGTACAGCCAGGCGCCGCCGTCCTCCAGGTCGTCGCGCGCGACGCCGGTGATGGTGGCGTAGTTCAGGTCCATGGTGACCACGGACTCGCCGACGCGGCGGGGCTCGTCACGGTCGAGCGCCTCGGGCTTGCCGGTGTCGATCTGGCAGAAGTCGCAGCGCCGCGTGCACTGGTCGCCGCCGATGAGGAACGTGGCCTCGCGGTCCTCCCAGCACTCGTAGATGTTGGGACAGCCCGCCTCCTGGCACACGGTGTGCAGACCCTCGCCCTTCACGAGGTTCTGCATCTTCGTGTACTCGGGGCCCATTTTCGCCCGCGTCTTGATCCACTCGGGCTTGCGCTCGATGGGGGTCTGCGCGTTGCGGACCTCCAAGCGCAGCATCTTGCGTCCGTCGGGTGCGACTGCGGACACGTCGGGCTCCCTACAGCTTCGATTCTTCGGCGTACACCAGGGTACGCCCGTGCTTTGTGCGGCCGTGCGTCGAGGCCAACCTCAGGCTGCCCGTCCGCATTCCCCGTACGGCGGAACGCGCCGGACCCCGTGCGGCGGCACGCGGTGTCAGACGGCCGGTGCGACCTCGCGCGGCCTGAGGTCGGCGTGGCCCAGGATGTCGAGCAGGTGCTTCTCCGCGATCGGGAGCACCTCCTCGATCGTGACCTCGCGGCCGAGTTCGTACGAGAGCGAGGTCACGCCCGCGTCCCGGATGCCGCACGGGATGATCTTGTCGAAGTTCGAGGTGTCCGGGTTCACGTTGAGCGCGAAGCCGTGCATCGTGACGCCCTTCGCGACCCGGATGCCCATCGCGCAGATCTTGCGGTCCTCGGCGCGCTGGCCCGCGTTGGACGGCGCGTACTCCGGACCGTTCAGCCGCGGGTCGAACTCGGGGTCGGTGGAGCGCGGGTCGAAGTCGAGGGTGAGTCCGCCGAAGCGCGGGCGGTCCTCCACGGGGTCGCCGAGCACCCAGACGCCCGCGCGGCCCTCGACGCGCGAGGTCGTGATGCCGAACTCGGCGCAGACCGCGATCATCGCGTCCTCCAGGCGGCGCAGATGCGCGATCACGTCGACCGGGCGGGGCAGCTTCTGGATCGGATACCCGACGAGCTGGCCCGGGCCGTGCCAGGTGATCTTGCCGCCGCGGTCCACGTCGATCACCGGGGTGCCGTCGAGGGGGCGCTCCTCGGGGGCGGTGCGCCGGCCCGCCGTGTAGACGGGCGGGTGCTCCAGGAGCAGACAGGTGTCCGGGACCGCGTCCTCGAAGCGGGCGGCGTGCACGCGGCGCTGCTCGTCCCAGGCGACCTGGTAGTCGACCATCTCGTCGCCGAATCCCATACGGACGAAGCGGAACTCGCTCACGTCGGTGCCTCCCTGTTCCTGCGTGCGTTCGCGTGGGCCGGCCTCGACTTGCCTGCACGCTGCACGCGTCACCTTCCGGCAACTGTACGACTCGGCTCGGACATGCCGTCGCCGAGGCCACCGCGGGCGGCTGCCGGGTGCGGGGCGCCTTGTGCCGCGGAGGGTGCGCGTCGGTACAGCCGGGGCCCGGTGGGGTGGGGGAAGAAAGCGTTCCCTCACACGATCGGATGAACCCCTCGGCATACCTCGAACACCCCCCGCCGGGCCCGCTACATTCGCGCCGTCCAGCGGCTGGCCCACCGACCTCGCCATGCGCCGCCCGGACCCGAACGGCAGGAGACCGCAGAGCCGATGACGGAACGACCTCCGCAGCGCACCCCCAACCGCCAGCTCGCCGCGCTCATCGCAGAGGCAGGGTTCTCCAACGCCGGTCTGGCCCGCAGGGTCGACCAGCTGGGCCTGGAGCACGGCCTCGACCTGCGCTACGACAAGACCTCCGTGACCCGCTGGCTGCGCGGGCAGCAGCCGCGCGGCACCACGCCCGCGCTGATCGCCGAGGTGTTCACGCGCCGCCTCGGGCGCCGGCTCACCGCACAGGACCTGGGGCTCGACGCCTGTGCGCCCGTTTATGCGGGTCTCGAATTCGCGGGCAGCCCCGAGGAGGCCGTCGACATCGTCAGCGGTCTGTGGCGCAAGGACTCCGGCAGCCATGCGGAGTTACGGAAGATCGCCTTCACGCCCGCCGGGCTCGTCGTCCCCAGCCGTGACTGGCTGATCGGACGGGCCGACGAACGCGTCGGCAGGGGAGAGGCGCCCTCGCGCGTCCCCGAGCAGGGCAGGACCGGGGTGCCGCGGCAGCGGCACACCGAGCGCGGCCCCGGCCAGAAGGTCAGCGGCGGCGACATCGCGGCCCTGCGCGCGGTCGGCGAGCTCTTCCGCGCCCTCGACCACGCCTACGGCGGCGGGCACGCGCGCCAGGCCCTCGTGCGGTACCTGGAGCACGAGGCCGAACCGATGCTGCGCGGCACGTACAGCGAGGCCGCGGGCCGCCGGCTGTTCGCCGCCGCGGCGGATCTGACCCGCCTCGCCGGCTGGACCTCGTACGACATCGCCGCGCACGGCCTCGCCCAGCGCTACTTCGTGCAGGCCCTGCGGCTCTCGCAGGCGGCCGGCGACCGCGCGTACGGCTCGTATGTGCTCGTGACCATGAGCCGGCAGGCGGTCTACCTCGGGCACGGGCGCGAGGCGGTGCAGCTCGCGCGGGTCGCGCAGCAGGGCATCGGGCCCTCCGCGCCGCCCGTCGTGCAGGCGCTCCTGCACTCGGTCGAGGCGCGCGGGCACGGGGTGCTCGGCGACGTACGGGCCTGCACGGCCTCGCTCGTGCGGGCCGAGCGCGCGCTCGACGGGGCGCGGCCCGGGGACGACGTGCCGTATTGGGCGCGGTTCTTCGACGAGGCGCAGCTGGCCGACGAGTTCGGGCACTGCCACCGGGATCTGCAGCAGTTCCGCGCGTCCGCGCAGAACGCGGAGCGCTCGCTCCAGCTGCGCGCCCCCGGCTATGCCCGCTCGCGGCTCTTCTGCCGCGTCGTGCTCGCCACCGCGCGCCTGGGCCTCGGCGAGCTGGACCAGGCCTGCGCGCTGGGCGCGGAGGCGGCGCAGCAGGCCTCGGAGATGCGGTCCGTGCGGGCGCTCGAATATGTACGGGATTTCGAGCGGCGGCTGGAGCCGTACCGCGACGCGAGTCCCGTCCGGGGGTACCGGGACCGCGTCGCGGCGCTGGGGTGAGGCAGGTGCCCGGGGCGGCTGGGGTGAGGTAGGTGCCCGGGCGCTCAGGCCGCGGCCAGGGCGTCCTCCTCCGTGTACGCCGGAGTGACGCCGAGGTCGCGGAGCAGGGCGTGGGCCGCGCGGCGGCCCGAGAAGAGCGCGCCCTGGACCGTGCTGGTGTCGCGGTGGTCGCCGCACACGTAGAGCCCGGCCAGGAGCCGCACGGGGCGGCGCAGGTCGTGCGGCGCGGGCATCGTGGGCACCGCCTCGGGGTCGTGGTGGACGGCGAGCAGCTCCCAGGCGGCCGTCGACGTGCCGTAGAGGCGGGCGAGTTGGGTGCGGACCTCGCGCTCCGGGGGCGGCGGCCCGAGGACCACCGAGGTGATCAGGGGGCGTCCGGCGGGGGCGCGTGAGGGGTCGACCTCGCTGATGACGGAGGTGTGGGCGACGGGGCCCGAGCGGTCCGCGTCCAGGATCAGGGCCGGTTCGCTGAGCGGCGGGTGCGGGGCCGTGTGGTGCAGCACCGTGACCGGGTGGAAGGCGGGCATCCGCAGGCCGGGCAGGAGTTCGGCGGCCTGCCGGGCGCCGGTGGCCAGGACGACGGCGCGGCAGGTGAGTTCGCCGTGCCCGGCGGTACGCACCGAGGTCGTCGCCATGTCGACCGCCTTCACTCCCGTCCGTACGGTGCCCGGCGGAAGTGCCGCCGCGAGCAGCCGCGGCAGGTTGTGCGCCCCGCCCTCCGGGACGCAGAGGCGGCCGCGCGCGTAGCCGCGCAGGGTCAGGTCGGCGCAGTGGCTCGACGTGGTGAGCTCCGGGTCGCACAGGAGCGCCGAGAGCAGGGGGCGCAGGAACGTTTCCACCGTGCGCGATGGCAGGCCGCGGGACAACAGGGCATCCAGCGCGGGGAGTTCGGGACGGGCCAGGATCCGCTCCACCGGGGTGGCCGCGAGCCGGGTGAGCGCCGCGCCGAGCCGGGCCTGGTCCAGGGCGCCGCCGAGCGGCGGGCGGGCCGTGCGGGACCGTACCCGGGGGGCGCTCGCGAGGGCGCGCGCCGCCGTGAGTGCGCCCCTCGCGCTCCGGCCGGCCGGCGGGCCCGTCCGCAGGGTGGACCGCGGCTCCCAACTGCGCTGCAGACGGCCCTCGTGGTGCACCAGGACGCCCGGCGAGAAGGGGCGCAGTTCGAGCGCGTCGAGGCCCGGGGTGCGGCGCAGTTCCGGATACGACGTGGACAGGAGCTGTCCGATCCGGTCCAGCCGGAAGCCGTCCACGTCCTCGGTCGCCATCCGCCCGCCCACGTCCGGGGCCGCCTCCAGGACGAGGGCGCGCACGCCCGCGGTGGTCAGCTGCAGTGCCGCCGAGAGACCGGCGACACCGGCCCCCACGATGATGACGTCGGCGTCGGCGCGGTGCGCGGGGTCCAGCACGTGTGCCTCCCGGAAATGACGTGACCCGTCGGGGGCGCCTGCCCCCAACTCCGGTGGGGAATACCGGAGTTCCGGCTTGAAGCGTAGGCGGGCCCGCCTCCGGGGAGTAGCCGCGCGGGGGCAGGGCGTGGTCGCATGGGGGCGCGTGGGCGGGCCGGGCGGGGCACTGGGTGCCGCGGGGAGGGGCATGGGGTCGCGCCGGGTGCTCGCATCGGTGGTCGGGCGGGGTCTTCGGCGCCGCAGAACAGAACGCCTCCGCTATCCCCTGAGCGCCGCCCCCACCGCCGCGTCGATCGTCGGAAACGCGAACGTGAACCCGGAGGCCAACAGGCGCTTCGGGAGCACCCGTTGGCTGCACAGGACGTCCGAGGACATCTCGCCGAGTACCACTCGCAGTGCGGGGGCCGGGGCCGTGAAGAGGGTCGGGCGGTGCAGGGCGCGGCCCATGGCTGCCGTGACCTCGCGGTTCGTGACCGGCTCCGGGGCCGTCAGGTTCACCGGGCCCGACAGGTCCTCGGTGTCGATCAGATGCCGCAGCGCGGCGACCTCGTCGTGCAGCGCGATGAAGCTCCAGTACTGCCGCCCGTTCCCGAGCCGTCCCCCGAGCCCGGCCTTGAACAGCGGGAACATCCGCCCCCACGCCCCGCCCTTGCGCGCCACCACCAGACCCGAGCGCGCGAACACCGTCCGCACCCCGGCCTCGACCGCCGCCCCCGCGGCCTCCTCCCACTCCACGCACATCGCCGGCAGGAACCCCTCGCCCGCGGGCGCGTTCTCGTCGACGGCGCGCCCGCCCGTATCGCCGTAGTAGCCGATCGCGCTGCCGTTCACGAAGACGCGCGGCGGTACGTCGAGCGTGGCGACGGCCTCGGCGAGCGCCGCCGTGCCGAGGACGCGGCTGTCCCGCAGCTCCTTCTTGTACGCGGCGTTCCAGCGGCGGTCGCCGACGCCCGCGCCGGCCAGATTGACCACCGCGTCGCATCCCGCGAGCCCCGAGGCGTGTACGTACTGCCGCTTGGGATCCCACTCGGCCTCGTCCGCCGTACGGGCCGGGCGCCGGACCAGGCGCACCACCTCGTGCCCATCGTCCTTGAGCGAGCGGATCAGGGCGGTGCCGATGAGACCGGAGGCACCGGCGACGGCGATACGGAGCTGCGACGGCTGCGTCATGGCCCCATCCTGCCCGCCCGGCGGCCGTCAGGTCACCCGGTGACCCGCCTCCGCCCGAGGCCGCCCCACACACCCCTGCCCCCCACCCACACCCCACCCGTACAGTGGCCCGATGCCGTCGCCCCTCATACGTTCCGCACGCCGTACCGACGAGGCTGCGCTCGCGCGGATCGATCACGCGACCTGGTCGACGCTGCACGCGGTGCAGCCGCGGCCGCAGCCGGACGCGCCGTTCTTCGACGAGCGGCACGGGCCCGAGCAGTACCTGGTCGCGGAGGTCGACGGTGAGGTCGCCGGGTACATCCGGGTCGTGCCGCCCACACCGCTGCCCGCCAGCACCCACGTCCGTCAGATCCAGGGCATCGCCGTCGCCGAGTCCGCCCGTGGCCGGGGCGTGGCCCGTGCGCTCATCCGGACCGCGTGTGCCTGGGCGGCCGAGCGGGGCGCCCGCCGGATGACACTGCGCGTCCTCGGGCACAACACCGCCGCGCGCAAGCTGTACGAGTCCGAGGGCTTCAGGGTCGAGGGCGTACTGCCCGAGGAGTTCCTGCTCGGCGGCACTTATGTGGACGACGTGCTGATGGGCCGGTCACTGGAGGACTGACCCGCGGCCCCGCCCTCGGGGTGCGCATACGCACAGCTCAGGCGAGGGTGACAGGTGTGAACCGTCGCGCCGCCGCACCCGACTCCGCAGCCCGGCCGGGCGCCGGACGTCGTCGGCTCAGTGATCTGCGGGTGCGGGGCGCGCCCGGCGGTGACGTCGCGTACCTGCCGGGGGAGGCGCGGCCCCGGACCCCGCTGTGGCTCCGGCTGCTCCCGGTCGCCTTGATAGTCGCCCTGGTGATCCTCCAGGAAGTCACGCCGTCCCGCGTCGAGCTGGGTTTCCTGCTCGCCGCCACCCCGCCCCTCGCGGCCCTCGCCTACGGCCCCGTCGCCACCGCCCTGTTCGGGGGCGCGGTCCTGGTGCTGCTCACGGTCCCCGGGCTGCGCTGGGAGCACCCCGGCAACGCCGACGCGCTCACCGTCCTGTTCGTGGCCGTGCTCAGCGTGATCATCTCCTGGCGGCGCAGCCGCCGTGACGCCCAGCTCGTGACCGTGCGCTCGGTCGCGGAGGCCGCCCAGCTCGCGGTCCTGCCCCCGCTCACGCCGCAGGTGGGCCCGGTGCGGTGCGCGGCGCTCTACCGCGCGGCCCAGCGCGGCACGCTGCTCGGTGGCGATCTGTACGACGTACGGCAAGGCCCCTACGGCGTACGGGCCTTGGTGGCCGACGTGCAGGGGCACGGGCTCGCGGCCGTGGGCACGGTCGCCGCGCTCCTCGGGGCGTTCCGCGAGGCGGTCCTCGACGAGCCGGGTCTCGAAGGGGTGGCCGCACGCCTGGACCGCCGGCTCGTGGTGGATTCCGCGGCCGCTGCCACGGACCCGGCGCACCACGAACTCTTCGCGACCGCGATGCTTCTGGAGTTCCCGCGTGACGGTTCCGCGGTCCGGGTCCTGTCCTGCGGCCACCCGCCTCCGCTCCTGCTCCGCGGCGGCTCCGTCAGGGAGCTGCCCGTCCTGCCGGGCGCCCCGCTCGGCCTCGACCTCGCCACCTACGCGGCGCCTCCGGTCCTCAGCCTCACCCTGCTGCCCGGCGACCGGCTGCTCGTCCACACGGACGGAGTGACGGAGGCGCGTGACGCGTCGGGGACGTACTACCCGCTGGAACAGCGTCTTGCCAAGCTCCCGGAAGCCTTCGGGCCCGACCCGGTGGCACTGACGGAGGCGGTGTGGCGCGACGTGTCACGCTTCGCGGAAGCAATTCGCGATGACGTGGCGCTGCTGGTGCTCTCGCGCACCTGACCCCGCCTCGGGAGCCCGCCACGGGAGCCAGCCCCGGACCCCGCCCCGGGCGGCCTCACTCGGCGGCGAACCGCTCCCACAGCCGCGGAAAGTACCGCGCGAGCGCCCCGTCGTCCTCGAAGTCGATCGGCGTCCCCTCCGGCTCGGGCGGCGCGGGCGCGATGCCGAGGTCCGGGGCGACGACACCGGTGAGCTGCTCGTACGCCTCGTCCGCCGCGTACCCCAGCTCCTCACCGTCCCCGTCGATCTCCTCGTCGAACTCGCCGAGCAGCTCCGCGAGCGAGTCGGGGTCGTGCAGCGCGCCCTCGAAGACCTCACGCCCCTGCCCGATGAGCCAGCAGCGGAAGTAGTCGAAGGCATCGTCGCTGGCGCCGTCGAGCAGCACGGTGGCCGCGCCCCACAGGTCCCAGCGGTAGGCACGGTTGTAGCGGGCCTCGAAATGGCGGGCGAAGTCGAGCACGGAGTCCGGGTCGAGCCGCAGCAGCCGCTCGACGAGCAGCTCGGCATGGTCCTCGGGGTCGCCCTCGGCGCCCGCGCGGCTGGTGTCGATCAGCTCCCAGAACTCCGTCTCGTCCATCACGGATCCAGCATCGGGCCTGCGGCGGTACGACGCACGCGGAGTGCCGGTCTTGTTATGCGCGGCGCCCGCGCGGGGAATGTGCGCGGAAAGGCGGACAGAGGATGTCGGGATTGCCCGTCACGCTCCTCGTATGGCTACAGAGATGGCGACAGGGACGGCGACAGAGATGGCGACAGACAAGACGGACACGAAGGACCTGGCGGGGAAGACCGCTCTGGTGGCGGGCGCGACCCGAGGCGCGGGCCGTGCGCTCGCCGTCGAACTCGGACGGGCCGGCGCGACCGTGTACGTCACGGGACGCACGACCCGTACCCAGGTCAGCGAAGTCGGCCGGCCGGGCGAAACCATCGAGCAGACGGCAGAACTCGTGGACGCGGCGGGCGGCACCGGCATCGCCGTACCGACCGACCATCTCCAGGCCGGCCAGGTCCGCGCCCTCGTCGAGCGGATCGACCGCGAGCAGGGCCGGCTCGATGTCCTCGTCAACGACGTCTGGGGCGGCAACAGCCTGCTCGACTTCGGTACGAAGATGTGGGACGTCGACCTGGACCGCGGGCTGCGGATGATCGATCTCGGCGTGCGGACCCACATCATCACGTCGAGCATCGCGCTGCCGCTGCTCACCAGGAACCCGGGCGGCCTGGTCGTCGAGGTCACCGACGGAACCGCCGACTCGAACCGGGGCATGCGCGAGAACTTCTACTACGACCTCGCCAAGAACGGCCCGATCCGGATGGCGTTCCTCCTCGGCGAGGAGCTGAAGAAGGAAGGCTGCAGCGCGGTCGCGGTCACCCCCGGCTTCCTGCGGTCCGAGGAGATGCTCGACGGCTTCAAGCTCACCGAGGAGACGTGGCGCGACGGCATCGAGCACCACCACCTCTGGGACCTGTCCGAGTCGCCCACGTATCTGGGCCGCGGCGTCGCCGCCCTGGCGGCGGATCCGGACCGCGCGCGCTGGAACGGCACATCGCTGTCGAGCGGCGACCTGGCCCGTACGTACGGCGTCACGGACACCGACGGCAGCCGGCCCGACGTCTGGGGATTCATGGCGGCCGAGGCGAAGGGCGGCACACCGCGTTCGGAGGACTACCGCTGAGTTCGTACGGAGGGGGCGGGCGCGGCGTTCAGCACCCGCTCCCTCCGTACGAACACCCGCTCCCTCAGGCCGAGCGCCCACCCTCTCCGTACAACCGCAGCATCCCGCGCGCCCCCTCCACGAACCGCTCCCGCAGCTCGGCCGGCGC
Source organism: Streptomyces sp. NPDC050418 (assembly GCF_044458745.1). Classification (NCBI taxonomy): domain Bacteria; kingdom Bacillati; phylum Actinomycetota; class Actinomycetes; order Kitasatosporales; family Streptomycetaceae; genus Streptomyces; species Streptomyces sp. NPDC050418. The sequence goes on from NZ_JBITIG010000012.1 coordinate 259,991, forward strand.
CAGCACCTCCGCCTCCGGCCCCAGGACGACGAGTTGGGTGTACGCGACCTCCGCGGACTCCACCGCGAGCGTCACCGTCACCCGCCCCTCCGTATCGGGCTCCCCGGCGGCCTGCAGGGCCTCGGCGGCCGCCTGCTTGTCCGTGACGTGCGGCAGCCTCCGTGCACCGGCCTCCGAGAGCCGCAGCCGCACCTCGGCCCGCAGGATGGACCGGGCGAACTGCACCGCCCGCTCCTCCCAGAACCCGGGCAGATCGAACTCCTCGTCCCGCTCGAACCGTTCGCCGTCCGCGGTGACCTCGGTGAAGCGGTCGATCCGGTACACCCGGAACCCCGACCCGGGAACCCGCGCGCACAGGTACCAGACACCGGCCTTGAGCACGAGCCCGTACGGCTCCAACTCGCGCTCGACCTCGGCGTCCTGACGCCCGTACACCGCCCTGACCCGCCGGTCGTCCCACACCGCGTCGGCCAGGACGGGCAGCAGCCCGGGTGTCTGCGGCTCCTGGTACCACCCGGGCGCGTCCAGATGGAACCGCTGCGCCGCATTCTGCTCGGCGTCCCGCAGCGACGGCATCAGAGCCGCGGACACCTTGAGCCGCGCGGCCGAGGCCGCGTCCTCCAGCCCCATCTCCCGCAGCGCCCCCGGCACCCCGGACAGGAACAACGCCTCGGCCTCCGACCGCCCGAGACCCGTCAGCCGCGTCCGGTACCCGCCGACCAGCCGGTACCCGCCGAGCCGCCCCCGGTCCGCGTACACCGGAATCCCGGCCTCGGAGAGCGCCTGGGCGTCCCGTGTGATGGTCCGCTCCGACACTTCGAGCTCCTCGGCGAGCTCGGCGGCGGTCATGGCGGGGCGGGACTGGAGCAGGAGCACCATTTTGATGAGGCGGGCTGCGCGCATGGGGTCAGGGTGTCACGGGCGCGGCGGGGTACGGACGTGCTCGACGGCGATGTCGTACAGGCCCTGATTCGGGGTGACTTGGGTCCGCGGATCGTGCGACGCGGCATCGGTGCGCCGGTGGAACTCGGGATCCGCCGTGGCCGCCTCCCACGCCTCCTGGCTCTCCCAGTGGGACACGTTGACGAGCTGGAAGCGCGTGGCCGAGGAACGGGCCCGGTGCAGACGGGAGTCGAGGAATCCGTCCTTCGTGCTCATGAGCGCGGCCCGACGCTCCCACTGCGCGATGAACGGTTCGAGGTCTCCCGCGGTCATTTCGAAGATGTTGATGAAGGTGACGGGCGCGTCAGGCGTGTCAGGGGCGTCAGAGGCGTCAGAGGCGTCGGCCTGGCGGTCATCGGCACTCAGCGGCGGAATGTTGTAGTTGAGACGGAAGAGGTTCCCGGGGTCGTACACGGCCTTCAGGGCGCTCAGACGGCGGTGGTCCTCCGGGGTGTACGCGGTGCGGGTCCGCTCCGGACCGGCTCCCTCGCCGTGGCCCATGAAGTTCAGGAAACGCCCGGCCGTCCAGGGGGCGAGGTCCTTGAAGACGCCGTCCAGGTACGCCTGCGCACCTGCCGTCGCGGAGTCGTCCGGTACGAGCGTGAGGACGGCCAGCATGAAGCGGGCATCGCGCCCGCCCACCGAGTTCGGGTGGGCGGGCCTGCGGGTCAACGCGCCGCCCATGTGGCGGAGTTCGACGATCACCGGCAGCGGGGCCAGGGGGCCGGTGCGCTCGAGGAGCGTGTGCGCCGCATCGGCGTCCAGGTCCGTGAGGAAGGCGCTGTCGGCGGCCCACGGCATCGGGAACGGCGGGTCGTCGTGGATGCTCGCGCTCTCCGCGTACGGCAGGTCGCGCAGGCTCTCCAGGAGGCGCGGGCCGGCCGCGCGGAGGCGGTCGACGAGCCGCTCGCCCTCCTCGGGGGTGCCGGTGAACGCGATCCGTACGTGGCAGACGTGCCGCCCGCGGAGCGGCTCGGGGACCTGCGGGTCGTCCGGGAAGGGGATCAGGGCCAGCGACGAGTTCATCTGCTCGGGCACCGTGGCGGTCCACCGCGCGTACTCCTCGACGACGCCCGGGGTCGCTTGGAGGTCGAAGTACAGCCCGCCGCCGTACAGCCGGGCCACCGGGACCAGCGCGAACTCCATGCCGGTGACGATGCCGAAGTTGTCCCGGCCGCCCAGCAGCCCCCCGTACAACTCGGGCTCGGTGTCCGGGGTCACGTGGCGCAGCCGTCCGTCGGCCGTCACCACGTCAAGGGACAGGACCCGGTCGGCCGCCCAGCCGTGGCTGCGGCCGAGCAGGGCGAGACCGCCGCCCAACGTGTAGGCGACGACGCCCACATGGGGCGCGGAGCCGTTGAGCGGCGCCAGGCCGTGCCGGGCCGCCTCGGGCACCACCTGATCGAAGCGGGCGCCCGCCCCGACGTGGGCGCGACGGGTCCGAGGATCGATGCGGACGCCGTCCATCCGGCGGGTGCTGACCAGGAGTCCGCCCTCGGCCGTCACCGAGAAGCCGTGTCCGGTGCCCTGCACCGCGACGGGCAGACCGTGCGCCGCGGCGAAGGAGACGGCCGCCGCCACGTCCTGGGGCCGTACGGCGCCGACGATCACGTCCGGGCTGTGGTGCACCGCCAGGTTGAAGCCCGTGCGCTCCTCGTCGTAGCTCTCCTGCCCGGGCAGCAGCACAGGTCCTTCCACCTGCGCCACAAGGGGTTCGAAGTCGATGTGTTCCATGTCCTGCTCCTTCGCCGAAGCCGCCGTCAACGGAACCGAGTGTGCTGGGCATATATGACAACTGCCGTCATATTCTGCGCGGGTGAAATTCGACCGTCTGCTCTCGATCGTGCTGCTGCTCCAGCACCGCGCCCTCGTCCCGGCCAAGGAGCTCGCCGCACGCCTCGAGGTGTCGCAGCGCACCATCTACCGGGACGTCGAAGCGCTGTCGGCCGCCGGTATCCCCGTGTACGCCGAACGCGGCAAGGACGGCGGCATCGGGCTGCTCGCAGGCTTCCGGACCGACGTCACCGGGCTCACCACGGACGAGGCACGCGCCCTGTTCGTGCTGGCCTCGCGCAGCGCCCACGAGGCGCTCGGCCTCGACGACGCGCTCGCCTCCGCGCTGCGCAAGGTGATGGCGGCGCTGCCCGCCCCGCACCGCCCGGCCGCCGAACTGACGAGCCGCCGCATCCTCGTCGAACCCGACCGCTGGAACGCCGCGCCCCGCCCGGAGAGCGGAACCGGCCTGGAGACGCTGTACGCCGCGGTCCTCAGCGACCGCAGGCTGCGCGTGCGCTACCGCCACAGCGGCCGGACCACGCTGCGCACCTACACCGTCGACCCCTACGGCCTCGTCGCCAAGGCCGGCACCTGGTACCTGATCGCCGACCACCGCCGCGCCCCGCGGCTGCTGCGCGCCGACCGGCTCGCGCACGTGGGCGTCCTGGACGCGGAGGTGCGCCGGCGGCCCGGCGTGGGACTGAGCGACGTGTGGCACGCGCTGCGCCGCGAGGTGGAGGAGCGGGGCGCCGACGTCCACGTCACGGTCCGGGTGCGCCGTGAGCGGCTCGACATGGTGACCCGTATCGCGGGCGGCTACTTCACCGCACCGCCCGAGCCGGAGGCGGGCTCCGACGTGTGGCTGCGCGCCGAGGTGGCGTACCCCGTCGTCGAGGCGGTCCGTCATCTGCTGCAGTTCGGGGCCGATGTCGAGGTGGTGGGCCCTGCGGAGGCCCGTAAGGAAATCGCCCGCGCCATCGGGGAGTTGGGGGAGCTGTACGCGACGGCCGGCTGAGGCGCGAGGAACGCGTACGTCCCCGCCCGGAAACCCGGACGGGGACGTACGTACGAACTGCGGGGAGCCTTACAGGCCGTACCGCTCCCGCGCTTCCTTCACCGCGGTGGCCTGCACCTCGCCGCGGCGGGCGAGCTGGGCCAGGGCGGCGACGACGATCGACTCGGCGTCGATGCCGAAGTGACGGCGGGCCGCGTCACGCGTGTCCGACAGGCCGAAGCCGTCGGCGCCGAGCGAGGTGTAGTCCTGCTCGACCCACTGCGCGATCTGGTCCGGGACCTGGCGCATGTAGTCGCTGACCGCGAGCACCGGACCCTGGGCGCCGTCGAGCGCCTTGCGCAGGTACGGGACGCGCTCCTCGCCGCGCAGGATGGCCTCGTCGGCCTCCAGGGCGTCGCGGCGCAGCTCGGTCCACGAGGTGGCGGACCATACGTCGGCGGCCACGCCCCACTCCTCGGCGAGCATCTTCTGGGCCTTGAGGGTCCAGTGGATGGCCGTGCCGGAGCCGAGCAGCTGGATCGCCGGCGCGTTCGCCGGGACCGTGAGGCCCGCGGACTCCGAGGTGTTGAAGCGGTACAGACCGCGCACGATGCCCTCGTCGATGCCGGCCGGCTTGGCGGGCTGCGGCATGGGCTCGTTGTAGACGGTCAGGTAGTAGAAGATGTCCTCCGGCTTCTCGCCGTACATCCGCTCCAGACCGCTCCTGACGATCGCCGAGACCTCGTACGCGAACGCCGGGTCGTAGGTGAGCGAGGCCGGGTTGGTGGCCGCGATCACCGGCGAGTGGCCGTCGGCGTGCTGCAGACCCTCACCCGTCAGGGTCGTACGGCCCGCGGTGGCACCGATGAGGAAGCCCTTGCCGAGCTGGTCGGCGAGCTGCCACATCTGGTCGGCCGTGCGCTGCCAGCCGAACATCGAGTAGAAGATGTAGAACGGGATCATCGTCTCGCCGTGCGTGGAGTACGCGGTGGACGCGGCGATGAAGTCGGCCATCGAACCGGCCTCGGTGATCCCCTCGTTGAGGATCTGGCCGTCCTTGGCCTCGCGGTAGTACATCAGCTGGTCGCGGTCGACCGGCTCGTACGTCTGGCCCTTCGGCGAGTAGATGCCGAGCGACGGGAAGAGCGACTCCATACCGAAGGTACGGGCCTCGTCCGGGACGATCGGCACCCAGCGCTTGCCGGTCTCCTTGTCGCGCATCAGGTCCTTGACCAGGCGGACGAACGCCATGGTCGTGGCCACCGACTGCGAACCGGAGCCCTTGTCGAAGGACGTGAAGGCCTTCTCGGACTGCGCGGGCAGCGGGCCGACGGCGTGCATACGGCGCGTCGGGGCCGGACCGCCGAGCGCGGCGCGGCGCTCGTGCAGGTAGCGGACCTCGGGGGAGTCGGCGCCGGGGTGGCCGTAGGGCACCTGGCCGTCCGCGAACTGGCTGTCGCTGATGGGCAGCTCGAGAAGGTCACGCATGTTCTTGAACTCGTCGTTCGTGAGCTTCTTCATCTGGTGGTTCGCGTTCTTCGACGCGAAGCCCTCACCCAGGGTGAAGCCCTTGACGGTCTGCGCCAGGATCACGGTCGGCGCGCCCTTGTGGGACAGCGCGGCCTTGTACGCGGCGTAGACCTTGCGCGGCTCGTGGCCACCACGCGACAGGTGGAAGCACTCGAGGATCTTGTCGTCGGACAGCAGCTTCGCCATCTCGGCGAGCGCCGGGTCCTTGCCGAAGAAGTCCTCGCGGATGTACGCGGCGTCGCGGGTCTGGTACGTCTGCACCTGCGCGTCCGGGACCTCGCGGATGCGGCGGACCAGGGCGCCGGTGGTGTCGAGCTGGAAGAGCTCGTCCCAGGCGTTGCCCCACAGCGACTTCACGACGTTCCAGCCGGCGCCGCGGAACTGGGCCTCCAGCTCCTGCACGATCTTGAAGTTGGCGCGGACCGGGCCGTCGAGGCGCTGCAGGTTGCAGTTGATGACGAAGGTCAGGTTGTCCAGACCCTCGCGGCTCGCGAGTGCGAGTGCCGCCGTCGACTCGGGCTCGTCCATCTCGCCGTCACCGAGGAAGGCCCACACGTGGGACTGCGAGACGTCCTTGATGCCGCGGTTGGTCAGGTAGCGGTTGAAGCGCGCCTGGTAGATCGCCGACAGCGGGCCGAGACCCATGGAGACGGTCGGGAACTCCCACAGCCAGGGAAGGCGGCGGGGGTGCGGGTACGAGGGGAGGCCCTTGCCGCCGGCCTCCTGGCGGAAGTGGTCGAGGTGCGACTCGCTGAGACGGCCGTCGAGGAACGCGCGGGCGTAGATGCCGGGCGACGCGTGGCCCTGGACGTAGATCTGGTCGCCGGAGCCGTCCTGCTCCTTGCCGCGGAAGAAGTGGTTGAAGCCCGTCTCGTAAAGCCAGGCGGCAGAGGCGAAGGTGGCGATGTGGCCGCCGACGCCGTACTTGCTTCCCCGGGTGACCATCGCGGCCGCGTTCCAGCGGTTCCACGCGGTGATCTTCCGCTCCATCTCCTCGTCGCCGTCGACCGGGGTCTCGGCGGAGGTGGGGATGGTGTTGACGTAGTCCGTCTCCAGCAGCCGGGGCAGGGCCAGGCCCGCGTCCTCGGCGTGCTGCAGGGTGCGGCGCAGCAGGTATTCGGCGCGGTGCGCACCGGCGTGCTCGCTGACCGCGTCCAGGGAGGCCGCCCACTCGGCGGTCTCCTCCGGGTCGCGGTCCGGCAGCTGGTCGAGCTGGCTCGGGAGCTTGCCTACGGGGTCGGTCATGTTCGCCGCCTTCCGGACAGGATCTCCTCCTGTCCGCGGCGGCCGGTCGTCGGTCGTGCGTCAGGAGAGACGGGGTGTTGATGGGCCCTGGCTGGCAGGACAGGGCGTGGACTGTGTGCAGTCCGCCGTCGAGAGTAAGCCGCTGATCGATGATCGATCAAAGCGTTGAAGGCAAAAACTTCTCGTTATCGAGAAGTCGGCACGGGGTGTCAGCTTGACGGGCACGGGGTGCCTGGCATATCGGGCATTCGGGGCGCTAATTTGGGGGCGCTGCGCCACAGTTGAGCGGGCCGGCGGGATGCTCCCTACAGCTCGGTCACCTCGACCCGTTCCACGATCCGCAGGGTGCACTGCCACGTCGTGATCTTGCCCTTGATCTCGACGAGGTAGGACACCTGGTCGTCGTAGCGGTACACCCGACGCCACTTCTCCATGATGTTGGCGGTCGGCAGGTAGGTGGCGACAAGGGAGCGGAGCTCGTCCAGCGCCTGCTCTTTGCTCTCCAGCCCTCGACGGACGAAATCGGTCTGGTACGCGTCGCCGTAGGCGTACTGCGCGACGACAGCCCAACTGCCCATGCGCTCCCCCTTGTGACCGGTTTCAGTCAGCCATAGTTCCCCGTACGGGACAAGGGCGGCCCTACTCGGCCGCCGCCGCCGGCGCCGGAGCGCAGCCCAGGACGTGGTCCTTCACCATCTGGCCGATTCCCGGATCCCGCCGCAGGAACGCCTCCACCAGCGCCTGGTGCTCCTCCGCGTACGACTGCTGGACCGTGCCCAGCCACCGGATCGAGAGCGCCGTGAAGACCTCGATGCCCAGGCCTTCCCACGTGTGGAGCAGCACGGAGTTCCCCGCGGCCCGCACCAGCTCGCGGTGGAACGCCACCGTGTGCCGCACCTGCGCGGTGCCGTCCGCGGCCTGGTCGGCCACGTACAGGGCCTCCACGTGGGGCGTGAGCGCCGAGCAGTCGGCGGCCAGCTTCTCGGCCGCCAGCTCCGCCGCGATCTGCTCGAGACCCGCTCGTACGGGATACGACTCCTCGAGATCGGCCGCGGACAGGTTCCGCACCCGTACGCCCTTGTTGGGCGCCGACTCGATCAGGCGGAGCGACTCCAGCTCCCGCAGCGCCTCGCGTACCGGCGTCTGGCTGACCTCCAGCTCGACCGCGATCCGGCGCTCCACGATGCGCTCACCGGGCTGCCAGCGGCCGCTGACGATCCCCTCCACGATGTGCTCGCGGATCTGCTCGCGCAGAGATTGGACGACGGGGGCGGACATGACGTGCTCCTTCGGGAAGGGCGCGATCCCTGCGTGAGCGCGGGCTCGACCCCCAAACAATACGGCGGTGCCCCCGCCCGGAAACGTCCGGACGGGGGCACACATGGCACTGAGTGACGAGCCTTACACGGCGGTCATCCCATTTGGGCCGATCAGCGGCCCGTATGCCGGGGTCACAGACCCAGCTCGACCTCGAACTCGCCGGCCTCGAGGATCTGCTTGACCGTGGTCAGGTAGCGGGCGGCGTCCGCGCCGTCCACCAGACGGTGGTCGTACGACAGGGTCAGGTAGACCATGTCGCGGATCGCGATCGTCTCGCCGAGGTCCGGGTGGTTGATGACCACAGGACGCTTGACGGTGGCGCCGATGCCGAGGATGCCGACCTGGTTCGGGGGCACGATGATCGTGTCGAACAGGGCGCCGCGCGAACCGGTGTTGGAGATGGTGAAGGTCGCGCCGGACAGCTCGTCCGGGGTGATCTTCGACGCGCGGACCTTGCTGGCGAGGTCGGCCGTGGCCTTGGAGATACCGGCCAGGTTGAGGTCGCCCGCACCCTTGATGACCGGGGTCATCAGGCCCTTCTCGGAGTCCACGGCGATGCCGATGTTCTCCGAGTCGTGGTACGTGATGGTGCCGTCGTCCTCGTTGATCCGCGCGTTGACGACCGCGTGGACCTTGAGTGCCTGGGCGGCGGCCTTCACGAAGAACGGCATCGGGGACAGCTTGACGCCCTCACGGGCGGCGAAGGAGTCCTTGGCCGCGGCCCGCAGCTTCATGATCTTGGTGACATCCACCTCGACCATGGAGGACAGCTGGGCCTGGCCGTGCAGCGCCTTCATCATGTTGTCGCCGATGACCTTGCGCATGCGGGTCATCTTGACCGTCTGACCGCGCAGCTCGGAGGCCTGGATCGCCGGAGCCTTGGCGGCGGCCGGAGCGGCAGCGGCCGGAGCGGCGGCGACCGGGGCGGCGGCCTTCGCGGCCTCGGCGGCGGCGAGGACGTCCTGCTTGCGGATACGGCCGCCGACGCCGGTGCCCTTGACGGCGCTGAGGTCGACACCGTTCTCGGAGGCGAGCTTGCGCACCAGCGGGGTGACGTACGCGCCGTCGTCCACGGGCTGGGCGGCGGCGGGCGCGGCCGGAGCCGGGGCGGCCGGGGCCACGGGCGCGGGCGCCGGGGCGGCGACCGGAGCCGGAGCGGCCACGGGGGCGGGCGCGGCGACGGGAGCCGGGGCGGCCACGGGGGCCGGGGCAGCGGCCGGAGCCGGAGCGGCGGGGGCGGCCGGGGCAGCCGGAGCGGCACCCGGTGCACCGATGACGGCGAGCTTGGCGCCGACCTCGGCGGTCTCGTCCTCACCGACCGTGATCTCGAGCAGTACGCCGGCGACCGGCGACGGGATCTCGGTGTCGACCTTGTCCGTGGAGACCTCGAGCAGCGGCTCGTCGGCCGCGACGGTCTCGCCGACCTCCTTGAGCCAGCGGGTCACGGTGCCCTCGGTGACGGACTCGCCCAGGGCGGGGAGCGTCACGTCGGTGCCCGTGGCACCACCGGCGGAGGCGGCGGCGGGAGCCGGAGCCGCGGGAGCGGCCGGAGCCTCGGCCACGGGGGCCGGAGCAGCCGGAGCCGCGGGGGCCTCGGCGGCAGCCGGGGCGGGGGCGGCCGCGGGGGCACCGCTGCCGTCGTCGATCAGGGCCAGCTCGGCGCCGACCTCGACCGTCTCGTCCTCGGCGACCTTGATGGACGCGAGGACACCGGAGACGGGGGAGGGGATCTCGGTGTCGACCTTGTCGGTCGACACCTCGAGCAGCGGCTCGTCGGCCTCGACGCGCTCGCCCTCGGCCTTCAGCCAACGGGTGACAGTGCCCTCGGTGACGCTCTCGCCGAGCGCCGGAAGGGTTACGGAAACCGCCATGGTTTCTGTTGCTCCTTACGAAAGTGCGGGGAAGTTTGTGGGGGCCGTACTGCCCCGGGCCCTGCGGCCCGAGGCGGCCCGAGGGCTGCTAGTCGTGCGAGTGCAGCGGCTTGCCGGCCAGCGCCAGGTGAGCCTCGCCGAGCGCCTCGTTCTGCGTCGGGTGCGCGTGGATGAGCTGCGCGACCTCGGCCGGGAGCGCCTCCCAGTTGTAGATCAGCTGGGCTTCGCCGACCTGCTCGCCCATCCGGTCACCGACCATGTGGACGCCGACGACGGCACCGTCCTTGACCTGGACCAGCTTGATCTCACCGGCGGTCTTGAGGATCTTGGACTTGCCGTTGCCCGCGAGGTTGTACTTGAGGGCGACGACCTTGTCCGCGCCGTAGATCTCCTTGGCCTTGGCCTCGGTGATACCGACGGAGGCGACCTCCGGGTGGCAGTACGTCACGCGGGGCACACCGTCGTAGTCGATCGGGACGACCTTCAGGCCGGCCAGCCGCTCCGCCACCAGGATGCCCTCGGCGAAGCCGACGTGCGCGAGCTGGAGGGTCGGGACGAGGTCACCGACGGCCGAGATGGTCGGCACGTTGGTCTGCATGTACTCGTCGACCAGGACGTAGCCGCGGTCCATCGCGACGCCCTGCTCCTCGTAGCCGAGACCGGCCGAGACCGGGCCGCGGCCGATGGCGACCAGGAGGACCTCGGCCTCGAAGGTCTTGCCGTCGGCGAGGGTGACCTTGACGCCGTTCTGGGTGTACTCGGCGGACTGGAAGAACGTGCCGAGGTTGAACTTGATCCCGCGCTTGCGGAACGCACGCTCGAGGATCTTCGAGGAGTTCACGTCCTCGACCGGGACGAGGTTCTTCAGACCCTCGATCACGGTCACGTCGGTGCCGAAGGACTTCCACGCCGAGGCGAACTCGACGCCGATGACGCCGCCGCCCAGGATGATCGCGGACTCCGGGACGCGGTCCAGGACGAGCGCGTGGTCCGAGGAGATGATGCGGTTGCCGTCGATCTCCAGACCCGGCAGCGACTTCGGCACGGAGCCGGTCGCCAGAAGAATGTGGCGGCCCTGGATGCGCTGCCCGTTCACGTCCACCGAGGTGGGCGACGACAGCCGGCCCTCACCCTCGATGTACGTCACCTTGCGGGAGGCGACCAGGCCCTGCAGGCCCTTGTACAGGCCGGAGATCACGTCGTCCTTGTACTTGTGGACGGCCGCGATGTCGATGCCCTCGAACGAGGACTTCACACCGAACTGCGCGCTCTCGCGCGTCTGGTCGGCGACCTCACCGGCGTGCAGCAGCGCCTTCGTGGGGATGCAGCCGTTGTGCAGGCAGGTGCCGCCGAGCTTGTTCTTCTCGATCAGGGCGACGTCCAGACCAAGCTGAGCGGCGCGCAGAGCCGCGGCGTATCCGCCGCTACCGCCGCCGAGGATCACTAGGTCGAAAACGGTGCTGGCGTCGTTCGCCACGTCACGTCCTCCATGCTGTGCGCCGTACGCCGGTCCTCACTGACCGCGCGGCGGCTGGTGTTCGGCCGCTTGTACCTTCGGCCCTGTGGTGGGGGCCCTGTCCTGCCACAGGCCATCTTCGCACTTGTCGGGCGTGAGCGGGACGTCGGGCCACAGTGCAAGACGTTTGATCGATCACACAAGGGTCCCCGGCGCACGCGAACGGCCCCGGGCACGAGGCCCGGGGCCGCAGGTCACGCGGGGGACAGGCGAGATCAGCCCAGGTCACCGGCCGCCGTGCGCTCGGCCAGGGCGACGAGCGTGCGGACCGCCGTACCCGTGCCGCCCTTCGGCGTGTAGCCGAACGGCGCGCCCTCGTTGAAGGCCGGGCCCGCGATGTCGAGGTGCGCCCAGGTGATGCCCTCGCCGACGAACTCGCGCAGGAACAGACCGGCCACCAGGCCGCCGCCCATCCGCTCGCCCATGTTGGCGATGTCGGCGGTCGGCGAGTCCATGCCCTTGACCAGGTGCTCGGGCAGCGGCATCGGCCACGCCGGCTCGCCCGACTCCTCGGCGATCTCGTACACGGAGGTACGGAACGCGTCGTCGTTCGCCATGATCCCGAAGGTGCGCGAGCCGAGCGCCACCATCATCGCGCCGGTCAGCGTCGCGACGTCCACGATCGCGTCGGGCTTGTCCTCGGAGGCCTTGGCCAGCGCGTCGGCCAGGACGAGACGGCCCTCGGCGTCGGTGTTGAGGACCTCGACGGTCTTGCCCGAGTACATCCGCAGGACGTCGCCGGGACGGGTCGCGGAGCCCGACGGCATGTTCTCGGCGAGCGCGAGCCAGCCGGTGACGTTGACCTCGAGGCCGAGACGGGCGGCCGCGACGACGGCGGCGAACACGGCGGCGGCACCGCTCATGTCGCACTTCATCGTCTCGTTGTGGCCGGCCGGCTTCAGCGAGATGCCGCCCGAGTCGTACGTGATGCCCTTGCCGACGAAGGCGAGGTGCTTCTTCGCCTTGGCGTGCGTGTAGGAGAGCTTCACCAGGCGCGGTGCGGAGGCGGAACCGGCACCGACGCCGAGGATGCCGCCGTAGCCGCCCTTGGTGAGCGCCTTCTCGTCGAGCACCTGCACCTTGAGGCCGTGCTCCTTGGCCGCAGCCTGCGCGACGGCCGCGAAGGCCTCCGGGTTGAGGTCGTTCGGCGGGGTGTTGATCAGGTCGCGGGCGCGGTTGAGCTCCTCGGCCACGGCGGTGGCGCGCTCGATCGCGGCCTTCGCGGCCTTGTCGCGCGAGCCCAGGATCACGGCCTCGCCGAGCGGGCCCTTGGCGGCGTCCTTCTTCGAGGACTTCGCGGACTTGGCCGCGCCGTTCTCCTTGTACGCGTCGAAGGAGTACGCGCCGAGCAGCGCGCCCTCGCCGATCGCCTGCACCGCACCGTCGCCGTCGACGGGCAGCGCGAACGCGGCCTTCTTCGTACCGGTCAGGGCGCGGGCGGCGGCACCGGCCGCGCGGCGCAGCGCCTCGGCGTCGAACGATCCGTCCTTCTCCGCCGCCGCACCGAGACCGACCGCGAGCACGAGCGGGGCCTTCACGCCGTCGGGCGCGGGAACCTTGGTGACCTCGCCCTCGCCGCCCGAGGCGCCGAGGGTCTCGAGGACGGTGGCGAGCTTGCCGCCGAAGGCCTTCTCGACGGTGTCGGCGCCGGGGGCGACGACCGGGCCCTTGTCGCCCTTGGCGACTCCGACGACGAGTGCGTCGGCCTTCAGGCCGACGGCGGCGGCGGTGCTGAGGCTCAGAGCAGTCACGGTGGTGAGTTCTCTCTTCTGTTGGTTTTCGGGGTGGTGTCCCTTGGTGAGCCTACGCTTGCGGTGGTTGCGGGGCGTCTGCGGCAGGGATTATCGGTACGGGGTGGGCGCTGGGCACCACGCGGGACGTGCCGTCAGCCGAGTGCCGACACCACCAACGCCCCCGTCACCGCCACCTCCGCCACCGCCCCGAACACATCCCCGGTGATCCCGCCGAAGCGTCGTACGCACCGGCGCAGCAGGAGTTCGCCGAGGGCGAGTGCGCCCAGTACCGCGAGTGCCCCGTGCAGGACGCCGACCGTGCCGTGACCGGCCGCGGCCGCGAGGCAGGTGACCAGGGCGGCGACGAGTGCCGCGGACTGCAGCGGGACCGTTCCGGCGACCGCCGCGCCCAGGCCCTCCGGCCGGGCGGCGGGTACGGACGGGCGGGACGCCAGGGTCAGGGCCGTGCGGCCCGCGACGTGGGCCACGGTCGCCGCGACCGCTCCGGCCGCCCAGCCCCGCTCCTCGTACACCTGGAAGAACACCGCGACCTGCGCGAGCAGGACGAACAGCAGGGTGACCACGCCGAACGGGCCGATGTCCGAGCGCTTCATGATGGCGAGCGCCTCGTCGGCCGGCTTCGCGCTGCCGAGGCCGTCCGCCGTGTCCGCGAGCCCGTCCAGATGCAGCGCCCGGGTGAGTACCGCGGGGACGGCCGCCGTCGCGACCGCGGCGAGCAGCGGGCCCGCGCCCAGGAGCAGCAGCGCTCCGCCGGCCGCCGCCGAGCAGAGGCCGACGACCAGGCCCGCGAGCGGCGCGCACAGCATGCCGACGCGTGCGGCGGCCCGGTCCCACCGCTCCACGCGTACCGGCAGGACGGTCAGGGTGCCGAAGGCGAAGCGCACACCGGCGGAGAGGGGGGCGGGGTCCTGTTGCGTCACCGCGGCAGGCTAACCGCCGCCGTAGCGCGTTAAATGGCCCTTACCAGACAGAAGCGGGCATATCGGGAGGCCGTGGCGTGAGTCACTGGTGGTACCGGAACATCGTCGAACCGGGGAAGCTGCCGCTGCTGCTCGCGCTTGTCTCGTTCGTCCTGTCGTTCCTGGTGACCCGGATCATCACGCGGATGATCCGCGCGGGCAAAGGCCCCTTCGGGAACGTGAAGGCCGGCGATCTGCACATCCACCACGTGGTGCCCGGCATCATCCTCACGATCATCGGCGGCTTCGGTGCCGTCGCCGCGGGCCGGCACAGCTTCGGCTCGCTGGCCTCGGCGGTGATCTTCGGGCTCGGGGCCGGTCTCGTCCTCGACGAGTTCGCGCTGATCCTGCATCTCGACGACGTGTACTGGAGCGAGGCGGGCCGCAAGAGCGTCGAGATCGTGGTGCTCACCGCGGCCCTGGTCGCGCTGGTGCTCGGCGGCTTCCTGCCGTTCGGCGTCAATGAACTCACCACCGAGGAACGGCACAGCCGCGTCTTCGTCGTGATGAACACCGCGACGAACTTCTTCTTCGCCCTGATCGCGCTCGCCAAGGGCAAGCCGCGGATGGCGATGTTCGGCATCGTCGTGCCGTTCGTCGCGATGTTCGGCGCCATCCGGCTGGCCCGCCCGGGTTCGCCCTGGTGGAAGCTCTTCTACAAGAACCGTCCGCGCGCCCGCTCCCGCGGCGCCCTGCGCGCCTTCCACCACGACCGCCGCTGGTCGAAGCCGCGGCGCAAGGTTCAGGAACTGCTCGGCGGCCGTTTCGACCCGGAGCCGCGGCGCAGCGCCGTGGTCGACCCGGATCCCGCGCCCGGCCCCGACCACATGCCCGAGCGCCGGCGCTGACGCAGCGCGGATACGGCGCACAGCAGCAGTACCGCGACGATCGCGGCGAGATGCTCGCGGCCCGCGAGGTTGTCGTCGATCAGCGTCTCGGCGACCATCGCCCCGATCACCAGCGCCATCGTGCACCAGGCCCGGTAGCGCCAGCACACGTACACGGCCAGGCCCACCACCGCGGCCGACGGGCCCGTGTCGACGACCTGGGCGTCCGAGGCGGGCAGCCCGAGCGGCCGGTCCTCGCCGAGCCAGATCCCGAACCGCGCGTACAGCGTCCCGGCCAGGGTGGCCACGTATCCGATGACGAGCATCCGCCGCCGGCCGAGCGCGATCTCCGCGATCCCGAACACGAGCAGGATCTGGCCGAGCGCTCCCCACACCGGCAGGTCGAGGGCCGGTACGAAGAGGGAGAGCGGGGTGCGCAGGAGCGCGAGCCAGAGGGGTTCCTCGGCGCGTACGGAGCCGATGTTCTGGACGAACTGGTAGCCCCACTCCTGGTTCTGGATGTACTGGAGCAGCGCGGTGAGGCAGACCGCCGCCAGCGTGACCGGGATCGCGCGCCATTTCTTGGCCGCGAGGCCGTCGCGAACGGCCCGGTACAGAGCCCCCCATTCCGCCCGTACGAACTTCCGAAGGAGGTTCACCGGCGGGATTCCAAGTGGCGCCGGTGCAGCCACTTGGGCAACCCGGGAGCTTCCAGGAACCCCTCGGCGCGGGCCGCCGCGACCCCGATCCGCAGCAGGTCGCCGCTCTTCTCGAAGAGCAGGAAGCGCGGCTCCCAGATGGGCCGGTACTTCGCGTTGGCCCGGTACAGGGACTCGATCTGCCACCAGCGCGAGCAGAAACTCAGGAGCGAGCGCCACATCCGCAGCACGGGGCCCGCGCCGATCCGTGCGCCGCGTTCGAAGACCGAGCGGAACATCGCGAAGTTGAGGGAGACCTGTGCGATGCCGATGTCGCCCGAGCGCCGCAGGAGTTCGATGACCATGAACTCCATCAGGCCGTTGTCCGCGTCGCGGTCACGCCGCATCAGATCCAGCGACAGCCCCTTCGGGCCCCACGGCACGAACGACTGCAGCGCCCTCAACCCGCCCGTGCCGTCCGTGCACTCGACCATCACGCACCGCCCGTCCTGCGGGTCACCCAGCCGTCCGAGCGCCATCGAGAAGCCGCGCTCGGTGGCGCCGTCGCGCCAGTCGTCGGCCCTCCGGAGGAGATACGTGAGCTCGTCGGCCGGGATGTCCTCGTGCCGCCGGATCCGGACCCGGTAGCCGGCGCGCTGGACGCGGTTGTGGGCCTGGCGGACGGTGCGCATCGCACGCCCCTCCAGCGTGAAGTGTCCATCTGCGGCTCCGCCGCGGGCGCATGTCTCCACGAGCGCTTCGTCTCCGAGCTCCAGCGCGTCGAGCCCGTGCCGCGCGTAGATCGTGCCGCCCTCCTCGCTCGCCCCGATCACCGCCGGTGCCCAGCCGTGCTCGCGCGCCTCGGCCAGCCACGGCTCGATCGCGCCGGGCCAGGCCTCGGGGTCGCCGATCGGGTCGCCGGACGCGAGCGAGACGCCGCTGACGACGCGGTAGGCGACGGCGGCCTTGCCGCTCGGGGACCAGATCACGCTCTTGTCGCGGCGCAGCGCGAAGTAGCCGAGGGAGTCGCGTTCGCCCTGGCGGTCGAGGAGTTCGCGCAGCCGCTTCTCGTCGTCCTCGGTCAGCGGGTCGACGGCGCGGCGCGAGCGGAACGCGGCGTACAGGATCGCGAGCAGCAGGGCCGTGCTGAGGACATTGATCGAGATGTCGACCCAGCCGGGGGTGGTGATCGTCGGATGGGACTCGTCGGCGGCGAGCGAGACGAGCCGGGCCGTGCCGTAGCGCCAGCGCTCCAGGAATCCGGCCCTGTGGCTCTGGTCGGTGACGGTGACCAGGAGCGCGGCCAGCAGCGAGGTGCCGAGCAGACCGCCCGCGCCCACGATCGCGGCCAGCCTCGGGTTGGCGCGGTCGCCCTTCGCGTAGAACTCGCTGCGGCCGAGCGCAAGCGCCGCGACGAACAGGGCCGTCAGACCGAGCGACACCCAGTTCTGCGGATGACGGCGGATCTCCTCGAAGAGCATCGCGAACGCGAAGAGCGCCAGGAAGGCGCCGCTGAGCACGGAGTTGAGGATCCAGGCGGCGCGCTTGCGGCGGCGCATCGTGATGGCGAGGAAGAGCGTGAAGAGACCGGAGGCGAAGCCCGCGGTCAGCAGGTACGGGGTGAAGAAGTCATCGGTGTTGTGGCGGCGCAGGTCCTGGGCGAAGGAGACCCAGAACGCGCTCAGGAAGTTGAGGAACGCGACGCCCCGCAGATACCAGACGGCGAACGCCGCCGCCCGTCTGCGGTGCGCCGCCGCGCGTGCTCCGGCGGCGGTCCCTGACTCACGTCCGGCCTCTCCCATGGAACGGGATCCTATGGGGCGAATCGGGCATTACGGGGTCAGGTGGCGCCGTGCTGTTCAGGGGTGACGGGTCCTCAGGCGGGCTCGGACTCCGCGTCTTCGGCGGGCTTCTCCTGCTCGGCGGGGTCCTTCTGTACGGGCTCTTCCTCTACGGGCTCGTCCTGTACGAGCTCGTCCTGTGCGGGCTCTTCCTGTACGGGAAGTTCCGCGGCGAGCGCTGCGGCGGAGCGGACCAGGGGCAGGGCGAGCAGGGCGCCCGTGCCCTCGCCCGCGGTCACGTCGTGGGTGAGCAGCGGTTCGAGGGCGAGCCGGTCGAAGGCCTTGGCCTGGCCCGGCTCGCCGCTGGTCTGCCCGGCCAGCCACCAGTCGGGCGCACGGAACGCGACGCGCTGGGCGACGAGGGCGGCGGCGCCGGAGACGACGCCGTCGAGGATCACCGGGGTGTGCCGGACCGCGCTCTGCAGCAGGAAGCCGGTGAGGGCGGCGAGGTCGGCGCCGCCGACGGTCTGCAGGAGCTGCAGCTGGTCGCCGAGGACGGGGCGGGCACGGCGCAGGGTGTCGCGGATCGCGGCGCACTTGCGCATCCAGGCGAGGTCGTCGATGGGGCGGCCGCCGCGGCCGGTCACCACGGACGCGTCGGTGCCGCAGAGCGCGGCGATCAGGACCGCGGCGGGGGTGGTGCCGCCGACGCTCAGGTCGCCGAGTACGACCAGGTCCGTCCCGGCGTCGGCCTCCTCGTCGGCGATGGCCATGCCCGCGCGGACGGCGGCCTCGGCCTCCTCGGGAGCGAGGGCATCCTCGATGTCGATCCGGCCCGAACCGCGGCGCACGCGGTGGCCGGCGATCTCGGCGGGCAGCGACGCGGGGTCGGCGTCGAGCGAGAGGTCCACGACGCGTACGGGGACGTCGGCGTGGCGTGCGAGGACGGCCACCGGGCTCGAACCGTCGAGCACGGCGCGCACCAGTTCGTGCGCGGTGCCCGGTTCGCGGGCGGACACGCCGAGCTCGGCGATGCCGTGATCGCCCGCGAACAGCAGCACCTTCGGCCGGCGTACGGGCTTCACGGGTACGGAGCCCTGGGCCGCCGCGAGCCACTCGCCGAGCTCGTCGAGGCGGCCGAGGGCGCCGGGGGGTACGGCGAACTTGGCTCGCCGCTCCTCGGCGTCGCGTCGTACGCCGCCGTCGGGGCGCTCGATCAGGTCGGCGAAGTCATCGAGATTCAGCGCGCTCATGCGGGTGAAGGTTACCGGGGCCGGGTTGCCGTCTCCGCCACGGTCGAGGGGGGCCCAGGGAGCGGTCGTCCCTGACGCCCCCTCAACCCCCAACAGCTCCCCCTGTTACGCCATGCGAAGCACCCCCGACGAGGGGGTCATTGCAGTGGGTCAAGGGATCCCTTACGTTCCGCTTTGAGTCGGATTGTCGTACTGTTTCGTGCCTATCAGAGGAGCCCGCTTCCGTGACGCAGACGCAGACCGTTATCGGCGTCAGCCCGTTCGGTGCGCCGGACGTGCGGCTCGTTGCCGCCGTTGCCCGGGCCGGCGGGCTCGGTGTCCTGGACCTCGGCGGTGGCGGGCGCCGGGCCCGCGAGGCCCTCGCGCTCGCCCGTGCCTGGGCCCCGGGAGCCTTCGGTGTGCGGATCGGCGCGCACCCCGGGCTCGACCCCGACGAACTGCGCGACCCCGCGGGTCCGCACACCGTCCTGCTCGCCCCCGACGCCCCCTGGGGCGTCCCCGAAGTCCCCGCGCCCACCGTCCTCGTCGAGGTCCGCAGCGCCGCCGAGGCCGCGCACGCCGTGCGTGAAGGCGCGGCGGGGATCGTCGTGCGGGGCAGTGAATGCGGCGGTGAGGCCGGGGAGTTGTCGACCTTCGTACTGCTGCAGCAGGTGGTGGGGGAGGTCGGCGAGACCGTTCCCGTCTGGGCCTGCGGCGGAATCGGGCCCCGTACCGCTGCCGCCGCGGTCGTCGCCGGCGCGGCCGGTGTCGTCCTCGATGTGCAGCTCGCCCTCCTGGAGGAGAGCGACACCGACGACATGGTCGCGCGGTTCCTGCGGACCGCGGACGGTTCCGAGAGCGTGGTCGTCGAGGGCCGCCGCGTCCTCGACCGCCGCCGCCCCGGCCTCGCCCCGGCCCTGCGCGACCAGCCGCTGCCGCTCGGCCAGGACGCTTTCCTCGCGGCCCGGTTCGCCGAGAAGTACGGGACCGTCGCGGCCGCGGTCGCAGCGGTGCGCAACGGTATCGACGAGGCCGCGCACGCCGACACCTCGGCCCTGCGCGGCGGCACCGCCATGTGCCGCGCCCTCGGTACCGCACTGCCCGTCGCCCAGGGCCCGATGGCCCACGTCAGCGACCAGGCCGGCTTCGCCGCGGCCGTCGCGGACGGCGGCGGACTCCCGTTCCTCGCGCTCCCGCAGACCGGCGAGGAGCAGACCCGCGCCCTGATGGAGCGCACGCGCGAGGCGCTCGGCGACCGCCCCTGGGGCGTCGGCCTGCTCGGCTTCGCGCCCGAGGAGGTCCGTACCGCCCAGCTCGACGCCGTACGCGAACTGCGCCCCAGCCATGCCGTCCTCTCGGGCGGCCGCCCCGCGCAGGCCGCCGAGCTGGAGGCCGAGGGCGTCGCCACCTTCCTGCACGCCCCCTCGTCCGGGCTGCTCGAGGAGTTCCTCGCCGCGGGCGCGCGCCGCTTCGTCCTCGAAGGCGCCGAATGCGGCGGGCCCGTCGGACCGCGCAACAGCTTCCCGCTCTGGGAGGCCCAACTCGCCGTACTGGAAGACTTCCTGGACGCGCACGACGACGAGGACCCGGCCGCGCTCCAGATCCTCTTCGCCGGCGGCATCCACGACGAGCGCTCCGCCGCCATGGTCGCCGCACTCGCCGCGCCCCTCACGGAACGCGGCGCCGCGACCGGTGTGCTCATGGGCACCGCGTACCTCTTCACCGAGGAGGCCGTGGACCGCGGGGCGATCAGACCGCTGTTCCAGCAGGCCGTTCTGGCCGCCGACTCCACCGTGCTCCTGCACACCGCACCCGGGCACGCCACGCGCTGCGTCCCGAGCGCGTTCACGGCGGCGTACGAGACGTACAAGGAAGAACTGCGCGCGCAGGGCGTCCCGGAACGGCAGGCCCACGAGGAGATGGAGCGGCTGAACACGGCCCGGCTGCGGATCGCGGGCAAGGGCATCGAGCGCGTCGGCGACGAACTCGTCGACGTGGACGAGGAACGCCGGCTCCGCGAGGGCCTGTTCGCGGCCGGGGAGGTGGCGGTGCTGCGCGCCGCGACCACCACCGTCGCCGCGCTGCACCACGGAGTCGGCGACGGCGCGGCCGCGTACTACGCGCGGCGCGCGGCCCGGCTCCGCGTGGCCAAGGTCGGCACGGTGGAGGAGCGCCCGGTGCCGGCCGCGCTGGATGTGGCCGTCGTCGGCCTGTCCGCGATGTTCCCCGGCGCCCCCGACCTCGACGCCTACTGGGCGGGGATCCTCGCGGGGGAGGACGGCGAGGCGCAGGGCGACGGCACGCGGGACGGCTCCCCGGCGGCGAACGGCGGCTTCCTGGCTCCGGTCGGCTTCGACCCGCTCGCGTACGGAATCGAGCCGGACGCCCTCGCGGAGATCGAACCGGTCCAGCTGCTGGCCCTCGAAGCCGCCCGGCACGCCTTGGAGGACGCGGGCCTCGACCGCAAGGAGTTCCCGCGCGGGCGTACATGCGTGGTGTTCGGTGCCGCGTCCGGCGGCGACACCGTCCTGTCCGGCCGGATCGCCGGCCGCCTCGGCCTCGGCGGCGCGGGCTTCACCGTCGACGCCGGCTCCGCCTCCTCGCTCATGGCCCTCGACGCGGCCTGCAAGGAGCTGACGAGCGGCGCCGCGGACGTCGCGCTGTGCGGTGGCGCCGAGGTGCACGACGGCGTCGTCATGGAAACGGGCACGGACACGGACAGCGGCGTGCCCCGCGAGGGCGTCGCGTGCGTCGTGCTCAAGCGGCGCGCGGACGCCGAGCGGGACGGTGACCGGATCTACGCGGTCATCAAGGGCATCGGCTCGGCGGGGGAGGGGCCGGGGTCCGGCCCGCGCCCCGAGGCAGGGCGCACCGCCCTGGGGCGCGCCCACGCCCAGGCCCGTGTCTCACCCGCCGACGTCGGCCTCGTGGAGACCCCCACGGCCGTCGCGGACGCTGAACTCGCGGCCCTGTCCGAGGTGTTCGAAGCCGCGGGCGCCGAGCCCGGCTCCTGCGTCATCGACTCGGCGGCCTCGCGGATCGGGCACACCGGGCGCGCCGCGGGCCTCGCCGGACTCATCAAGGCCGCGCTCGCCCTGCACACCGGGGTGCGCCCGCCCACCGAGCTCCATGAGCACGCACTGCCGTGGACCGAGCGGCCTTCGCGCCGCGTCGCCGCTGTCGGCGCCTCCGGCAGCACCGCCGTCCATGTCGTCCTGAAGGCATTCGACGGCGGGGCACCGCCCCGGCAGGGCGCCGCGCAGTGGCCCGCCGAACTGTTCGTGCTGCGCAGCCGCGAGGCCGCCGAGGAACTGATCGCCCTCGCCGCGTCCGGCACCTGGCGGCTGCGGGACCTGGCGCTCGTGGCGGCCCGGAGCGCGGGGACGGGCACCCTCGGCGCGGTCGTCGCCGACTCCGTTGCCCAACTGCCTTCGCTTCTACGGGACTTGCTGGACGGCAAGCGGACCGCGGGGGTCTTCCCGGCGGACCCTGACGCCGTCGCCGAGGACGCCGACCACAAGGTCGCGTTCCTCTTCCCCGGCCAGGGCAGCCAGCGGCCCGGGATGCTCGCCGAGGTGTTCACGGCGTTCCCCGCGACCCAGCGGCATCTGCTCGGCCTCCCTGCCGACGTGCTCTTCCCGCCCGCAGCGCGCGACGCCGACGAGCGCGCCGCGCAGCACGCCCGCCTCACCGACACCCGGCACGCGCAGCCCGCGCTCGGCGCCGTCTCGCTCGCCGCGTACGACGTCCTGACGCTCGCGGGCGTACGGCCCGACCTGGCGGGCGGGCACTCGTACGGCGAGCTGGTCGCCCTCTGCGCCGCCGGAAGCATCGACTCCGCCGTGCTCGCCGGGCTCAGCCGCGCGCGGGCCGAGGCGGTCACCGCCGCCCTCGGCGACGATCCCGGCGCGATGGCCGCGGTCGCGGCCTCCGCGGAGGAGACCGGACAGGTCGTCGTACGCTCCGGACTCGCCGACCAGGTCGTCGCCGCGCACCACAACGCGCCCGCGCGGACCGTGATCTCGGGTCCGACACAGGCCGTCGGCCGCGCCGTCGAAGCGCTCAACGCGGCCGGGCTCCCCGCCCGCCCGCTCCCCGTCGCCTGCGCCTTCCACAGCCCGCTCGTGGCCCGCGCGGTGCCGCGCTTCTCGGCGGCGCTCGCCGGGTACGCGGTGCGCGCGCCCGAGTTCCCGGTCTGGGCGAACCGCACCGGTACGCGGTACGGGTCCTCGCCCGCGGACGTACGGGTCCAGCTCGCCGAGCAGATCGGCGCACCCGTGCGCTTCGCCGAGCAGATCGAGGCGATGTACGACGCCGGGGCGCGGGTCTTCGTCGAGGCCGGGCCCGGGACCGTCCTGACCGGTCTGGTCGGCCAGATCCTCGGCGAACGGCCGCACACCGCCGTACCGTTCGAACCGCGGCCCGGCGCGGGACTGCGCGGACACCTCGAAGCGCTGGCCCGGCTGTTCGCGGCCGGCGTCCCCGTAACGGCGGACCGCCTCCTCACGGACCGCGCCACGCTCCCCACCACCGCGCCGCGACGCCCCGCCTGGACGGTCGACACCCATCTGATCCGCACAGCCGACGGCACCCCCGTGGTGGCCCTGCCACGTCCGTCCGCGGCAGCGGCAGCCTGGCTCGACCACGGTTCGGGCTCGCAGCCCGGCGAACGCGAGGTATTGCTGCGGGAGTTCCTCCAGAACACGAGGGAGACGCTGACCGCTCAGCGGGATGCGCTGGTGGCGTACTTCGGCGGGGCGGACTCGGGGACGGCGGACCCGTCGGTGGCCGAGGAGGCCGTATCGGCGGCACCGGCGGACACTCCGGCCGAGACCGCACCCGCACTCGCACTCGCACTCGCGAATCCAACCGCCCACACCGGGCCGGGGCGGGAGCCGTCCGCGGCGCACTGGGGTGCCCTTGCCGCTACCGCCGCCGCTGCGGCCCTGACTTCACCCGTACCGGTATCCGCTGTGCTGATCACTGACGTCGAACCGGGGCATGAGCCGTCCGTGGCGCAGTCGGGCGCCGCTGCCACCGCCGCGACTCCGGTTGCACCCGCCCCGCTCGCCACAGCGCGCAGGGTTCGCAGTGCCTTGCTCCACCCCCACGGTCTCTTCATCGGAGACCTCACCGAAGACCCCGCCTGGATCGACAGTGCGCCCGATGCCGCCGCCGTACGCATGACGTCCGGCACCGAGGCCGTCACCGCACCCACCCCCATGGAACCGCCGGCCTCGGACGCACCCGTGCCGCACCGTCCGGCCGACAGCGAGCCCCAGGCCCCGCTCACGGAGCCGCAGCCCGCACTGCTGCGGGACTTCACCCCCGTACGCCCGGAGAACGTGAGCCCTGTGCGGCCACAGGACCCGACTCCGGTACAGCCGGAGGAGGCTGACCTCGTACAGCCGGAGGAGGCTGACCTCGTACGCGAGCCCGAGCCCGAGGCAACCACCGGCCCCGACCTCACCTCCGACTCCGACCCCGACTCCGACCCCGACCCCGATCCCGACTTCGACATCGACATCGATCTCGACCCGGAGCCCGACCTCCACCCCGCCACCGAGGCCCCCGCCCCCCGCCCCACCCTCTCCGCCCCCACCCGCCACCGCCTCACCCTCACCCGCCTCACCCCGGCGCCCGCCCCCGGTGCCGCAGCGGCGCAGGATCTGCGGGGGAAGCGGTTTGTGCTGGTCGGGGACGGGACGGCCGTGGCGCAGGCGCTGGTGACGCGGTTGACCGTGCTCGGGGCCATCGCCTCGCGGGCGGGCGATGACCTGGAGGCGCATCAGGGGAGCATGGACGGACTGATCCACGTCGGCGCGCTCGCCGACGGGGCCGAGCCCGTGCTGCCCGGCGCGTTCCCGCTGTTCCGGGCCGCGCTGAGCCGCGCCCCGCGCTGGCTGCTCGCCGCGCGGTACGCGAAGGACACCAGCGGACTCGACGGGTTCTTCCGTACGGTCGCCTGCGAGTACCCGGACACCATCGCCCGCAGCGTGGAGATCGACGGCAGCCGCGGCGCCGCCGAGCAGGCCGAGATGATCGTCGAGGAACTGCTCGCACCGGACCGCGAGCCCGTCGTCCGCCGCACCCCGCGCGAACGCCACGGGATCGCCGTGCAGGAGCAGGGCCTGAGTCTGCCGGAGTCCGCGGACGGCGGCAGATGCGTCGCCGAGGCGTCCGCGCTCGGACTCGGCCCGGACTCCGTCGTCGTGATCGCCGGCGGCGCCCGCGGCATCACGGCCCGCTGCGCCGTGGCGCTCGCCGCCGCCTCACGCTGCCGTATCGAGCTCCTCGGACGTACGGAACTCCCGGACGTACCGGACGAGT
Source organism: Streptomyces sp. NPDC050418 (assembly GCF_044458745.1). NCBI lineage: Bacteria > Bacillati > Actinomycetota > Actinomycetes > Kitasatosporales > Streptomycetaceae > Streptomyces > Streptomyces sp. NPDC050418. The sequence continues at coordinate 284,706 of NZ_JBITIG010000012.1, forward strand.
TCCCCGACGCCCGCGGCCGCGAGGCCCTGCGCGCCGCGCTCACCGCGCGCGGCGGACTCGCTCCCGAGACGGTCGAGCGGACCGCGTCCGTCATCCTCGCCCAGCGCGAGATCGCCGCCACGCTCGCCGAGATCCACGACGCGGGCGGCACGGCCGGTTACCGGGCCGTCGACGTCCGGGACGCGGAGGCCGTGCAGCAGGCCGTCAAGGAGACGTACACCGTGTACGGGCGGATCGACGGCGTCATCCACGCGGCCGGCGTCGTCGAGGACCGGCCGCTCGCCGCGAAGGACCCGGACTCGTTCCGGCGGGTCTACGGCACCAAGGTGGACGGTGCACGCGTGCTGCTCGCCGCCATGCACCGGCTGCCCCGGCTGCCGCGCTTCACGGTCCTGTTCGGCTCCCTCGCCGCCGTCCTCGGCAACCCCGGCCAGATCGACTACACCGCCGCGAACGACGCCCTCGCCCGCATCGGCCACCGCTGGCAGGACGCCACCGGCACCCGCGCGCTGACGGTGCACTGGGGTCCGTGGGCGCCGACCGGGGCGCACGACGGCATGGTCGGCCCGGAGCAGAGCGCCGACTACGCGCGGCGCGGGATCGAGCTGATCGACCCCGACGACGGCGTGCGCGCGCTGCTGCGCGAACTGGCCTGGGGCGACCCGCAGGCCGGTGAGGTCATCTACACGGCGTCCGGCTGGTGAACGGCGGGGCGGGTCCGCCTCACCTCACGGACCCGCCCGCCGCCTCACCCGCGCAGCACCAGCACCTGCCCCGCCACCACGAGCAGCACATGCTCGCACTCACTCGCGAACGCCGCGTTGAGACGCCCGAGTTCATCACGGAAGCGGCGGCCCGACGCGGTCGCGGGCACCACACCCGAGCCCACCTCGTTCGACACGGCGACCACCGTGCGCGCCGACTGCCGGACCGCGCCCACCAGTTGGGCCACCTGCTCGCGCAGCGCGCGGTCGCCGCCCGCCGCCCACTTCGCGTCGTCCCAGGCCTCCACCTTGTCCATCGCGTCCGTAAGCCACAGCGACAGACAGTCGACGAGGAGCGGCGGTCCGTCCTCCTGGAGGAGGGGCACGAGGTCGCAGGTCTCGAGGGTCCGCCAGGAACCGGGGCGGCGTTCACGGTGCAGCCGTATCCGGTCCGCCCACTCGGCGTCCCCGTCCCGCACCCCGCCCGTCGCCACGTACACGACCTCGGGGAAGGTTTCCAGACGCCGCTCGGCCTCCACCGACTTGCCCGAGCGCGCACCGCCGAGCACCAGCGTGCGGCGCGGCAGATCCGGTACGGCGTGGTACTCGCCGACCACCACCGTCGTACCGTCCCGCACCGCACGCGCCCCGGCCGCGGCGAGCCGGCGGTCCAGCTCCGGCCCCGGCGGGGTGTCATGGTCGATGTGGACCGCGAGCACGTCCGTGGTCGCCGCCACCGCACCGCCCGCCCGCAGCTTGGCCAGCGCGTCCGGCCGGCCGAGCACGTCGAGGAGGACCATGTCGTACGGTTCCGGCCGCTCGACCTCGCCCGCGGGAGCGGTCCCGGGCGGCAGATACAGCACCGACTCACCGTCGGGCCCGGTCACTTCGTACCCCGTGCCGGGCGCGTCCAGGGCGAGCGCCCGCACCCGGTGCCCGTCGAGCAGCGCCAGCTCGGCGCCGTCCGGGACGCGGCCCGCGCGCGGCAGTCCGGCCGGGTGCTCGACGGCCGGGCCGCCGTTCGGATGCGTGAGCAGCACCTGCTGCACCGCCGCGAGCGAGTGCCCCGAGCGGGCCGCGGCGAACGCGGCGCCCGGGGTGAGGTCGAGCAGCAGGACGCCGTCCACGAGCAGCGCCGTGGCGGAGCGCGCGAAGGCGCCGAGCGCACTGGCGCAGGCCGCGCAGGGGCAGTCGGGGCGGGGCAGTCCGGCCGGGGCGCCGGTGCCGAGCAGAGTCAGTTCCACAGGGCGATCCTCCCGCGTCGGTCCGGGTCGTGCGCGCCCGGATAGGCTGATCCTCGGTCCGGTGGCGCGCCCACCTGGCCTTCGGTTGCCGAACGGATCTTTGGAGGCTGTGCATGAGCGCATGGACGTGGCGGTTCGAGAAGGCCGACGGCACCGAGGTCGAACCGGCCGTGGCCCCCGACGAGTTCACCACACAGGGCGACGCGGAGTCCTGGATCGGCGAGTACTGGAAGGAACTCCTGGCCGGCGGCGCCGACCAGGTGCACCTCTTCGAGGACACGACGAAGATCTACGGGCCGATGAGCCTGCACGCCGAGACCGAGGCGGAGCCGGAGTCCGGCGCGAAGACGGACGCCTGACCGGCGCCGGCGGACGATGCGGGGTGGGGGGGGGGGGGGGGGGGGGGGCGGGGCCCCCCCCCCCCCCCCCCCCCCGGCCCGGGGGCCTTAACCGACCGCGCCCTCCATCTGCAGCTCGATCAGCCGGTTGAGCTCCAGGGCGTACTCCATGGGCAGCTCCTTCGCGAT
>NZ_JBITIG010000013.1:0-118044 GCF_044458745.1 Streptomyces sp. NPDC050418
ACCCCGGATCCGAACTTCGTTCGGATGTCCTCAATCGCCGGACGGGCTAAATATTTAGCCCGTCCGGCGATTGAGGACGAGCGCGTTCAGCGCGAAAGGGGGTCTGGGGGCGAAGCCCCCAGTTTCGGGAAGGGGCGGGGTGGGGGAAAAAGAAATGCCCCGCACCCCCAGCAAAGGGGCACGGGGCGGAGCAGGCTCAGCCCTGCCAGGAGTGCGGGGCGCGGAAGCCCGGTGTGCGTTCCAGGCGGCGCCAGCCGGCCTTGGAACGGCCACGGGACGGAGCAGGAGCATCGGACGACACCGCCGCACGCGCGAGCAGGATCGCCGTGATGGCGGCCAGCTCCTCGGGCTCGGCATGCCCCTTCTCGACGCGGAGGAGGTTCTCGGCAGGAGAGGTACTCATGGGGTTCGGTTCTCCGTAGGGGGAGGGAAGGCGAGAGGTCGGGGGCGCCGCGTCACTGCGGCGGGTTGCCGTGCTTGCGCGAGGGCAGATCGGCGTGCTTGTTGCGCAGCATCGCCAGGGAGGAGATCAGGACGGACCTGGTCTCGGCGGGGTCGATGACGTCGTCGACGAGGCCACGCTCGGCCGCGTAGTACGGGTGCATCAGCTCGGCCTTGTACTCCTTGACCATGCGCGCCCGCATCGCCTCCGGGTCCTCGGCCGCCGCGATCTGCCGGCGGAAGATGACGTTGGCGGCACCCTCGGCGCCCATCACCGCGATCTCGTTGGTGGGCCAGGCGTACGTCAGGTCCGCACCGATGGACTGGGAGTCCATGACGATGTAGGCACCTCCGTACGCCTTGCGCAGGATCAGGGAGATCCGCGGAACGGTCGCATTGCAGTAGGCGTACAGCAGCTTGGCGCCGTGGCGGATGATTCCACCGTGCTCCTGGTCGACGCCGGGCAGGAAGCCGGGTACGTCCAAAAGGGTGACGATCGGGATGTTGAAGGCGTCACACATCTGGACGAATCGCGCGGCCTTCTCCGAGGCCTCGATGTCCAGGACGCCCGCGAGCGTCTGCGGCTGGTTGGCGACGATGCCGACGACCTGGCCGTCCAGACGCGCCAGGGCGCAGACGATGTTGCGGGCCCAGCGCTCGTGGATTTCGAGGTAGTCGCCGTCGTCGACGAGCTCCTCGATGACCTTGTGCATGTCGTACGGCCGGTTGCCGTCCGCGGGCACCAGGTCCAGCAGGACGTCCGAGCGGCGCTCGGCCGGGTCCTCGGAGGCGACGACCGGGGGGTTCTCGCGGTTGTTGGAGGGCAGCATCGCGATGAGGTAGCGGACCTCGGCGATGCAGGTCTCCTCGTCGTCGTACGCGAAGTGCGCGACGCCGGACGTCTCGGCGTGCACATCCGCGCCACCGAGCCCGTTCTGCGTGATCTCCTCGCCGGTGACCGCCTTCACGACGTCCGGACCGGTGATGAACATCTGCGACGTCTCGCGGACCATGAACACAAAGTCCGTCAGAGCCGGGCTGTAGGCCGCGCCGCCCGCGCACGGGCCGAGCATCACGCTGATCTGCGGGATGACACCGGACGCCTTGGTGTTGCGCTGGAAAATGCCGCCGTAACCGGCGAGCGCCGAGACACCCTCCTGGATCCGGGCGCCCGCGCCGTCGTTCAGCGAGACCAGCGGCGCACCGGCCGCGATGGCCATGTCCATGATCTTGTGGATCTTCGTGGCGTGAGCCTCGCCCAGCGCCCCGCCGAAGATCCGGAAGTCGTGCGCGTAGACGAAGACCGTACGGCCGTCGACCGTGCCCCAACCCGTGATCACACCATCGGTGTAAGGCTTCTTGCTCTCCAGACCGAAACCGGTCGCCCGGTGCCGGCGCAACTGCTCGACCTCCTGGAAGGAGCCCGCGTCCAGGAGCAGCTCGATGCGCTCCCGAGCGGTCAGCTTGCCCTTGGCGTGCTGTGCCTCGGTCGCCTTCTCGCTGGGTCCTGCGACGGCCTTGGCACGGATCGCGTGCAGCTCGGCCACGCGTCCGCGGGCGTCAGTGGGCTCGCCGCCGGCAAAAGCAGCCTCATCCAAAACGGTCATGTAGTGACCTTACGAAGCACCTGCCCGGAAACGGTCCGTCGACTTCGCACAGTCTCCGGCCCGTTTTCCTGGTACCCCCGGACAGAAGCCCTCTTCAGTGCAGGCGACCCGACTGCTCAAGGGGTGGCCGCGTTGTAGAGGTCACACAATGACGTACCGAGGGTCGACGCGCGGGCACGTTACTCCATGCGGGTCGAGTCCCGGGCCCTTTCGACGTACCTGTTGAAAGTTAAACCAAATGGGTCTACTGTCGAAGACATCAAGGGACCCGGCCCCTCCGACCGGTTCCGCACCTCCCTCGTTCGCGGCAGACCACCGCGGACGCGTCCCCAAGGAGCACATCATGGGAATCTTCGGCCGCAAGAACGACGCCACCGACACCACGCCCGCCGCCGTCAACCCGGAGCTGGCCGGTCTCACCGGTGACTACACGCTGGACCCCGCGCACACCTCGCTCGGTTTCACGGCGCGCCACGCGATGGTCACCAACGTCAAGGGCTCGTTCCTGGACTTCGAGGGCACGCTGCACCTGGACGGCAGCGATCCGTCGCAGTCCACCGCGTCCATCGACGTGAAGATGGAGTCCATCGAGACGGGCCAGGGCGACCGTGACGGTCACCTGAAGAGCGCCGACTTCTTCGACGTCGAGAAGTTCCCGGGCATGACCTTCCGCTCCACCTCCGCCGAGGCCCTCGGCGGCGAGGACTACCGGATCACCGGCGACCTCACGATCAAGGACGTCACCAAGCCGCTCACGATCGACCTGGAGTTCAACGGCGTGGCCAAGGACCCGTTCGGCAACGAGCGCGTCGGCTTCGAGGGCAAGGCCGAGCTCCACCGCTCCGAGTGGGGCCTGACCTGGAACTCCGCGCTGGACACGGGCGGCGTCCTGGTCTCCGACAAGATCAAGCTGACCTTCGACATCTCGGCGATCCGCAACGCCTGAGCCCTCGACGCCGACGGAGGGTTCGACTGGCCCCACATGGAGTGTGGGGCCATACAGGACCGGTTCCTACCGCTTCCAGTCGGGGCTGCGGCCCAGATAGCGCAGGAGGACCGCCGCCGGGCCGTCCTCGTCCGGACCCTCCAGCGCCGGCCCGTACGCGAAGGCGCGTACCGCCTCGGTCGTCGCGCGGGCCGTGGGCAGCAGTGCCTCGGCCAGTTCGTCGGTGAGCGGCGAGGGGCGGCCGGTCGCCATCGCGATGTCCCAGGCGTGCACCGCCGCGTCCAGCGCACAGGCGCCCGCTCCCAGCTCGGCCGTGAGCAGGCCCGGCGGGATCGGCACCCGTACCTCGGAAGCATCCTTGTCGACCGTGGCCCAGGCAGCGGCCGCCGCGCGCAGGGCCGGTTCGACAAGGTCGCCCGGGGTGCGCTCGCCGAAGGCGGCGGGCGGCTCGAACGGGTTGTACGTCGGACCCGGGCCGTCGGTGAGCGCGGACGCGTAGCCGAGCTGGTCGCCCGCCGCGTGGTGGATCACCTGGGTGACGGTCCACTCCGTGCAGGGGGTCGGTGCGTCCAGGTCGGACTGCGGCAGATCGCGGATCGCCGCACGCAAGGCGGCGTGCGCGTCGTCGAGAAGGGTCCACTGCGTCATGAGCTCGCCAACTCCCTTGGATGGTGGGCGTCTTACGATGCCGTGGCGGTCGGGTCCGGACAAGGACCGCGCTCGGCGCGGACAAGCGGTGCGGGAGCCTCCGCCCGGCGGCACCCGTGGGTGCGTTCAGAAGCCTCCGCCGAAGTCGCCCCCACCCCCGAAGTCCCCGCCGCCGAATCCTCCGCCGTCGCCGAACCCGCCGCCGAAGTCGTCGGAGTCGAAGTCCGAGCCCGAGGAGCCGTCGCCGCCCCAGCCGCCCGCGGACGGGTCCGAGTAGGCATAGGCCGGGCTCGCCATCATCGAGCCGAGCATCGTGCCCATCAGGAGGCCCGGCAGGATGCCGCCGCCGAAGTACCCGCCGGCCCAGGGCCCGTACGCCGGGCCCGCCTCGTAGTACGGGCGCGGTCCCCGGTCGGTGTCGACGGTGCGGACCGCCGGGTCCTCGCCGTCGTCGATCCGCGCCTTGTCGGCGGCGCACACCGGCACCGCGCGGACCGGCGCGCCGGGCGGCGCCCAGGAGGCGTCGGCCACGGACGGGCCGTGGCGCGGATCGAAGAAGCAAGGGAGCCGGCGCTCGGGAAGTTCCCGGCCCTCGCGCCGCGCGGCCAGGACGGCGAGCGAGAAGCGGCCGTCCTCCAGCGCCTGGGTCACGCCCTTGACGTCCTCGGGGCGCTGCGCCGACGCCATGATCGACTTGGCCTGTTCGTACGAGTCGAGGCCGCGCTCGTAGTCCTCGCGCATCGCGTCCGTGGCGCCCTGTTCACCGGGGTGGAAGTCCAGCCGTTCGAGCTCCTCGCCGAAGGCCGTGATGTCCTCGTCCACGACCACGCGCAGCTTGTCGAGGGCGGCTTTCCGCTCCTCGGCCTTCTTCCGCTTGTTCCGCTTGACCAGCGCGTACGCTCCGGCGCCGCCGGCCACGGCCACGGCGCCGAGGGTGATGAGGGCGCCGGTGGAGACGTCGTCGTCCCCGGCCGCCCACGAGGAGGGTGCGCTTCCGCGGGCGTCGCGGATCGCCCCGTCCACGTAAGCATCCGGGCCCGCGGTACGGCCGAGGGTCTGCAGGTTCCGGGCCGCTTCACCGGAGAGCACCGAGGGATCGGCGCGTACCGAGAAGGTGTCGCCGCGCAGCACCCCGTAGACACCGCGCTCGCCGACCGCGGCACGCAGTGCGCCGAAGTCGTCCTGCGTCACGGGGAAGTCCGCGGGCAGCACCGCGAGGAAGACCGGCTTGTCCGAGTCCATGATCTGCTGGGAGAGCGCCTCGGCATCCGAGTCCGACATCAGATCCGACGCCCCCGGATCCACGTACACCGGACTCTTCTCCAGCCCCTCCGCCACGGTCGAGATGTCCGAAGCGGCCGATGCCCCGGGCGCCGCCGCGAGGGCGGTTCCCAGGGCGAGCAGCAGCCCGGACAGGGCGACCATGATCCGCCTTGTTCCATTGGTCCGCTTCGTCATCTTTCTCATACTTCGAAGCTAACGCAGCGGACGGCCGTATGGCGGGCCCGAGGGCGGTCCGTTCCGGGGCTCGGCCCCGGCGCTATTCCGTCGGCTCGACCCCGGCACGCAGCAGCCCGTAGGTGTACGCGTCCTCCAGGGCCTGCCAGGACGCGGAGATCACGTTGTCGGCGACGCCCACCGTGGCCCACTCCCCCGTGCCGTCGGCCGTGGAGATCAGGACGCGGGTCGTGGACTCGGTGCCGTGGCGGCCTTCGAGGATGCGGACCTTGTAGTCGACGAGCTCCAGCTTGGCGAGCTGCGGATAGATGCGCTCCAGGCCGCGGCGCAGGGCGTTGTCCAGCGCGTTGACCGGGCCGTTGCCCTCACCCGTGGTGACGATGCGCTCGCCCTTCGCCCACAGCTTCACGGTGGCCTCGTTGGCGTGGGTGCCGTCGGGCAGGTCCTCGACGATGGCCCGCCAGGACTCGACGCGGAAGTAGCGGCGGGCGCGGCCCTCGACCTCGGCGCGCAGCAGCAGCTCGAAGGAGGCGTCGGCGGCCTCGTACGTGTAGCCCTGGAGCTCGCGCTCCTTGACCCGCTCGACCACGCGGCCGACGAGCTCGCGGTCGTCGCCCAGGTCGACGCCGAGCTCCTTGCCCTTGAGCTCGACGGAGGCGCGGCCCGCCATGTCGGAGACCAGCATCCGCATGGTGTTGCCGACCTGCTCGGGGTCGATGTGCTGGTACAGGTCGGGGTCGACCTTGATCGCGGAGGCGTGCAGGCCCGCCTTGTGCGCGAAGGCCGAGACACCCACGTACGGCTGATGTGTGGAGGGCGTCAGGTTCACGACCTCGGCGATGGCGTGGGAGATACGGGTCATCTCCTTGAGCGCGCCCTCGGGCAGGACGTGCTTGCCGTACTTGAGCTCCAGGGCGGCGACGACCGGGAAGAGGTTGGCGTTGCCGACGCGCTCGCCGTAGCCGTTGGCCGTGCACTGGACGTGGGTGGCGCCCGCGTCCACGGCGGCCAGGGTGTTGGCGACCGCGCAGCCGGTGTCGTCCTGGGCGTGGATGCCCAGGCGCGCGCCGGTGTCGGCGAGCACCGTGGAGACCACGGCCTGCACCTGGGCGGGGAGCATGCCGCCGTTGGTGTCGCAGAGGATGACGACCTCGGCGCCCGCCTCGTGCGCCGCCCGCACCACGGACTTCGCGTACGCGGGGTTGGCGCGGTAGCCGTCGAAGAAGTGCTCGCAGTCGACGAAGACGCGGCGGCCCTCGGCGCGCAGATACGCCACGGTGTCGGCGATCATCGCGAGGTTCTCATCGAGCGTGGTGCGCAACGCCAGTTCGACATGGCGGTCGTGGGACTTGGCGACCAGGGTGACCACCGGGGCGCCGGACGCGAGCAGCGCCCTGACCTGCGGGTCGTCGGCGGCCTTGGCGCCGGCCCTGCGGGTGGCGCCGAAGGCCACGAGCTGGGCGTTCTTGAAGGTGATCTCTTCGGCGGCCCGCGCGAAGAACTCCGTGTCGCGGGGGTTGGCGCCCGGCCAGCCGCCTTCGATGAAGCCGACGCCGAAGTCGTCCAGGTGCCGCGCGATGGTCAGCTTGTCCGCGACGGTGAGGTTGATCCCCTCGCGCTGAGCGCCGTCGCGCAGCGTGGTGTCGAAGACATGGAAGGCGTCGCGGGGGCCGAAGGGCCCTTCGGTATCACCGTGCGCGTTTTCCGTTGCTTGGGTCATGCTTCGTGGCTCCTGATTCGGATATCGGTCGACCGGAATGACCGGCTCCGCCGTCCTCCCATGATCCCTGGCGCTCCGCCTCCGGCTGCAGGTGGGCCGGAAAACGAAAAAACCCCTCGTGGGTACGAGAGGTTTGCGCGCGGGTCGAGGACGACGGTGTCCGCCCGTACGTCGGTTCCTACGGGACGGTCACTGCGGACCGGCGCGCCTGCTGCCAATAATCATGGCGAACGAAAGCACGGACGCAGTCTTGCACAATCCTGAGCAGTGGTCCGTGGCGTCTCAGGATGCGGTCCGTGAGGCGCGCCACTGCCGCTTCGGCCACCCGCGGGGCTCACCCCGCCGCCAGCGCCTCGTCCAGGAACTCCCCCACATGGGCGAGGACTTCGGCCCGGCCCGTGCCCGGCAGCCCCACGGCCACATGGACCGAGAAGCCGTCGAGCAGGGCCCGCAGCCGTACGGCGAGGTGCTCGGGGTCGACCGGCCGGAACGCCCCGGCGGCAACGCCCTCGGCGAGCAGCGCCACCAGGTCGCGGTGCCAGGCGTCCTCGATCGCGGCCTGCCGGCGGCCCGCCCCGACGGCCGGGTCCGCGTACGGGGAGCGGTTCCAGACCTCCAGCCACAGGGTCCAGTGCGGGTCGTGCGGCGCGGACGGGACGTACAGGTCGACGAATCCCGCCAGGCGCTCCCGTACGGAACCGGGCCCCGCGAGCAGCGCGCGGCGCTCCTCGCCGAGGCGGCCCTCGCTCCACTCCAGGGTCTGCAGGAGCAGTTCGTCCTTGGTCTTGAAGTAGTAGAGGAGATGGCCGCTGCTCATGCCCACCTCGCGTCCGAGCGCGGCCATCGTCAGGCGGTCCAGGCCGGTCTCGGCGACCATCGCCATGGCGGCGGCGAGCACCTCCTCGCGTGGGGGCGCGTGCTTGCGCGGTGGCGTGGGTGTGCCGGCGGTCATCGGGTGCGGGGCTGCTGCTGGGTGATGCAGTGGATGCCGCCGCCGCCCGCGAAGATCGGACGGGCGTCGACGAGCGTGACCGTGCGGTCGGGGAAGAGGCCGCCGAAGATCTCCGCCGCCTCCTCGTCGCGCGGGTCGTCGAAGGCGCAGAGCACGACGCCGTCGTTGCAGAGGTAGTGGTTGATGTAGGAGTAGTCGGCCCAGCCGCCTTCCTCCGAGCGGAGCTTCGTGGGCGCCGGGACCTCGACGACTTCGAGCGGGCGGCCCTTGGCGTCGGTCTGGGTGCGCAGGAACGCGATGTTCTCGCGGCACGGCTCGTGGTCGGGGTGGGCCGGGTCGGGCTGGACGTGGGCGACGACCACGCCGGGGGCGGCGAAGGCCGCGACGATGTCGACGTGGCCGAGGGTCCCGTAGCCGTGCGGGGGGTAGTCGGCGGTCAGTCCGCGCTTGAGCCAGATCGCCTTCGTGGTGCCGAGCCGCGCGTGGATCTCCGCCTCGACCTCCTCGCGGGACCAGCCGGGGTTGCGCTCGGGGCCGAGCTGCACGGTCTCGGTGAGCAGCACGGTGCCCTCGCCGTCCACGTGCAGTCCGCCGCCCTCGTTCACCAGGAGCGAGCCGTGCACGGGGACGCCGGCGAGGTCTGCCACATGCGAGGCGATCTTGGCGTCGTGCTCCCAGTTGGCCCACTCCTGGGCGCCCCAGCCGTTGAACACCCAGTCCACGGCGGCGAGCCGGCCCTCCTCGTCGACCACGAAGGTCGGGCCGATGTCGCGCATCCACGCGTCGTCGAGCTCCCGCTCGACCAGCTCGACGTCCGGGCCGAGCAGCTCGCGGGCGGTGTCCGCCTGGCCCGGGCCGTGCACCATCGTCACCGGTTCGAAGCGGCGCACCGCACGCGCCACGGTCGCCCAGGCCTCACGCGCCTCGGCGAGCTCCGCTGCGGAGGAGAAGGTGGGGTTGGGGCCGGGCCAGGCCATCCAGGTGCGCTCGTGCGGGGTCCATTCGGCGGGCATGTGGTAGGTCATGGCGAAGTCCTCGGGTGGGGTGGCGGTCACAGGAAGTACAGGCGGTTCAGGGGTACGGAGTCGGCCGGGTCGGAGCGCACGGGGCTGCCGTCGAGGGTGACGAGGCCGCTGCGGGCGTCGACGTCGACCGCGCCGATCCTTGAGTTGAGCAGCAGATCGCCCGGGCCGATGCCGCGCGTGCCGCGCACGCCGACACGGCGTCTGCGGGTGGGCAGCCGGTCCCCTTCGAGAGCCGCGGCCGCCTGCGAGACGAAGGCGACGGAGAGCTCGGCGGGCGTGGCCCCGTGCGCCCCGAACTGCGGGCCGAGGACGAGGGGTTCGCAGGTGTCGGTCGCCGCGTTCGGATCGCCGGTCACGCCGTACGCGGGGAAACCGGCCTTGAGCACCAGCTGCGGTTTCGCACCGAAGAACGCGGGCTTCCACAGCACCAGGTCGGCCAGCTTGCCCACCTCGATCGACCCGATCTCGTGGGCGAGGCCGTGGGCGAGGGCCGGGTTGATGGTCAGCTTGGCGATGTAGCGCAGGACACGCGCGTTGTCGTCGTGCTCGCCGTCCCCGTCGAGGGGCCCGAGCTCGGCCTTCATCTTGCCCGCCATCGCGAACGTACGCCGGACCGTCTCGCCCGCCCGCCCCATGCCCTGCGCGTCGGAGGAGGTGATGCCGATGGCGCCCAGGTCGTGCAGCACGTCCTCGGCGCCCATCGTCCCGGCGCGGATGCGGTCGCGGGCCATGGCCGCGTCGCCCGGCAGATCGGTCTTGAGGTCGTGGACGGAGACGATCATCCCGTAGTGCTCGGCGACCGCGTCCCGGCCGAAGGGCAGGGTGGGGTTGGTGGAGGAGCCGATGACGTTGGGGACGCCCGCCATCTTCAGGACGTTCGGTACATGGCCGCCGCCGCAGCCCTCGATGTGGAAGGCGTGGATCGTGCGGCCGTCCAGGACGCGCAGGGTGTCCTCGACGGACAGGCACTCGTTCAGGCCGTCGCTGTGCAGGGCGACCTGGACGTCGTGCTCCTCGGCGACGCGCAGCGCGGTGTCGAGCGCGCGGGTGTGCGCGCCCATGTCCTCGTGCACCTTGAAGCCGGACGCGCCGCCCTCGGCGAGCGCCTCCACGAGCGGGGCCTCGTGCGAGGACGAACCGCGCGCCAGGAAGCCGATGTTGACCGGCCAGGCGTCGAAGGCGCCGAACGCGTGCTTCAGAGCCCAGGGCGAGTTGACGCCGACGCCCCAGACAGGACCGAACTCCTGGCCGATGACCGTCGTGACGCCGGAGGCGAGCGAGGCCTCCATGATGCGCGGCGACAGCAGATGGACGTGGGTGTCCACGGCACCCGCGGTGACGATCATGCCCTCGCCGGAGACGATCGTGGTGCCCGTGCCGACCACTACCTCCACCCCGTCGAGCGTGTCCGGGTTGCCGGCCCGCCCGATCGCGTGGATCCGGCCCTCGCGGATGCCGATGGACGTCTTGCGGATGCCTTGCACCGCGTCGATCACCAGCACGTTGCTGATCACGACGTCACAGGTGTCGCGGACGGCGGCGGCTTTCAGATGCAGGCCGTCGCGCGCGGTCTTGCCGAAGCCGGCGAGGAACTCCTCACCGTACGCCTGCGAGTCCGACTCGACGCGGACGACGAGCCCGGAGTCGCCGAGGACGACCCGGTCGCCGGCGCGCGGGCCGTGCGTGGCCGCGTACTCGTGCGGGGTCAGCCGGCGGGCTGCGGCCGGGTGGCCTCCGGGGCGGCTCATCGCGCATCCCCCTTCTCGACCGGGCCGGCTCCGAGATAGCCGCAGGCGGCCGCGCGGCGCAGCGCCTCCTCGCGGGCGCCGGGCGCGTCCAGGGGTCCGTCGACCAGGCCCGCGAAGCCGATGGCGATCCGCTCGCCGCCGATCGGTACGAGTCCTACGTCCGCCGCCTCGCCGGGCCCGAAACGCACGGACGAACCGGCCGGGATCGCGAGGCGCATCCCGTACGCCGCCGCGCGGTCGAAGGCGAGCCGCGGGTTGGCCTCGAAGAAGTGGAAGTGCGAGGTCACGCTGACGGGGACGGTCGCGGTGTTGCTCACGGAGATCTCTACGGCCGGGGCGGGCTCCTCGTGGGCCGGGCCGGGCAGGACCGCTCCGGGAGCACCCTCGCCCGGCGAACCGCCGCCGAGCGGACCGGAGACCACGGCCAGGCGTGAGCCGTCGTCGAAGACGGCCTCCACATGCACCTCGGTCACCACGTCGGCGACGCCCGGCAGGACGTCGTCCGGGCCCAGCACGGAGCGCGCCCGGTCGACCGCCTCGGCGAGCCGCAGCCCGTCGCGGGCCGCCTCGCAGACGGTGTCGGCGATCAGCGCGGTGGCCTCCGGCACGTTGAGCCGCAGACCGCGGGCGCGGCGGGCGCGGGCCAGCTCGGCGGCGCCGAAGAGCAGCAGGCGGTCGCGTTCGGTGGGGGTGAGTCGCATGGTCCGTGCACTCCCTCGGGGATGTTTAGAGTGCCACTCTAAAACGTTTGAGCGTCACTCTAAACCCTGGCGCGGGGACGTGTCCGGACCGACACGCACGGTGCCGTCCGCGGGAAGGGGGCGCACGGGTGAATCGGCCGGATCGGCCGTGTGGATCCTGCGGAGGGCCGGTGGGAGCGGTTCTCCTGGTCCGATGCACTATGCCGTCGGAGTCCTGGGACTCGCCGTCTTCCTGTCCCTGGCGTTCCTGCCGTCCCGCGATCTGCGGCTGCTGCGGATCAAGGCGCCGTACATCGGAGGGATGCTCGTCGTCCAGTTCCTGCTCGGCCTCGTCATGCTGAAGACGAGTCTCGGGCAGAGCGTCGTCAACGGGCTCGCGGACGGGTTCGGCAAGCTCCTGGAGTACGCGGGCGAAGGCACCGCGTTCGTCTTCGGGAGCCTCGCCGACCCGGACTCCGAGGGGAACGTGCCGTTCCTGCTCGGGGTGCTGATGCCGATCATCTTCGTGTCGGCGCTGATCGGGATCCTGCAGTACCTGCGGGTGCTGCCGCTGATCGTGAAGTACCTGGGCCTCGTCCTGGCGAAGGTCACCGGGGCGGGGCGGCTCGAATCGTTCAACGCCGTGTCGGCAGCGATCCTCGGGCAGTCCGAGAGCTTCATCGCGATCAAGACGCTGCTGCCGACGCTGACGCCGAAGCGGCTCTACATGCTGAGCGCCTCCGCGATGTCGACCGTCTCGATGTCGATCGTGGGCGCCTACATGACGATGATCGAGCCGCGGTACGTGGTCGCCGCGATCGTGCTCAACCTGTTCGGCGGGTTCATCGTGGTGTGGCTGCTCAATCCGTACGAGCTGACGGCCGAGGAGGACGTCGTCGTCACGCCCGAGCGCAAGAAGCAGTCGTTCTTCGAGATGCTCGGCGAGTACATCCTGGACGGGGCGAAGGTCGCGGTCACGGTCGCGGCGATGCTCGTCGGCTTCGTCGCGCTGATCGCGCTCATCAACGGGATGGTGTCGGGCCTCACCGGCGGTACGTCGTTCCAGGAGCTGCTCGGGTACGTGTTCGCGCCGATGGCCTTCCTCACCGGGGTGCCGTGGGGCGAGTGCGTCGACGCCGGGCAGATCATGGCCACCAAGCTGGTGTCGAACGAGTTCGTCGCGATGCTCGCGTTCACGGACTCCAACCCGGGCGGGCGCGTGGAGTTGAGCGCCCGTACGACGGCGATCGTGCAGACGTTCCTGGTGTCCTTCGCCAACTTCAGCTCGATCGGGATCATCGCGGGAGCCGTGAAGTCCCTGTCGCCGCCGCACGGCGACCAGATCGCGCGCTTCGGTCTGAAGCTCGTGTACGGGGCGTCGCTGGTGTCGTTCATCAGCGCGACGATCGTCGGGCTGATCTCCTGATACGACGCACCGAGGCCGGGCTCCCTGCGGGGGCCCGGCCTCGACTGCCGTACGGGGCGGGGATCAGCCCAGCGTGTGCATCCAGTTGTGCGCGTCCTTCGCGGTGCCCCGCTGGATGTCCAGGAGGGACTCACGCAGACGCATGGTGACCGGGCCGGGCTCGCCGCCGGACTGGGTCCACTCGCCCGCGTTGCACTTGACCGTGCCGACGGGGGTGATGACCGCGGCGGTGCCGCAGGCGAAGACCTCGGTGAGCGAGCCGTTCTGCGCGTCGCGCTGCCACTCGTCGAGGGAGATACGGCCCTCGGTGGCCTCGTAGCCGAGGTCGCGGGCGACCTGGAGGAGGGAGTCGCGCGTGACGCCTTCGAGGATCGAGCCGGTGAGCTCGGGGGTGACGATCTTGTCTCCGTACACGAAGTACAGGTTCATGCCGCCGAGTTCCTCGACCCACTTGTGCTCGACCGCGTCGAGGTAGCAGACCTGGTCGCAGCCCTTGGCGGCCGCCTCGGCCTGCGCGAGCAGCGACGCGGCGTAGTTGCCGCCGGTCTTCGCGGCGCCCATGCCGCCCGGGACGGCGCGGACGCGGTCCTCGGAGAGCCAGATGGAGACGGGCTTCACGCCGCCCGGGAAGTAGGCACCGGCGGGCGAGGCGATGACCATGAACAGGTACTCGTTGGCGGGCCGCACGCCGAGGCCGACCTCGGAGGCGAACATGAACGGGCGCAGGTAGAGGGACTCCTCGCCGCCGTGCGACGGGACCCAGTCCTTGTCCTGCTGGACGAGCAGGTCGCAGGCCTCGATGAAGGTCTCGACGGGCAGCTCGGGCATCGCGAGACGGCGCGCGGAGGCCTGGAAACGCTTGGCGTTGGCCTCGGGGCGGAAGGTGGCGACGGTGCCGTCGGGCTGACGGTAGGCCTTGAGCCCCTCGAAGATCTCCTGCGCATAGTGCAGGGTCATGTTCGCCGGGTCGATCGAGAGCGGTCCGTACTCCACGAGCTGACCGTCGTGCCAGCCGCGGCCCTCGGTCCACTTGATGGTGACCATGTGGTCGGTGAAGTGGCGGCCGAACCCGGGGTTGGCCAGGATCGCCCCGCGCTCCGCGGCGGAGAGCGGGTGCGAGGAGGGCTTGAGCTCGATCGTGGGCGTCGTCATGAGTGGATGTCCTTCACCGGTTTCGTGTGTGACGGACCGCGCTCGCGTCCGGTCTCCGGGAATGATCCGGTCCCGGAGGACTGACGCTTGCTGTACCCCGCATTCCGCGGCCCCACGTTCGATTATCGCCCGGAGGCGGCTGTGGGCGAAACGGGTGGGATGCGGATGTGACGCGGCCCAGGGCTCGATGGTGACACCCGGCGGCGGATACGAGAAGCCGCCGGGTGCCCTGTGCGGGCGGCCCGGCGGCTCCTGTGTGCGTGCGATGCCGTCGGGTCAGCCGGCTACGCGTACGGCGAGGGCGTCGCCGATTTCTTCGGTGGTACGGGTGCTGGTGCCGCGTTCTGCCAGGTCGGCCGCGACGGCCTCCTCGATACGGGCGGCTTCGCCCTCGTATCCGAGGTGGCGCAGGAGCAGGGCGACCGAGAGCACGGTGGCGGACGGGTCGGCCTTGCCCTGGCCCGCGATGTCAGGGGCGGAGCCGTGGACGGGCTCGAACATCGAGGGGAAGTCGCCGCTCGGGTTGATGTTCCCGGAGGCGGCGACGCCGATGCCGCCGGAGACGGCAGCGGCGAGGTCGGTGATGATGTCGCCGAAGAGGTTGTCGGTGACGATCACGTCGAAGCGGCCGGGGTCGGTGACCAGGTAGATGGTCGCGGCGTCGACGTGGATGTAGTCGGTGGTGACGTCGGGGAAGTCCTTGGCCACCTCGTTGAAGACGTTGGTCCACAGGTGACCGGCGTACGCGAGCACGTTGTTCTTGTGCACGAGCGTGATCTTCTTGCGGGGGCGGGCCTGGGCGCGGGCGAAGGCGTCGCGCACCACGCGCTCGACACCGAAGGCCGTGTTGACCGAGACCTCGGTGGCGACCTCGTGCGGGGTGCCCTTGCGGATGGTGCCGCCGTTGCCGGTGTACGGGCCCTCGGTGCCCTCGCGGACGACCACGAAGTCGATCTCCGGCTGGCCCGCGAGGGGGGTGCCGACGCCCGGAAGCAGCTTGCTCGGGCGGAGGTTGACGTGGTGGTCGAAGGCGAACCGCAGCTTCAGGAGGAAGCCGCGCTCCAGGACGCCGCTCGGGACGCTCGGGTCGCCGATCGCGCCGAGCAGGATGGCGTCGTGCGCCTTCAGCTGTTCGAGGTCGGCGTCGGTGAGGGTCTCGCCGGTGGCGTGGTAGCGCTTGGCGCCGAAGTCGTACTCCTGCGTCTCGAGCTTCACGTCCTGCTCGAGCACGGCGCGGAGGACCTTGAGGCCCTGGGCTACGACCTCCTGGCCGATGCCGTCGCCGGGGATGACTGCGAGATTGATGCGTCGAGACATGGTTGTCACCGTACTCGTGGTCCCAGCTGTTGACATGGGGTGTCCAGCATTCGGACCTTCGGTCCGGGGCTGCTCCGCCGCTCCGCGGCGGTGGGAGTTTCGGGGGCTGACGCCCCCGAACCCCCATCTGTTCACCCGAGGGTCTGGCGGAAGTTGGAAGTTACTGGGAAGTTCTCCCGCATGAGTGAGACGCCCCGAGTGGGGATCCCCGAGCAGCTCGCCGCGCGGATGAGCATGGCCGAACAACACGAATACCTGCGCGAGCGGCACGCCCGGCCCAAGGTCAGCCGCCGCACCGCCCTCGCCGGCGGACTCGTCGCCGCCGGTGCCGCGGGCACGGCGGGTGCGCTGATCAGCGGGACCGCGAACGCCTCGCCCTCCCCCACCCTGGCCACCGACGCCGCGACCGCGAAGGTGGACGGCTCGCTCGTCGCCCCCTTCGGCCGCCATCTCGCCTTCGGCGCCGACCCGAAGACGCAGATGCGGGTCAGCTGGCAGGTCCCCTTCGCGGTGAAGAGCCCGTATCTGCGCGTGGGACTCACGCCGTGGGAGCTGAGCCGCAAGTTCGAGGCCGAGGTGCGCACGCTGCACACGCCCTCGCTCGGCCGGAAGCTCCCCGAGGTCGACCAGTACTACCTGCACGTCGCGCTCGACGGCCTCAAGCCCGGCACCACGTACTACTACGGCGTCGGCCACGCGGGCTTCGACCCGGGCGACCCGCACCGCCTCGGCACGCTCGGCACGTTCCGTACCGCCCCCGCCGCCCCCGAGAAGTTCGTCTTCACGGCCTTCGGCGACCAGGGCGTCAGCTACCACGCGCTCGCCAACGACCAGGTGATCCTGGGTCAGAACCCGTCGTTCCATCTGCACGCCGGCGACATCTGCTACGCCGACAGCAGCGGGCACGGCAAGGAGTCGGACACGTACGACGCGCGCGTGTGGGACACGTTCCTCGCGCAGACGGAGACGGTCGCGAAGTCCGTGCCGTGGATGGTGACGACCGGCAACCACGACATGGAGGCCTGGTACTCGCCGAACGGCTACGGCGGCCAGGCCGCACGCTGGTCGCTGCCGGAGAACGGCTTCGACCCGGAGAACTCCCCCGGCGTCTACTCGTTCGCGTACGGCAACGTCGGGGTCGTCGCGCTGGACGCCAACGACGTCTCGTACGAGATCCCGGCCAACAAGGGCTACAGCGACGGCAAGCAGACCGCGTGGCTCGACAAGCGGCTCGGTGAGATGCGGGCCCGCAAGGACATCGACTTCCTCGTGGTCTTCTTCCACCACTGCATGTACTCGACGTCCACGCACGCCTCGGACGGCGGGGTACGGGACGCGTGGCTGAGCCTCTTCACGAAGCACCAGGTCGACCTGGTGATCAACGGCCACAACCATGTGTACGAGCGGACCGATGCCATCAAGGGCGGCGAGGTGGGCAAGCCCGTCCCGATCGGGGAGACCACGGATCCGACGCGCGACGGCATCGTGTACGTGACGGCGGGCGGCGCGGGCAAGGACCTGTATGGCTTCCCCGTGGGCGTGAAGGACAGCTACGAGGGCGCGGTCGACGATCGCGAGTCGATCCTCAGCTTCCACTGGACGAAGCTGCGGCTGCCCGACCCGGACACGGTGGAGTGGTCGCGCGTGCGCTACACCGGCTTCTCGTTCCTCGCGGTGGAAGCGAGCGCGGGGGCGAGCCCGCGCCTCAAGGTCTCTGCGCTCGCCGAGAACGGCGAGCGCATCGACCACTTCGACATCGTGCGCAGCAAGTAGGAACGGCTTCAGGTGGTGCGGCCGGCCTCAGTGGCCGGCCGCGCCGCCGTTGTCCCTGCGGTCGAGGGCGCGCTGGAGGGCGGCGGCGGCATTCTTGCGCTCGGCTTCGGCGGTCCGCGAAACGTGGCGGACACGGCGGACGGCGACGGTCGTCTCGGACATGCTGACTCCTTGGGGCATGAGTGGAGTACGTGAAAATGAGGGGTTTACGAGACGCCGGAGGGGCGGGGAGCAAAGGCCCGCAGGGGTTGCCTGCATAGGGGCACGGCTCACGACCGCCGTTCGCTTGATCGAGCGATTCGTTCGGCTCCTACCAAGCTAGGACAGGTCAGCCGGTCTGTCTCCACAATTACTCGGACTTCCTAGTATCTGAGACGGCAGGCAAAATCCGCCCGGTTCACGTTTGGTTTCCAGGCGTACCGGAGCGGCTCGCACCGCCCGGGACCGCCGCGGCCCAAGTGCCTTGTACTCAGACGCATTTGAGTACCCGCACCGTGCCCGGGATCCCGCCCCGGCGGGACAGTCGGCGTATGAACGGCCTCTACGCTCTCAAGCCCTGGTACGCCGACCGGCTGGCCAGCGTCCGTGCCGCGCTGGTCCGGCGGGACGTCTCGCCGGACACGCTGACGTGGTGCGGCGTGCTGTGCGCCGGCCTCGCGGCAGCGGCGCTCGGGCTGCTGCCCGCGCCGTACGCGGCGCTCCCGGTCGCCGTGCTCCTCGCCGCCCGGCTCGCCTTCGCCAACCTGGACGGCGCGCTGGCCCGCGACACCGGCCGGTGCACCCGGCGCGGCGCGGTCCTCAACGAACTGGGCGACCGCCTCGCGGACCTGCTGATGCTCGCCGGTTTCCTCTTCGTGGCGCCTCCGTGGCCGGTCGCCGCCGCGGCCCTCGCGGCGACGCTGCCGTCCTGGGTCGCGCTCGCGGGGGCGGCGGCGGGTGCGCCCCGGCGCAACGGCGGGCCAGTCGGGAAGACCGAGCGGTGCGCGCTGGTCGTCCTCGCGGCCGCCACCGGCTGGTACGTGCCGGTGCTCGCGGTCATCGCCGCCGGGTCGGCCGTGACGGCGGGGGTGCGGCTGGTGTGGGTGTGGCGGAGGCTTGGGGACGCGGCCGAAGCCGGTGCGCCGCTTCCGGCCGACGCGGATGTCGCGCGCGACAAGGCTCGGGCGGGTTCCCGATGAGCGCCCTCTCCCGCGCCCTGCCCCTCGTCGCCGGCGTCCTCGGCGCGGCCGGGATCGCCGTCGCGGTGCTTCCGGCCCGGGTGCGGATGCGAGCCGAACTGCGCCGGCGGTGGCGTACGTGGGCGATCTCGGCGCCCCTGTTCCTCGGCGCGTTCGTGGCCGGGCGCGGCGGGGTCGCGGTGTTCGCGGCCGTCCTCGGGGTCGTGGCGGTCGCCGAGTACGGGCGGATGGCGCGGCTCACCCGGGCCGACCAGGCCGTGCTGATGCTGACCGCCGTCGCCCTGCCCGTCCTCGCGTGGCGCGCCCCGGACGCACCGCTGCCCCAACTCGCCCTCGGGCTCGGTCTGCTCACGCTGCTCCCGGCGCTTCTGTCGGGCGACGCGGTGGCCGGGTTCACGCGGGCCAGCCGTTCCCTGTTCGCGCTCGCGTGGATCCCGCTCGCCCTCACCACACTCGTCCTGCTCGGCGACACCGCCCTGGCCGTCGGCGTCGCCGTGGCCTTCGGGGACGTGGGCGCCTGGTGCGGCGGTATGGCGCTCGGCCGGCGGGGCCCGCTCGCGAAGGCCCTCTCGCCGCTCTCCCCCAACAAGACATGGGCCGGTGTCCTCGGCTGCGCGGCGGCGACGGCGGGCACACTCGCCGCGCTCGGCGCGTTCACCCCGCTCCTGTGGGCCGCGGTCCTCGTCGGCTGCGTCCTCGGCGACCTGCTCGAATCGATGGTCAAGCGCGAGGCGGGCGTGAAGGACGCGGGCAGCTGGCTGCCCGGCTTCGGCGGACTGCTCGACCGTATCGACTCCCTGCTCGTGGCCCTGCTCCTGACGGCAGGGGTGACGTTGCGATGAGCCCCGTGGCGCACTGCGCCCATCTGCCCACGCTCCCCCGGCGGCTCTCCGCCCGCCTGCGCAAGACCCTGTGGCGCGCGACGCTCACCGCGACCGGCGGGGTGCGGCGCGAGGGCCGGCTGCCGCGCGGCGGCTGTGTGGTGATCGCCAACCACACCTCGCACGCCGACACGGCCGCGCTGCTCGCCGCCCTCGACGCCCGCCATGCGCCCCGGATCGCCGCGGCCGCCGACTACTGGTTCGCGACCGCGTGGCGCCGCCGGATCTGCCGCCGGCTCGCGGCCGGGTTTCCCGTACGGCGCACGGGCGGCGGGCTCGGCGATCTGCTCGCCATGACCGAGGCGCTGCACCGGGGCCACGCGGTCGTCCTCTTCCCCGAGGGCACCCGCGGCCCGGACGGCGCACTCGGCCGCTTCCACCGCGGCGCACTGCTCCTGGCGCAGCACGCGCGGGTGCCGGTCGTCCCCGTGGCGCTGCTCGGTACGGGTCAACTGCTGCCGAAGCACGGCTCGTTGAGCCGTACGCGTCTGCGGGTACGCATCGGCGCACCGCTCGCCCCGACGGCGGGCCCGGCCGAGGCACGGGCCGCCGTGGAGGCGCTGCTCGCCGGCGAGATCAGGCCAGGGGACGCAGGAAGCGGCGCTCGTACCGTCTGATGCACTTGGTCCTGCGGGCCAGCTCGAAGGCCTCCTGGCACTCCGGGTCGGCCATGCTGTCGGTCCGGTAGCGCTCGTACGCGGCCAGGCTCGGGAAGGAGAACAGCGCGTACGCGATGTCGCTGTCGCTCTCACTGGGCAGGAAGTAGCCGTGATGGGATCCGCCGAAGCGGCTGACGAGGTCGACCCAGCGCCGCCCGTACTCCTCGAAGTCCGCGATCCGGTCCGGGTCGATCTCGTACCGCAGATGAATCGTGATCATGCGGTGATGATGCCCGCAACGGGGCCACGGGTCACCGCCCGTGCATCAACTGGGCAGTGAACGTCAGGCGACGCGGGTGCGCAGGGCTTCGAGGGCGGCAGGGTCGAGGCCCGCCGACAGCAAGTACCGTTCGGCGGTCAGGGACCGGGCGGCGACGAGCATGTCCGCGTAGGGCGTCGCGCCGTGCTCGGCGTACGCGGCGTCGATGAAGTCCTGGTGGCTCGGCTTGCCGGTGGCGGCTTCGAGGGCGGGCATGTTGGCCGCGCTGCGGACGTAGTCGGCGGCGATGTCCTCGGGCGAGGCGCCGAGCAGCGAGAGCAGGACGAGGGCGAGGTTGCCGGTGCGGTCGCGGCCGGCCGCGCAGTGGAAGACGACGCCGCCGGGTGCCGCCTGCGCCACGGCCGTCACCGCGGCGGCGACGCGGTGCGGGAAGCGTTCCATGAACGGGGCGTAGAACCGCGGGGTCCCCCAGCGCCAGTCCTCGGTCCACCGGGCCCAGAACGCGGTGTCCTCCTGCATGCCGTCCAACTCGACACGGACGGTGGTGATGCCGTCGGGGCGGAGCGCGGCGTCGGCCTGGTACTCGTCGGCCTCGCGGAGATCGAGCACGGTGCGTATCCCGTGGTCGTACGCGGCCGCCCAGCCCTTCGCGGTCAGCTTGTCGACTCCGTCGGCACGTACGAGCGCGCCGCGGGCGACGGAGCCCAGCCCGCCGAGGTCCCGTACGTTGTGGCAGCCGTCCCAGTGCAGATCGCGATCCATGGTGGTCGTCATGCCGGGCAAGATGCCAGACGGCCCGCGCGCGGTTGCGGGCGGGCCCCCGCCAAGGACGGGGCCACGGGTCAGACAAGCTGCGCCGCTCAGGCGTGGTCAGGTATGGGAGATCCCGGGCCGCAGGAGCGGCCACACGCTCCTTGTCGTCGAGGCGGATCCCGCTCTGTCGGTGTTCCCGCGCACGGCCGTCACCGTCCTGGTCGACACAACGGGAACAGCCCCTGACACCCTGCTGTCCGCAAAGATCACCTCGCCCGTCGCCGGGGACGTGATCGGAACACAGATCATGACGCTGACGGCCTCGGCCATCCAGAGCGGCAAGTACGTAGGCATCGTCAGCGGCGACGAGATGACGGCTGTGTCTCGCACCCTGCGCATCGCCCTGGACCTCACCGACTAGCGGCGGGAGCAACCGGAAAATGGAAACCGCCCCCGCCCGGCTGTGGGGTCCGGACGGAGGCGGGATCTGTGGGGGCGTCAGCCCTCGGGCTCGGGTCAGCCCATGTGCGGGTAGCGGTAGTCCGTCGGTGCGACCAGCGTCTCCTTGATGGCGCGGGTCAGCGTCCAGCGCATCAGGTTCTGCGGGGCGCCCGCCTTGTCGTTGGTGCCGGAGGCGCGGCCGCCGCCGAAGGGCTGCTGGCCGACGACGGCGCCGGTCGACTTGTCGTTGATGTAGAAGTTGCCCGCCGCGTAGCGGAGCTTCTCCATCGCGTCGGCCGCGGCGGCACGGTCACCGGCGATGATCGAGCCGGTCAGGGCGTACGCCGAGACGGACTCCATCTGGGCCAGCATCTCGTCGTACGCCTCGTCCTCGTAGACGTGGATCGCGAGGATCGGGCCGAAGTACTCGGTCGTGAAGACCTCGTTGGCCGGGTCCGAGCACTCGATGACGGTCGGGCGGACGAAGTAGCCCACCGAGTCGTCGTACGTGCCGCCCGCGACGATCGTGCAGGACGGGTCGGCGGCGGCGCGGTCGATCGCGGCCTTGTTCTTCGCGAACGCGCGGTCGTCGATGACGGCGCTCATGAAGTTGTCGAGGTCCGTGACGGGGCCCATGGTGATGCCGTCGACCTCGGCCGCGAACTCCTCCTTGAAGCCGGAGTTCCAGATGGAGGCCGGAACGTAGGCGCGCGAGGAGGCCGAGCACTTCTGGCCCTGGAACTCGAAGGAACCGCGGGTCAGGGCGGTCTTCAGGACCGCGCGGTCGGCGGAGGGGTGCGCGACGACGAAGTCCTTGCCGCCGGTCTCACCGACGATGCGCGGGTACGAGCGGTACTTCTCGATGTTGCTGCCGACCGTCTTCCACAGGTGCTGGAAGGTCTTGGTCGAGCCCGTGAAGTGGATGCCCGCGAGCATCGGGTGCTCAAGGGCCACGTCGGAGACGGCGAGGCCGTCACCGGTGACGAGGTTGATGACGCCCTTGGGGAGACCGGCCTCCTCCAGGAGCTGCATGAGCAGCACGGCGGCGTGGGTCTGCGTCGGGGACGGCTTCCAGACGACCACGTTGCCCATGAGGGCGGGGGCGGTCGGCAGGTTGCCCGCGATGGCCGTGAAGTTGAACGGCGTGATCGCGTAGACGAAGCCTTCGAGCGGGCGGTGGTCGAGGCGGTTCCAGACACCCGGGGAGTTCGCCGGCGGCTGCTCGGCGAGCAGGTCACGGGCGTACTTCACGTTGAAGCGCCAGAAGTCGACGAGCTCACAGGGGGTGTCGATCTCGGCCTGCTGGGCGGTCTTCGACTGGCCGAGCATGGTCGAGGCGGCGAGGGTCTCGCGCCACGGGCCGGCCAGGAGCTCGGCGGCGCGCAGGATGATCGCGGCGCGGTCGTCGAAGGACATCGCGCGCCAGGCCGGGGCGGCGGCGAGCGCGGCGTCGACCGCGTCCTGGGCGTCCTGCTGGGTGGCGTTGCGGTACGTGCCGAGCACGGACTTGTGGTCGTGCGGCTGCACGACCTGGAACGGCTCGCCGCCGCCCATCCGCTTCTCACCGTTGATCGTCATCGGGAGGTCGATGGGGTTCTCGGCCAGCTCCTTGAGCTTGGCCTCCAGGCGGGCGCGCTCGGGGGAGCCGGGAGCGTAGCCGTGCACCGGCTCGTTGACGGGAGTGGGGACCTGGGTCACAGCGTCCATGAGTCTCGTAACTCCTTTATGAGGGGTGGGGGTTGCGGGCCGGGCCCGGCTCAGCCCTTGGTGAGGATCGAGCGGGCGAAGAAGAGGAGGTTGGCCGGCTTCTCGGCGAGGCGGCGCATGAAGTAGCCGTACCAGTCGGTGCCGTACGCGGTGTAGACACGCATGCGGTGTCCCTCGGCCGCGAGGCGGTCCTGCTCCTCGCTGCGGATGCCGTAGAGCATCTGGAACTCGTAGTCGTCGAGCTTGCGGCCCGCGCGGCGGGCGAGCTCCTGGGTGATGGCGATGAGGCGGGGGTCGTGGGAGCCGATCATCGGGTACCCGTCGCCCTCCATCAGAATCTTCAGGACGCGGACGTACGCCTTGTCGATCTCGCCCTTGTCCTGGTACGCGACCTCGGCGGGCTCCTTGTAGGCGCCCTTGACGATACGGACGCGGGAGCCGGCGGCGGCGAGGCGGCGGGCGTCGTCCTCGGTGCGGAAGAGGTAGGCCTGGATGACACAGCCGGTCTGCGGGAAGTCCTTCCGCAGTTCCTCGTGGATGGCGAACATCGAGTCGAGGGTGGTGTGGTCCTCGGCGTCGAGGGTGACCGTGGTGCCGATGGCGGCGGCGGCCTCGACGACCGGGCGCACGTTGGAGAGCGCGAGCTCGTGGCCGCCCTCCAGCGCCTGGCCGAACATGCTGAGTTTCACGGACATCTCGGCCTTGGTGCCCAGGCCAAGGTCCTTCAGCCGCTCGACCAGCTCCAGGTACGCGTCGCGCGCGGCATGCGACTGCTCGACCGTGGTGATGTCCTCGCCCACGACGTCCAGGGTGACCTCAAGGCCCTTGGCCGCGGTCGCCTGGACGATCGGGATGACCTGGTCGACGCTCTCACCGGCGATGAAGCGGTCGACGACCTGCTTGGTGCCCGGGGCGGCGGAGACAAAACGACGCATCTTGTCGCTGCGCGACGCGGCGAGGATCACGGGACCCAGCACGGGGGCACCTCCATTTTTGCGGGGGGGGTCAGGGGTGCCGCACCAGGAAACGTCAACGATCCGGGAACGGCACGGAGAACCTCCGTGAAACTTAAGTTTCGCGCTGAATGGGGGCCATCTACAGGTGTCACGCATCCATGCCGTGGATCTCATACATCTGTACGAAGCCGTGTCTGCCCGCACAATGGACCCCGTGAAAGGCGACTACCAGGACCTGGTCGATGAGATCTCCACGCTCCTCGGCGCACCCGCCACCCTCGAGGACCGGGACTTCCGGCTGATCGCCTTCGGTGCGCACGACAGTGACGACGGCGTCGAGATGGACCCCGTACGGACCCGGTCGATCCTGACGCGGAAGTCGACCGCCGCCGTCCGCGCCTGGTTCGAGGGCTTCGGGATCGCCCGGGCCACCGAGCCCGTACGGATTCCCGCCGCCCCGGACGCGGGCGTGCTCACCGCCCGGATCTGCCTTCCCGTACGGCACCGCAACGTCGTGCACGGGTACGTCTGGCTGCTCGACACCGACCCGGGGCCGACCGCCGGGCAACTGACCGCCGCCATGGACGTCACCGAACGCATCGGCGTGCTGCTCGCGGACGAGGCGAGCGCCGGCGAGGACGTGGCGCGGGAGCTGCGGGCCGTCCTGACCAGCGGCCGGGGCTGGCAGCGGGACATGGCGGTCGCCGCGCTGCGGGCCGCCCTCGGACCCGGCGCCGACGACCTGCTCGCGGTCGTCTGCGTCACCCCCTGGCCGGGCACGGGCACCGGTGCCGCCCGGGTCCCCGGCACCGTGGCCGTCTGCTCGGTTCCGCCCGCCGCCGACGCGGACGAACCCCCGGCCTTCGCCGCCCTCGTCCGGGTCCGCGCGACGGACGCCCTGGACCCGGCCCGCACCGTAGCGACCCGCCTGCTCGCGTCGTCTCCCGCGGGCGCGGCCGCGGGCATCGGCGGTGTGCGGCGCGGGCTCGCCGAGCTGCCCGACGCCTGGCGCGAGGCGCGCGCCGCGGCCCGTACCGCGACCGCCCGCCACCTGTCCGAACCGGGCAAGCCGTCCCGTACGACCGGTGAACCCGCCATGGCGGAGTGGGCGGCGCTCGGGCCGTACCGGCTGCTGACCGCGCTGCCCGCGGGCGCCGCGCAGGACCCGGCCGTCACCGCCCTGCTGCGGCACCCCGAACTCGCCCACACCGCCGAGGTGTTCCTCGACCACGCGGGCCAGGCGGGCCGGACGGCCGCCGCGCTCGGCATCCACCGGCAGACCCTCTACTACCGGATCTCCCGCATCGAGCAGCTCACCGGCCTCGACCTGGACAACGGCGAGGACCGGCTGCTGCTCCACATGGCCCTCAAGGCAGCCCGCCTGCAGGGCAGTTGAGAGCAGCGGGCGTCACGGGGCGGAGTCCGCGACCTTGATCACGCGGCGCAGGCCCTCCGTGAGCTCCTGCGCGCTCGGCGCCGTGTCCGGCGCGAAGGAGTACTGCGCGATCAGCCCGGTCATCAGCGTCGTCAGGAACTTGCCCGTCGTCGCGACCTCGTCGTCGGAGACGGTCGGCTCCTCGACGCCCATCAGCATCGCGATGAAGCCGCGGCCGCCTTCGGCCTGCGCCTTCGCCAAGTAGTCCCGTACCGCGGGCATCTGGTCGCCCATCGCGATGATCTCGATGCTGAGCCGCCACACCGAGTCGGGCTCGCGCACCGTCGCGATGACGCCGGCCCAGACCTCCTCGAAGCGTTCGAGCGAGCCGGGCGGTGTCGTGAAGCCCGCGTCCGGGTCGCCGTCGAAGCCCTCGGACGCGTGCTCGACCAGCGCGATGTACGCCTCCGCGAGCAGTACGTCCTTCGAGCCGTAGTGGTAGCCGATGGACGCGAGGTTCGTCCCCGACTCCTTCACGATGTCGCGCGCGGTCGTGCGCACGAAGCCCTTGGCCAGCAGACAGCGCTTCGCGCCTTCGAGCAGATCCTCACGGTGTCCCATGCCGGACAGGGTACCCAGCACGCAGACGACCGTACAAGACGAACGTTTTACACAGTCGTACTAGACAACCGTTTAATACGTCCGTACAGTCACTGGCATGACGAACTCACCGAGCACCACTCAGCCGCACGGCCCGGCAGACGAGCGGGCAACCCGCAAGGAATGGACCGCACTTGGCGTGCTGATGCTGCCGCTGATGCTGGTCTCGATGGACGTCTCGGTCCTGTACTTCGCCATCCCCCAGATCACCGCCGACCTGGACCCGTCCGGCACCCAGCAGCTGTGGATGTTCGACATCTACGCGTTCGTCCTGGCCGGCCTGCTGATGACCATGGGCTCGATCGGCGACCGCATCGGGCGCCGCAAGCTGCTGCTCTTCGGCGCCACCGCCTTCGGCGCGGCCTCCGTCCTCGCGGCCTACGCACAGAGCGCCGAGATGCTGATCGCGGCCCGCGCGCTGCTCGGGATCGGCGGCGCGACCCTGATGCCGTCGACGATGGCCCTGGTCAGGAACATGTTCAAGAACGCCGGTGAACGGGCGAAGGCGATCGGCATCTGGCAGGCCGTGATGGTCTCGGGCATCGCGCTCGGCTCCGTGATGAGCGGTGTCCTCGTCGAGCACTTCTGGTGGGGCTCGGTCTTCCTGGTCAACCTGCCCGCGATGGCCATGCTGCTGATCCTCGCGCCGGTCCTGATCCCCGAGTTCAAGGACCCGGCCCCCGGGCGCTTCGACTGGCTCGGCGTGCCCCTGTCCATGGCCGCGGTCCTGCCGGTCGTCTACGGCCTGAAGGAGTTCGCGGCCGAGGGCTTCGAGATCGCGTACGTCGTGTGGGTGGCCGTCGGCCTCGTCTTCGCCGCCCTGTTCGTGCAGCGTCAGCGCACCTCGGCCTCGCCGATGATCTCGCCGGACCTGTTCCGCGGCCGCACCGGCTTCGGCTCGGCCGTCACGCTGAACCTGATCTCCTCGGTCGCGATGATGGGCTCGGCGTTCTTCACCACGCAGTACCTGCAGTCGGTGCTCGGCAAGTCCGCGATGGAGGCGGCCCTCTGGGCCCTGCTCCCCTCGGTGCTCATCGGTGGCGCGGCGCCGGTCGCGACGCTTCTGGTCCAGCGCGGCGTGAACCGCGCCACCATCGTGGGCACCGGCTTCGTCACCTCGGCCACCGGGTTCGCGCTGCTGCTCCTGGTGGACACGGACTCGCTGTGGACCGTGCTCCTCGCGGCGGGCGTCCTGGCCTGCGGCGCGGTCATCATCGGCGCGGTGCTCACCGACCTGGCGCTGGGCGCGGCCCCGGCCGAGAAGGCGGGCAGCGCGTCCTCGCTCCTGGAGACGGGCAACGAGTTCGGCGGCGCGATGGGCATGGCGCTGCTCGGCTCGATCGGCAACGCGGTCTACCACGCACAGGTCCCGTCCTCCGCCCCGGCCGAGGCCCGCGAGACCCTCGGCGGAGCGGTCGCCGTCGCCCAGTCCCTGCCCGGCAAGGCGGGCGACGCCCTCCTCGTGGCGGCCCGTGAGGCCTTCACGAACGGGATGCACGTGGCCGCGATGGTGGGCGTGAGCGTCCTCCTGGTGGCCGCGGCCACCGCGGTGGTGACCCTGCGGAAGGTGCGGGTGCGGGTCGAGGAGCCGGCCGCCGGGACCGTGGAGCACGACCTCGGCCACGTCCACGCCTGAGAGCCCGTTTCTGACCCCTTCGGAGATCGTTCGGAATCCGGAACAGCCCGTCCGATTCTCGCTCTTGACGCTCCCTCATCTGACGCCCCACCATGCGGATGCGCATCATGCACAGCTCCAGCGCCCCGCGGTCACACGGCCGCGGGGCGCCTCGTACGTTCCGTCCTGTCGTGCACGGATCGAATTCGGAGCCCCACATGAAACTCTCCGTTCCCGGTACCTCACGCACCCCCAGACGCCTGATGGCCTGCGCCGTCCTCGCCCTCGGCGGCCTGTTCGCCTCCCTGGCCCCGTCGGCGGCCGCGGCGCCCGCACCGGCGGCGCTCGCCGCCCCCGACATCCCGCTCGCCAACGTCAAGGCCCATCTGACCCAGCTGGGTTCCATAGCCTCGGCCAACGGCGGCAACCGCGCCCACGGCCGCCCCGGCTACAAGGCATCCCTCGACTACGTGAAGGCCAAGCTGGACGCGGCCGGATTCACCACCTCCGTACAGCAGTTCACGGCGAGCGGCGCCACCGGCTACAACCTGATCGCCGACTGGCCGGGCGGCGACCCGAACGCCGTCCTGATGGCCGGCGCCCATCTCGACGGCGTCAGCTCGGGCCCCGGCATCAACGACAACGGCTCCGGCTCGGCCGCCGTCCTGGAGACGGCACTCGCCGTCTCCCGCGCGCAGCTCCAGCCCACCAAGCATCTGCGGTTCGCCTGGTGGGGAGCCGAGGAGCTGGGCCTGCTCGGCTCACGGCACTACGTCAACAACCTGCCGTCCGCGGAACGTTCGAAGGTCAGCGGCTATCTGAACTTCGACATGATCGGCTCGCCCAACCCCGGCTACTTCGTCTACGACGACGACCCGGTCATCGAGCAGACCTTCAAGGACTATTTCGCGGGCCTCGGCGTACCGACCGAGATCGAGACCGAGGGCGACGGCCGCTCCGACCACGCCTCGTTCAAGAACGTCGGCATCCCCGTCGGCGGTCTGTTCACCGGCGCGAGCAACACCAAGTCCAGTGCCCAGGCCCAGAAGTGGGGCGGTACGGCCGGACAGGCCTTCGACCGCTGCTACCACTCGTCCTGCGACGGCACGGCCAACATCAACGACACGGCCCTGGACCGCAACAGCGACGCCATCGCCCACGCGATCTGGACCCTCGGCACCGAGCCGACCGTTCCGCCCGGCGACACCTACGAGAACACCACCGACGTCGCGATTCCCGACAACGGTGCGGCCGTCACCTCCACCGTCGCCGTCACCGGCCGTACGGGGAACGCTCCCGCGACCCTGAAGGCGGGTGTGGACATCACGCACACCTGGCGGGGTGACCTGGTCGTCGATCTGATCGCGCCGGACGGCACGGCGTACCGGCTGAAGAACTCCTCGGCCAACGACTCGGCGGACAACGTGGTGGCCACGTACACCGTGAACGCCTCCGCGGAGGCGGCGAACGGCGACTGGAAGCTGCGCGTCCAGGATGTGGCCACGTACGACACCGGCCGGATCAACGGCTGGAAGCTGACCTTCTGACCTCGGGCACTCCGACGCAGGTACGCAAAAGGGCCCGGGTCACCGTCTACGGTGACCCGGGCCCCTCCCCGTGAGAACTACTCCGCCAGGTTCACCGAGCGGGCCGACGTCGCGCCGATCTCGGCGGACAGCTCGGTCAGGACACCGGCCGGCACCGTGTCGTCCACGGTCAGGACGGCGAGGGCCTCGCCGCCTTCCTCGGCGCGCGAGACCTGCATGCCCGCGATGTTGAGACCCGCCTCGCCGAGCACCCGGCCGACGGTGCCGACGACACCGGGACGGTCCGCGTAGCGCAGCACGACCATGTGGTCCGCGAGGGCCAGCTCGATCTCGTGCTCGCCGATGCCGACGATCTTCTGGTGGTGCTTGGGACCGGCGAGCGTGCCGGAGACCGACACCTCGTCGCCGCCCGAGAGCGTGCCGCGCACGGTGACCACATTGCGGTGGTCCGGCGACTCGGAGCTCGTGGTCAGTCGCACCTCGACACCGCGCTCCTGCGCGAACAGCGGCGCGTTGACGTACGACACCGTCTCGTCCACGACGTCCTCGAACACGCCCTTGAGCGCGGAGAGTTCGAGCACCTTGACGTCGTGCTGCGTGATCTCACCGCAGACCTCGACATCGAGGCGGACCGCGACCTCACCGGCGAGCGCGGTGAAGATCCGGCCGAGCTTCTCGGCGAGCGGCAGACCCGGACGGACGTCCTCGGCGATGACGCCGCCCTGGACGTTCACCGCGTCCGGCACGAGCTCACCGGCGAGCGCGAGGCGCACCGACCTGGCGACGGCGATACCGGCCTTCTCCTGCGCCTCGTCCGTGGACGCGCCCAGGTGCGGGGTGCAGACGACCTGGTCGAGCTCGAACAGCGGGGAGTCGGTGCAGGGCTCCTTCGCGTACACGTCGAGACCGGCGCCGGCGACGCGGCCCTCCTTGAGCGCCGAGTACAGCGCGGCCTCGTCGACGATCCCGCCGCGCGCGGCGTTCACGATGCGCACGTGCGGCTGGACCTTGTGCAGCGCCTCGTCGCCGATGAGGCCGAGGGTCTCGGGGGTCTTGGGCAGGTGCACGGTGATGAAGTCGGCGACCTCGAGCAGCTCGTCGAGGGCCAGCAGCTTCACGCCCATCTGGGCGGCGCGCGCGGGCTGTACATACGGGTCGTAGGCGACGACCTTCATACCGAAGGCCGACATGCGCTGGGCGACCAGGACACCGATGCGGCCGAGGCCGACGACACCGAGGGTCTTCTCGCTGAGCTCGACGCCCGTGTACTTCGAGCGCTTCCACTCGCCGTTCTTCAGCGCGGTGTTGGCCTGCGGGATGTTGCGCGCGGTGGCGATCAGGAGGCCGCAGGCGAGCTCGGCTGCGGTGACGATGTTGGAGGTCGGCGCATTGACGACCATGACGCCGGCCTTGGTGGCGGCGGAGACGTCGACATTGTCGAGACCGACGCCGGCACGGGCGACGACCCGCAGCTTCTTGGCGGCGGCGATGGCCTCCGCGTCGACCTTCGTGGCGGAGCGGACGAGGATCGCGTCGACGTCGGCGATGGCGGGCAGGAGCTCGGCCCGGTCGGCGCCGTTGCAGTGGCGGATCTCGAAGTCCGGACCGAGCGCGTCGACGGTCGCGGGCGACAGCTCTTCAGCGATGAGTACGACAGGTTTGCCGGTGGCAGCAGTGCTCACGTGAGTCCTCACATGTTCCAGTGCAGACGGCCGTCCCGTGGCCGTAGGCGGTGGAGTGGCTTGCCGCGTGGAAGACGCACGACGCTGTGGGCCTGACGCGTATGTAGTTGAGCAGTGTAGTGGGGTCGAACGACCCCTTCTCCGCCGGAGCGGAAGGATCACCCGTACGAGATTGGCCAGAGTGTCCAGTGGTACGCGTGAGGGCCGGACCCTGAGGTCCGGCCCTCACGCCGTACGTCTTACTTCTCGGTGTCGACCCAGCTCATGAGCTTGCGCAGCTCCTTGCCGGTGGTCTCCAGGAGGTGGCTCTCGTCCTGCTTCTTGTACTCGTTGTACTTCGGCAGGCCGGCCTCGTACTCCTTCATCCAGTTGTTGGCGAAGGTGCCGTCCTGGATCTCGCCGAGGACCTTCTTCATCTCGGCCTTGGTCTGGTCCGTGATGATCCGCGGGCCGGTGACGTAGTCGCCCCACTCGGCGGTCTCGGAGATCGACCAGCGCATCTTCTCCAGGCCGCCCTCGTACATGAGGTCGACGATGAGCTTCAGCTCGTGCAGGCACTCGAAGTACGCGATCTCGGGCTGGTAGCCGGCCTCGACCAGCGTCTCGAAGCCCGCCTTGACCAGCGCGGAGGCGCCACCGCACAGGACGGCCTGCTCACCGAACAGGTCGGTCTCGGTCTCCTCGGTGAAGGTGGTCTTGATGACGCCGGCGCGGGTGCCGCCGATGCCCTTGGCGTACGACAGGGCGAGCGCGAAGGCGTTGCCCGAGGCGTCCTGCTCGACCGCCGCGATACACGGAACGCCGCGGCCCTCCTCGAACTGGCGGCGGACCAGGTGGCCCGGGCCCTTGGGGGCGACCATGCAGACGTCGACGCCGGCCGGGGGCTTGATGAAGTCGAAGCGGATGTTCAGGCCGTGGCCGAAGAACAGGGCGTCGCCGTCCTTGAGGTTGTCCTTGATGGACTCCTCGTAGACCTTGGCCTGGATCGGGTCCGGGACGAGGATCATGATGACGTCGGCCTCGGCGGCGGCCTCGGCGGGCGTGACCACACGCAGGCCCTCCTCCTCGGCCTTCGCCTTGGACTTGGAGCCCTCGTGCAGACCGACGCGGACGTCCACGCCCGAGTCACGCAGCGACAGCGCGTGGGCGTGGCCCTGGCTGCCGTATCCGATGACCGCGACCTTGCGGCCCTGGATGATGGACAGGTCGGCGTCGGAGTCGTAGAACAGCTCGGCCACTGGAAATCTCCTCGGTGTACTGGTGTTGCGTCCCACCGTACGGCGGGCGGGGGAAAGGGGTCTGACGGTCTTACGATGCGGTCCGCGGCCGGACCGCTGCGGGTCGCGGTGCTACGCGCTGCGGTCGAGCGCGCGCAGCGAGCGGTCCGTGATGGAGCGCGAGCCGCGGCCGATGGCGATGGTGCCGGACTGGACGAGCTCCTTGATGCCGAAGGGCTCCAGCATCTTGAGCATGGCCTCCAGCTTGTCGCTGGATCCGGTGGCCTCGACGGTGACCGCCTCGGGCGAGACGTCCACGGTCTTGGCGCGGAACAGCTGCACGATCTCGACGATCTGCGAGCGGGTCTCGTTGTCGGCGCGAACCTTCACCAGAACGAGTTCACGGGCGACGGCCTGGCCGGCCTCCAGCTCGACGATCTTCAGCACGTTGACGAGCTTGTTGAGCTGCTTGGTGACCTGTTCGAGCGGCAGGTCCTCGACGTTCACCACGATGGTGATGCGGGAGATGTCGGGGTGCTCGGTGACACCGACCGCGAGCGAGTCGATGTTGAAACCGCGCCGGGAGAACAGGGCGGCGA
The DNA here is from genome assembly GCF_044458745.1 of Streptomyces sp. NPDC050418. NCBI lineage: Bacteria > Bacillati > Actinomycetota > Actinomycetes > Kitasatosporales > Streptomycetaceae > Streptomyces > Streptomyces sp. NPDC050418. Next base: position 32,384 of record NZ_JBITIG010000013.1, read on the forward strand.
TCCGGGCCAGGATGCCGGGCGTGTTCTCGACGAGAACGGAGAGCGTGTGCTTGGACATGGCGTCTGTCTTCCTATTCCGTCTCTCGGTTCTCAGTCGTCCGCGCCGTCGCCGAAGTCGGGGCGGACGCCCCGGGCGGCCATGACCTCGTCGTTGGAGGTGCCGGCGGCGACCATCGGCCACACCTGGGCGTCCTCGTGGACGATGAAGTCGATGACGACGGGACGGTCGTTGATCTCGTTCGCCTTCTGGATGACGGCGTCGAGCTCGGCGGGGTCCTCGCAGCGCAGGGCGACACAGCCCATGGCCTCGGACAGCTTCACGAAGTCCGGGACTCGGGTGCCCTTGCGCTCACCCGCACTGGCGCCGCGCTGGGAGCCGGTGTTCTCACCGGTGTCCTCGGCGTGCAGGACGGTGTTGGAGTAGCGGCCGTCGTAGAACAGGTTCTGCCACTGACGGACCATGCCGAGGGCGCCGTTGTTGATGATGGCGACCTTGATCGGGATGTTGTTCAGCGCGCAGGTGACCAGCTCCTGGTTGGTCATCTGGAAGCAGCCGTCGCCGTCGATCGCCCAGACCGTACGGTCCGGCCGGCCGGCCTTCGCGCCCATCGCGGCCGGGACCGCGTAGCCCATGGTTCCGGCGCCGCCGGAGTTGAGCCAGGTCGCGGGCTGCTCGTAGTCGATGAAGTGCGCGGCCCACATCTGGTGCTGGCCGACGCCCGCGGCGAAGATCGTGCCCTCCGGGGCGAGCCTGCCGATCCGCTCGATGACCTGCTGCGGGGCGAGCGAGCCGTCCTCGGGCTGGTCGTAGCTGAGCGGGTAGGTCTCGCGCCAGCGGTTCAGGTCCTCCCACCAGGCGCTGTAGTCGCCGGTGTTGCCGTCGGTGTACTCGGCCTGGATCGCCTGCACCAGGTCGGCGATGACCTCGCGGGCGTCGCCCACGATCGGCACGTCGGCCGTGCGGTTCTTGCCGATCTCGGCGGGGTCGATATCGGCGTGCACGACCTTCGCGTACGGGGCGAAGGAGTCCAGCTTGCCGGTGACGCGGTCGTCGAAGCGGGCGCCGAGGGCGACGATCAGGTCGGCCTTCTGCAGCGCGGTGACGGCGGTGACCGCACCGTGCATGCCCGGCATTCCCACGTGCAGCGGGTGGCTGTCGGGGAACGCGCCCAGGGCCATCAAGGTGGTGGTGACGGGCGCCTGGGTGAGTTCGGCGAGGACCTTCAGCTCGGCCGTGGCGTGCGCCTTGAGGACGCCGCCGCCGACGTAGAGGACCGGGCGCTTGGCCTGGGTGATCAGCTTCGCGGCCTCGCGGATCTGCTTGGCGTGCGGCTTGGTCACCGGGCGGTAGCCGGGCAGGTCGGTCTGCGGCGGCCAGCTGAAGGTGGTCTTCGCCTGGAGCGCGTCCTTGGCGATGTCGACGAGGACGGGGCCCGGGCGGCCGGTCGAGGCGATGTGGAAGGCCTCGGCGATCGTGTGCGGGATGTCCTCGGCGCGGGTGACGAGGAAGTTGTGCTTCGTGATCGGCATCGTGATGCCCACGATGTCGGCTTCCTGGAAGGCGTCGGTACCGATCGCCTTGGAGGAGACCTGGCCGGTGATGGCGACCAGCGGCACCGAGTCCATGTGCGCGTCGGCGATCGGGGTCACCAGGTTGGTGGCGCCCGGGCCCGACGTCGCCATGCAGACACCGACCTTGCCGGTGGCCTGCGCGTAACCCGTTGCGGCGTGGCCTGCGCCCTGCTCGTGGCGGACCAGGATGTGCCGGACCTTCGTGGAGTCCATCAGCGGGTCGTAGGCGGGCATGATCGCACCGCCGGGGATACCGAATACCGTCTCGGCCCCGACTTCCTCGAGCGAACGAATAAGGGACTGCGCGCCCGTCAGGTGCTCGACGGTGGCGGTCTGCTGCTGTCCAGAGGATCGGGGCCGCGGCTGCGGATGGGCCCCGGTGGCCTGCTCGGTCATCGGCGTCTCTTCTCGAAGCTGAGGGTGGTTATGCGGGGTTCTGACGCTGGGGGGTGATGCTTATGTGCCCTTATGGGCGGTGCCTGTGCAACAAAAAACCCCTCGTGCCCGGAGGCAAGCGAGGGGAGCGCGTCGGGTGCGTTCGCTGAGCGGTCTAGGTTCGTTCCTAGCGGCTCAGCTTCAGCCGACGCGCTTTCCAAGTACGAGAATTCGGGTGCGCATGGCACTGACCCTCCCTCCAGCGCCCAGGGACTGTCAAGTGGGTGGGACAGCCGTCTCATTATGTGAGCGGACAACCGTCCCCCCTGCGAACACAGGCTCGATCGGTCCGCGCGGCAGCGGGTAGTGGCCGGCGGTCAGCGCCCGCCGCAGCCGGTACTCGTCGAGCGGCCCGGAGAAGGCCATGCCCTGTGCGTGCGTACAGCCCATCGCGCGCAGCGCCACCACCTGCTCCGGAAGATCGACGCCCTCCGCGACGGACTGCAGCCCGAGATCCCCGGCGATCTTCAGCAGACCGCTGGTGATCTTGTGCAGGCGGGCGGACTCGACCACGCCCTCGACGAGCGAGCGGTCGAGTTTCAGTACGTCGACGGGGAGGCGGCGCAGTGCGGTGATGGCCGCGAAGCCGTTGCCGAAGCCGTCCAGGGCGATCCGGACGCCGAGCCGGTGCAGGGCCGTGAGACGGCGCTCCAGCTCGTCCAGCGGGATGCGTGGGTCGTGGTCGGCGAGCTCGATGATCAGGGCGCCCGACGGGAGCCCGTGGCGGGTCAGGAGCGCTTCCACGGTGCCGAGGGGCACCGAGCGGTCCAGGATGCGGGCCGCGCTGATGCGTACGGACACGGGGACCGCATGGCCGGAGGCACCGCGCTCGGCAGCTTGCTCGACGGCCTCCTCAAGGAGCCAGCGGCCGAGCTCGGCGGTGCGGTCGTTGTCCTCGGAGACCCGCAGGAACTCGGCCGGTGTGAACAGGATGCCCTGGGCGCTGCGCCAGCGCGCCTGGGCGGCGACCGCGGTGATCCGCCCGCTGTCGAGCCGTACGACGGGCTGGTGGAGCAGCGCGAACTCGCCCTCGTGCAGGGCCGATCGAAGCCGGGTGGCAAGCTCCGCCTTCCGTACGACCTCGGCCTTCATCTGGGGCGCGAACATCACCACGCGGCCCTTTCCGGCAGCCTTCGCGCGGTACATCGCCAGGTCCGCGTTGCGCAGCAGATCGCCCGCGGAGATGCCCGGCTCGGCGAAGGCGACACCGATGGAGGCGGCGACGCGGACCCCGCTGCCGTCCACCTCGTAGGGCTGCGAGAGCGTGAGGCGCAGGCGGTCGGCGAGCTCCTGGATGTGGCGCTCGCGGGCGGCGGTGTCGCGGGTGCCGTCGCCGACGATCAGGGCCGCGAACTCGTCGCCGCCGAGGCGGGCCGCGGTGTCGCTCTGGCGGACGGAGTCGGCGAGGCGGCGGGCGGCCTGGACGAGCAGGTCGTCGCCCGCCTGGTGGCCGAGCCGGTCGTTGACCGCCTTGAAGCCGTCGAGGTCGATGAAGAGCACCGCGGTGCCCCGGTCGGTGGCGCGGCGGCCGTGCAGGGCCTGTCCGACGCGCTTGGTGAACAGTGCGCGGTTGGGCAGGTCGGTGAGCGGGTCGTGCTCCGCGTTGTGCTGCAACTGGGCCTGCAGGCGCACCCGTTCGGTGACGTCACGGCTGTTGAAGAGCAGGCCGCCGCCTTGGTGGCGGTTGACGGTGGACTCGACGTTCAGCCAGTCCCCCGTGCCGGATTTGAAGCGGCATTCGATGCGGGTGGTGGGTTCTTCGAGCGGTCCCGCGGTCAGGAAGCGGCGGATCTCGTGGGCCACGCGGCCGAGGTCCTCGGGGTGGATCAGATCGGCCAGCTCGGAGCCCTTGAGCTCCTCGGCGTTGCGTCCCCAGACGCCGGAGGCGGCCGGGCTGACGTAGTGCAGTATCCCGCTGGGCGCGGCGATCATGATGACGTCGCTCGAGCCCTGGACCAGGGACCGGAAGTGGTTCTCCTTCTGGGCCAGCTCCTGAGTGAGCGTGATGTTGTCGACGAGCATGATCGCCTGCCGTACGACCAGGGCGAGGACCACGGTGCAGGCCGTGAAGAGGACGACGCGGTCGACGCTGCGGCCGTTGAGCGTGTTGTAAAGGATCCCCAACGTGCAGACAGCGGCGGCCAGATAGGGCGTCAGCGCGGAGAGCGAGCCGAGCCGGCCGCGTGTCACCCGCCGCGCCACGCGGGGATGCTCGACCGCGGGCCCGCGGGTCGACACCCACGGCGCGTACGCGAGGAGGAGCGAGCCGGCGAACCAGCCCGCGTCGAGCAGCTCGCCCGAGCGGTAGGTGGCCCGCAGGAGCGGCGAGGTGAACAGCGCGTCGCACAGGACGGTGAGCGCGAGGGCGGCGATCGCCGTGTTGATCGCCGAGCGGTTGGCCGACGAGCGGCGGAAGTGCAGGGCGAGGACCATGCTCACGAGGACGATGTCCAGCAGCGGATAGGCGAGGTCGAGCGCCGCGTGCGGGACGCTGCCGCCGGCCGGCTGCGAGTTGTGCGCGAGGGCCAGGCTCCAGGAGAGGGTGAGCAGCGAGCCGCCGATCAGCCAGGCGTCGAGGCCGAGGCAGACCCAGCCGGCCCGTGAGACGGGCCGCTTGGCGAGCACGAGCAGGCCGACGATGGCGGGCGGCGCGAAGCAGAGGAAGAACAGGTCGGCAATGCTGGGGCTCGGCACCTCCACGCCGAGCACCACCTCGTACCAGCCCCAGATCGCGTTGCCGCAGGCGGCCATCGCGGAGGAGAGGGCGAACAGGAGCCAGGCGGGTCGAAAACGGCTCTCGTGACCGCGTCCGTAGAGGAAGCAGGAGACGGCCGCGGTGGCCGCGGCGACACTGAGCCCGAAGTCGCCCATGATCAAGGCGAGTTGCTGGGAGCCCCAGCCGAGGGCCGAGCCGATCGCATAGCCCGCGCAGACCAGCGCGAGGGTCAGCTGGGACACCAGCCCCGCCTTGCCGCCCACAGGTGCGGCAGTGCGGACCATCAGCGCCCCCGGGGTGCTCACCGCGCCGCCCGGACCGGCCTCGTCGGCCACGGTGCCCGTCGGCTCGCGGACGGCCGGCCGCTCAGCGGTCTGCCGCCGGTCGGCGCATGCGAGGGCCGCCGCCGGCGGTCCTGCCGCGTCGGAATGATCGTCCATAGGCCGTGCATCGCCCGTCGCCCCCCTCGCATTTCGGTGCCTTGCGTGTGTCCCCGGCGTATCCCGGTGCACCCGGTCCCTTCCCGGCGCCGAACAGTGCACGGCGCCGCCCCAATCGGGACGATACACCAGTCTCGTCACTCAGGGACATACTTCCTCTACTCTCCGTGACGACGAGAGGCCTTGCAGGAGCCTGGAGTTGGGGAAATGTTGCAGAGCGTACGGAAGTGGGGGCGCTCCGTACATCTGGTGTGCAGTGTGTCCGAACTTCGGTCGCTGTGTGGGGTGTTCGATTGACTTGGGGTGTGCGGTGCGTGTGCCTCGGGGAGCGGGGTGCGTGCTCGCTACTCGGTGGTGAGGACGACGTTGGCAAGGGGTTCGCCGGCCGCGAAGCGGGTGAGCTGGCTCGCGAGGAGGCGCTTGGCGCGCGGCTCGAACGCCGAGGTGGAGCCGCCGACATGAGGGCTGATGAGCAGGCCCGGCGCATGCCACAGCGGGTGTCCCGCGGGCAGCGGTTCGGGGTCGGTGACGTCGACGGCGGCGCGGATACGGCCCGCCTCCAGCTCCGCGAGCAGGGCCTTCGTGGCGACGACGGGGCCGCGCGCGACGTTCACCAGCAGGGCGCCGTCCTTCATCCTCGCAAGGAACTCGGCGTCGGCCAGGTGGCGGGTGGCGTCCGTGAGGGGCGTGGACAGGATCACGACGTCGGCTTCGGGGAGCAGTGCGGGCAGTTCGCCGAGCGGATGCACGGGGCCGCGCTCCGTGGTGCGGGCGGAGCGCGCGACGCGCGCCACCCGCGCGCATTCGAACGGAGCGAGCCGGTCCTCGATCGCGGCGCCGATCGATCCGTAGCCGACGATGAGGACGGACTTGTCGGCGAGCGCGGGGTAGAAACCGGAGCGCCACTCCTCCTGCCGCTGCCCCTCCACGAATCCGGGGATGCCGCGCAGTGAGGCGAGGATGAGGGCGAGGGTCAGCTCGGCGGTCGAGGCCTCGTGCACGCCCTTCGCGTTGCAGAGCCGCACGCCCGGCCGCAGCGCGTGCAGGCCGCCCTGCACATGGTCGACGCCTGCCGAGAGCGTCTGCACGGCCTGCACCGACCGCATGTGCGGCAGGGGGCGTACGGCGATCTCGGGGCCCTTCATATAGGGGACGACATAGAAGGCGCAGTCGGCCGGATCGGCCGGGAACTCCGCCGCACCGTCCCAGAAGTGATAGCCGAGCCCGCCGGGCAGGCCTTCGATCTCGTCCGCGGGAAAGGGGAGCCAAACGTCTGTGGTCATGGTCAGGAGGCTAAACCGCGCAGGGCTGGGCGGAGGGTTCGGGAGGTGAGGGGTTACTTTGGGGCGCGGCTGTTGAAGGGGAGGCACAGGCACGTGGAGCGCAGGACGGTCGGCGCGGCGGCACTCGAAGTGGGCGCGATCGGCCTCGGCTGTATGCCGATGAGCTGGGCGTACACCGCTTCCCGGCAGTACGGCGAGGAGTCGCTGCGGGCCGTGCACACCGCGCTCGACGCGGGGGTGTCGCTGCTCGACACGGCGGACATGTACGGGCCGTTCACCAACGAGCTGCTGCTCGGGCGGGTGTTGAAGGAGCGGCGGGCCGACGCTTTCGTCTCGACGAAGGTCGGGCTGCTCGTGGGCGAGCAGCACATCGTGGCCAACGGGCGTCCCTCGTATGTGAAACGGGCCTGCGACGCGTCGTTGCGGCGGCTCGGCACGGACGTGATCGATCTCTACCAGCTACATCGCGCGGACCCCGAGGTGCCGGTCGAGGAGACCTGGGGCGCGATGGCGGAGCTGGTCGGCGCGGGGAAGGTGCGGGCGCTCGGGCTGTGCGCGGTGGGGGCGCGGGCCGGGCGGCGGCCCGGGGCGCGGCTGCACGACGCGACGGTCCGTCAACTGGAGCGTGTGCAGCAGGTGTTCCCGGTGAGCGCGGTCGAGGCCGAGCTCTCCGTGTGGTCGCCGGAGGCGCTCGACGCGCTGCTGCCGTGGTGTGCGGCACGCGGGGTGGGCTTCCTGGCCGCGATGCCGCTGGGCAACGGGTTCCTGACGGGGACGCTGACGCCGGGCTCGGGCTTCGAGCCGGATGACGTACGGGCGCGGCACCCGCGGTTCACCGCCGAGATGATGGCCGCGAACCAGCCGATCGTCGCGGGCCTGCGCCGTATCGCCGAGCGCCACGAGGCCACTCCCGCCCAGGTCGCGCTGGCGTGGGTGCTCACGCGGGGCACCTCGGTGATCCCAGTGCCGGGTACGAAGCGTGCCGAGTGGGCGGCGGAGAACGCGGGGGCGGCCGGGGTGCGGCTCGGGGAGGCGGATCTGCGGGAGATCGCGGAGCTGCCGGCCGGGGTCGGGTCCTGGGAGTAGGGGTCGGGTCCTGGGAGTAGGCGTGGGCCGCCGGCTCCCTTCGAGTCCCCACGGCTGCCCTCTGCTCCCTCGAGTCCCCACGGCTCCCTTCTGGTCCCGACGGCGATTGTGGGAACCTGCGCGGCGCGGGCGGTGTATGAACAGTAGGAGCGAGATCGTCGAAGGGACCCGAGGCCGTGCAACGAACCGCAGTACCCGCCGTGTTGGCCGCCGCCGCGCTGCTGCTGCTCTCCGCCTGCTCGGGGAGCGACGACAGCTCGCCGCCGAAGAAGAGCAGTCCTCCCGCGTCCAGTGCGGGCAAGTCCGGCGAACCGTCCGGGTCCGCCACGCCCGACCCCGATCTGCCGCCCGCGGAAGGGTCGGCGAAGGTCGTCAAGACGCTCGCCGAGGGGCTCAAGTCCCCGTGGGGGCTCGCCGCGCTGCCCGAGGGCGATCTGCTGGTCTCTTCACGTGACGAGGGCACGATCACCCGGATCGACGGCGAGAGCGGCAAGAAGACCGAGGTCGGGGAGGTGCCGGGGGTCGCGCCCGCCGGCGAGGGCGGCCTGATGGGCCTGGCCCTCTCCCCCACGTATGCCTCGGATCATTATGTGTACGCGTACTTCACGACCGCGTCCGACAACCGCATCGCGCGTCTGCAGTACGACGAGAAGAAGCCGGCCGGGCAGCAACTGGGTGCGCCCGACACGGTGTTGAGGGGGATCCCGAAGGGGTCGAACCACAACGGGGGCCGGATCGCGTTCGGCCCGGACAAGATGCTCTACGCGGGCACGGGCGAGACCGGCGACACCGGTCTGTCGCAGGACAAGTCCTCGCTCGGCGGCAAGATCCTGCGGATGACGCCCGACGGGGAGCCGGCGCCGGGGAATCCCGAGGCGGACTCGGTGGTGTACTCACTGGGCCACCGCAATGTACAGGGCCTCGCCTTCGACAAGGAACAGCGGCTGTGGGCGGCCGAGTTCGGCCAGAACACCTGGGACGAGCTCAACCAGATCGGGCCGGGCAAGAACTACGGATGGCCCGAGGTCGAGGGCCAGGGCGACGGGGGCGCGGAGTATGTGAATCCGGTCGCGCAATGGCCGACGTCCGATGCCTCACCGAGCGGGATCGCCTGGGCCGAGGGCTCGATCTGGATGGCGGGCCTGCGCGGCGAGCGTCTGTGGCGCATCCCGCTGGACGGCACGAAGGCGCTGGCAAAGCCAGAGGCGTTCTTCGAGGGCGAGTACGGACGGCTGCGCACGGTGCTCTCGGCGGGCGGGAACCGTTTGTATGTGGTGAGCAGCGAGACCGACGGCCGGGGGTCACCCGAGGGCGGGGACGACCGGGTGCTCCTTGTGGAGGTGACCTGAGGACGGCTCCGGCGCCCGGGTCCGCAGCTCGGGGCCTCGGGGCTACTCCTCGGTCCGGGACGGGACGCGGATGACGACCTTGCCCGAGCTCAGGTCTATCTCACCCTTGCCGGGGTCGCCGTCGCCTATGTCGACCTTGGTCAGGGCGAGGCGGTTGCGTTCCTCTTCCGTGTGCTTGCGGCCGGGGTTGAAGAGCTCTTCGATCAGGTTGAACATCCTGCACCTCCGCGGTGGGCTCTGCCTGGCCAACGGACAGGGCGGCCGGGGAATTCCCGAAGCCGCCCGGTCCTGGCCTGCCGGGGCCTGGCCGGCCAGGCCCCGGCCCACCGTGCCGCAGGGGCACCCGCGGCACGCCGCACCCCGGCCCCGCTAGAACAACCGCAGCCGGTGCGCCAGCGCCGCCGCCTCGCCGCGGCTCGCCACGCCCAGTTTCGCCAGGATGTTGGAGACGTGGACGCTCGCCGTCTTCGGGGAGATGAAGAGCGTCTCGGCGATCTGGCGGTTGGTGTGGCCCTCGGCGACGAGGCCGAGCACGTCGCGTTCGCGGCTGGTGAGACCGAGGGACTCCAGGGGGTGGTCCGGGCCCGGCGCAGGCGCCAGGTCGGGCCGGTCGCCGGTCAGGGTGAGGCGGGCGCGCTGGGCCAGGAGGGAGATGTCCTCCAGGAGCGGCTTGGCCGAGAGGGGCTCCGCCACTTCACGGGCCGCGATGAGCAGCTCCGTCGCCTGTGCGCGGGCCGCGTCGTCCGCGCCGGAGGCGAGGAGCGACTCGGCGTGGCGGTAGCGGACGCGGGCCAGGCCGTAGGGGCGCTCGGCCGCGGTGAAGGGTTCCGCGACCTCGGCCCAGTCCTGCGGCGTCGCCTTGTCCTCGGCGCGCAGCAGCTCGGCCCGTACCCACCGCTCGTACGCCTGCCAGACGGGCACGGGCGTCGCCACGGTCTTCGCCGCGCGGCGGATCGTGTCGATGGCCTGCGCCCGGCCGGGCTCGGCGGCGGGAAGTCCCCGTGCGTCGGCCTCGGCGGCGGCCGCGCTGAGCAGCAGCGGCCAGGCGTAGCGCTGGGTGCCGGGCGCGAGGCCCTGCTCCAGTGTCTGCGCCACCTCGGCCCGTACGTCCGCGATACGGCCTTCGCCCGCGGCGATGCCGAGGGAGAGCCGGACGAGCGGGAGAGTGAACTGGTGCTGCGGGTCGTGCGGGCCGTAGTACGCGCGGGCCTGCGCGAGATACGTGGCCGCCGTGCCCCATTCGCCGCGGTACAGCGCGATCCGGCCCAGGCGTTCGCAGGCCATGACGCGCGGCTTGGCGCTGCTCGCGGTGGCGTCGATGTGGCCGACGGCCTCGATCGCCTCGTCCCACTGGCCGTTGCTGATCAGGGATTCGGAGAGGTTGGCCCAGACCCAGCCCTCGGCGTCCGCGAGACCGTAGCGGCGGCAGAAGTCGACGCCCTTGCGGCCGTACGCGATGGATTCGGCGGAGCGTCCGACGCCTTCCAGGGTGGACGGCAGGTTGATGTGGACGCGCGCGAGGTCACGGGCGAGGCAGCCGCCGTCGATCCGTGTGCGGACGGCGAGCATGAGAGCGAGTCCGCCGTCCACGTCACCGGAGTCGACGAGGAGCCCGCCGAGGGTGAGCTGGGCGTTGGCCTCGATGTCCGCGGCGCCGACCATCCGGGCGTACTCGACGGCCCGTTCGGCGGCGGCCAGCGTCTCGGGGCCCGGGGAGCGAAGAGAACCCCAGGTGGCGCGGTACGCGAGGATCTCCGCGTGGACCGCGGACGGTTCGAGGCCGCGGAGCAGTTCCTCGGCGCGGGCGATCTCGGGCCGGCCGTCGCTGCGGCCGAGCGCGGCGAGCAGCCAGGCCTTCTGGTTCCAGAACCAGGCCTCGCGCAGCGGGTCGCCGTCCTCGTCGAGCAGGCGCAGCGCACGCTTGGTGATCTTCAGGGAGCGTTCGCGCTCCCCGCAGAAGCGGCCGGCGACCGCGGCCTCGGCCATCAGGTCGAGGTACTGCAGCGGCTTGGTCTCGGGGTCGCAGCCGCACGGCGGATACGCCTCGGTGTAGTCGGCGGGCCGCAGTTGGGCCCGGATCTCCTCGTCGACGAGGTCCCAGAGCTCCATCGAGCGTTCGAGCAGCCGCAGTTGCTCGGAGAAGGCGAAGCGGCGGCGGGCCGCGACGGCGGCGGTCAGGGTGGCGGGCAGCGCCTTGCCGGCGTCCTTGGCGCAGTACCAGTAGCTGGCCAGGCGCGGGGCGAGTTCGTCGGCGCGGATCAGACCGGGTGCGGCTTCGAGGGCCTCCGCGTAGCGGCGGTTGAGGCGGGAGCGCTCGCCGGGCAGCAGGTCGTCGCTGACGGCCTCGCGCACGAGGGAGTGCCGGAAGCGGTAGCCGTCGCCGTCCGGCGCGGCGAGCAGCAGGTTGGCGCCGACGGCCGCGCGCAGGGCCTCGATCAGTTCGTCCTCGCCGAGTCCGGTGACGGCGGCGAGCAGGTCGTACTCGACGGTGGACCCGCCCTCGGCGAGCACGCGGACGACCCGCTGGGCGTGCTCGGGCAGCGCCTCGACGCGTACGAGCAGGAGGTCGCGCAGGGTTTCGGGCATGGCGTGGTCGCAGTCGTCGTCGGAGCAGGCGAGCTCCTCGACGAAGAAGGCGTTGCCGTCGGTGCGGTCGAAGACCCGCTCGACCAGGGCCTCTTCGGGCTGTTCGGCCAGGATGCCTTCGAGCTGGCGGCGCACCTCGCGGCGGGTGAACCGGGCGAGTTCCATACGCCGCAGCGTGCGCAGCCGGTCGAGTTCGGCCAGCAGGGGGCGCAGCGGGTGGCGGCGGTGGACGTCGTCGGAGCGGTACGTGGCGATGACGACGAGGCGGCCGCTGCGCAGCGTACGGAAGAGGTAGGTGAGCAGATGGCGGGTGGAGGCGTCCGCCCAGTGCAGGTCCTCCAGGGCGAGCACGACGGGGCGTTCGGCGGCGACGCGTTCGAGGAGCCGGACCGTGAGCTCGAAGAGGCGGGCCATGTCCTCGTCCTCGCCCTGCCGGCCGAAGGTGGGCCGGGCGCTGCCGGGGTCGGCCAACTCGGGCAGCAGACGGGCCAGTTGCTCTTCCTGCCCGGCGGCCGCGGCGGAGAAGGCCTCGGGCAGTTCGCGGAGCAGGGCGCGCAGTGCGGTGGAGAACGGGGCGAACGGCAGTCCTTCGGCGCCGATCTCGACACAGCCGCCCACCGCGACGACGGCGCCTTCCTTGGCGGCGGTCGCGCAGAACTCTTCAAGGAGGCGCGTCTTGCCGACGCCGGCCTCACCGCCGAGCAGCAACGCCTGCGGCTCGCCCGCGGTGGCGCGGGCGAGCGCTTCGTTCATCACGGTCAGCTCGCCGGCGCGGCCGACGAATATCGGACTGACGGACCTGGTCTCCACAGCGCCGAGCATCGCACGCGGGTCCGCGGGCGCGGCACCCGATTTCGGCAGGAGCCCGGTGACCCCGGTCACCTGGGGTGATGGGCTGCTCCAAGCCGTGCCCGCCGGTTTCGTACGGTCCGACGGTCCGGTCCCTTGCGCGGGACCGGACCGTCCGGTGTTGTCCGTATGGTCCGCCGGGCCGGCCTGATGCGTACGGGCCGGCGGACCTGCCTGAGTGGTCATCCGCGTGTTCCTTCGGGGCTCACGCGGCGCGTACAAGGCGGAACTTGCGCTGGCGGTTCACCCGCCCCTCTATTTCATGGTCCCCACTGCGACGCTCGCGGCGGGCCTTGCGGGCCTCGGCGGCCCGGTGCTCCTCGGCGGCCTCACGGGTGAGCTCGGCCTGGCGGATCTTCTGCATCTCGTACTCGAACATCTGGTGCTCCCCTGGGAGTCGGCGGCCGGTCCGTTCCGGCCTCTCGCTCTCTGCGATGTCTCAACTTTCGCGTCCCAGGGGGGTGCGCCACATCGGGAGAACGCCGCATCTCTCGGGCCGGGGGGCCTTAGGTCCGGGGCCTCATCGCCTTACGACGCACTAAGACCCCCGGATCCCAAGGGATTCCGGGGGTCTTAGACGGTCTCGGAGGGCTAAGGCACGCGCCGACGACGCCACCTCAGGGGGCCTCAGGACCGCAGTGCCTCAGGGCCTCAGCCCTCATGCGGCCGACGGCAGTCCCATGAACAGATCCATGTACTTGGCGACGGCGAGCAGCAGTCCCAGCACACCGAGCGCCACGCCCGCCCACGCGACGGACTTGATCCACGGCGCCTGCGCCCGGCCGGGCGCACCGAACGCGGGCCGCACCAGGACGAACGCGCCGACGAGCAGCGCGACCAGCGCGAAGGCGCCGCCGACCAGGGCGGTGGCGTGCCACGCGTCCCCGTACACGGCCTCGACCTGCTGGGCGACGCTCGCGGTGCTGGAGGTCTCCAGCTGGCCGACCAGGGAGGCGCGCGCGGAGGCGATGGTGCCGACCCAGCTGCCGGTCAGCGCGACGATGCCGAGTCCGGCGGAGACGATGGCGGCCGCGCCCTGGCCCACGCCGGAGGCGGCGGGAGCCACTGCCCCGGCCTCGTCCTCGGGCTCCAGGTCGTCGTCCTCGACCCCGTCGAGGTCCTCCGCGGCGTTCTCCCGCGCGGCGGCCTCGTCCTGCCCGTCCGCCCGCTCGGCCCCGTCCTCGGCTACCGCCCCGTCCTCGGCTACGGCCTCGGGCGCCTCGTCGGTCTCACGCTTCTCGATCTCAGTGGTCATGAGCCGCACGCTAGGTGCCCCGTCTGAGAGCTTCCTTAACGCCAGCCCCGTCCCACCCCGCCGGCCCCGGCCCCGGCCCGCAGCACACACAGGGCCCGCCTCAGCGCTCCCCGCTCAGCTCCACCTCGGACGCCCCGTCCGCCGCGGCCGTCCGCTGCCCGGGCACCGTCACGCCGCGCTGCTCCGGCGGCTCGATGCTGATGCGGGGCAGGATCCGGTCGAGCCACTTCGGCAGCCACCAGTTCGCACCGCCCAGAAGGTGCATCAGGGCGGGGACGAGGAGCGTGCGCAGGACGAACGCGTCCAGCGCGACCGCCGCCGCGAGCGCGATGCCGAACATCGCGATGACCCGGTCGCCGCTGAGCACGAAGGCCAGGAAGACCGAGATCATGATCACCGCGGCCGAGTTGATCACGCGACTGGTCTCGGCGAGGCCCACCCGGACCGCCCGCCGGTTGTCACCTGTCTCCAGCCACTCCTCGTACATCCTGCTGACGAGGAAGACCTGGTAGTCCATGGAGAGCCCGAAGAGCACCGAGACCATGATCACCGGCAGGAAGGGCTCGATCGGTCCCGCGGTCCCGAGCCCCAGCGCGTCGGCGCCCCAGCCCCACTGGAAGATCGCGACGACGACGCCGAAGGCGCCCGCGACCGCCGCGACGTTCATCGCCGCCGCCTTCAGCGGGATCCCGACGGAGCGGAACGCGAGCAGCAGGAGCACACAGCCGAGGCCGACCACGACCCCGACGAACAGCGGGAGTTTGCCGACGATCACGGCCGCGAAATCGTCGTATCCGGCGGTGATCCCGCCGACGTACGTCTCCAGCGTGGTGCCCTTCCCGGCCGCGGGCAGCAGGTCGCCGCGCAGGGTGTCGACCAGTTCGCTGGTGGCCTCGGACTGCGGCGAGGAGTCGGGGACGACGGTGAGATGGGCGACCCGGCCGCTCTCGTCGTACGTCACCGGGGTCACGGACGCGATGCCGTCGGTGGTGCCCAGGCGCTCCCTCAGCTGGTCGAGCGCGAGCCGGTCCTCGGCGCCGTTGACCTCGGCGGCCACGGTGAGGGGACCGTTGACGCCGGGTCCGAAGCCCTCGGCGAGCAGGTCGTACGCCTGGCGCGTGGTGGACGAGCGCGCGTTGTTGCCCTGGTCGGAGGTGCCGAGCCGGAGCGAGAGCGTGGGCAGCGCGAGGACGGTGATCACCAGGAGCGCGAGGGCGCCGAGCAGCTTGGGCCGCTTCTCCACGAACGCGGACCAGCGCGCGGCGAGCCCGGTGGGCAGTTCGGGCGCGGGCCCGTCGGCGGCGAGCCGGGCGCGTTCGCGGCGGCTGAGGGCCCGCATGCCGATGAGCGAGAGCAGCGCGGGCAGCAGGGTCACGGAGGCGGCGACCGTGAGGATCACGGTGAGGGAGGCGGAGATCGCCACGCCGTTGAGGAAGTTCAGCCGCAGGATCAGCATCCCGAGCAGGGCGATGCACACGGTCGCGCCCGCGAAGACGACCGCGCGCCCGGTGGTCGCGACGGCCTCGCGGGCCGCCTCGGCGACGGGCAGTCCGCGCTTGAGGCCGCGGCGGTGGCGCGTGACGATGAACAGCGCGTAGTCGATGCCGACGCCGAGCCCGATGAGGGTGCCGAGCATGGGCGCGAAGTCGGCCACGGTCATGGTGTGCGCGAGCAGCACGGTCCCGGCGTACGCGGTGCCGACGCTGACGAGCGCGGTCGCGATGGGGATCAGGCTCGCGGCGAGCGAGCCGAAGGCGAGGAAGAGTACGACGGCCGCGACGAGCACACCGACGGCCTCCGCCGTGTGCCCGCTCTTCGCCTCGGTCAGGCCGACGGCGCTGCCGCCGAGCTCCACCTGCATCCCGTCGTCCTCGGCCGCCTTCGCGGTGTCGACGAGGGCCTGGGCCTGGCCGCGGTCGATGTTCTCGGCGGCCTGGTCGAAGGTGACGACGGCGTACGCGGTGTGCCGGTCCTGGCTGATCTGGGCGGCGCCGGCCTGGTGGTACGGGCTGACCACGGTGGAGATACCGGGCAGCGCGCCGACCTTGTCCAGGGTCTTCGTCATCGTCTGCTGGACGGCGGCCTCGTCGACGGTGCCGTCGGTGGTGTGCCAGACGATGGTGTCGCTGTCGCCGCCGAGCTGCGGGAACCCGGTCTCCAGGAGCTCGGCCGCGCGGCCGGACTCGGTGCCGGGGACGTTGTAGTCGTTCGAGTACGCGTTGCCCGCGAGCAGCGCCGCGGTGCCGGTGCCCAGGAGGGCGGCGAGCCACAGCAGGACGGCGGCCAGTCGGTGCGTGATGCACCACCGTGCGAGTGCTGCCACGGGGCTGCTCCCTGGTCGTTCGGGTTCTGTGGTTCGGGAACAGCTCTGGAGGAACTCGCGCCCTGTGCGCGGGCACCGGGCCCGCTGTGTCGACGGACCTACGGTCCACCACGCGCACACTCTTGCAGCGATTAGAGATCGATTGTCCCTTTCGTGTCCTTCCTCACAAGAGGGCACTCTCCTACGGTTCCTTGGTCCCGCGCCCCATGGGCAACGGGTCCCGCGCCCCACAGGCAACGGCCTGTGGGGCGCGGGACCGACGCTTTCGCGGGTCAGCCCGAGACGCTTGCCCGCCCGTTCTCGATGTGTCCCATCAGGCGGCGCCGGAACCCGGCCTCCGCGGGCGCGGTGATCTCCAGGTCGTACCAGCCGTGCGCGTGCGAGGTCCGGTGCACCAGGGTCCGGCTGCCGCCGGGCCGCACCCGGATCTCCTGCTCGGCCGCGTCCGAGTACGCGAGCGGGCGCACACGGAAGAGCAGCGAGGCGTCCCCGTCGTTGCGCAGCGTGATGCGGACGGTGCGGCCCCGCGCGGAGATCTCCGTCGTCGCGCCCGCCGCCCCCGCCGCCGTACCGGCGAACTCGCGCCGGAAGCCGTTCGGCCCGGTGACGGTGAAGTCGTACGCGTCCCCGGCGAGCGGCACCTCCCACAGCGTCCGGTCCTCGACGTCGAGGTGCTGGGGCACGGCGAATTCGCCGGCGTACGGGTACAGCGCGAGCGGCACGCTGGAGCGCCCGCGGTTCTCGGCCTTCAGCCGGAACACTCCGCCGCGCACGGACCCGTACGCGTCCGGCTGGTACGGCAGAGCGCGGGCGGGCCGGCGGCCGGGCTCCTGGCCGGGCATCTTCTGGTGCACGGGCGGCTGCGGGCGCCAGCGCCCGGTGAACGGCGGGATCGCGGCCGGCTGCTCGACCTCGGGCTGCGGGCGTCCGCGCCGGAAGTCGAACGCGCCCGTCAGATCGCCGGTGACGCGGCGGCGCCACGCGCCGATGTTGGGTTCGCGCACCCCGGTCCAGCGCTCCAGGAAGCGGATCACGGAGGTGTGGTCGAAGACCTCGGACGAGACATGCCCGCCGACCGACCACGGCGAGATCACCAGCATCGGCACCCGGATCCCGAGCCCGGTCGGCAGCCCCTGCCAGTGCTCCTCGGTGTCACCGGCGGGCGGCACGGGCGGCGGTACGTGGTCGAAGAAGCCGTCGTTCTCGTCGTACGTGAGCAGGACGACCGTGTGCCGCCAGACGTCCGGGTGCGAGGCGAGCGCGTCGAGGACCTTGTAGACGAGGGTCGCGCTGTGGATCGGCGAGGAGGCACCGGGGTGCTCGGAGTCGAGCGCGGAGGGCACGAGGTACGAGACCTCGGGCAGCCTGCCCGCGGCGACGTCCTCGGCGAACGATTCGGCGAGCTTGCCGGTGGGGACGCGCCGCAGCGCCCGCTCGAAGAGCGAACGCTCGTCGTCCGTCAGGGTCTTGACGCCGTCCTCCAGGGCGCTCAGGAGCCGGGTGCGCTCGGCCTCGTCCGCCGTGTCCCGCACCTTGGCGTAGAACGCCTCCATATACGTGAAGCCGGTCCCGGCGAGCACCTTGCGCGCGATGGCCTTGAAGGGCTTGAAGAACTCGATCTGGTTGTCGGTGAAGTTCTCCCACTCGGTGTACGTCTGCCAGCTGCGCCCCGCCTTCTCCAGACGCTCGGGGTACGTGGTCCAGCCGTAGCCGGGGTGGGTGCCCTCGGCGTACGCGCCGTTGCCGACCGCGCGGTCGCCGTTTGCCTCGGTGCCCGTCATCCCGCTCCACAGGTGGTTGCGGTTGGGGCTCGTGGAGGTGTGGATCGACGAGTGGTAGGCGTCGCAGATCGTGAAGGTGTCGGCGAGTTCGTAGTGCAGCGGGATGTCCGCGCGCGTGTAGTACGCCATCGTGGCGGCCGACTTGGCGGTGATCCAGTTGTCCATCCAGCCCTTGTTCCAGGCCTTGCCGCCGCCCGCCCAGTCGTGGTTCAGGTCGCCGATGTACTGCAGGTCCTTCTGCGCGGCCGCCGCGGCGTCGCGTACCGGGAAGGGCAGCACGGTCTGCAGCGGCGCGGGCTGCTCGAACACGCTCTTGCCGGTGGGGAGTTGAATGGCGTTGCGGTCGCCGAAGCCGCGGACGCCGCGCAGCGTGCCGAAGTAGTGGTCGAAGGACCGGTTCTCCTGCATCAGGACGACCACGTGCTTGACGGCCTTGAGCCCGCCCGACGGCGGCTCGTGCGCCAGGGCCTCGGTCAGCGACGGCGGCAGCAGCGAGCCGGCCGCGGCCGTGCCGAGGGCACCGCCACCGAGGGCGAGCAGGCGTCTGCGGGACAGCTGGTTCGGCGTCGACGAGGACAAGGCGGGACCTCCCGGTCGGGGACAGCGGGTGCACCGGGCCCACGGGTGGGGCTCCGACCGGGGACGCTAGGGCGCGCCGGTGGCGAAGAAAAGACATGGGCGCGACTTGACAGTGAACGCCCAAGTCCCGGGCGCCCCACCCGCCTTGGTCCGGGCGCCCTCCGCCTCAGGGCGTGCCGAAAAGGCGGTGCCCCCGTCCCGTACCGCCCAAGAGGCAGTACGGGGACGGGGGCACCGCCCTCGCGGAGGAAACCCTCGCGTCAGCCTTCGACGCCGAGCTTCTCCAGGATGAGTTCCTTGACGCGCGCCGCGTCGGCCTGACCGCGGGTGGCCTTCATGACGGCGCCCACGAGGGCACCGGCGGCCGCGACCTTGCCGGACTGGATCTTGGCGACGATCCCGGCGTTGGCCGCGATGGCCTCGTCCACGGCGGTGGAGAGCGCGCCCTCGTCGGACACGACCTTCAGACCGCGCTTGTCGACGACCTCGTCCGGCGTGCCCTCGCCCTTGAGCACACCGTCGATGACCTGGCGGGCCAGCTTGTCGTTGAGGTCGCCGGAGGCGACGAGCCCGGCGACCCGGGCCACCTGGGCCGGGGTGATCGGCAGCTCGTCGATGGCGACCTGCGACTCGTTGGCGTTACGGGCCAGCTCGCCCATCCACCACTTGCGGGCCGCGACGGAGTCGGCACCGGCCTCGATCGTGGCGACGATCGAGTCGACCGCGCCCGCGTTGAGGATCGACTGCATGTCGTGCTCGGACAGACCCCACTCCTCGCGGAGCCGGTTGCGGCGCACGCGCGGCATCTCGGGGAGCCCCGCACGCAGCTCCTCGACCCACTCACGGGCCGGGGCGACGGGCACCAGGTCGGGCTCCGGGAAGTACCGGTAGTCCTCCGCGTTGTCCTTGATACGCCCCGACGTCGTGGAGCCGTCCTCCTCGTGGAAGTGACGGGTCTCCTGGACGATCGTGCCGCCGTCCTTCAGGACCGCGGCGTGCCGCTGGATCTCGAAGCGGGCGGCGCGCTCGACGCTGCGCAGCGAGTTGACGTTCTTCGTCTCCGAGCGCGTGCCGAACTCCTCGCGCCCGTGCGGCCGCAGCGACAGGTTCACGTCGCAGCGCATCTGGCCCTTGTCCATCCGGGCCTCGGAGACGCCGAGCGCCTTGATGACCTCGCGCAGCTCGGCCACGTACGCCTTGGCGACCTCGGGGGCACGCTCGCCCGCGCCCTCGATCGGCTTGGTGACGATCTCGATGAGCGGGATGCCGGCGCGGTTGTAGTCGAGCAGGGAGTGCGAAGCGCCGTGGATACGGCCCGTCGCACCACCGACGTGCGTCGACTTGCCGGTGTCCTCCTCCATGTGGGCGCGCTCGATCTCCACACGGAAGACCTCGCCGTCCTCCAGCTGCACGTCGAGGTAGCCGTTGAAGGCGATGGGCTCGTCGTACTGGGAGGTCTGGAAGTTCTTCGGCATGTCCGGATAGAAGTAGTTCTTCCGGGCGAAGCGGCACCAGGTGGCGATCTCGCAGTTCAGTGCGAGGCCGATCTTGATGGCCGACTCGACGCCGATCTCGTTCATGACCGGCAGCGCGCCGGGCAGTCCGAGACAGGTCGGGCAGGTCTGCGAGTTGGCGTCCTGCTTCAGCTCCGTGGAGCAGCCGCAGAACATCTTGGTCTTGGTGCCGAGCTCGACATGGACCTCGAGGCCCATGACCGGGTCGTACGACGCCAGTGCGTCCTCGTACGACAGAAGTTCGGTGGTCACGGTGAAACTTTCCCTCTCAGCCGAACAGGACGTCGTCGTCGCCCAGGCGCTTCAGTTCGCGCAGGAGCAGCGCCACGCCGGTGACGATCGCCGCGGCGGAGACCGCTGCGTCCACCAGGCGGAGCGTGTCGTGCTCGGTGCGCGCCTTCTTCGCCTGCTTCAGCACGCTGAGCGCGCCGAACGCGGTCGTCCCGATCGACAGATACGTACCGGTCTTGGACTTCTTGAAGCCCTTGGCCTTGGACATGGCACTCACAGCGACGGAGCCTCCTCGAGGAGCGGGTGTCCCCACTTCTGGACGAATGCAGCCTCGACCGCCGCACCGACCTTGTACAGACGGTCGTCCTTCATGGCGGGGGCGATGATCTGCAGGCCGACCGGCAGGCCGTCCTCCGGCGCGAGGCCGCAGGGCAGCGACATGGCGGCGTTGCCGGCCAGGTTGGTCGGGATGGTGCACAGGTCCGCGAGGTACATCGCCATCGGGTCGTCGGCGCGCTCGCCGATCGGGAAGGCGGTGGTCGGGGTCGTCGGCGAGACGATCACGTCGACCGTCTCGAAGGCGGCCTCGAACTCGCGGGTGATGAGGGTACGGACCTTCTGCGCGGATCCGTAGTACGCGTCGTAGTAGCCGGAGCTCAGGGCGTACGTACCGAGGATCACGCGGCGCTTGACCTCGTCGCCGAAGCCGGCCTCACGCGTGAGCGCGGTGACGTCCTCGGCGGACTTGGTGCCGTCGTCGCCGACGCGCAGGCCGTAGCGCATCGCGTCGAACCGGGCGAGGTTCGAGGAGCACTCGGAGGGCGCGATCAGGTAGTACGCGGAGAGCGCCAGGTCGAAGGTCGGGCAGTCCAGCTCGACGATCTCGGCGCCGAGTTCCTTGAGGAGCTCGACCGACTCGTCGAAGCGCTGCACGACACCGGCCTGGTAGCCCTCGCCGCGGAACTGCTTGACGACACCGACGCGCATGCCCTGGACGGAACCGTTGCGCGCGGCCTCGACGACCGGCGGGACCGGGGCGTCGATGGAGGTGGAGTCGAGCGGGTCGTGCCCGGCGATCACCTCGTGGAGCAGCGCGGCGTCCAGGACCGTACGGGCGCAGGGCCCGCCCTGGTCGAGGCTGGAGCTGAAGGCCACCATGCCGTAGCGCGAGACGCCGCCGTAGGTGGGCTTGACGCCGACCGTGCCGGTGACGGCCGCGGGCTGGCGGATGGAGCCGCCGGTGTCCGTGCCGATGGCGAGCGGGGCCTCGTAGGAGGCGAGGGCGGCGCTGGAGCCGCCGCCGGAGCCGCCGGGGATCCGGGTGAGGTCCCACGGGTTGCCCGTCGGGCCGTAGGCGCTGTTCTCGGTGGAGGACCCCATGGCGAACTCGTCCATGTTGGTCTTGCCGAGGATGATCACGTCGGCGGCCTTGAGGCGCTTGGTGAGCGTCGCGTCGTACGGCGGGATCCAGCCTTCGAGGATCTTGGAGCCGACCGTGGTCGGGATGCCCTCGGTGGTGAAGATGTCCTTGAGCGCGAGCGGGACGCCGGCCAGCGGGCCGAGCTTCTCGCCCGCGGCGCGCTTGGCGTCCACGGCGGCGGCCTGCTTCAGGGCGCCCTCACGGTCGACGTGCAGGAAGGCGTGCACCTTCTCGTCGACGGCCTCGATCCGGGCCAGGTGGGCCTCGGTGACCTCTACCGCGGTGAGCTCGCCGTCCTTGATCTTCTGCGCGATCTCGGCGGCGGTGAGCTTGATGATGTCCGTCATGTCGGGTTAGTCCTCCCCCAGGATCTGCGGCACCTTGAAACGCTGCTGCTCCTGGGCCGGGGCGCCGGAGAGCGCCTGCTCGGGCGTGAGCGAGGGGCGGACCTCGTCCTTGCGCATGACGTTCGTCAGGGGAAGCGGGTGGGAGGTCGGCGGTACGTCTTGGTCGGCGACCTCGCTGACGCGGGCGACCGCGCCGATGATGTCGTCGAGCTGGCCTGCGAAGTGGTCGAGCTCTTCGGGCTTCAGCTCCAGACGCGCCAGCCGGGCGAGGTGGGCGACCTCCTCGCGCGTGATGCCAGGCATGCGGATCCTCTTTTTTGGTGTGGCGTGTGGGGCCAATCCTATGGGGCGTGGGAAGCCCACTCAGCCCCGCCGGCGTTTGAGGCGATCCGAACGAAGTTCGGATGCACCCCGCCGGGGCAACGGGCCGCACACGGCAGACCGGCCTTAAGACGCACCAGCCTCGAGCTCAGCCGCCCGCTGCCACCCCTTGGACCCCCGCGCGAGCAGCCACGCCGTCGTCTCCTCCGCCGGCATCGCCGCCGCGACCAGCCAGCCCTGGACCGCGTCGCAGCCCAGATCCCGCAGCCGCTCCCAGGTCTCGTCGTCCTCGACGCCCTCCGCGACGACGACGAGGTTGAGCGAGTGCGCGAGGTCGACGGTGCAGCGGACGATCTCCGCGTCCTCCGCGTCGACCGCGAGGCGCGCCACGAACGACCGGTCGATCTTGAGCTCGCTCACGGGCAGCCGCCGCAGATGCACCAGGGACGAGTACCCCGTGCCGAAGTCGTCGAGCGACATCTTCACGCCGTGCCCGGTGAGCCCGGCGAGGGTGTCGGCGGCCCGCTGCGGATCCTCCAGGAGCACGTGCTCCGTTATCTCCAGCTGCAGCGCCCCCGCGGGGACCCCGTGCCGCGCGAGCCGCGCCGCGACCGACCCGGCAAACCCGGGGGTATGCACATCGCGCGGCGACACGTTCACCGCGACGGGCACCTCGAGGCCCTGCTCGTGCCACTTCGCCACCTGCGCGAGGGCGGTGTCGAGCACGTACTCCGTCAGATGCGGCATCAGGCCCGAGGACTCCGCGATGGCGATGAACTCGTCCGGCGGGACCTTGCCGCGCTCGGGATGCACCCACCGTACGAGCGCTTCGAGGCCCGCGACCTGTCCGTCGAAGCGGACCTTCGGCTGGTAGTGCAGCTCGACGTCGCCCGCGTCGAGGGCGCGCCGCAGGTCGCCGAGCAGTCCGAGCCGGTCGGGGGTGTTGGAGTCGCGCTTGGACTCGTACACCTCGACGCCCGTGCGGTCCACCTTCGCCTGGTACATCGCCACGTCCGCGCGCCGCAGCAGCCCTTCGGCGTCGAGCGCGTGGTCGGGGTAGACGGCGAGGCCCGCGCTGGCCTCCAGGACGAGCGTGAGCCCGTCGAGGTCGAGGGGCGAGCTGAGCTCGGCGACGAGGACCCGCGCGATGCGCTTGGCCGTGGTGGTCGAGTCGCAGGTGGGCAGCAGCACGGCGAACTCGTCGCCGCCGAGCCGTGCCGCCTCCGCGCCCTTGGGCAGGGCGAGTTGGAGCCGGTCGGCGATCTGGAGCAGCAGGCGGTCCCCGGCGAGATGCCCGAGCGTGTCATTGACCGAACGGAAACGGTCGAGGTCGATCAGTACGAGGGCGGACCGCGCACCGGTCCGTTCGGCCTCGTCCAGAGCCGACCAGGTCCGCTCAAGGAGCCACTGCCGGTTGGGCAGGCCGGTGAGCGGATCCCGCAGCTGCTCCTCGGCGCGCGCCCGCGCGATCCACAGCGTGGAGTCGAGGGCCACGAGCGGGATCGCGAACAGCGGCAGGAGCACGGGCATCTCCACCGCGACCACGCAGATCAGCGGCGAGATCCCGAGCAGCGCCACGGCCACCAGGCCCTGCCGGACCATCGCGGTACGGGCGACGGTGGGCAGGCCCGCGGAGTGCGGGGCGTGCACGTACCAGAGCAGCAGCCGGGTCACGACGAGATAGGCGCCCGCTGCCAGGGCGACCTCGGGAATCGCCCACAGGTCCCAGCTCTCGGGCGTCCAGGGCCGCTCGACCGTCGGCACCTCGCCGAACGCGGCCAGGACCAGCGCACCCGCGCCGATCCCGAGCACATCGATCGCGCCGTGCAGCAGCCCCTGCCGCCAGCGGCGCCGGCGGGCCGCGCCCACCAGGGCGATCACGGTGAGGCTGACCATCCCGGCCGGCACCCACCCGTAGAGCAGCAGGACGGCGAGTGTGAGGGCGGCGCCGGAACCGGTGCCGCCCCACCAGCGCTCACGGCCGAGCGCGACGAGATGCCCGACGATCACCCCGACCAGGGCCGCGAGCGACCAGCCGACGGTCGAGCCGGGGAAGAGGGCGTGCTCCCCGGTCACCGCGCTGTGGACCCCCGCGCCGAGCACGACCGCGGCGACGGCCACCACGGCGGTGGGCAGCGCGGGCGCCCACGACCAAGGCAGCCGGGACACCGGATCGGCGCTCTCGGTCGGTTTCATTCCCGTCCCTCTCACAGCCGGCGGTGCCCACGCCACGCGGCTCCTGTCAAAACCTCGGAAACCCACCGCGTCCGAAACCCGTTCCCACGCTCCTGTTGAGCGCGGGATGCCCCATCCGCAACCGGACACGGCAGGCGCACTTCTCAACAGTAGGCCGCAGAAGGCGTCCACGGGCAGCGGTCGAGCACGGTTGCCCGAATGCCACCCGGCCACCCGTATGCATCTGGTATGCGCCGAACGGGTGGCCTTCAACCGCTACTCGGGTACCGGAACGGCAACGTCCCGTGCTGCGTCCGGGCCCTGTTCGAGCAGGACCGCGAAGCCTTCCTCGTTCAGAACCGGCACCTTCACCTGCATCGCCTTGTCATATTTCGAACCAGGGTTGTCGCCGACCACAACAAAGGACGTCTTCTTCGAAACCGAACCGGTCACCTTCGCGCCGCGGCTCTGCAGCGCCTCTTTCGCGCCATCCCGGGTGTGGTGCTGCAGCGTTCCCGTGACGACGACGGTGAGACCTTCGAGCGGCCGCGGGCCCTCGTCCTCGCCGCCTTCCTCCTCCATGCGGACCCCGGCGTCGCGCCACTTGCGGAGGATCTCGCGGTGCCAGTCCTGCGCGAACCACTGCTTGAGCGCGGCGGCGATCGTCGGACCGACGCCGTCGGTGCCCGCCAGCTCCTCCTCGGTGGCCTGCTCGATCCGCTCCAGGGAACGGAACTCGCGGGCGAGCGCCTGCGCGGCGACCGGGCCGACGTGCCGGATCGACAGACCGTTGATGATCCGGGCCAGCGGGCTGTCCTTGGCCTTCGCGATGTTCTCCAGGAGCGCCACCGCGTTCTTCTTCGGCTCGCCCTTCTGGTTGGCGAAGACCGTGACGATCTTCTCCTCGCCCGTCTTCGGATCCCGCTTGGGCAGACCGCTGTCCTTGTCCAGGACATACGCCTTGATGGGGAGCAGGTCCTCCATCGTGAGGTCGAAGAGATCGCCCTCGTCCACCAGCGGCGGCGTCGCCGGTTCGAGCGGACCGGTCAGCGCGGCCGCGACCACCCCGCCGAAGTGCTCGATGTCCAGGCACTCACGGCCCGCGAGGAAGGTGACGCGCTCCCTCAACTGGGCCGGACACGTCCGCGCGTTGGGGCAGCGCAGATCGATGTCGCCCTCCTTCATGGGCCGCAGCTCCGTGCCGCACTCGGGGCACTCGGCGGGCATCACGAACTCCCGCTCGCTGCCGTCGCGCAGATCGACCACCGGGCCGAGGATCTCCGGGATCACGTCGCCGGCCTTGCGCAGCACCACGGTGTCCCCGATGAGGACGCCCTTGGCCTTGACGACCTCCTGGTTGTGCAGCGTGGCGAACTCGACCTCGGACCCCGCCACGTGCACCGGCTGCACCTGCGCGTACGGGGTCACCCGGCCGGTGCGCCCGACGCCGACCAGGATGTCGACCAGCTTGGTGTTGACCTCCTCCGGCGGGTACTTCCACGCGATGGCCCAGCGCGGGGCGCGCGCCGTGGAGCCGAGCCGGCCCTGCAGCGGGATCTCGTCGAGCTTGACGACCACGCCGTCGATCTCGTGCTCCACCGAGTGACGGTTCTCGCCGAAGTACGCGATGAACTCCCGTACGCCGTCGAGGCCGTCCACGACCTTGTTGTGCTGCGCGGTCGGCAGCCCCCACTCGTGCAGCAGCGCGTACGCCTCGGAGAGACGGCTGATCTCCAGGCCCTCCCGCGCGCCGATGCCGTGCACGACCATGTGCAGCGGGAGGGTGGCGGTGACCTTGGGGTCCTTCTGGCGCAGCGAGCCGGAGGCGGAGTTGCGGGGGTTGCGGTAGGGCTCCAGACCGGCTTCCACACGGCGCGCGTTGAGCTCTTCGAACCCTTCCACCGGGAAGTACACCTCACCGCGGATCTCGACGAGATCCGGGATGCGGCTGCCCTTCAGACGGTCCGGGATGTCGGAGATCGTACGGACGTTGGGCGTGATGTCCTCGCCCTCGCGGCCGTTGCCCCGCGTGGCCGCGCGCGTCAGCCGCCCCTTCTCGTACGTGAGGTTGACGGCCAGACCGTCGACCTTGAGCTCGCACAGGAAGTGGTAGTCGGTGGTCCCGACATCGCTCGCCACGCGGGCCGCCCAGGCGGCGAGCTCCTCGTCGTCGAAGGCGTTGTCGAGCGAGAGCATGCGCTCGCGGTGCTCGACCGTGGCGAAGTCCGTCCGGTAGTCCCCGGCCACCTTCTGGGTGGGCGAGTCGGGCGTACGCAGCTCCGGGTACTCGTCCTCCAGCGCTTCCAGCGACCGCAGCAGCTTGTCGAACTCCGCGTCGCTGACGACCGGTTGGTCCTTCACGTAATAACGGAAGCGGTGCTCCTCGATCTGCTCCGCGACCTGCGCATGCCGCTCCCGCGCCTCGGCGGGCACCGATGACGTGCCGCCTGCCTGCTCCGAGCCGACCATCGTGTGTCCTCCCACGCCCGTAAAAAGCCAGTCCCCGTTGGTCTTTCCTGCTGCATCACCGAGCGCCCGCCGTCACTCCGGGTGGTCCGCCAGCGAACGCGCCGCCGCGACGCAGTGGGCGAGCGCCTTGCGGGCGTACGCGGGCGAAGCCCCCGCAAGTCCGCACGACGGCGTGACCACGACCGATTCCGCGAGCGATCCCGGATTCAGGCCGAGCCTGCGCCACAGCGTCCTGACACCCATGACGTTACTGGCCGGGTCCGACAATGCGGCGTCGGTGGACGGCACGACTCCGGCGAACAGCTGCAGACCCGCCTCGACGCCCTCGCCGATCGGCTCCTCGTCACGCTCGGTGAGCAGCGCGGCGTCGAACGAGACCCCGGCGACGCCCGCGCGGCGCAACAGGTTGAAGGGGACGTCCGGCGCGCAGGTGTGCACGATCGACGGGCCGTCGTGCGCCTCGATCAGGCCGCGCAGCGTGGACTCGACGACCTGGCGGTCCACGGCGCGGTGGGTGCGGTAGCCGCTCGCCGTCCTGATCCGGCCGCGCAGTACGGCGGTGAGCGAGGGCTCGTCCAGCTGGAGCACGATCCGGGCGCCGGGGATGCGGCGGCGTACGTCGGCGAGGTGCTCGGTGAGGCCCTCCCGCAGAGAGCCCGCGAGGTCGCGGCAGGCGCCCGGGTCGGACAGCGCCGATTCCCCGTTCCGCAGCTCGACGGCGGCGGCGAGGGTCCAGGGCCCGACGGCCTGGATCTTCAGCGGACCCTCGTATCCCTGGGTGAACTCCTCCAGGGCGTCGAGGTCCTCGCCGAGCCAGGACCAGGCGCGGCGGGTGTCGCGCCCCGGCCGGTCGCCGAAGCGCCAGCCGCTGGGCTCCACGCGGGCGTACATCTCGACGAGGAGGCCCAGGGTGCGGCCGATCATGTCGGCGCCCGGGCCCCTCGCGGGGAGCTCGGGCAGGAACGGGAAGTCCTCGAAGGTGCCGGCGGCGGTCTTCGCGGCCTCGCGGGCGTCGGTGCCGGGCATGGACCCGACACCGGTGGCCGGGGCCCAGGTACGCGTTTGGTTCACCACGGAAGGGTAAGTGGTGGGGCTCCGGCCCGCGGCGCCCTACCGTCGCGGCCGCACCTGCCCTACCGTCCCGGCCGCACCGAGAGGTCGGTGATCTCCGCGTCGCGCGGCAGGTCGATCGCCGTCAGGACCGCGGTCGCCACCGACTCCGGGTCGATCCAGCGCGAGGGGTCGTACTCCTTGCCCTCCTGCTGGTGGACCTTCGCCTGCATGGGGCTGGTGGTCCGGCCGGGGTAGACCGTCGTGACCCGTACGCCGTTGGGCTTCTCCTCGTGGCGGAGCGAGTCCGCGAGGGCCTTGAGGCCGTGCTTGGAGGCCGCGTACGCCGACCAGTCGGCGTGGGCGGCGAGACCGGCGCCCGAGTTCACGAAGAGCACATGGCCCTGGGTGAGGCGGAGTTGGGGCAGGAAGTGGCGGGTGAGCTCGGCGGGGGCGATGAGGTTGACGTCGAGCTGGGCGCGCCAGATCTTCGGGGTCAGCTCACCGACGGGGCCGAGGTCCACGATGCCCGCGATGTGCAGCAGCGTGTCCACGCGGTCCGGCAGCGACTGGTGCGAGAACGCCCAGGAGAGCCGGTCGGGTTCGGCGAGGTCGCCGACGAGGGTCCGCGCACCGGGGTACCGGTCGGCGAGCTCCTTGGCACGGGCCGCGTTGCGTGCGAGCAGCACGAGCTCGTCCCCGCGTGCGTGCAGCCGCGCCGCGACGGCCGCTCCGATGCCCGAGCCCGCTCCGGTGATCACGTGTGTAGCCATGGGCTCATCGTGCCAGCACCGCACCGGGCTCCGGTGTCACACCCCCGGCGTACGGTGGGGCCCATGAACATCTGCGTCTTCCTCTCCGCCGCCGACCTGGACGAGCGCTACACCGGCCCGGCCCGCGAGTTCGCCGAGCTCCTCGGCAAGCGCGGGCACACCCTGGTGTGGGGCGGCAGCGACGTCGGTCTGATGAAGGTCGTGGCGGACGGGGTACAGGAGGCGGGCGGCAGCCTGCTCGGCGTCTCCGTCGGCTTCCTGGCCGCGAAGGCGCGCCCGGTGACCGCTCCGGACGAGATGGTCGTGACCCGCGATCTCGCCGAGCGCAAGGCACTGCTCCTGGAGAAGGCCGACGCCGTGGTCATCATGGTCGGCGGTACGGGGACGCTGGACGAGGCCACCGAGATCCTGGAGCTGAAGAAGCACGGCAAGGCCACGCAGCCGGTCGTGCTGCTCAACACCGCCGGTTTCTACGACGGGTTGAAGGCACAGTTCCGGCGGATGGAGGACGAGGGCTTCCTGCCCGTCCCGCTGACCGACCTGGTGTTCTTCGCCGAGGAACCGGCCGCGGCGCTCGCGTACCTGGAGAGCTGACCCGCATCCGGTCACTGCCGGGTGCGCCGGACGCCGTCCGGCGCGCGCTCCGAGGAACCGTTTGAAGATTTTTTCGCGTACGGCGATGAGTTCCGGTGAGCGCCGGAGTCTGCACCGTCATGGACACCCTTGGAAAAGTTCTGTCGAACGACGGAACCCCCATCGCCTACGAGCGGTTCGGCTCGGGCGGCCCGGTCGTGATCCTCGTCAGCGGCGCCCTGTGCACGGGCAACGCGGAGGACGGACCGCTCGCCGAGCGGCTCGCGGCACTGGGCTGCACCGCCGTGACGTACGACCGCAGAGGCCGTGGCAACAGCGGCGACACCCTGCCGTACGCCATCGCCCGTGAGGTCGACGACATCGCCGCGGTGATCGAGTCGGTCGGCGGCAGGGCGGCGCTGCACGGCAATTCCTCGGGGGCCGCGCTCGCCTTCGAGGCGGCGGCGAGCGGGGTTCCTGTCAGCCATGTGTCGGGCTACGAACCGCCGTTGACGCTCGACGAAATCGGCGTCGCGGCCCGCCAGGAGCAGGCGGACCAGCTGCGGGCCCTGCTCGCCGAGGGCCTGCGCGGGGCCGCCGTGGAGCACTTCATCTCCGGCACCGGCGCACCGCCCGAGGTGATCGCGCAATTGCGGCGCTCACCTCTGTGGGCCGAGTGGGAGGCGCTCGCCCCGACGATCGCGTACGACTATGCGGTGCTCGGCGACAGCCTGGTGCCCGTCGACCGGATCTCGCAGATCGACGCCCCGCTCCTCGTGGTCAACGGTGCGGCGAGCTTCGAGTGGATGGGTGAGTCGGCGGCGCTGGTCGCGCGCTCGGCGCGTGCGGGCCGCCACCTCACGCTCGACGGGCAGACGCACATGGTGGACCCGGATGTGCTGGCCCCGGTGCTCGCCGGGTTCTACGCCAACGCTTAGCCGGGTCCGTACGGCGAGGGGGGCTCAGACCCCTGCCGTGGCACGCGTGGTGGCGGAGATCGTGGCCGAGCCCACCACGCGCGTGCCGTCGTACAGCACGACCGCCTGACCGGGCGCGACTCCGCGCACGGGCTCGTCGAACGTGACCCGCAGCTCGCCGTCCACGAGCCCGGCGGTCACCGGCGTCTCGTCGCCGTGCGCCCGCAGCTGGGCCGTGTAGCGCCCCTCGCCGACGGGGGCGCTGCCGCACCAGCGGGGCTTGATCGCGGTGAGCGCGGTGACGTCGAGCGCGGCCACCGGGCCGACCGTGACGGTGTTGTCGACGGGCGAGATGTCCAGCACATAGCGCGGCTTCCCGTCCGGGGCCGGGGTGCCGATCCGCAGGCCCTTGCGCTGCCCGATCGTGAAGCCGTACGCACCCTCGTGCGTGCCGACCTTCTCCCCCGACTCGTCGACGATGTCGCCCTCGGCCTTGCCGAGGCGGCCGGCGAGGAAGCCCTGGGTGTCGCCGTCGGCGATGAAGCAGATGTCGTGGCTGTCGGGCTTCTTGGCGACCGCGAGCCCGCGGCGCTCGGCCTCGGCACGGATCTCGTCCTTGGTGGTGACGGTGTCGCCGAGCGGGAAGAGTGCGTGCGCCAGCTGCTTGTCGTCGAGGACGCCGAGCACGTACGACTGGTCTTTGGCCATGTCGGAGGCGCGGTGCAGCTCGCGCCTGCCGTCCTCGTCGGTGATCACCTGCGCGTAGTGGCCGGTGGCAACGGCGTCGAAGCCGAGGGCGAGCGCCTTGTCGAGCAGCGCGGCGAACTTGATCTTCTCGTTGCAGCGCAGGCAGGGGTTGGGGGTGCGCCCGGCCTCGTACTCGGCGATGAAGTCCTCGACGACGTCCTCGCGGAAGCGCTCGGCGAGATCCCACACATAGAAGGGGATGCCGATGACGTCGGCGGCGCGGCGGGCGTCGCGCGAGTCCTCGATGGTGCAGCAGCCGCGGGCGCCGGTGCGGAACGACTGCGGGTTCGCCGAGAGCGCCAGGTGGACCCCGGTCACATCGTGGCCCGCTTCGGCGGCGCGGGCGGCGGCGACGGCGGAATCGACCCCGCCGGACATGGCGGCGAGGACGCGGAGGCGGCGGGGCTCGGCAGAAGTCTCAGTCATAACCCCTCCAGGGTAAGCCGGAACCAATGGCGGTCCTCCACCCGTTTGTACGTACGGAGATCGAGATCTCCTCGGCACGGAGATCAACGGAGATCAGCGGAACGGACGGGGGTGGCCGTGGGCCAGGACAAGACCACGGGCGGCAAGGGCGGGGACAAGGGCGTCCCGCGCCGCGGGCTGCTCGTCGCCGCGGGCACGGCCGTCGCGGCCGGGGTCACCGCGCTCGCGTTCCGCGATGAGCTCGGGCGGCTGTGGTGGCAGATCCCGGGCGTCGACAAGCAGCGCACCGAGGGGGATGTGGACCAGCCGGGGGCGCGCTGGGTGGCGGCCTCGGCGGCGAATCTGCGGCTCGCGGACCGGCCGGCGGACTACGAGATCGACCGGATCGTCATCCATGTCACCGAGGGCAGCTATGCCACGGCGATCCGGGTCTTCCGCGATCCGGGGCACGCGGCGGCCGCGCACTATGTGATCCGCGCGAAGGACGGCGAGATCACACAGATGGCGCGGGAGCTCGATGTCGCCTTCCACGCGGGCAACCGCTCGTACAACGAGCACAGCGTCGGCATCGAGCACGAGGGCTTCGTGGACCGGCCGGCGTCATTCACGAAGGTGATGTACGAGGCCTCGG
This sequence comes from Streptomyces sp. NPDC050418, assembly GCF_044458745.1. Lineage (NCBI taxonomy): Bacteria > Bacillati > Actinomycetota > Actinomycetes > Kitasatosporales > Streptomycetaceae > Streptomyces > Streptomyces sp. NPDC050418. The sequence continues at coordinate 64,232 of NZ_JBITIG010000013.1, forward strand.
CCCGCCTGGCCGCGGACATCTGCGCGCGCTATGACATACCGATCGACCGCAAGCACATCGTCGGGCACAACGAGGTCCCGGGCGCCACGCACACGGACCCGGGTCCGCACTGGGACTGGGACCGGTACATGGAGCTGGTCAAGCGGGCGGCGAACCGGCCGAAGTCGAAGGAGACGACCGCGGCGGCGCGGTAGGCGCCGGGAGTGCGGAAGCTCCCGGTAGGCGCCGGGAAGGTCTCAGCTGAGCCCGGCCGCCCGCGCGCGCTCCACCGCCGGGCCGATCGCCTTCGCGACCGCGTCCACATCCGCGCGGGTCGAGGTGTGGCCGAGCGAGAAGCGCAGGGTGCCGCGGGCCAGGTCGGGGTCGGTGCCGGTGGCGAGCAGGACGTGGCTGGGCTGGGCGATCCCGGCCGTGCAGGCGGAGCCGGTGGAGCAGGCGATGCCCTGGGCGTCGAGCAGCAGGAGCAGGGAGTCGCCCTCGCAGCCGGGGAAGGTGAAGTGGGCGTTGGCCGGGAGGCGGTCCACGGGATCGCCGCCGAGGATCGCGTCCGGTACGGCCGTTTGGACGGCCTCCACGAGGGCGTCCCGCAGACCGCCGATCTCCTCGGCGAACCGGGCGCGCCCCTCGACGGCGGTGTGCGCGGCCACGGCGAAGGCGGCCGCGGCCGGGACGTCGAGGGTGCCGGAGCGGACCTGCCGCTCCTGGCCGCCGCCGTGCAGGACGGGCACGGGGGTCTGGTCGCGGCCGAGCAGCAGGGCGCCGATGCCGTACGGGCCGCCGATCTTGTGGCCGCTGACGGTCATCGCGGCGAGGCCCGACGCGGCGAAGTCGACGTCGAGCTGGCCGACGGCCTGGACGGCATCGGAGTGCAGCGGGATGCCGAACTCGGCGGCGGCGTCGGCGAGTTCGCGTACGGCCATCACCGTGCCGATCTCGTTGTTCGCCCACATGACCGTGGCGAGGGCCACGTCGTCGGGGTTGCGCGCGATGGCCTCGCGCAGGGCCTCGGGGTGCACCCGGCCGTAGGCGTCGACCGGCAGGTACTCGACGGTCGCGCCCTCGTGCTCGGCCAGCCAGTGCACGGCGTCGAGGACGGCGTGGTGCTCGACAGGGCTCGCAAGGACGCGGGTGCGGGCCGGGTCGGCGTCGCGGCGGGCCCAGTACAGGCCCTTCACGGCGAGGTTGTCGGCCTCGGTGCCGCCGGAGGTCAGGACGACTTCGCTCGGCCGTGCGCCCAGGGCCAGCGCAAGCGTCTCGCGGGCCTCCTCGACGGTGCGGCGGGCCTGGCGGCCGGCGGCGTGCAGCGCGGAGGCATTGCCGACGGCGGCGAGCTGGGCGGTCATCGCCTCGATGGCTTCCGGCAGCATCGGGGTCGTGGCGGCGTGGTCGAGGTAAGCCATGGTGCGTTGATTCTACGAGGCGGGGGGTGGGGGTCCGGTGCGCTGGGGTGGGGCGGGGTGTGTGGGTGGCACGCCGGCCGGGCCGACAGCCGGCCACAGTAGCCTCGGCGGATGGACGATCACTGGGAGCTCGGCCGTACGTTCGACAGCAGGGCCGGGGAAGTCCGGTGGGATGTGCTCGGGGACGAGGGTGCTCTGCCCGTCGTTCTCGTGCACGGGACGCCCTTCTCCTCGTACGTGTGGCGTGACATCGCCCGCGCGCTCGGTGCGGGCCGTCGTGTGTACGTGTGGGATCTGCCGGGGTACGGCGCCTCCGCGATGTACGACGGGCAGGATGTGAGCCTCGCCTCACAGGGGCGGGTGTTCGAGGAGTTGCTCGCGTACTGGGGGCTCGACGCTCCCGCCGTCGTCGCTCATGACTTCGGTGGGTGTGTGGCGCTGCGGGCCCTGCTGCTCGAAGGGGCGCGGTACGGGCGGCTCGTGCTGGTCGACCCGGTGGCGCTGGCTCCCTGGGGCTCCCCCACGTACCGGCTGCTCGGGGCGCATCCGGACGTCTTCGGTCAGCTGCCGCCGCAGCTCCATGAGGCACTCGTGCGCACCTACGTGGCGAGCGCCTCTCACCGCGGGCTGCATCCGGATGTGCTCGACCGGCTTGTCGCGCCCTGGTGCACCGAGGCGGGGCGGCCCGCGTTCTACCGGCAGATCGCGCAGAACGACCAGCGGTTCACCGATGAGATCCAGGGGCGGTACGGGGAGTTGGAACTGCCCGTCCTGATCTGCTGGGGCACCGAGGACAGTTGGATCCCCGTGGCGAGGGGACACGAGCTCGCCGCCGCCGTTCCCGGGGCGCGGCTGCGGCTGATCGAGGGCGCGGGGCACCTCGTACAGGAAGATGCGCCCGCTCGGCTCGCTGCCGAGATCGGGCGCTTCCTCGCCGTGTGAGAAAGAGGGGGCTCAGCGGCCCAGCGGTGTGCGGGCCAGCTGGCGGGACTGGGCGACCAGGCGGTCGGCGCTGTCCCAGATCTCGGCGTCCTCCTCCAGGAAGCCGCCGGCCAGGTTGCGCGTGGAGATGGCGACCCGCAGCGGGCCCGGGGCGGGGCGGCAGCGGATGTGGACGGTGAGTTCGACCGTGGGGACCCAGCCCTGGATGCCGAGCTCGAAGGCCGTCGGCGGGAGGGCGTCGACCGCGAGGAGCAGGGAGAGCGGGTCGGCGTCGCGGCCGTCGGCGAGGCCGAACCAGGAGCGCATCTCGCCCTTGCCGGACGGGGCGCCGAGTGCCCAGCCGAGCGTGGCCGGGTCGAGCTTCAGCCAGAGGCGGTCGGTGATCGCCGTGCTGCCCTTGATCGGGGTGGGCGCGTCCTGCGGGCCGAAGCACTGGTCCACGGGCGGGATCGTGGGCTGCGCGGCCGTGGTGCGGACGTCGTCCGGCAGCGCGTCGAGGTCGCCGTACGAGGCGATGGCGCGGATGCGCTCGACCTCGCGGCCCTCCTCGTCGTACTGGAAGAGCGAGGCCTGGCCGGTGGAGAGGGTGCGGCCGCTGCGTATCGTCTCCGTGCGGATGACCGCCGGGCCCGGCTGGGACGCGGTCAGATAGTGCGCGGAGATCGTGAACGGGTCGGAGTGCGGCAGCGCCTCACCGAGGGCGCGGCCCAGGACGGCGAGGAGATAGCCGCCGTTGACGGCGTTGATGATCGTCCAGCCGGCGGAGAGTTCGGCGTCGTAGACCCCGGGTTCGCGCAGGGTCACCGCGGTGTCGCGGTCGAACTCGCTGTCGCCGATGGTGGCCTGTGCCGACGTTCCCTGGGTCATGCGATGTACGGTACATCAGCTTACTACTGAGCGGTAGCTTTGTAGTGGCGGAGGCTCGGACCACCGGGAAGCCCGGCAGCTCAGGCCTCCTCCTCGCGGGCGCGCGAGCGCCGGTTCCAGGCGCGCGGCGCCCGCCAGTGGAAGTGCATCGCGAGCAGCCGGAGCACGAACGCCGTGACGACCGCGGTGCCCATGGTGAGGGAATTGAGCACGTCGTAGCGGATGCAGAGCACGACCATGCCCGCGCCGACCATCGCGGGGACGGCATAGAGGTCGCGGTCCCAGCGCAGCAGCGACGGGACCTCGTTGGCGAGGACGTCGCGCAGCACGCCGCCGCCCACCGCTGTCGCCAGGCCGAGGGCCGCCGACGAGGTCAGGCCGAGCCCGTACTCGTACGCCTTCGTCGTGCCCGTGACGCAGAACAGGCCGAGGCCCGCCGCGTCGAAGATGTTCACCGCGCCGTTGATCCGCTCGACCTCGGGGTGCAGGAAGAAGACGAGGGCGGCGGCGAAGAGCGGGGTGACGAAGTAGCCGAGGTCCGTGAACGCGGCGGGCGGTACGGCGCCGATCATCAGGTCGCGGAAGAGACCGCCGCCGAGGGCGGTGACCTCCGCGACCACGGCGATGCCGAAGACGTCGAAGTTCTTGCGCACGGCCAGGAGCGCGCCGGAGATCGCGAAGACGAAGATCCCGGCGATGTCGAGGCCATGTTGGACGGAGGGGGTGAAGAGGTCTTGCAGCACGGTTCATTGTGACGTGTGGTGCGCCCCGCTCCCGCCAGGTCAGCCCCCCGGTGTCTTGTCCACCGCGGGGGTGCCCGCGAGCGGTGCGGTGTCGGCGGGTGCCTGGTCGGGCGCGTTCTCCGGGTGGTGGCAGGCCACGCGGTGCGCGGGGCCCAGCTCGACCAGGGGCGGCTCGGCGGACTTGCAGATCGCGGTGGCCTTCCAGCAGCGCGTGTAGAAACGGCAGCCGGAGGGCGGGGCGATCGGCGAGGGGACGTCGCCGCGCAGCAGGATCCTGTTGTTGCGGGCGGAGCGGCGGCGCGGATCGGGCACCGGGACGGCCGAGAGCAGGGCCTTGGTGTACGGGTGCATCGGGGTCTCGTACAGCGGCTGCCGGCCGGACAGTTCGACGATCTTGCCGAGGTACATGACCGCGATGCGGTCGGAGACATGGCGGATGACCGACAGATCGTGGGCGATGATCACGTACGTGAGCCCCAGCTCGTCCTGGAGGTCGTCGAGCAGGTTGACCACCTGGGCCTGGATCGAGACGTCGAGCGCGGAGACCGGTTCGTCGGCGACGACGAGGCGGGGTTTGAGGGCCAGGGCGCGGGCGATGCCGATGCGCTGGCGCTGGCCGCCGGAGAATTCGTGCGGGTAGCGGTTGTAGTGCTCGGGGTTGAGGCCGACCAGCGAGAGCATGTCCTGGACGCTCTTCTTCAGACCGCCCTCGGGGGTCACGCCCTGCAGCCGGAACGGGGCGCCGACGATCGTGCCGATCGTGTGCCGCGGGTTCAGGGACGAGTACGGGTCCTGGAAGATCATCTGGATGTCGCGGCGCAGCGGCCGCATCCCGCCCACCGAGAGATGGGTGATGTCGCGGCCCTCGAACTCGATCCGGCCGCGGGTCGGTTCGAGCAGCCGGGTGATCAGCCGGCCCATGGTGGACTTGCCGCAGCCCGACTCCCCCACGACGCCGAGGGTTTCCCCGGCGCGTACATCGAAGGAGATGCCGTCGACGGCCTGCACGGCGCCGACCGTGCGCTGCAGCACGCCCTTCTTGATGGGGAAGTGCTTCACCAGACCGTCCACCTTGAGCAGCGGCTCGGACGCAGAAAGATCAGTCACAGCTTCGGCTCGACCTCCTCGGTCCAGATCCGGGTCCGCTCCTGCTGCGTCAGATGGCAGGCGGTGTAGTGCTCGCTGCCCACCTCGCGCAGCTCCGGGCGTACGGTGCGGGTCGCGTTCTCGGCGGGCACGTCCGCGTACGGGCAGCGCGGGTGGAACGGGCAGCCGTCCGGCACGTTGATCAGGCTGGGCGGGGCGCCCTGCACGGGCACGAGGCGCTCGGTCTGGTCCCGGTCGATCCGCGGCATCGAGCCGAGCAGGCCCCAGGTGTACGGGTGCTGCGGCGCGTCGAAGATCTGCTCGGCCGTGCCGCGCTCCACGCAGCGGCCCGCGTACATGACGAGGAGGTCGTCGGCCATCTCGGCGACCACTCCGAGGTCATGGGTGATGACGATGACGGCCGAACCGAACTCCTTCTGCAGATCGCGGATCAGATCGAGGATCTGCGCCTGCACGGTGACGTCGAGCGCGGTCGTGGGCTCGTCGGCGATGAGCAGTTCGGGATTGTTGACCAGCGCCATCGCGATCATCACGCGCTGGCGCATCCCGCCGGAGAACTCGTGCGGATAGCCGGAGTAGCGCTTGCGCGGTTCGGGGATGCCGACGCGGTCGAGCATGTCGGTCGTGCGGGCCTTCGCCACCGCCCGGGAGACCGGGTGGTGGACGCGGTACGCCTCGGCGATCTGGGCGCCCACCGTGTAGTACGGGTGCAGCGCCGAGAGCGGGTCCTGGAAGATCATGGCCATCTTGCGGCCGCGCTGACGGCGGACGAAGTCCTCGCCCGCGGTGATCAGTTCGTCGTCGTCCAGCCAGATCTCACCGGAGATCCGGGCCCGTTTCGTGCGGTGCAGGCCCATGATGCCGAGGGAGGTCACGGACTTGCCGGAGCCGGACTCGCCGACGATGCCGAGGGTTCGGCCACGGCGTACATCGAAGGAGATGCCGTCGACGGACCGGACCACGCCGTCGTCCGTGTCGAAGTGGATGCGCAGATCGCGGACCGAGAGGAAGACCTCGGACGCGGTACGCGGCGACGGCACCGACGGGCGGCCCACGGTGGATTCGAGTTCGCTCACGAGTACCTCACCCTGGGGTCGATGGCCGCGTACAACAGGTCCACGATCAGGTTGCAGAAGACGATGAAGAAGGCGGCGACGAGCGTGACCCCCATGACGATGGGCAGATCGCTGTCCCTGACGGCCTGCACCGCGTAGGCGCCCATGCCCTGCAGCGAGAAGACCTGTTCGGTGATGATCGCGCCGCCGAGCAGCAGACCGAAGTCCATACCGAAGATCGTGACGATCGGAGTGAGGGCGGCGCGCAGGCCGTGCTTGGTGACGACCTTGGATTCCCGCAGGCCCTTGGCGCGGGCCGTGCGGATGTAGTCCTCGCTCATCGTCTCCAGCATTCCGGCGCGGGTGAGGCGGGCGTAGAGCGCGGAGTAGAGGAAGGCGAGGGAGCACCACGGGATGATCAGGTTCCAGAACCATTCGCCGGGGTCCTCGGTGATCGGGATGTAGTCGACGCTCTCCCAGATCTGCCACTGCGAGGTGAAGAGCGCGAGGCCGAGCAGACCGGTGAAGAAGATGGGGAGCGAGACGCCGAGCAGCGCCACGGTCATCGCGAGCCGGTCCACGAACGTGCCGCGTTTGAGGGCCGAGATCACACCGATGGTGACGCCGGAGACCAGCCACAGGACGGCCGCGCCGATCGCGAGGGACAGGGTGACCGGGATGCGCTGGGTGATCTCGGGCCAGACCTCCACGTGCGTACGGAAGGAGTAGCCGAAGCAGGGCGCGTTGCAGACCGAGGCGTCGGGGCCGAACTTGTACTCGGCGCCCACGAAGATCGCCTTGATGAAGTCGGCGTACTGCACGATCAGCGGCTGGTCGAGGCCGAGGTTCTGTTTGACGGCGGCGACGGACTCGACGTTGGCGTCCTTGCCCACGTACTGCACGGCGAGTTCGTCGACGGACTGGCCGCCCAGACGCGGGACCAGGAAGAAGATCGCGAAGGTGACGGCGCTGACGACGAGCAGCAGCAGCACGGCGGCGATCAGACGGCGGATGAGATAGGCGGTCACGGTGGCACGGCGCGGGCGCCGCCGGACCGGGTGTCACCCCGGCCCGGCGGACGCCGATGCCTTCACCTGCCTTTCCTTCAATCCCTTGTACGGATGGGGAGTTGGCGGGTGCCGGGCTACTTCTTGTCCGTGCCGATCAGCAAGTAGTCGTACATCCCCAGATAGGCCTGGGTGACGGTGACGTTCGTTGCCGAGTCCGGGCGGTAGAGCAGGTTCTTGCGGTAGATCAGCGGGACCGCGGAGGCCGTCTCCATGACGAGCTTGTCGACCTCGCCCCACTGCTTGGTGCGCGCCGCGGCGTCGGTCATGCCGATGCCGTCAGCCAGGGCCTGGTTGACCTTCGGGTCGTCCAGCTCCATCAGGTTGTTGCCGCCGGAGGGCTTGATCGCGGAACCGTTGACGATCTGGTCGAGGAAGCCGAAGCCGGTCGGCCAGTCGGCGCCCCAGGCCATCATCATCAGGCCGAGCTTCTTCTCGTGGACGTAACTCGGGTTGCCCGCGAAGTTGGCGAAGTACTTGCCCGACGGGAACTGCACGATCTCCGCCCGGATCCCGACCTTCTCCAGGGAGGCCTTGACCGCGGTGGCCATGGAGATCTCGTCGGGGCGGTCGGAGCGCGCGGAGAGCTTCGTCGTGAAGCCGTCCGGCTGACCGCACTTCTCCAGGTGCTCCTTGGCCTTGGCCTCGTCGCCCTTGCTGCCCTCGGTCTCGTACATGTCGTACTTCACATAGCCGTTGACCGTCGGCGGCAGCATCGTGGAGGCCACGTCGCCCTTGGTGTCGCCGCCGAGCGCCTGCTGCACGGAGGCCTTGTCGATGGCGTACTGGACGGCCTTGCGGCACTCGATGTTGTCGAAGGGCGCGACCTTCGTCGACATCGCCAGATAGGTCAGCGCGCCGGCGTAGGAGTTGTCGGTCTTGGCCTTCTCGGAGCTCTTGGTCAGCACCTTCGGCTGCGTCTTGGTCTGCAGTCCGGTGCCCGCCGCGTCCACGGTGATCTGGTCGTTGAGCAGATGCTGGTCGACGGTGGTCGGGTTGACCTTGAACTTGATCTCGATCCGGTCGGGGAGCGCCGGGCGGATCGGGTCGGTCTTCTTGTCCCACTCCTTGTTGCGGACGAGGACGGCGTTACGGCCCTCGTTGTACGACTCGAACTGGTACGGCCCGGAGGAGACGATCTTCTTGACGTACTCCGCGCCCGTGTCCGCCTTCTGCGGCACCGGCATCGTCTGCGAGAACGTCGCCAGGTAGTCGAAGTCCGCGAAGGGCTTGTTGAGTTTGAAGACGATCGTGTGGTCGTCCGGTGTCTCGATGGACGCGATGCCCTCGGGACTCTTGTCCTTGTACGGGCCCTTGTACTTCTCGCCGCCCTCCAGATAGGCCTTGAAGTACGTCGGCCCGTTGGAGAGGGCCTCCGGCGCGAAGTTGGAGCGCTCGATGGCGTACTTGACGTCCTTCGAGGTGATCTCGGTCCCGTCCTGGAACTTGATGCCTTCGCGTAACTCGTACGTCCAGGTCTTGGCGTCCGCGCTCGGCTTGCCCAGGGACTTGGCGAGGTCCGGCACGATCTTCAGGCCGTCGGTGCCGGCGGCCGGGGTGAACGAGGTGAGCGAACGGCCGTACAGGCGCGAGAAGTTCTGCACCCAGCCGTAGTACGTGTTGCCCGGGTCGAGCGAGTCGGGCACGTCGGAGTGCTCGAAGGTGACCGTGCCGCCCTTCGCCGAGGACTCGTTGACGACCGCTTCGAGCGCGGCGTCGGCGACGGCCTTCTTGCCGCTGGGGTTCTTGCCGCCGTCATCGTCGTCGGAGCCGCCGCACGCGGAGGCGGTGAGTGCTAGGGCGAACGCCGCCGCGAGAACGGCCGTCGCTTTCTTGGTCTTCATGCTGAGGCTGCCTCCTGAGTCGCTGCCTACGGCTGATGAGTGCGCTGGGACAGGACGGGCCGGGAGAGCGCGGAGTCACTTGCTCCGTGGGTCCAGTGCGTCGCGCAGCCCGTCCCCGAGCAGGTTGAACGCGAGAACGGTGATGAAGATCGCCAGGCCGGGCACGAACATGTACTGCAGATCCGCCTCATAGCGGTCGGCGGCATCGGTGAGCATGCCGCCCCACGAGGCCTGCGGCGGGGCGATGCCCACGCCGAGGAAGCTGAGTGCGGCCTCGAAGAGGATGTTGACCGGGATGAGCAGCGTCGCGTACACGAGGATCGGCGCGACCAGGTTGGGCATCAGCTCGCGGAAGATGATGAACGGGCCGCGCGCGCCGAGCGAGCGCGACGCCTCCACGAACTCGCGTTCCCGCAGGCTCATCGTCTGGGCCCGGACGATCCGGCCGATGTACGGCCAGGCGAAGAAGCCGATGACGAAGATCAGTACCGCGATCCGCAGCGGGAGCCCCGTCAGCCCCCAGAATCCGTCCTGCACCGAGGCGGAGAGCGAAATCGCGAACAGGAGCAGCGGGAAGGCGAGGAACGTGTCCATCAGACGGCTGACAACGCTGTCGACCCAGCCGCCGTAGTACCCCGCGATCACCCCGAGGATCACTCCGATCGTCACGGAGAGCAGAGTCGCCCCCACCGCGACGAGCAGCGAGACCCATGAACCCTCGATCACGCGGGCGAGCAGATCACGCCCGAATCCGGGGTCGACACCGAGCGGATGCTCCCAGCTCATCCCGCCCCAGGCGCCCTTGGGTGCCTGCAGCGCCGGGTCGACCAGGTCCTGGTTGAACTTGTTGGGATCCAGGTCGAAGACCGCCTGGATCGGTTTGGCCAGAGCCGCCATGAGCACGAGACCCACCACGACGATGCCGCCGGCCACCGCCGCCTTGTCGCGCTTGAACCGGGTCCAGGCGATCTGACCGAGCGAACGGCCCTCGATCTGACTGCGCGCGGCTCCGGCGAGCACGGCTTCCGGCTGCGCCTCGGCGCTCGCCGCTGTGGTTTCCATGGGTGCGGTCACGTGCGTCGGACCTCCTCCACGCCTGGTGGTGCGGTCTCCTGCCTCACGGAGTGTTCATTGTGATCTAGATCACGCGCCAGGGGCGGGCCGGGAAGTTTGCGCAACCGTAATTCCTGTGCTGGGAGCACCGGTTGGGCGCAAAGGTGCCGTGAGCAGCAGGAAGCCCCCGGGAGTTGTCCCGGGGGCTTCCTGCTGTGCCGGACCGCGCCGACGAGGCGCGAGGGTGTTATGCGCCCTGCGTGGAGGCGTCCGTGTCGGAGGCGGTGGCGTCGGAGGCGTCCGTGTCCGAGGCGTCCGTGTCGGAGGCGGTGGCTGCTTCCGCTTCGGCTTCCGCTTCCGCTTCGGCGTCGGCTTCCGGCTTGGCCCCGGCCTCCGCATCGTGCGCCTCGACCTTGGCCTTCGCCTCGGCCGACTTGGCCACGGCGTCGTCGACGTCGGCCGTCTCCGTACGCGCGGCGGGAACCACGGCCGCACCCGACGCGCCGATCTGCAGCACGCCGGACTCGATGTCCTCCACGAAGTGGCAGGCCACGCGGTGTCCGTCGCCGACCTCCCGCAGCTGCGGGCGGTCCTCCTTGCACTTGGGCTGGGCCCAGGGGCAGCGGGTGTGGAAACGGCAGCCGGTGGGCGGGTTGGCGGGCGAGGGCAGGTCGCCCGTGAGCAGGATGCGCTCGCGGGCCTCCTCGACCACCGGGTCCGGGATCGGCACGGCCGACATCAGCGCCTTGGTGTACGGGTGCTTCGGCTCCGCGTACAGCGCGTCGGACGGCGCCTCCTCCACCAGCGAGCCCAGGTACATCACGCCGATGACATCGGAGATATGCCGGACGACCGCGAGGTCGTGGGCGATGACGACGTACGTCAGGCCCAGCTCGTCCTGGAGCTCGTCGAGGAGGTTGACCACCTGCGCCTGGATCGACACGTCGAGCGCGGAGACCGGCTCGTCGCAGATGATCACGTCCGGTTCGAGGACCAGCGCGCGGGCGATGCCGATGCGCTGACGCTGACCGCCCGAGAATTCGTGCGGGTAGCGCGACAGCGCGTTGGACGGCAGACCCACCTTGGCGAGGATCGCGCGGATCTTCTCGCGGCGCTCCTCCTGGTTGGCGCCGATCCCGTGCGCGGCCATGCCCTCGGAGAGGATCGACTCGATGTTCTGGCGCGGGTTGAGGCTGCCCAGCGGGTCCTGGAAGACCATCTGGAGCCGGCGCCGCTTCTCGCGCATCTCCTCGTCGGAGAGCTTCGCCAGGTCCGTACCGTCCAGGACGACCTCACCGCTGGTGATGTCGACCAGACGCAGGACCGCGCGCCCGAGGGTGGTCTTGCCGCAGCCCGACTCACCGACGAGACCGTACGTCTGACCGGCCTCGACCTTCAGGGAGATGCCGTCGACCGCGTACACGTAACCGACCGTGCGGTCGAAGAGCAGGCCCTTCTTGATGGGGAAGTGGACCTTGACGTCGTTCAGTTCGAGCAGGCTCATGCGGTGGTCCTCCCCTGTGCCGTCGCGCCCGCGCCGTCACTGTCCAGGGTTGCGATCTCGACCGGTTCCCGGACGGGGTTGACGCAGCGGACCTGGTGGTCGGCCGCGGCGGGCTCGGTCAGGGCGGGAGTGCCGGTCAGGCACTCCATCGTGTAGTAGTCGCAGCGCGGGGCGAAGGCGCAGCCCTCGGCCCAGGCGATGCGGTCGTTGATGGACCCGCGGATCGGCTTGAGCGGCTCGCCGCGCGGCGCGTCGAGCCGCGGGATCGATTCGAGCAGGCCGTGCGCGTACGGGTGCATCGGGTGGGCGAACAGCTCGTGGCGGTCCGCGGATTCCACCACCTTGCCCGCGTACAGCACATTGACCTGGTCGCACAGGCCGGCGACGACACCCAGGTCGTGGGTGATCATCAGCAGCGCGGTGCCCTCCTCGTCCACCAGCTCCTTGAGGAGCTCCAGGATCTGCGCCTGGATGGTGACGTCGAGGGCGGTGGTCGGCTCGTCCGCGATCAGCAGGCGCGGGGCACACGCGACAGCCATGGCGATCAGCGCGCGCTGGCGCATACCGCCGGAGAGCTGGTGCGGGTACTCCTTGAGCCGGCGGGTCGGGTCCGGGATGCCCACGCGGTCCAGCAGGTGCGCCGCTTCCTTGCGGGCGGCTTCGCCCTTGAGGCCGCGGTGCCGCTGCAGGATCTCGGTGACCTGGACGCCGATCGGCACGACCGGGTTCAGCGAGGACAGCGGGTCCTGGAAGATCATCGCGAGCTGGCTGCCGCGCATGTCCCGCAGTTCGCGCTGGCTCATGGTCAGCAGGTTGTTGCCGTCGAAGTCGGCGCGGCCGTCGAGCTTGACGCCCTTGCTCGGCAGCAGGCCCATGAGCGCGAGCGAGGTCACGGACTTGCCGCAGCCCGACTCGCCCACGAGGCCCACGACCTGGCCCTGGTCGACGTCGAAGGAGACGCCGTCGACCGCCTTGGACTCGCGGCCGGCGCCGCCGAAGGTGACGGAGAGTTCGTCAACGGAAAGCAGTGCCATGGCAGATCAGCCTCGCAACTTCGGGTCGAGCGCTTCCCGCATGGCCTCGCCGAGGAGCGTGAAGCCGAGGGCGGTGATGATGATGCCGACCGCCGGGTAGATCGCCATCATGGGCGCGTTCTCGAAGACCCGCTGCGCCTGGGCCAGCATGACGCCCCACTCGGGGACGGACGGGTCCGGGTTGCCGAGTCCCAGGTAGGACAGGGCCGCGGCCTCGATGATCGCGGTGGCGAGCGAGAGCGTCGCCTGGACGATCACGGGGCTGAGCGAGTTCGGCAGGATGTTCGTGACGACGATCCGGCGCTTGCGGATACCGAGCGACTTCGCCGCCAGGACGTAGTCCTTGCCGCCCTGGGCGAGCATCGAACCGCGCAGCAGACGCGCGAAGATGGGGATCTGCACGACACCGACGGCGATCATCACGGTGGTCAGGGACTGGCCCATGACGGCCGCGATGGAGACCGCGAGGAGCAGCGACGGCAGCGCCAGCATCATGTCGACGATGCGCATGATGAAGGTGTCGATCTTCTGGCCGACCTTGCCGCCGAGCGTCGCGGCCGCGCCGGAGGCGCCGCCGATGACGGCACCGACGATCAGGCCGATCAGCATCGAGACGACACCGACGAGGAGGGTCTGGCGGGCGCCGACCAGGAAGCGCGAGAACTCGTCGCGCCCCAGGTGGTCGAGTCCGAACCAGTTCCCGCTGCGCGGGGTGTCGATGAACTGCCCCTGGTTGGGCCGGATGTCGCCCTTCCAGGTCAGTGCCGTGGGGCTGTGCGGGGCGACCCACGGGCCGATCACGGACACCACGATGAAGATCGCGATGATGACAGCGCCGATGACGGCCATCTTGTTCGTCTTCAGACGACGGAAGGCCTCACGCCACAGGCTGGAACCGCTCGTGGTCTCGTTCTTCGCCGTGAGTTCGGCCAGCCGGTCGATCTTGGCGGCTTTGGTGCTGGTGGTCATGTCAGTGCACCCGCACTCTCGGGTCGATGAGGCTGTACGCAAGGTCGACCAGGAGGTTGATCAAGACGTAGACCATCGCGATGAACATGATGAAGCCGACGAGTACGGGGTAGTCGCGTCCGTCGATCGCAGTGCGGATGAAGGAGCCGATGCCGCCGAAGCTGAACACCGACTCGGTGAGCACGGCCCCGGAGAGCAGCGAGCCGGTCAGCAGACCGATCGCGGTGATGACGGGCAGCAGGGCGTTGCGCAGGATGTGCCGGCCGCGGACGACGCGCTGCTCGAGACCCTTGGAGACGGCGGTACGGATGTAGTCCTCGCCGACGACTTCGAGCACGCTGGCCCGGGTCATGCGCACGATCACCGCGAGCGGGATCGAGGCCAGGGTGATGGCGGGCAGCACCAAGTGCATGATCGCGTCCCAGGTGGCGTCGAACTCACCTGTGAGGAGGCCGTCCAAGGTCGCGAATCCGGTGACCTCCGTCGCGTTGAGGCCCGTGCTGAGGCGTCCGTACGACGGGAAGATGCCCAGCTCGACCGAGAAGATCCCGCGCAGGATCATCGCGAGGAAGAAGACCGGGATGCAGATGCCGACCAGCGAGCCGGAGACGCTGGCCACGTCGAGCCAGCCACCGCGCTTGCGGGCGGCGAGGTAGCCGAGCGGCACACCGACGATCACGGCGATGATCATGGCGGCGATGGAGAGTTCGACGGTCGCCGGGAAGCGCAGCGTGAACTCGTCCCAGACCGGCTGGCCGGTCTGCGTGGAGGTGCCGAGGTCGAGCTCGGCGATGCGCTTGAGGAAGCGCCAGTACTGGACGTACACGGGCTGGTCGAGGCCCAACGCCCTGTTGATGCGCGCCACATCGGCTTCGGTCGCCCGCTCGCCCAGGATCGCTGAGGCGGGTCCGCCGGGCAGTCGGTTCAGCCACAGGAAGAGCAGAACCGACAGGCCGAGCAGGGTGGGTATGAGCTGTAGCAGTCTGCGTATGACAAGTCGCAACACCCCGCGTGCCCCTTTCTAGTTTTACTGCGTGGATCTGTGTGGGGAGATGCAGGTCCGCCCGGCCACCTGTTCTGTGGCCGGGCGGACCCTGCGTGAGGTGTGCTTACTTGAAGGAGACCTCGGCGAAGTTCTCCTGCGTCAGCGGGGAGACCGTCGGCGGGTTCACGTTCTTGCCGAAGGCGATGGCCGGCGGCGAGGACGAGATCGGGACACCCGGGACGTAGTCCATGATCGCGACGTTGGCGGCCTCGTACGCGGCGGTGCGGGCGGCGGGGTCGCCTTCCTTCGAGCCGGCGTTCACGGCCTTGAACAGGTCCTTGTCGTCGAAGCCCCACTGCTTGGACTTCGCGGCGAACCAGGTGCCGATGAAGTTGAAGCCGTCGTTGAAGTCACCGGTCCAGCCGAGCATGTGCAGGGCACAGGAACCGGCCTCGGTGGCGTCCGTGTAGTCCGGGTTCCACTTGAGCGGCTTCGGGGTGACCTTGATGCCGGCCTTCTCGAGGTCGGCCTTCATGAGCTCGAAGAGGTCCTGCGGGTTCGGCATGTACGGCCGGGTGACCTCGGTCGGGTAGCAGAACTCGATCTTCAGGTCCGACTCGCCCGCGTCCTTCAGGAGCGACTTGGCCTTGTCGGTCGAGTACTCGTACTTCGTGACCTTGTCGGTGTAACCCGCGATGGTGTCCGGCATGAACTGCGTCGCGACCTTTGCGCCCTCGGGCAGCTGGGTCTTGACGAGGTTCTCGCGGTCCAGCGCGTGCGCGATGGCCTTGCGGACCTCGGGCTTCTTCAGCGCCGGGTTCTTGCCCTGCGACATGCCCACGTAGAGCAGGTTGAAGACGTCACGGGTCGGGACCTTGAAGCCCTCGCCCTCGAGCGTCTTCACGTCGGCGGGCGAGACGAGGTCGTAGCCATCGATGTCACCGGCACGAAGGGCGTCACGACGGCCCTCCTCGGTGTCGATGGTGCGGAAGACCAGGTTCTTGACCTTGGCCTTGTCGCCCCAGTAGCCGTCGAAGGCCTCGAGGGTGACTTCCTTGTTGCCCTTGTTCCAGGACTTGTACTTGTACGGGCCGGTACCGGCGAGGACACCGGCCTCCTGGCTGTACTTGGGGTACGTGATGGCGTCACCCTTGGCTGTGACCTCCTGCTTCTCCATCTCCGCGATCGACTTCGGAGAGGAGATGGCCAGGGCCTGCAGCGAGAAGCCGCCGGGGAGCTGGGCCGAGGGCTCGTTGACCTCGATGACAGCGGTGTTCTCGTCCTTCGCGGTGCAGGACTTGAAGTTCGCCTTCGGCGTCTCCTTGTCCTCGTTCTTCGCGAAGCCGCCCATGATGGTCTGCCAGTAGTAGGAGACCGCCGAGTTCTGGTACTGGCCCTTCCAGTTGAACCAGTGGTTGTAGTTCGCACAGACGGCGTCGGCGTTGAACGTCTCGCCGTCGTGGAACTTGACCCCCTTGCGGAGGTTGAAGGTCCAGACGGTGCCCTCCGGGTTGGAGGACCACTTCTCGGCGAGGCCGCCGACCATCTTGGTGCCACCGGGCTCGTGCTCGATGAGCGCCTCGAAGGCCTGGCGGGTCACACGGAAGGTCTCGCCGTCGCTCGCCAGGGCAGGGTCGAGACCGGCGGGGTCGCCCGAGCCGGCGAACACGAAGGTGTCCTTGCCGCCCTTGCCTTCCTCGCCGCCCTTGTCACGGTCGCTGCCGCAAGCCGTGACGACCAGCGTGGCCGCGATGGCCGCCGTGGCCATACGCGCACCACGGGATTTCAGTATTCGCATTGCTCCACCCCTGAGTTCGGCGAATGCCGGGAGATCTTGAACTGCCGCGCACACTACCTTCACCGCTCACAACGGAGAATGGTCCGCATAGCGGTGATACCTAGATGAGACCCAGGGAGCCAACAAATCGGTCAGGTACGGGACATGGCGCCCCAACCGCATCACTCATACCGCGATAGGGCGGAAGCGACGCCTCCGCTCACGGTCAGCCAGCAGGCGGATACCCATAGCCGCCGGCGCCGCCACCGTGCGCCTCGCGGTCGTAGAACGGACGGGAGTTGGCGCGCAGCCACATCGTGATCGGGTCGTACGTGTCGGACATCGCGACCGTCGAGACCGGCAGACCGTCCGGGACGGAGGCGATGGACTGCTGCATCATCACGCGCACCGAGTCGACCGCGGCCGGGGACGTGTCGTACACATCCAGACCGATCGCCAGATACGGGGAGCCGAGCGCGGGCTGCACCCAGGCGCGGCGCAGCGAGCGGACGGCGGGGGTGCGGTGGGCGTTCTGGCTGAGCTGGGCGTAGAACTGCGCGATGTCCAGCGTCGGTTCGGTCAGCCGCAGCGGCCCGGCCGGCACCTTCGCGAGGCCGGTGGCGATCCGGCGCAGATCCAGCCACGGGACACCGACACCGCCGCCGGGGGCGTGCGGGTTGAGCCACAGGCCGTAGTGGTCGGGGTAGAGGGTGTGCGCGACATCGAGACCGGAGACGACCTCGTGCGCCCTGTTCCAGCCGGAGGCGGCGAGCTCCTGCGCGGAGGTGACGCAGGGGGCGTACGAGAACCCGTCGATCTCCATGTTCCCGTACTGGGCGTCGGGCGAGCCGGCCTGGCCGTGCCAGAGCAGCATCCAGATCCGGCCGTCCGTGACGGCCTGGAGCAGCGCCTCGTACGCGTCGTACCGCCCGGGTGTCACCTGGCGCAGCATGTGCTCGACCTGCCCGGCCGCAGCCGTGCCCGACGCACTCACTCTTGACCGCCCCTTCGCCCCGCTTTTTTCAAGATGTTGCAGCCCTACGCCCCGCACCGTCACGTCCGTCAACACCGCGACGTTCCGGCCCGGGCTATGTAACCAGCTTATGCGGCGCTTCTGACACCGACTTGACGCTCCCCGTGACGAATTTCGCGCGGCGCGGGGTGTATGCGGTATCACGCGCGGGCTACGCGTGCTCCCGGCGGTAGAACGGGCGGACCTTCGCGGACATCCAGTCTCCGACCGGGTCCTGGGCCACGTCGAGGAGGACCAGGTTGACCGGCCAGGGCGGTGTGATCCGGCCAAGCGCGCGGCCGAGCGCGTCCATGGGGAGGTTGCGTCCGGCGCCCTCCCACTGGGACAGCTCGACGCCGATGAAGAGCACCGGGTCGGCGGTCTCGATCGCGGCGAGGCAGCGGCGGGCGACGAGCACGATGCCGATGGCCTCGAACTCCTCGGCGGCCGCGCGCAGGAAGTCGACCGGGTCCTCCTGCCAGTCCGGCTCGTAGAGGCGGACGCGGCCGCCGGCGGCCGGTCCGTCGAGCGGGGTGCGGCCCGCGCGGCACAGCTCGGCGACGGCGGGCGGCGGGAGCGGGATGCCGACGGCGCCGTCGGGGTTCACGACGATGCCCGCCTGCGGCGGCAGGCCGCGGGCGAAGTCGACGGCGGGGGCGACGGTGAAGGACATCGCGGGTCCGGTGACCTGGGTCAGCTGCTGCTGCGAGCTGAAGACGGGGACGTACGCCTGGCCGTCGAGCTCGAGCGTGGGCACATCGAGGTTCTGGCTGCCGCGGCCGCCGCCGTTGGGGAGCGGGACCCAGATGAAGCTGCGGCCGAGGACCTCCAGGATGCGGGCGCCCGCGGCGGGGCCCGCGCCGAGCGAGGCCGCGAGGACCTCCTCGAGCTCGTTGGCGGGCCAGCCCTGCGCCTGCGCGTACATCTCGCCCTGCCCCGGACCGTCCATCTGGCGCCCCACCTCTCGATATGTGCGGCTCGACCCTAGCGCGGGGCTCGCGCAGGGCCAGGCCGAGCCTCAGGCCGTACGGAAGCCGAGGACCCGCAGTGCGGCGGCCGTCTCGCGGTCGAGCAGGACCGCCGAAGCGCAGCCCGCGGGCAGGAGGCCGCGTTCCGCGTCGCGGACCAGGCGGCCGACCGCGCCGCGGTGCCGGCTGAACGCGTACCGGGACACCCCGCGGCCGCGGTCGCGCTGGCCGGCCAGGGCGGTTGACGGGTCGACGTCGAGCAGCAGCAGATGCAGGGAGCTGCCGCGGCGGCGGGCCTCGCGGGCCAGCCAGCGGCGGACCCAGGCCTGCGTCCCGCAGTCGTGCACCACGACCTCGGCGCCCGAGCGCAGCGTGCGGCGCAGCCGCGCGTAGTGCGCGACGCGGACGAGGGGGCGGTAGAGCGCGTACGGCAGGAAGCTCGGCATGAAGGCGGCCCAGCGGTCGCGGGAGTCCTGCGAGTCGAGCCGGGGGGCGCGCACCGCGCGCTGGATCAGGGTGGTCTTGCCGCTGCCGGGCAGTCCGGAGACGACCACGAGGTCGCCGGGGGCGAAGAGCAGCCGGTCGGGCCCGGTCCTGCCGCGCAGGTCGCGGACCACGGACGGCCCGGTGTCGCGCACCGCCGTGAGGCGGCGCCTCGGCCCTGCCTGTGTGGGCACGGCGGCCGCGCCGTTCGTGACGTAGGCGCCGGCGCCTGAGTGCTGCACTGTGATCGTCCTCCCCCTCGATGGACCGGGGACTGGCCTCCTGTGGGGCTCCGCCTCTTCTTCCGCTGCCGCTTCCTGTGCTCCGTGACCGGGAGACCGTCCTCGCACTTTGCCCTCCCGAGTGTAAAGAGTCGGTAATTCACGGGGACCTGGTTTTCGCCTGCCCGGTTCCCGCCGGTTTCTGCCGGCGCACCCCGGGCGACGGGTTCCCGAGGACGTGCAATGATGTGCGCGCCAACTGCATACCGGCCGTTCGAACCCGCGCGGGAGAGTCCCGGACCCCAGGTCCGGGCGCCGAAGGAGCAAGTCCCTCCCTTGAATCTCTCAGGCCCCGTACCGCGCGGACGAGGCAACTCTGAAAAGCGAGCCGTCGTGTGACGTGCGGCTCCACCCAAGGTGCAAGCCACATCCCGTACTACGTGTGGGCGTGGTGAACCTCTCAGGTTTATGACAGATGGGGAGGAACGACCTCACCAGTCATGCCCTGGGAGCCCTTGAAGATGAGCAACGCCCCCCGTCTGACCGCACTCGACGCCCTGCACCGTTCGCTCGGCGCCACGATGACCGACTTCGCCGGCTGGGACATGCCGCTGCGGTACGCCAGTGAGCGCGACGAGCACAACGCCGTCCGCACCAAGGCCGGTCTTTTCGACCTCTCGCACATGGGCGAGATCGCCGTCACCGGCCCCGAGGCCGCCAAGCTGCTCGACTACGCGCTGGTCGGCAACATGGGCACGGTCGGTGTCGGCCGCGCCCGCTACACCATGATCTGCCGGGCCGACGGCGGCATCCTCGACGACCTGATCGTCTACCGCCTCGCCGACCAGGAGTACATGGTCGTCGCCAACGCCTCGAACGCGCAGGTCGTGCTCGACGCGCTGACCGAGCGCCAGGCCGGTTTCGACGCCGTCGTCCGCGACGACCGCGACGCCTACGCGCTGCTCGCCGTGCAGGGCCCGCACTCCCCCGCCATCCTCAAGGCCGTCACCGACGCCGACCTGGACGGCCTGAAGTACTACGCCGGTCTGCCCGGCACGGTCGCCGGTGTGCCCGCGCTGATCGCCCGCACCGGCTACACGGGCGAGGACGGCTTCGAGCTCTTCCTCAAGCCCGAGCACGCCGAGACGGTCTGGCAGGCGCTCACCGAGGCGGGCCAGGAGTACGGCCTGGTCCCGGCCGGTCTGTCCTGCCGTGACACGTTGCGTCTGGAGGCCGGCATGCCGCTGTACGGGCATGAGCTGAGCACCTCGCTGACGCCGTTCGACGCCGGTCTGGGCCGGGTCGTCAAGTTCGAGAAGGACGGCGACTTCGTGGGCCGCGAGGCGCTGGCCGCCGCCGCCGAGCGCGCCGAGCAGAACCCGCCGCGCAAGCTCGTCGGCCTGATCGCCGAGGGCCGCCGCGTCCCGCGCGCCGAGATGCAGGTCGTCGCCGACGGCGAGGTCATCGGTTCGGTCACCTCCGGCGCCCCGTCGCCGACGCTCGGCAAGCCGATCGCGATGGCGTACGTCGACGCCGCGCACGCCGAGGCCGGTACAAAGGGTGTGGGCGTGGACATCCGCGGCACGCACGAGCCGTACGAGGTCGTCGCGCTGCCGTTCTACAAGCGCCAGAAGTAGCCCTCGCCGGGCCGCATCACCCTTCGTCACCCCTCATCCCGCACCACTCCCCCGCGTACAGGAGAATTCAGGCCATGAGCAACCCCAAGGAACTGCGGTACAGCAAGGAGCACGAGTGGCTGTCGGCCGCCGCGGACGGCGTCTCGACGGTCGGCATCACGGAGCACGCGGCCAACGCGCTCGGCGACGTGGTCTTCGTGCAGCTCCCCGAGGTCGGCGACACGGTGACCGCCGGTGAGTCCTGTGGCGAGCTGGAGTCGACGAAGTCGGTCTCCGAGCTGTACGCCCCGGTCACCGGTGAGGTCGTCGAGGCCAACCAGGACGTCGTGGACGACCCGTCGCTCGTGAACTCGGCCCCGTTCGAGGGCGGCTGGCTGTTCAAGGTGCGCGTCGAGGCCGAGCAGGACGGTCTGATGTCCGCCGACGAGTACACCGCGTTCTCCGGAAGCTGAGGCCCGTACTTTCATGTCCTCTCTCAACACCTCGCTGCATGAGCTCGACCCGGACATCGCCGCCGCGGTCGACGCCGAGCTGAAGCGCCAGCAGTCCACGCTCGAGATGATCGCCTCGGAGAACTTCGCTCCGGTCGCGGTCATGGAGGCGCAGGGCTCGGTCCTCACCAACAAGTACGCCGAGGGCTACCCGGGCCGCCGCTACTACGGCGGCTGCGAGCACGTGGACGTCGCCGAGCAGATCGCGATCGACCGTGTGAAGGAGCTGTTCGGCGCCGAGTACGCCAACGTCCAGCCGCACTCGGGCGCCTCGGCCAACCAGGCCGCGCTCTTCGCGATCGCCTCGCCCGGCGACACGATCCTGGGCCTTGACCTCGCGCACGGCGGTCACCTGACCCACGGCATGCGCCTGAACTTCTCCGGCAAGCAGTTCAACGTGGTCCCGTACCACGTGGACGACGCCGGCCTGGTGGACATGGCCGAGGTCGAGCGCCTCGCCAAGGAGCACCGCCCGAAGGTGATCATCGCCGGCTGGTCGGCGTACCCGCGTCACCTGGACTTCGCCGAGTTCCGCCGGATCGCGGACGAGGTCGAGGCGCTGCTCTGGGTCGACATGGCGCACTTCGCGGGCCTCGTGGCCGCGGGTCTGCACCCCAACCCCGTCCCGTTCGCGGACGTGGTCACCTCCACCACGCACAAGACCCTCGGCGGTCCGCGCGGCGGCATCATCCTGTCCCGCGACAAGACCTTCGCGAAGAAGCTGAACTCGGCGGTCTTCCCGGGCTTCCAGGGCGGTCCCCTGGAGCACGTGATCGCGGCCAAGGCCGTCTCCTTCAAGGTCGCGGCCTCGGCGGAGTTCAAGGAGCGCCAGGAGCGCACGATCGAGGGTGCCCGCATCCTCGCCGAGCGTCTGACCTCCGAGGACGCCCGTGCGAACGGCGTCAACGTGCTCTCCGGCGGCACGGACGTGCACCTGGTCCTCGTCGACCTGCGCGACTCCGAGCTCGACGGCCAGCAGGCCGAGGACCGCCTCCACGAGGTCGGCATCACGGTCAACCGCAACGCCGTCCCGAACGACCCGCGGCCGCCGATGGTCACCTCGGGTCTGCGCATCGGTACGCCGGCGCTCGCGACCCGCGGCTTCGACGCCGCGGACTTCCGCGAGGTGGCGGATGTCATCGCGGAGGCGCTGAAGCCTTCATACGACGCCGCCGCGCTCAAGGCCCGGGTCACGGCCCTGGCCGACAAGCACCCGCTGTACCCGGCGCTGTAGCAGCCCCGCGAAGGGCCCGGCCCGGGGTTTGTCCCGGACCGGGCCCTTCGCCGCTCTGTGACCCGTTGGTCACCTTCCCGCAGGCCGGACGGCCCGCGGTCCGCGTTACGCTCGACTGTCGGACACAATCCGCACCTACGCACCCCTGGTGCCCCGCGCACCTCCGCACCCCCTCGTACACCCCACGAGCAGACAAGGGAGTCCGCCACCGTGGCCATTTCCGTCTTCGACCTCTTCTCCATCGGCATCGGCCCGTCCTCCTCGCACACGGTCGGTCCGATGCGGGCGGCCCGGATGTTCGTCGGGCGGCTGAAGAAGGACGGTCTGCTCGCCCAGACCGCCTCGGTGCGCGCCGAGCTCTTCGGTTCGCTGGGCGCCACGGGCCACGGGCACGGCACCCCGAAGGCGGTGCTGCTCGGCCTGGAGGGCCACTCCCCTCGTACGGTCGATGTCGAGACCGCCGACGACGAGGTCGAGCGGATCCGGCAGTCCGGGAAGCTCCGGCTCATGGGCGCGGAGATAGGCGACGCGCACGTCATCGACTTCGACGAGCCGAACCAGCTGATCCTGCACCGCCGCCGCGCGCTGCCGTACCACGCGAACGGCATGACCCTCGCGGCGTACGACGCCTCGGGCTCCCCGCTCCTGGAGAAGACCTACTACTCGGTCGGCGGCGGCTTCGTCGTGGACGAGGACGCGGTCGGCGAGGACCGGATCAAGCTCGATGACACAGTCCTGAAGTACCCGTTCCGCACGGGCGACGAGATGCTCCGCCTCGCACGCGAGACCGGCCTGTCCATCTCCTCCCTCATGCTGGAGAACGAGAAGGCCTGGCGCACCGAGGACGAGATCCGCGAGGGCCTCCTCGAAATCTGGCGCGTCATGCAGGCCTGCGTGTCCCGCGGCATGTCCCGCGAGGGCATCCTGCCGGGCGGCCTGCGCGTCAAGCGCCGCGCCGCCTCCCAGGCCCGCCAGCTGCGCGCCGAGGGCGACCCGATGCTGCACCGCGGCGAGTGGACCACGATCTACGCGATGGCGGTCAACGAGGAGAACGCGGCGGGCGGCCGCGTCGTCACCGCCCCCACGAACGGCGCGGCGGGCGTGCTCCCCGCCGTTCTGCACCACTACATGAACTTCGTGCCGGGCGCGGACGAGGACGGCGTGGTCCGCTTCCTGCTCGCGGCGGGCGCCATCGGCATGCTCTTCAAGGAGAACGCCTCGATCTCCGGCGCCGAGGTCGGCTGCCAGGGCGAGGTCGGCTCGGCCTGCTCGATGGCGGCCGGCGCCCTCGCCGAGGTCCTCGGCGGCTCCCCCGAGCAGGTCGAGAACGCGGCCGAGATCGGCATGGAACACAACCTGGGCCTCACCTGCGACCCGGTCGGCGGCCTCGTCCAGATCCCCTGCATCGAACGCAACGGCATGGCCGCGGTCAAGGCCGTCACGGCGGCGAAGATGGCGATGCGCGGCGACGGCTCGCACAAGGTCTCGCTCGACAAGGTCATCAAGACGATGAAGGAGACGGGGGCGGACATGAAGGTCAAGTACAAGGAGACGGCTCGGGGTGGGCTGGCGGTCAACGTCATCGAGTGCTGACCGAACTCGCCCTGACCTGGGAGGTCCTGCGCTTCGGAGCGTTCACGACGCGGTGTCGTTGATCGCTCCGGCGCTCCCTGTCTACTCCTCGGGGAAGGCTGGTTCTCCCAGGTGCTCCCCAGCAAAGCTATCTGAAGCGGCCCCTGTTGCATCGCGATAGCCCCGACGTAACGGGGGGGCCGCACCGCTTCTGCAATCCTTCGCAATGATCTTCGTTATCCGGGCTCACCGTCGGGGAACTGCTGCTCCGGCACAGCTTGTACAGGCGCCCACACTTCGCAGAGCAGGAAGGTCTCCAACCCTGCCCGCTTCAAGCCGAGCTCTAGTCCCCCGACGCACGAAGAGGCCGGCGACTCGGAGGCTGTTCTCGTAGTCCGTGATGTACTCCGCGCTGACGGCGTCGTCGACGAGTGCTGTCCTGCCGCGTTCGAAGACGCACGGCTCGTCTGGCCACGTGCGCATCAGCTCGGACACACCGAGTTGCCTTAAGCGTCGACTTCCAGATCCCGCCGCATGCGGACACGCAATGCCTCTTCAGCTGCACGGAACTCCACTCGTCGCCCGACCATCTCAGGAGCGTCGACTGCGCCTCCACCGACGATGAGAGTACGCAGCTCACGGAGGGCACCAAGCGCGACTTCCGAGCGCTGAACAACCTCGTCCGGCGCGATGAGGCGAATCTTCTGCAGAATCTCAAAAACGCCGCCGTCGCGAAGAGAACTCCTGGCCGCGTCAGCTCTTTCCTGCAGGGAAGCATCGCCTCCACGAGCGGAATCGATGAGCTGTCCATACGTGCGTGAAACGGCGCCGAGAAACTCAGCGTAGATTTCTCGACGAATGCTTTCACGCCGGACGCCCCGCTCTCGCCGCCCGCGAGTGGCAACGGCGAGAAGAGTCGCACCTACACCCAACGTGCCGCCGAGCACGGTTCCGACCAGGGTTTCCCAACCCATGAATCCCCCAATGCAATTCGCCATCCCCACCCGGGGACTTCACAGCCCGAGCCGCCCCCGGTCGATCCATCGAGCCGCCGCCTCGTAGGTGGTGTCCGCCGTGCTGTTGAAGGCGATGGCCGCGTCGGGGGCGTACCGGCGGACCAGGTCGATCACCTGTTCCAGGAGTTCGACCTGGTCGTCATCGTGGCGCAGGCCGCCGCCGATGGTGATGCATTCCCAGGAGTGGGCGCGTAGGGCCTCGGTGATGACGGCTGGTACATCGTCGCTGCCGTCGAGGCCGAACAGGCAGGTCTGTACGGCTACGCCGTGTTCGGCGAACTTGGCCAGGCCCTCCTCGACCGCCCGGGCCACGGGCTCGGGATCCCACGGCCCGGGGATCCGGTATGGGTCGTAGCCGATGACGAGAACGCGCGGTGGCGCGGCGGCAGTCGAGTCCATGCGCAGACCCTACGCGCGCAGCCGTCCGCAGCGCTGTCAGTGCCTTGGCATAGTGTTCCGGCCACCGCACGCCGACCGGAGGACCACCCAAGGTGACTGACCTGACTGCCTTTCCGCTGCCGTTCCAGACCTCGCGCTCGCTGCCGTTCGCCTCACCGCGGACGCTGCGGGAGCTGGAGATGATGCGGTGCAGCGCTCATATCCGCTCGAAGCCCGGGTGGTACGAGAAGCGGGGCGAGCCCGGGATAGCCGGCACGTGGCGGCGGGAGGCGGTCGGGCAGGGGCTGACCGAGGCGCAGGCCGACTACGTGCTCGGGGAGTTGGCGCACTATGCCGCGCTGCGGGACGGGCGGACCGGGGTGGAGGTCGCGGCGGTCGACGGGGTGTGGCAGTCGGACACGCTGGTCGACGCGGCGCTGCGGGAGCGGCTGCGGGCGGCGGTGCGGGTCCTTGAGGACGTGCCCGAGGACGAGCTGGACTGGCATCCCGGTTCCGGTGGGCAAGTGCTCGATCTCGTGCATCCCTCGCTGTTCTGCCTGGTGAACGGGGTGAGCGGCGGGCCCGAGCGGGCCTGGGAGAACAAGACGGACCGCTATGCGAAGTACGAGTTCTCGGAGAAGTTCCAGTGGCTGCCCTCCGACGTCGAGGTGAGCAACGACGGCGACGTCGCCTTCCGGTCGTACGTCAACAACGTGCATCCGGAGCGGCATCGCGAACTGGCCGCCGTACTCCCGGAGTTGTTCGGCAGGCTCCTGCCCCTCTTCGAGAACGTGCTCACCGGCCTGCGTCATCCGCGGCCGCACCGGATCGAGCCCGATTCGTCCGCCTGGTACGGCGATGCGAAGCCGAGGTACCCGCGCAGGGACGACTTCCCCGACGCCGTGGCCTATCAGGAGGCTCGCAGTGCGTGGAGTGACGCGTTCGACGAGTGGTACGAGAATCGCGTCCCGATCGTGCCGGACGCACCCGCGTACACCCCGCCCGTACTGCCGGGCCCGGACGAGCGCGTGGTGCTGCGCGGGCGCCGCCTGCAGGTCATCGTGAAGCTCGCGACCATCCATCTCACCCCGGAGCAGCCCGAGTACGCGGGCGGGTCCTGGCACGTGGAGGGGATGCTGAACGAGCGGATCGTGTCGACCGGGATCTACTACTGGGACAGCGAGAACATCACCGACAGCAGCCTCGCCTTCCGCGCGGCGCTGGATGACCCGGACTACGAGCAGAACGACGACGACGGGGTGCGCGAGGTCTACGGTCTGGAGAGCGAGGACGCGCTGAGCCAGCCGCTCGGCGCGGCACCGACCCCGGCGGGCCGCAGTCTCGCGTTCCCCAACATCCTGCAGCACCGCGTCGGTTCGTTCCGGCTCGCGGACGCCACGCGCCCGGGGTACCGCAAGATCCTCGCGTTCTTCCTCGTCGACCCGTCGCAGCGGATCGTCTCGACCGCGGACGTGCCGCCGCAGCAGCCCTGGGCCGAGACCTCGACCATGACCCTGGAGGAGGCGAAGGGCCACCGCGAACAGCTCATGCACGAGCGGAAGTTCTTTGTCGACGCGCACAACGAGGAGGTCTACGAGCGGGAGTTCTCGCTCTGCGAGCACTGAGGCCGGCGGGGCGGGCGGGTCGCGGCACGCGGGCGGCCCGCCCCGCTCAGGAGACGTACCCCTCCGGCTTCCCCCACGTCGCATGCCGCGTCGTCGTCCGGTCGACGAGGACGCAGCGCGTGCCGGTGAAGTTGGTCGGCATGCATTTGTTGCAGTGGATGCACAGGGAGGGCGTGGCCGCGTCCGCCGCGATGCGCCGGACGAGGTCCGGTTCGCGCAGCAGCGCGCGGGCCATCGCCACGAACGCGAAGCCCTCGCGCATCGCCACGTCCATCGTGGCCCGGTCCGTCACGCCGCCGAGCAGGATCATGGGCAGTTTCACGGCGGCCCGGATCTGGCGCGCGTCCTTCAGGAGGTACGTGTCCTCGTACGGGTAACTGTGCAGGAACCGCCGTCCCGCCAGCTTGAGACCGAGCCGGATGGGCTGCGGGAAGACCGCGGCGAACTCCGCGTGCGGGGCGTCTCCCTTGAACAGGTACATGGGGTTGAGCAGGGAGCTGCCCGCGGTGAGCTCCAACGCGTCGACGGTGCCGTCCTGTTCGAGCCACTGGGCGACGGGGATCGCCTCGTCCAGCCAGAAGCCGCCGGGCACCCCGTCGTCCATGTTGAGCTTCGCGAGGATCGCGATCCGTCCGCCGACCGCGTCGCGCACGGCCCGCATCACCTCGCGGGCGAACCGGGCGCGGTTCTCCAGGCTGCCGCCGTAGGCGTCGGTGCGGCGGTTGATCCGCGGGCTGAGGAAGGAACTGGCCAGGTAGTTGTGCCCGAGATGCACCTCGACGGCGTCGAAGCCCGCCTCCGCGGCCCGGCGCGCGGCCCGCGCGTGCGCCTGCGTCACCCGCCGGATGTCCTCCGGTGTGGCGGGCCGGGTCCAGCCGCGGGCGATGCCGCTGAAGTGCCGCGACGGGGAGAGCGCGGGCGAGCCGTTCGCCCGCGCGTCCGCCACCGGCCCCGCGTGCCCGATCTGCGCACTGACCGCGGCCCCTTCGTCGTGCACGGCGTCGGTGAGCCGCCGCAGCCCCGCCATCGCCTCGTCGCTCCAGTACACCTGATGCCGGTCGGTCCGCCCGTCCTTGCTGACGGCGCAGTACGCGACGGTCGTCATCCCGACACCACCGCGCGCGTACGCGACATGGAAGTCGACGAGGTCCTTGGTGACCCGGGCGTGATGACTGAGGCCCTCATAGGTCGCGGCCTTGATGATCCGGTTGCGCAGGGTGACGGGCCCGATCTCGGCGGGCGCCAGGACGTCCGGCGTCGTCGTCATGGGTGCTCTCCCTCGGTTCGGCGGGTGGTGACCGTAGTGAGGGGGGCGCCAAGGGGGAAGGGGCAGGGGGCGGCGATGAGCTCGGCTCGGTCCTCGACCCCGCAACGGGCCGGGACCTGCCGCGGTGGGACGCGAAGGCGACGCCCGCGGACGTGGGTGCGCAGCTGCAGGTGAAGGTGCCCGAGGCGGCCGGTGACCGGCGGGCCGCGCGACAGTACGGCTTCCAGTCTGCGCGCCTTGTGCGGGCGAGGTCGACTCACTCACCCTGTCGGTGCATCCGCTCGGTGGGGGCAGGTAGGGACCGGGCGACCTGCAGAGCGCAGTGCGCGCCGGTGCCGTCCTGCCCGGCACCGGCGCGCCCCGAGGTCACGCCTTGCTGAGGTGGGCCCAGAACTCGTCGAAGGACAGCTTCTTGTCGCCGTCGAGGTCCTGGACACGTATGACGGCCTCGGCGACCGACTCGGTGACGTTCCAGTCGCCGCCCTGCGCGAGTGCCGTCTTGAACTCGGCGGCGGTGATCAGACCGTCGCCGTCCGTGTCGATCCGCTGGAACTCGGCGCGCGCCGCCTCGATGTCCGCCATGTCTTCCGCCCCTTCTTGGTGCTGAACTGTCCGGGTCAGATTAGCTACCCGGCCGCACCCGGCTGTACGGGGGCGGCCGGGCCCCGGCAGCAGCCCTGAGGGTCAGCCGGCGAGCTCCGCCTCCAGCGCGGCCAGCACCCACGCGAACTCCTCGCGGTGCCGCGGCTGTTCCTCGACGCCCTGCACGCGTGCGATCAGTTCCCGCAGCCGGGCCACCTCGGCCTGGCTCGCGGAGCGCATCAGGGCCAGGACCTCGGCCCGGTCCGCGTCCCCGAGCAGCTCGCCGAGCACGGCCCGTGCCTCGTCCGTGCCGGGCAGTACGCCGCGTGCCCGTGCCTCGCCCGCCAGGTGGACGAGGCGGCTCATGAACCACAGGGAGGTGCCGGGCGGGGTCTCGGGCGTACGGTCCGCCGCGTTGAACTCGATCACCTTGCGCATGGAGCGCCGGAACTCCGGGTCCTGCAGCATCTCGGCCAGCTCCACCCAGGCATCGACCTGCGCGGCGGTCGGATCGTCCGGCAGATCCGGGATGCCGAACCGCAGCCGCGTACGGATGTCGGGGTCGGCGGTGTCGAGGCCGCCGAAGACCTCGGCGGTGAACGTGTCGATGATGTGCTTGCGTTCGGCGGCGGAAAGCCGCGCGAGCCGGTTCATCAGGGTCATCTCCTCAGGGGTCGCGCCGCGCTCGGCGACGGTGGCGAGGACGGCCCGGGTCACCTTGAGGCTGCGGATCTGTGCGTCCAGGGCGCTCACATGCCGCGCCGCGACATCCGCCACGGTGATCTGCCCCGCCAGCACGGCCCGCACGTCGTCCAGGCCGAGGCCGAGGTCGCGCAGCGTGCGGATGAGCTCAAGGCGTGCCACGGACCCGGCGTCGTACAGCCGGTAGTTGCCCGGCGTCCGGTCAACCACCGGCAGCGCGCCGACGTCCGACCAGTAGCGGATGGTGCGCACGGGAAGCTTGGTGCGCCGGGCGAGCTGCCCGATGGTGAGCAGCTCCGGGCCGTCGTCGATCATGGAGAGGAGTCTGTGCCTTCCAGTGGGTGGAGACTCAAGCGATCCGGCGACACGAGATGCATGGGGGTACGAAGATGAGCGGCGCACTCGCCGGGATCCTGGCCGACGCGGCGGCCGGCAGGTTCCCGGCGCCGGACGGCACGACCACGATCCTGCCGCAGCCGAGCCCGCGGGACGCCGGGGTGCTCGCGTTCACGGCGCACTCGGTCGTCTTCACCGACGAGGATCCCGCGTGGGTATGGGCGAAGCTCGCGTCCCTGGACTGCGACGCGCTCGCGGCCACGATGAACCCGCTGTTCCTCGCGGCGTTCATGGAGCGGACCGGCCGGCGCACCGACACCATCGACCTGATGACGGTGGCCACTGCGCTGCCGGGCGAACCCCCGCTCCCGCTGCGGGAGATCGAGGACCAGGACCATCCGCGGGTGGCCTACGCCCGCAAGCGCCGTGACGACGTGCGTGTGTGGACCACCGACGGCGGCCTGCTCGCGCTCGGGCGCGGGCTCGCCGGGCGCTGGGAGGTCTCGGTGGAGGTCGACGAGGACGTACGGCACCGGGGGCTCGGGCGCCTGCTTGCGACCGCCGCGCGGCATCTCGTACCGGCGGACGACGTGGTGTGGGCGCAGCAGTCGCCGGGCAACGCGCGCAGTGTGCGGACCTTCCAGGCCGCCGGGTTCAAGGCGGTGGCCTCGGAGGTGCTGTTCTTCGCCCGCTGAGCCCCGGCCCAGAAGTGAACCGGGTGCGGGCGCCTGGGAGGAGCGCCCGCACCCGGTGGTCTCCGGGCTCCGCGGGGTCAGCGGAAGATGCCGGTGTGGCCCAGCGAGTAGCGGCCCGGCTGCGGGTAGACGGTGAGCCCGTGCGGGCCGCCGCCGACCGGGATCTTGGCGAGCTGGACGCCGCTGTGGGTGTCGATCGCGTACACCTCGGAGTCGTAGCGCCCCGACAGCCACAGGACGTTGCCGTCCGCCGAGACGCCGCCCATGTCCGGGGAGCCGCCGTCCGGCAGCCACCACTTCTTGGTGAGCTTGTTCCTGGCGAAGTCGAAGACCGAGATGGAGCCCTCGCCGCGGTTGGGGATGAACATCTCCTTGGAGTCGCGGGAGATGTAGAGCCCGTGGCAGCCCTTGCCGGTCGGCAGCAGCTTCGGCGTCGTGAACTTCTCGCCGTCAAGGACCCACATGCCGTGCGCCATCATGTCGGCGATGTAGAAGGTCTTGCCGTCCGGCGAGATCTTCACGTCCTGCGGCATGGCGCCCTCGAAGGGCAGCTTCATCTGGTCGACGACCTTCATCTTCTCCGTGTCGACCTTGAGGAGTTCGGCGGAGAACTCGCAGGACACGATGAAGTAGCGCCCGTCGAGCGAGAAGTCGGCGTGGTTGACGCCGTAGCAGCTCACCGGCTCGGTGTGCTGGCGCTTCATGGTCTGCGGGTCGCGGAAGACAAGTTCGCGGTCGAGCGAGGCCATCACGATCGCGCTCTTGCCGTTCGGCGTGAAGTAGAGGTTGTACGGGTCGTGCACCTCGACGTCGGGCGCCTTGCGCTTGGCCGTCAGCGGGTCGATCGGGGTGAGCGTGTGGCCGCGGTTGTTGTTGACCCACAGGGTCTTCATGTCCCAGGACGGGACGACGTGCTGCGGCTGGGTGCCGGTCTCGATGGTGTCGATGACCTTGAACGAGTTGGGGTCGATCACCGAGACGGTGTTGGAGTTGGTGTTGGGGACGTAGACCCGTTCCTTGACCTTCTTCATGAACGGCGCGAGGTTGTTCGCCCGGTTCGCCGAGTACAGGTCCTTCGGGTTCTCCACGGGCGGCATCCCGGGCAGCCCGTACACGGGCTTCGGCCCGGCGGGCTTGAGCGCCGCCGCCTGCTCGGGGGCGTCGCTCGACGACTGGCCGGGGGTGCCGCAGGCCGCGAGGGCGGCCGTGAGGAGCAGTCCGCCGGCGAGCAGCCGGGTTCGGGGCGAGGCCTTCCGGCTTCTGGGCGAGGTCTTCATGAGGTCAGCAGCTCCGTGGTGGTCACCGCGCTGAGGTCGCGGCGGGCGAGTTCTTCCAGGACGGCCGGGAGCGCGGCGACCGTGTCCGCGTACCCGAAGTGCAGACTCACCACGGATCCGCCGCGCACCGGGCCGGTGACGTTGCGGACCACGGCCTGGGCGCCGGGCGAGGTGAAGTCCAGGGAGTCCGTGTCGTACGACAGGACGTGCGGGTAGCCGGCCTTGCGGGCCAGGCGTTGTACGAGCGGCGTCGCCGTCTGCGTACGGGAGGGGCGGAACCAGGTGCCGATCGATCCCGTGAGTCTGCGCAGCCGGTCCGCGCAGCCGGTGATCTCGGCGTACGCCTCGGCCTCGGACATCAGGTTGATGTCGAGGTGGCGCAGCGTGTGGTTGCCCAGTTCATGGCCGCCGTCGAGGATGCGGCGGGCCATGCCGGGGTGGCGGTCGAGCCAGGTGCCGACGGCGAGGACGGTGACGCGGGCGTCGGCCTCCTCGGCCTGCGCGAGAAGCCGGCGGGCGGTCGCGGGGTCGCCCTGGCCGTGGAAGGTGAGGGCGACCTGGCGCTTGGTGCGGGGGCCGTGCTCGATCTGGGCGGGGAGTCCGGGGAAGCGGCGGGGGCCCGGGGCCGGGGTGGTCCCCGAGGTCTTGTGCTCGGCGGGCTTCTGCCCCGGGGTGGCGCGGGCCGCCCGGTCGTCGGCCGAGCAGGCCGCGGCGAGCGGTCCGGCGAGGGCGAGGAGGGCGGCGGCGCGCAGAGCACCGCGGCGGTCGGTGGTCACGGCGCCCATTTAAAGGTGCTATCCCATAAAAGGTAACGATTGACCCAATTCGGGACTGTCGCGGGTCGCCCGCCCGGAAGCCCTCCCCGAGGCCCTGACACTCGCCGTTCAGCTTGCCTGGCGCTTATTTAGCCGCTGTTTACAAGGCCAGTGCTCCATCTCACCAAAGATTCATATTCAAACTGTCAGCATTTGATGGAGTATGCCCGAGTAAGGACCTTTGGCTTGGAGACCCCCCGTCTGCCATAGTCGAAGACACGCGAGGCCCTTTGACCCGAGCCATCGCCTATTCGACCGCGGATCACACCCCCCGAAGATCCGCGGTACGCGCAGAAGCCCCCTTTGGTGCCGACACCCCCGGCGCGATGGGGGCTTCTGCATGTCCGCGGTCGGGCCAGGGTCAGCGGCCGGTCGCGATCTCGTACGCGGACGTCGTCCCGCTGCCCTCGTTCGCGACGAGCAGCAGCGGCTCGCGGGTCGGCGAGGCGGACGCCGGGACGAAGCCGACACCCTCCGGCGAGGCGTCCCCGGGCGTGCGGGTCCAGCCCTTGAAGCGCGGCGCGTACGGATCCGTGATGTCGAAGGTCATCACACCGCCGGTGCGCTCCAGGAGCACGAAGGCGTACATGCGGCCGTCGATCTCGCCGACCGTCAGACCCTCCGGCTCGGGGCCCTTGTTGTCACTGCGCTTGTCGAAGTCGCCCTCGCCCTCGGCGTTGAAGTTCGCCGGGTCGATCCGCGCGATCAGCTTCTCCAGGAGGTCACCGCTGTCCCAGACGAGGCGGCCGTGGGCGTCACGGACCGAGAAGGAGCGGCCGCCGGCCGAGTAGAGCGGGCCGCCGGGCTTGGCGGGCGCGGAGTCGAGGACGTCGAGGCGGCCCATCTCCTTGTCGTCGAGCAGCGCCTTGTCGAAGCCCTTCGGCAGCAGTGCCGGGTCGAGGTCGGCCAGCCGTGTGAGGTCTGCGTAGTCCCCGTACTCGCGGGCGTCGCCCTCGTTCGCGACGACGTAGTACGTACGGCCGTGGCGCTCGAACGCGGCGGCCGCGTCCGGCATGTAGACGCCGAGCAGCGGGCGGTTCGCGATGTTGATCGCGCCGTCCTTGTCGCTGGTGTCGAGACCGTTGCCGGGCGCGGAGTGGTTCTTGTAGCCGAGGCCCGCGAGGTCGGTGACCCGGCCGGAGCGCAGGTCCACGGTGGCGACCGCGTTGTTCTCCTGCAGGGTCACGTACGCCTTGCGGGAGCGGCTGTCGACGGTGATGTACTCGGGCTCCAGGTCCTGGGCGACGCTCGCGCCCGGGCCGCTGATCCGCACGCTCGGGTCGAGGCGGCGGTGGTTGTACGCGCGGAAGTCCGCGGTCTTCGTGGCGGCGCGCTGCCAGCCGCGCCGCAGGTCGACGAGCGTGACGCTGCCCTCGGGGTCGGTGTCACCCTCGGCGTAGCCACTGGGCTCGCCTTCGTCGGCGACGAGCACGGTCTCGCCGTCCTTGCTGAAGGTGACCATGTCGGGGCCGTGGCCCGCGGGCAGGGCGCGCAGCACCGTCCCGTCGGGGCGCAGCAGGACGACGCTGCCGCGCCGCGCGGCATCGGCGGTCTCGACGGCGGCGGCGATCAGGCCGTCGTGCGCGGCGACGCTGGTGACGGCGCCGTCGCCGTACGCGGACAGGTCCACCGTCGTCACCCGGCGCGGGGCGGCCGGGTCGCTCAGGTCGACGACGTCGAGCGTGAGGGTGTCGGCGCCGGTGACGAACGCGCGCCGGGACTTCTTGTCGTAAGCGACGATCTCGGCGGCCGGCGAGGTGAACGTCGAGAGGTGCTCGAGCTCAACTCCCCCGCGCCCCACGGGAGTCCGGGACCCCTCCGCGGGAGCGGAAGCGGGCGCGGACGCGGACGCGGTCAGGGCGGGCGCCGCGACGGCGGTGAGGGAGGAGACGAGAAGGGCGGCCAGGGAGACGCGGGCCGCGCGCCGGGTGATTCGCATGGTGCGCATCGTGCAGGCGGCGCCTGAACGGGCGGGGATGCGGTGGCTGAACTGCGGGGGAACGGGGGGTGTTGGAGAGGGGGTGGCCCAGGAGAGCAGTGCTCGGCGGTCCGCGGCCGGCGATCAGCGGTCCGCGATCCTCATCTCGAACCAGGTGGTCTTGCCGCGCGGCAGCAGATCGACGCCCCAGCGGTCGGAGAGCTTGTCCACGAGGAACAGGCCGCGGCCGCTCGTGTCCATCTCCTGCACCGGCATCAGACAGGGCAGCCCGCGCGAGGGGTCACGGACCTCGATCCGGATCCAGCCGCGCCGGCGCAGCATGCGTAAGCCGAACACCCGCGCCCCGGTGTGCCGTACGGCGTTACCGACGAGCTCGGAGACGAGCAGGACGACCGCCTCGGTGACCTGTGGGGAGAGCCCCCAGTGGCGCAGGACGACGATCTGGGCGAGCCGGCGGGCGGTGCCCGCGGACTCGGGGCGGGAAGGGAGGGGAACCTCGTCTTCCGTCGGGTTGCCGAACAACTCCAGGGCTTTCAGGGCCCGTTCGTCCTCGACGGCAGGAGTCCACCGCGACACGGTCGCGCTGCCGTGTAGCCGTGTGTGTTCGCTGCTCTCCAGCCCCGCCATGCCCCCATCATGGCGTCAGGCGGCGGCTGTTGGAGCCCTTACGCGAGAAGTCACATCGCGGAACCGAGCGTTCCGCGGTGCGCATCAGGCATATGCCGTAGGCACTTAAGGCACCGGCACACCCCCGCGGAGCTGCGATGACACCCCGCCGTCGAGTGATCACCCAGAGTTCTGGCCAAGGCATTCTTAAGGTTGCCTTAAGGCCCAGATAAGCCTCCGCAGAGGGGGAAGCCAGTCAACTCACCGTCTAATGAGCCCACTTGGCCTCCACCGCGGAGGTGTGGCGAGGTGTCTTACTGCACCACCACGTTGTCACCCGATGAAGTCGAAGCGCCCGTCACGGAGTTGCCGTAGTAGACCCAGCGCCAGGTGCCGGTCTGCGTGGCGGTGACGGTGGTCTTCAGCGCGCCCGAGCTGTTCGCGTAGACCTTCTTCACGGTGGTGTACGTGGACGAGCCCGCGGGCTTGAACTGGAGGGTGACCTTGCGGCCGCCGTACGAGGCGTACTTGTCGGTGTCCAGGTTCGCCCGCTGGACCAGTCCGGTCACGGTGATGGTTCTGCCCTTGGCCACGGGTTCGGGCGAGGCGTTGACCGTCAGGCGCGAGGCACGGACGACCTGGACCGTGAAGCCCTCGTCGTCGGTGTCGTGGGCGTCGCCTTCGAGGTAGACGCGGGCGGCGACCTTCCACGTCCCCGTGTCCTCGTTGCCGATGTCGCTATAGGTCGGATCGATGTACAGCGTCTGCGTGAAGTCGCAGACGTCGGTACTGACCACGCGGCAGTCGCTGCCCTCGATCGCGGTCCACAGCTCGTCGCCCGAGTCGAGGCCCCCGCGATACGGGACCACATAGGGAGCAGAGTCATACTTGCGGGTCGTCGTCATCCGGACCGAACCGGGCACGGCGACCTCTTTCGACACCCCGATCACAATGGGCTTGCCGTTACCCAGCTTGACCTGGGTGAACGACACCCCGTTCTCCGCAGCCCCCGCCGGCGCCGCCGCCACCGCCGTGAACACCGCGGCCGCGCCACCGGCCACCGCGGCTCTCCAGACCTTCTTCCCCACCTGAACCCCGATCTCGTACGAAGGCGAAAACGCCGACAGGCGCCGGGGAGTGCTCCCCGGCGCCTGTCAGACAGTCGAGCCCCACAAGGGGTTGTGGCCCCCGCGATCACGGTTCGAGAACGGACTCCGGCCGTCAGGCGAACTTCGCCTTGCCCGGCCCCTCCTCCACGAAGCTGCGCATCCCGGTCTCGCGGTCCTCGGTGGCGAACAGGGCGGAGAACCAGGTGCGTTCGATCGCGAGGCCCGTGTCGATGTCGGCCTCAAGGCCCTGGTCGATGGACTCCTTCGCGGCGCGCAGCGCGATGGCCGGGCCCTGGGCGAGCTTCGCGGCCCAGGCGTGCGCCTGCTCGTAGACCTCGGCGGCCGGGACCACGCGGTCGACGAGACCGAGCCGCAGCGCCTCGTCGGACTTGACCATCCGGCCGGTGAAGATCAGGTCCTTGGCGCGGGACGGACCCACGAGCCGCGACAGCCGCTGGGTGCCGCCGGCGCCGGGGATCAGGCCGAGCAGGATCTCGGGCTGGCCGAGCTTGGCGTTGTCCGCGGCGATCCGGTAGTCGGCGCAGAGCGCCAGCTCGCAGCCGCCGCCGAGCGCGTAACCGGTGATCGCGGCGACGACGGGCTTGGGGATCCGGGCCACCGCGGTGAACGCGTCCTGCAGATCGCGGGCGCGCAAAACCATCGCGGTGTGGTCCATCGCCTGCATCTCCTTGATGTCCGCGCCGGCCGCGAACACCTTCTCGCCGCCGTGGATCACGACGGCCCGTACGTCGTCCCGGGCCGTCGCCTCGACGGCGAGCTCCTTGAGCCGGTCCTGGGTGGCGACGTCGAGGGCGTTCATCGGCGGGCGGTCGAGACGGATGGTGCCGACGCCTGCGGAGACTTCGAGAGAGACGGTCATACGGGTGAGGTTAGCGGGCGTTCACGCACGGGGGCCCGGTGCCGTTGGTCACAGCACCGGGCCCACCGTCACACCAGTCGGGGAAGGGCTACTTCTCCCACTTGTCCCAGTCCAGGTTCCACGCGTTCAGGCCGTTGTACCACTGGATCGTCTTGTCCTTGCTGTTCTTGACGATCACGACGTCGCCGATCATCGACTTGCCGTAGAACCAGGCCGACGGGGTCTTGCCGTCGTAGCCGCCGCGGACGTCGCGCAGACCGACGCAGCCGTGGCTGACGTTGGCCGAACCGAAGGTCGACGAGGACGCCCAGTAGTTGCCGTGTATGAACGTGCCCGAGGTCGACAGGCGCATCGCGTGCGGGACGTCCTTGATGTCGTACTCGCCCTCGCCGTCGGCGTCCGTGAAGCCGACCGTGGCGCCGTT
Organism: Streptomyces sp. NPDC050418; assembly: GCF_044458745.1. Classification (NCBI taxonomy): domain Bacteria; kingdom Bacillati; phylum Actinomycetota; class Actinomycetes; order Kitasatosporales; family Streptomycetaceae; genus Streptomyces; species Streptomyces sp. NPDC050418. The sequence continues at coordinate 101,848 of NZ_JBITIG010000013.1, forward strand.
CATCCGGGTCACCTTGAGCTTCTCGGTGATCACCATCTGACCGTTGTACGTGGGCGTGGCCGGGGCGCCCGAGGTGATCGGGATGGTCTTGATGACCTTGCCGTCGCGCTCGACCGTCATCTTCTTGGACTTGGCGTCGACCGTGGAGACCTGACTGCGGCCGATGGTGAAGGTGATCGACTTGTTCTGCGAGCCGTAGACGTCCGGCCGGCCCTCGACGCCGTCGAGGTTGAGCGTGACGGTGACCTTGGTGCCGGGCTCCCAGTAGTCCTCGGGGCGGAAGTCGAGCCGGTCGTTGCCGTACCACTTGTGCCGGACCTCGACGGCCGGCTCGGCCTTGACCTCGATGGCGTCGGCGACCGCGTCGGGGTTCGTGATGCCGCGCGTGAAGTTCAGCGAGACCGGCATGCCGACGCCGACCTTGTCACCGTCCTCGGGCGTGAAGTGGCCGACGAAGGTGTTCTTCGGGGTGAGCGTGGTGAAGGTGGTGTCCTTCGCGGACGCGCGGCCCTCGGAGTCCTTCGCGGTGGCGTGCACCTTGTACTTGGTGGCCGCCGCGAGGTGGTGCTCGGGCTTCCAGCTGGCGCCGTCCTTGGCGATGTCGCCCGGTATTTCCTTGCCCTTGGTGTCCTTGACGGTCACGTCGGTGAGCTTGCCCTTGTCGGCGGTGATGTTCAGGGCGCCGCTCGTGGCGACGTCCTTCGCACCGTCCTTCGGGGCGATGTCGACGACGGCGACGGAGGGCGTGTTGGGCTTCGCCTTGCCCGCGCCTTCCTTGTCGTCCTTCTTGCCGCCCCCGCCGTCGCCGCCGCCTCCGCAGGCGGTCACGGCGAGCAGCAGCGAACCGGTGATCAGCGCCAGCGAGCCCCTGATGCGGCGCTTTCGTGCATCAACCGATGCCCCCGATATCGGTCGCCCGTTCACTTATCGTTCTCCCCTCGCACGGCCTGGTCCAGGCCCGCACCCCTGGCTGCGCCTCTTGGTCGCGCGCCTATGCGCAAGGGTTATCACACGGGCCCCAGAGCTGACTCCCCGGGGATGTCACCGTTCAGTCCCAACTGATCGAGGGCGCTGGGAGGTTTGGAACGGCCGGGGGTGCGCACGGTGCGCACGCACCCCCGGGCCCGCGGCTACCGCGGTACGCGTCCCTGGCCCTTGGTGCGGTGGGTCAGGGCCGAACCCGCCTTCCATTTCGGCCAGGAGAGGTTCCAGCCGCCGAGGCCGTTGTCCGGTGCGACCGTCTTGTCCTTGGAGTTCGTGACCTCGACGACGTCGCCGACGAGGGAGCGGTCGAAGAACCAGCCCGCCGGGGTCTCCGCGCTGCCGCCCTTGACGTCCCGCAGCCCGACGCAGCCGTGGCTGACGTTGTCCTGCCCGAAGGTGGACGAGGCCGCCCAGTAGTTGCCGTGCAGGAAGGTGCCGGAGGTGGTGAGGCGGATGGCGTGCGGGACGTCCTTGATGTCGTACTCGCCCTTGCCGTCGGAGTCCGTGAAGCCGACGGTCGCCCCGTTCATCCGGGTCACCTCCAGCATCTCGGTGATCACCATTTTCCCGTTGTACGTGGTGGTCTTGGGCGCCCCGGCCGTGATCGGCACCTTGGAGAGCAGCTCCCCGTCGCGGTGGACCTCCATCGTGTGCTCCTTGGCGTCGACCAGGGAGGTCTGGTGGCGGCCGACCGTGAACGCGAAGGTCTTGTGCTGCAGTCCGTAGACGCCGGGCGCGGCCTCGACGTCGCGCAGGTGGAGGTCGACGGTGACCTTCGTGCCGGGCTTCCAGTACGTGCGGGGGCGGAAGTCGAGGCGGTCGGTGCCGAACCAGTGGCCGGCGATCTCGACGGGCGGCTGGGCGGTCACCTTGACCGCGCGCTCGACCGCGGCGCGGTTCTCGACCTCGCGGTTGAAGTCGAGCGAGACGATCATGCCGGTGCCGACGGTGGAACGGTTCTCCGGTTTCACGTACGCGACGAAGCGCTCGTCGGGCACGTAGGTGGTGAACGAGGTGTGGCGGGCCGAGGGGCGGCCGTGGCCGTCCAGGGCCACCGCGTCCACCTCGTACTTCGCGGCGAGCGCGAGCCGCGGGTCGTCCGGGGTCCAGCGCAGTCCGTCCGGCGAGATCCGGCCGGGCACCGGGAACTCCTGCGCGTCCTGGAACCTGACCACCTTGACGGTCTCCAGGCGCCCGCTGGGCACCTTGACCTCGATGCCCTGTTCGGGCCGCACTCCGCGCTCGCCGTGCGCGGGGCTGACGCGGATCGGCTCGGTCTCGCCCTTGCCGAGCATCTCGTCGAGCCGGAAGCCGTCCGCCGAGCAGCCGGCCAGCAGTCCGATGGCCGTCACCGCGGCGGTCAGCGCGGCCGCCATACGTCGCCGGAGCTGACCGGCACCCCTGTCGTTTTGTCTCACGTTGTCCCCAACGACGTGCCCCCTCCTGGGGAAACGTGAGGGCGGGGCCGGTTGGGGGCACAACTGGGGGAGACGACGCGGACTGCGGGAGGCTGACAGGTGTCGAGGGCACCCGGGCACGAGGCGCAGCAAGGGGCACGGCAAGGTGCGCGGCCACAGGCGGCGGAGCGGCCGACCGCGGCGGAGCGGCTGCTGGGAGCGGCGGCCGTGAGGGAGGAGGGACAGGGACGGGAGAGCGCGCTGCCGACGCGAGCGGTGTGGCCGGGGGCGCCGACGCCGCTCGGGGCGCGGTACCGGGTCGGGCCCGACGGGGTCGCGGGCACCAACTTCGCACTGTGGGCGGGGGGTGCGGAGGCCGTGGAGCTGTGTCTGTTCGACGCGCAGGGGCGTGAGACGCGGTGTCCGCTGACCGAGCTGACGCATGAGATCTGGCACGGGTTCGTACCGGGGGTCGAGCCGGGGCAGCGGTACGGGTACCGGGTGCACGGACGGTGGGATCCGTGGACGGGGGCGCGGTGGAATCCGGCGAAGCTGCTGCTCGATCCGTATGCCCGTGCGGTGGACGGCGACTACGGGACGTTCGGGCGGGCACCCGAGGTGTACGCGCACCGGCGTGACTGGCCCGAGCAGCACGTCGCTGACACGGTGCGCGACGACCGCGACTCGGCGCCGTTCGTGCCGAAGGGCATCGTCGTGCACGACGACGGGCCCGACGAGTGGTCCGAGGACCGTCGGCCGAAGACGCCCTGGGCGGACTCGGTGATCTACGAACTGCACGTCAAGGGCTTCACGCAGTTGCACCCCGGGATCCCCGAGGAACTGCGCGGGACGTACGCGGGGCTCGCGCATCCGGCGGCGGTCGGCCATCTCGTACGGCTCGGGGTGACGGCGGTCGAGCTGCTTCCGGTGCACCAGTTCGCGCACGAGGACCATCTGCTGCGGCGGGAGCTGCGCAACTACTGGGGTTACAACTCGATCGGGTACTTCGCCCCGCACGCGGGCTATGCGGCCGGGGCCACGACCGGGGCGCAGGTCGGTGAGTTCAAGGAGATGGTGCGGGCGCTGCACGACGCCGGGATCGAGGTCATCCTCGACGTGGTCTACAACCACACGGCGGAAGCGGGCGAGTTGGGACCCACGCTGTCGCTGCGCGGGATCGACAACCGCGGCTACTACCGGCTGCAGGGTGACGCGCGGCGATACGCGGACTACACCGGGTGCGGGAACACGCTGCACGTCGTCCAGCCGCATGTGCTGCGCCTGATCACCGACTCGCTCCGCTACTGGGTGACGGAGATGGGGGTGGACGGCTTCCGTTTCGATCTGGCGGCCGCGCTCGCCCGGTCGTTCCACGACGTCGACATGCTCTCGCCGTTCCTCGCGGTGATCGCGCAGGATCCGGTGCTGCGGCGCGTGAAGCTGATCGCCGAACCGTGGGACGTGGGGTCAGGGGGCTATCAGGTGGGGTCGTTCCCGCCGCTGTGGACCGAGTGGAACGACCGGTACCGGGGTGCCGTACGGGACTTCTGGCGCGGGGCGCTGCCCGATGTCCGCGATCTCGGCTACCGGCTCTCGGGTTCCAGTGATCTGTACGCGTGGGGCGGGCGCAGGCCTTACGCGTCGGTCAACTTCATCACCGCGCACGACGGGTTCACGCTGCGCGATCTCGTGTCGTACGAGCGCAAGCACAACGAGGCCAACGGCGAGGGCAACCGGGACGGGACCGACGACAACCGGGCGTGGAACTGCGGGGCCGAGGGCGAGAGCGAGGACCCGCGGATCCAGGCGCTGCGCCGCCGCCAGTTGCGCAACCTCCTGACGACGCTGCTGCTGTCGACGGGGGTGCCGATGCTGGTCGCCGGCGATGAGCTGGGGCGCACGCAGGGCGGCAACAACAACGCGTACTGCCAGGACAACGCGACGAGCTGGGTGGACTGGTCGCTGCTCGAACAGCAGGGCTGGCAGGCCCTGTTCGAGCTGACGTCGCGTCTGATCCGGCTGCGGCACGAGCATCCGGTGCTGCGCCGGCGCTCGTTCTTCTCGGGCCGGGCGCACTCCGCGGACGGGCTGCGGGACCTGGCCTGGTTCACGGCGCACGGCGCGGAGATGACGGAACGGGACTGGTACGCGCCGGCCGCGACGCTCGGGATGTACCTGTCCGGGCGGGACATCCCAGGCCGCGACGTACGCGGGGCGCCGGTCACCGACGACAGCTTCCTGGTGGTCCTGCACGCGGGCGACCGCCCGGTGAGCTTCACCCTGCCGGGCCCGCCGTGGGCCACGGCGTACGAACTGGTCCTGGACACCGGCCTGGAGGACCAGACGGAGGCACCGGGGTCGGTGCACGCGGCGGGGGCTGTGGTGACGGTGGCGGGGCGGTGTGTGCTGCTGTTCCGGGTGGCGGGCTAGGGAGTGCGGGCCGGTCAGCCCAGGATCCCGCGGTCGTACGCCGCCGCCACCGCCGCGGCACGGTCGTTGACGCCCAACTTGGCGTACAGGTGCGTCAGATGGGTCTTCACCGTCGCCTCGCTGATGAACAGCTCGCGGGCGATCTCGCGGTTGGAGGTGCCGCGGGCGACCAGGACCAGTACCTCGCGCTCGCGGGTGCTGAGCGGGGTCGCGCCCGGTTCCGGGGCGGGGGTGCGGACGCGGGAGACCAGGCGGGAGGCGACCGCCGGGGAGAGGACCGTGCGGCCTTCGGCGGCCGCGCGGACCGCCGTGAACAGCTCGTCGCGCGGGGCGTCCTTGAGCAGATAGCCCGTCGCGCCCGCCTCGATCGCCGGCAGCGTGTCGGAGTCGGTGTCATATGTGGTGAGGACCAGGACCTTGGCGCGGGCGCCGCTGCGGGCGAGCTCGGCGATGGCGGCCACTCCCCCGCCGCCGGGCATCCGCAGGTCCATCAGGACGACGTCCGGGTCGAGTCGAGCGGTGAGCTCGACGCCCTCCTCACCGGTCGCGGCCTCCCCCAGCACCTCGAAGCCGGGCGCCGCGCGGAACATGCCGCGCAGGCCGTCCCGTACAACGGGGTGGTCGTCCACGATGAGCAGGGTGATCGGCGCGTCAGTCGTCATGGCGGTACAACGGTACGCGACGGTCCGCGCGTTCCTGAGCGCCGGTTTCCCTGAGCACGAGCGGGACGCGCGCCGAGACCGCCGTGCCGAAGCCCGGCTCGGACTCGATCTCGACGGTTCCCGCCACGCGTTCGGCCCGCGCCCGCATCCCGTCCACGCCGAAGCCGCCCGAGCCGGAGCGCCGCGGCAGCGCGAGCGGGTCGAAGCCCGTGCCGTCGTCGCGGACGTCCAGGGCGACCTCGTCGTCCATGTACGAGAGCGTGACGCCGAGGCGGGTCGCGGCGGCGTGCCGCGCCGTGTTGGACAGCGCCTCCTGGGCGATCCGCACGAGGGTGCCCTCGATCTCGTCGTGCAGCGGCTCCGCGGTGCCGGTGACCGTGAACTCGGCCCGTACGCCCGTGCGCACCGACCATTCCGCGACCGTCTGCTTGAGCGCCTCGGCGAGGCCCTGGTCCGCCAGGGCCGCCGGACCGAGGTTGTGCACCGAACGGCGGGCCTCGCCCAGGCTCGACCGGGCCAAGTCGGCGGCACGGCCGAGGTGTTCGCGCGCGAGCTCACGGTCCTCGGCGTTCGCGACGACCTGGAGCTGGGCGATGATCCCGGTCAGGCCCTGCGCAATGGTGTCGTGGATCTCGGCGGCGAGCCGGCGGCGCTCGTCGGCGACGCCCGCCTCGCGTGCCTGGAGCAGGAGCTGGGCGTGCAGCGCGGCGTTCTCGTCGAGGGCCTGCTGCAGCTTTGTGTTGGTGCGCTCCAGTTCGGCGATGGTGGAGCGCTGTACGTCGGTGCGCTGCTGCTCGTACGTGTTGAGCTTGCTGAACACCCAGAAGAGCGCCACGTGAATGCCCAGGATGGCGGCGAACAGGCCCCAGCGGGCGGGCGTCGGCGGCGGGAAACCGCCCGACTGGGAGCCGGCGATGGTGACCGCGCTGGCGAACAGGCCGACGGTGACCCACCGGCCGGACAGCAGCCGCTCCGCACCGAAGTAGCCGAGCGCCGCGTAGAAGGCGGCGAACGGATTGAGCCAGGACAGCGCGAAGGCCAGCGCCCAGCGGATCGTGTAGTACGCGGCGCCGGCCGGACCGGGCTCCGAGCGGCCGCGGCCCACCCTGCCCCACCACAGTTCGACCAGCAGGGCCGCGGTGAGCAGACCGGCTGCCGCCCAGCGTTCACCGGCGCCCGGCGTGAGCTGCCCCGCGCTGGCGAACAGGAGCAGGGCCGAGACCCCGAGCAGAGCGAACGGACCCCAGCGCAGGAAGGTCTCCCAGCGCTCCTCCACGCGACGGTGGGCGGTGGCGGCGTCCAGTGACGTCGCGGCGGTCGGCTCGGGCATGGCCCCAGTCTCGTACACCACGACGGTCATTCCCAGCGGAACCAGCGCGCCGCCGCCGTGGTGAGTGCGACCGCCCACAGGGCGAGGACGCCCAGGTGGGACCAGCTCGGCCAGTCGCCGGCCGCGGCTTCGGCGAGGGCCTGTGAGGCGGCTCCGAACGGGAGCAGCTCCATGATCCGCGCGAGCACGTCGGGCATCGTCTGCACCGGCATCCACAGGCCCGCGCTGAACATCATCGGGAAGAACGCCGCCGCGCCCACCGCGTTCGCGGCCTTCGACGTACGGGAGACGGCCGAGAGCAGGGCGCCGAGCGAGAGGGCCGCGGCGACGGAGAGGGTGAGCGCCACCACGTATCCGAGGAACTGCCCGGGCAGGGCGACGTCGAAGACGAGCCGGCCGACGACGACGGTCAGGACCGCGGAGGCCAGGGCGGCGGCCCCGTGCAGCGCCATCTGCGCGGTGAGCACCGAACGGGGGCGTACGGGGGTGGTGGACATCCGGCGCAGGATGCCGCGTTCGCGGTAGCCGGTGACGACCGGGGGCATGGCCTGCAGACAGGCCATGAGGAGGGCGGTGAGGATCGCGATCGGGACGTAGACGTCGACGAGACGCAGACCCGGGACCGCCTCGCCGACCACGCGGAACGTGGGGATCGAGCCGAGGAGGACGAACAGGGCGGTCGGGAAGACCATGATCCAGAAGAGGGAGCCGGGTTCGCGGCGGAAGAGCGTGAACTCCGCCTTGAGGACGGCACTCGTGGCCGGGGACAGCGTGAAGGCGCTCATGCCGAGGCTCCCTTGAGGTCGGTGGGGTCTGCTGCCTGGCCTGTGGGGTCCGCCGTGGGAGCGGCGCGGTCCGCCGTGGCGCCGGTCTGCTCCGTCAGGTCGAGGAAGGCGTCGTCCAACGTGGCGTCGGTGACCCGGAGTTGGTGGGCCGTGATCCGGTGGCGGGCCAGGAGCGTGATGACGGCGTTGACGGTCGCGTCGGTGCCGGTCACCGTGATCCGGCCGTCGCGGGCGTCGGTGTCGGTGGCGGCCGCGTCCGGCAGGGCGGCCAGTTCGGCGGGGTCCAGGGTGCGTGACGGGGTGAAGGAGATGACCGTCGAGCCGGCGGAACGGCGGATCAGGCCCGCGGGGCTGTCGAGCGCGGCGAGGCGGCCCTTGTCGATGACGGCGATCCGGTCGCAGAGGCGCTGGGCCTCCTCCATGAAGTGCGTGACGAGAAGGACCGTGACGCCCGAGGCGCGGATCTCCTCGATCAGCTGCCACGTGTCGCGGCGGGCCCGCGGGTCGAGTCCGGTGGTCAGTTCGTCGAGGACGACGACGCGGGGGCTGCCGATCAGGGCGAGCGCGATGGACAGCCGCTGCTTCTGGCCGCCGCTGAGCTTGGCGAAGCGGGTGGTGAGCTTGTCGGTGAGGCCGAGCCGCTCGGCGAGGGCGCGCCAGTCGGCGGGCGTCTCGTAGAAGGCGCTGTACAGCTCCAGTGCCTCGCGCACGGTGAGCTTGGGCTGCAGCTCGCTCTCCTGGAGCTGGGCGCCGAGGACGCGGGTCACCTCGTCGTGGTCGGCGACCGGGTCGAGGCCCGCGACGCGGATCCGGCCGGAGTCGGGCACGCGCAGGCCGCCGACGCATTCGACGGTGGTGGTCTTGCCGGCGCCGTTGGGGCCGAGGATGCCGAAGATCTCGCCCTCCTCGACGGAGAACGAGACCCCGTCGACGGCGGGCCGGCCGGCGTAGGCCTTGCGCAGGTCTGCGACTTCGATGATGGGCATGGCTCCACGGTCCCCGGACGGGCCCCGGTCCGGTATCGGCCATCGCGCTCGGGAGCGCATCAGCCGATCGGTTGATGGGGGTCCTCCGGGTGGCGGGCCGGGGGTCGTACGGACCCGTTCCACCCGGGATCGCGAGTGTCCCGTTCTGCCCCGGTTCAGGGGTGTCCGGTTCTCGGTCGTAGGACCAAAAACCGATAGGGGATTGTCAGTGGCAATGCCTAATCTCGCTCCTGATGCCCACGACAACCGCCGCCGCAGAAGCCGCCTCCGCCGCCCCGCCCGCACGATCCGCCGTCCGCTCCCTGCTGAGACTGTGGCCGTATGTGAAGCCCGTGCGGCTGCGCATGTCGCTCGCGGCGGTCATCGCGATCATCGCGTCCTGTGTCGGCCTGGTGATCCCGCTCGTCCTCAAGTGGATGGTGGACGGCCCGGTCGCCGACCGCGACCCCGGCGGAGTGTGGCTCGGCGCGCTGTATCTGCTGCTGCTCGGTCTCGTCGAGGCCGGGCTCTTCGGGCTGCGGCGCTGGCTGGTGGCGCGTCCGCTCGCGGGCGTCGAGGCGTCGATGAGGGCGGATCTGTTCCGGCATCTGCAGCGGCTGCCGGTCGCGTTCCACGACCGGTGGGCCTCGGGTCAGCTGCTCTCGCGCGGGACCACGGATCTGATGCTGCTGCGGATGTTCCTGCAGTTCCCGCTGACGTTCCTGCTGGTCAACGGCGTGACGATCCTCGTCGGCGTGGGCATCCTGCTCGCTCAGGAGTGGACACTCGGCCTGGTGCTGCTCGCGCCCGTGGTGCCGATGGTGCTGGTCTGCGCGGCCTTCGAGCGGCGGTACGCGGCGGTGGCGCGCAAGGCGCAGGACCAGGTCGGCGATCTGACCACCGTGGTCGAGGAGAGCGTCCTCGGCATCCGGATCATCAAGGGCTTCGGCCGCCATCGCGCCCAGGCGCGCGCCTTCGCGTCGATGGCGCAGGACCTGCGCGGCACCGAACTGCACAAGGCGCGGCTGCTCGCGGCGATCTGGGCGGTGATCGTGCTGCTGCCCGAGCTCACGATCGGTGCGGCGCTCGTGCTCGGCACCGTGCAGGTGGCCGACGGCGGGCTGTCGGCGGGCACGCTGGTGCTCTTCCTCTCCACGGCGCTCGCGCTGCGCTGGCCGGTGGAGTCGATCGGCTTCCTGCTCGCGATGAGCCAGGAGGCGGCGACGGCCACCGAGCGGTTCTTCGAAGTGCTCGACGCGGAGCCGGAGTCGGGGTCGGGGTCCGGGTCGGGTTCGATTTCGGCTTCGAGGTCGGGGTCGGGGTCGGATGCAGAGTCCGGTCCGGACGCGGCCGGAGCCGCTTCCGTCCTACGGGACGAGGGCCCGGACCGCGCCGGATACGGACTCCGCTTCGAGGGCGTCGAGTTCAGGTATCCCGACGCCTCCCCGGACACACCACCGTCCCTCGACCGGATCGATCTGCACATCCGGCCCGGCGAGACCATGGCGCTGGTGGGCGCGACCGGCAGCGGCAAGACCACGCTGACCGCGCTCGTCCCACGGCTGCACGAACTGACCGGCGGCCGCATCACGCTGGACGGCGAGGACATCACGGCGATGCCGCGCGAGCGGCTGCGCGAACTGGTCGCGGTGGCCTTCGAGGAGCCGACTCTGTTCTCGGCGAGCGTCGGCGAGAACGTCCTGATGGGCGCCGAGGACGCGGGGCCGGACGAGCTGCGGCGCGCGCTCGCCGTCGCCCAGGCCGACTTCGTCCACGCGCTGCCGCAGGGCGTGGACACCCAGGTCGGCGAGCAGGGCCTGAGCCTCTCCGGCGGTCAGCGCCAACGGCTCGCGCTGGCCCGTGCGGTGGTGGGCCGCCCGCGCTTCCTCGTCCTCGACGACCCGCTCTCCGCGCTCGACGTGCACACCGAGGCGCTGGTCGAGGCCGCACTGCGCGAGGTGCTCGCCGAGACGACCGCGCTGGTCGTCGCGCACCGCCCGTCGACGGTCCTGCTCGCGGACCGCGTGGCGCTGCTCTCCGGCGGCCGGATCACCGCGGTGGGCACGCACCAGGAGCTGCTGCGGGAGAGCGCGGAGTACGCGTGGCTGATGTCGGGGGCCGATGAGGCGGGGAGCGGGACGGACGGCCGGGCGTTCGCCACGGCCCCGGACCACGGCTCGTACGCGAGCGGCCTCGACGATCTGACGTACGCGAAGGAGGAGCGGTGACCACCACGGTCGACAAGCCGGCCGAGGCCACCGACCAGCAGGCCGGTGACCCCTTCGACCAGGACGCCCTGCCCGCGCCGAAGGGCGCGACCGGGGCGCTGCTGCGCTCGCTGCTCGCGCCCCTGAAGGCGCGGGTGGCCGTGACGGCCGTCCTGCTGCTGCTCCAGCAGGCCGCGGTGCAGGTGGGCCCGCTGCTCGTGGCGTTCGCCATCGACCGTGGCGTACCGGCGCTGCGCAAGGACGACACCGGGCCGCTGATCGCCATCGCGGCGGCGTATGCGCTGTGTTCGCTCGGCTCGGCGGTGCTGCAGTACGCGTTCATCCGCTCCTCGGCCCGGGTCAACCAGGACGTGCTGCTCGATCTGCGCGGCCGGATCTTCCGGCACGCGCAGGCGCTCTCGGTCGACTTCCACGAGCGCTACACCTCGGGCCGGCTCATCTCCCGCTCCACCACCGACGTGGAGTCCCTGCGCGAGCTGCTCAGCGAGGGCCTGCAGGAACTGATCACGGTGATCCTCTCGTTCGTGTACATCGCGGCGATGCTGCTCTGGCTCGACGTGGGGCTCGGCGGGGTGGCGGTGGCCTCGTTCGTGCCGCTGTACCTGCTCGTGCGGCTCTACCAGAAGCGCGCGGGGCGGATCTTCCGGCGGCGGTCGACCACGATCGCGGCGGTGATCGTCAAGTTCGCGGAGACGATGAACGGGATCCGTCCCGTCCGGGCGTTCCGCCGCGAACGGGCCAACGAAATGGACTTCGCGGTGCTCAACCACCGCCACGAGCGCACCAACGGCGACGCGATGCTGGAGATGGCGCGCTATGTGGTCGGTTCGCGGACGGTGGCCAACACGGCGGTCGCGGGCATCGTCCTGTGGGGCGCGTACCGCGTCGCGGACGGCGGTCTCGCGCTCGGTGTGCTCGCCGCGTGCGTGCTGTATCTGCGGCGGCTGTACGACCCGATCGACCGGCTCGGGATGTTCCTCAACTCGTACCAGTCGGCGGCCGCCTCCCTGGAGAAGATCGCCGGTCTGCTCGCGCAGACCCCGTCCGTCCCCGCGCCCGCCGAGCCGCGTCCGCTGCCGGAGCTCGCGTCCGCGCACCCGGGCCGCACGGTCACGTTCGACGCGGTGAGCTTCCGCTACCGCACCGGCGGCGAGGTCCTGCCGCGCTTCGATCTGACCCTGCCCGCCGGGCAGACGGTCGCCGTCGTCGGCTCCACCGGCGCGGGCAAGTCCACGCTCGCCAAGCTCCTGGCCCGCTTCTACGACCCTTCGGACGGCCGGGTCCTGCTCGACGGCGTGGACCTGCGCGATCTGTCGGTCCCCGAGCTGCGCCGCGGGGTCGTCATGGTCACCCAGGAGGCCTTCCTGTTCTCGGGCACGATCGCCGAGAACATCACGATCGGCCGCCCGGAGGCCACCCGCGAGGAGATCGAGCAGGCGGCGAAGGCGATCGGCGCGCATGAGTTCATCACCGCGCTCCCCGACGGCTACGACACCGACGTGCGCAAGCGGGGCGGCCGTATCTCCGCGGGGCAGCGGCAACTCGTCGCGTTCGCCCGGGCGTTGCTCGCGGACCCCGCGGTCCTGATCCTCGACGAGGCGACAAGTTCGCTCGACGTGCCCGGGGAGCGTGCGGTCCAGGACGCGATGCAGACGGTCCTGCACGGGCGTACGGCGGTGGTGATCGCCCACCGGCTGTCGACCGTGGCCATCGCGGACCGTGTCCTCGTGATGGAATCCGGCCGCGTGGTCGAGGACGGGCCACCGTCCGAACTCATCGCGGGAACGGGCCGGTTCGCCGATCTGCACCGTGCGTGGCGGGACAGTCTCGTCGGCTGAGCCAGGTCAACAGCTCTTAAAACAGCGGCGGTACGCAGGGACGTACCGCCGCTGCCTGCTGTCCGCGGCGCACCGCCCGTACGCCCTCCGTATTCCGAACAGCCTCCTCCGCACAACGGACTGTTTCCGGCCAACCTCTTGATGCGCTCCTGACAGGAAGTCAGCGCTCCTGTCACTCTTCACCTCGGCCGGACCGTGGTGCCCCACTCGACACCCGGGTACCGGCCATGCACCCCCCACGCACCTCGCTCTGCCTGTTCTGCCTGTTCTGACCGGTCGGCCACCCGCCGACCGGTGGTCCGGCCGTGACCCACGGCCCGCAGAAGGAGTCAGTGTTGAGACCCACCTCCCACACGCGTACCCCCCGCCGTCGTGCGACCGCCGTCGGCGCCCTCCTCTCCGCAGCCGCCCTGCTGACCGTCGGCATCCAGGCCGGCGGCGCCAGCGCGGACGCACCGGCCGCCCCCGTCGCGGGGAAGGCCGATCCCGGCGCCCTGCCCGCCAAGTTGTCGCCCGCCGAGCGCGCCGAGCTGCTGCGCGAGGCGAACTCCACCAAGGCCGAGACCGCGAAGGACCTCGGGCTCGGGGCCAAGGAGAAGCTCGTCGTCCGTGATGTCGTGCAGGACCGCGACGGCACCACGCACACCCGCTACGAGCGCACCTACGACGGACTGCCCGTCCTCGGCGGCGACTTGGTGGTCGCCGCGACCTCGGGCGACACCGAATCCGTCACCAAGGCGTCGAACGCGAAGCTCACCGGTGTGGACACCACGGCCGAGGTGAAGGCCTCCGCGGCCGAGGAGCAGGCGGTGGACGCCGCCCGGGCCGAGGGCTCGAAGAAGACCGCCGCCGAGAAGGCGCCGCGCAAGGTCGTCTGGATGGCGAAGGGTTCGCCCACCCTCGCGTACGAGACCGTGGTCGGCGGCCTGCAGCACGACGGGACCCCCAACGAGCTGCACGTCGTCACGGACGCCGCGACCGGCGAGAAGCTCTACGAGTGGCAGGCCGTGCAGAACGAGGGCACGGGCAACACGATGTACGGCGGCCAGGTCGGCCTGGGCACCACGCAGTCGGGCAGCTCGTACAACCTGACCGACGGCGCACGCGGCAACCACAAGACGTACAACCTCAACCGCGGCACGTCCGGCACCGGCACGCTCTTCTCCGGACCGGACGACGTCTGGGGCGACGGCACCCCGCAGAACGCGGAGACCGCGGGCGCGGACGCGCACTACGGGGCCGCACTGACCTGGGACTACTACAAGAACGTGCACGGCCGCAGCGGCATACGCGGCGACGGTGTGGGCGCGTACTCGCGGGTCCACTACGGCAACGCGTACGTCAACGCGTTCTGGCAGGACAGCTGCTTCTGCATGACGTACGGCGACGGGTCCGGCAACACCAAGCCGCTGACCTCGATCGACGTGGCCGCGCACGAGATGACGCACGGCGTCACCTCCAACACCGCGGGGCTGATCTACAGCGGCGAGTCCGGCGGGCTCAACGAGGCGACCAGCGACATCATGGCGGCCGCCGTGGAGTTCAACGCCAACAACGCTGCCGACAAGGGCGATTACCTCGTCGGCGAGAAGATCGACATCCGGGGCAACGGCACGCCGCTGCGCTACATGGACAAGCCCAGCAAGGACGGTGCGTCCAAGGACGCCTGGTACTCGGGCATCGGCTCGATCGACGTGCACTACTCCTCGGGCCCGGCCAACCACTTCTTCTACCTGCTGTCCGAGGGCAGCGGCCCGAAGACCGTCAACGGCGTGAACTACGACTCGCCGACCTCCGACGGCCTGCCGGTCACCGGCATCGGCCGCGAGAAGGCCGCGCTGATCTGGTACAAGGCGCTCACCACCAAGTTCGGCTCCACCACCAACTACGCGGGGGCCCGCACCGGGACGCTCGCGGTCGCGGGTGAGCTGTACGGGGCCTCCAGCGCCGAGTACAAGGCGGTGCAGGACGCGTGGGCCGGGGTCAACGTGGGCGAGCGGTCCGGCGGGGGCGGGGGCGGCACCTCGTACGAGAACACGACGCCCGTCTCCATCCCGGACAACGGCGCGGCCGTGACCTCCTCGATCGCGGTCGACAAGACCGGCAACGCACCGGCCACGCTGCAGGTCGCCGTGGACATCACGCACACGTGGCGCGGTGACCTCGTGGTGGACCTGGTGGCGCCGGACGGCACGGTCTACAACCTGAAGCCGTTCAGCTCGGGCGACTCGGCGGACAACGTCAAGGCGACCTACAGCGTGAACGCCTCGTCCGAAGTCGCCGCCGGTACCTGGAAGTTGCGGGTGCAGGACAAGGCGACGTACGACACGGGCCGGATCAACAGCTGGAAGCTGACGTTCTAGGTGCTCGCGTGCGGGCCCCGGGTCTCCCTGCGCGGAGCCCGGGGCTCCTGCGTCTTGTGGCCTGGGTGGCCGGGGCGGCCTGGGCTGCCTGGGCTGCCTGGGCTGCCTGGGCTGCCTGGACGCGCCAACTGTCGTACGCCTCACAGCAGTCCGCCGAGGCGAGCGGATCACGCATCGTGCACCATGCACGCATGACGTTCACCGAGAGCCTCACCATCGCCCCGCACGTGACCGGCTACCCGGGTGTCGCCTTCGGCGGCTATGTCGCGGGGCTGCTGGCCGCCCGCTCGGACGCCGCGGAGGTCCGGGTGGACTTCCGGGCGGCGGTGCCGGTGGGGACCGGCCTCCTTGTCGCGGGCGGGGCGTCCGAGGGGACGGGCGCGCAGCCGCCGGTGGACGGTGCCGTGGTGATCCGTGACGCGGCCGGCACCGACCTGGCGGTGGCGACTCCCGCGCCTCTCACACTCGACGCGCCCGAGCCCCCGACGTGGGCCCAGGCGGAGAAGGGCGCCGCGGCCCAGGTCCGCTCACTGCGCCGCAACCCGCCGCCGGTCATGGACTGTTACGGCTGCGGCCCCGACGTCTCCCCCGGCCAGGGCCTGAAGCTGCTGCCGGGCCGCGTCGAGGACCGCCCCGACCTGCTCGCCGGCGCCTGGATCCCCGAGAAGGAGCTGGCGGGCCCGGACGGCGTGCTGCCGCCCGAGATCGTGTGGGCGGCGCTGGACTGCCCCGGCGGCTGGACGGCCATCCGCCTCGGCCGCATGCCGCTCGGCGGGGTGACGGCCCGGCTCACGGGCACCCAACTCGCCCCCGTACGCGCCGGGGAGCCGCACATCTCGTACGCCTGGATGCTGGGCGCCGAGGGCCGCAAGACGACGGTGGGCGTGGCGGTGGCCACGGCGGAGGGCGAACTGTGCGCGCTCGCGGAGGCGTTGTGGATCACGCCGCGAGGAGTGGAGCGGCGGGTGGGCGAGTAGGGGCGCCGGCGCCGCGAGCCGAGCGGGCCGGTGGAGCACGGGAGACGGCTCCACAGCGGCTGGGTGGGCCACGGGAGACCGTTCCGCGAGCGGCTGGGTGGGCCACGGGAGACCGTTCCGCGAGCGGCCGGGTCGGCCACGGGAGACCATTCCGCGAGCGGCCGGGTCGGCCACAGGAGACCATTCCGCGAGCGGCCGGGTCGGCCACAGGAGACCATTCCGCGAGCGGCCGGGTCGG
>NZ_JBITIG010000013.1:118142-245597 GCF_044458745.1 Streptomyces sp. NPDC050418
GGAGACCATTCCGCGAGCGGCCGGGTCGGCCACAGGAGACCATTCCGCGAGCGGCCGGGTCGGCCACAGGAGACCATTCCGCGAGCGGCCGGGTCGGCCACAGGAGACCATTCCGCGAGCGGCCGGGTCGGCCACAGGAGACCATTCCGCGAGCGGCCGGGTGGAGCACGGATTTCCGCCCCGGCAGACCGGTCGAGTACGCCACGGCGGTCGGCGCCTCCACTGCCCGGTTGCGCCGCAGCGGACCGCTTCGCAGGCGCGCCGTTCAGGCCACGGCACGCAGGGCCTGAACGACAGCCGAGGCCCGGCCGCTGCTCCGGGTAACGGACGCCGTACGTCGCGCAACGGACGAGATCCGGCCAACCGGTGCGGGGGCGGTCTGGCATGGACCCGTCAGCGCTGTCACGCTGCCAACGCGCGCGCAGCAGCCAAGCACCCGCATGCGTCGCACTTCCCCGGAGCCCGGGCGGTCCCCCATGCCGCCCGGGCTCACCTCACACCTGGCCCGGCACCTTGTGCGGCCCTCGCACCTCAGGTCCCCCGGCACCTCGTCCGCGCCGACGCGCCACGCCGGCCGCCCGGGCGCACCTCACACCCGGGCCCGACGCTCGCGGGCCTGGCGCCTCGCGGACCTGGCGCCTCGCGGACCTGGCGCCTCGCGGACCTGGCGCCTCGCGGGCCGAGCGCCCCGTACCCACCCCTCGTGCGCCCCTCGCCCCACGCACCCACCCCCACCTCACCGCATCAGCACCCCGGCCCCCTCCCCCGTCAGCTCCGACGGCAGGGCGACCAGGCCCAGTTCCTGTGGGGACGTGAGGAGGCGGTGGGACGGGAGGATGCGGACCGTGTAGCCGAACGGGCCCGTGCGGTCGAGGGCCAGGGGGCCCTCGTAGATCCAGCGGCCCTCCAGGTCCGGGCCGCCCGCCGGCTTCAGCGGGGTCGCCACGGCCTCCGTGAGCGTGTCCGAGGAGTCGACGCGGCCCGTCACGGACTGCACCTCGACGTCGTCCGGCTGGAGTTCACCGAGGCGCACCCGGACCCGCAGGGCGACGGTCGCGCCGAGCTCCGCCGTCGAACCGCCGGCCGCGGACTCCACGTGGTCGACCGCGATATGCGGCCAGGCACCCCGGATCCGGCTCTTCCACGCGGCGAGTTCGCGCGCGGACGTGAGGTCGAGGCCGCGCTGGGCCTGGGCGGCGGGCGTGTACAGATTGGCGACGTACTCGCGCACCATCCGCCCCGCAAGGACGCGCGGCCCGAGCGAGGTCAGGGTCCTGCGGACCATCTCGATCCAGCGGTCGGGCAGCCCCGCGGGCCCGCGCTCGTAGAAGCGCGGCGCCACCCGCTGCTCCAGGAGGTCGTAGAGCGCGGCCGCCTCCAGCGCGTCGCGCCGGTCATCGTCCGTGGCCGCGCCGTCGGCCGTGGGGATCGCCCAGCCGAAGTCCGGCTCGTACCACTCGTCCCACCAGCCGTCCAGGACGGACAGGTTGAGGCAGCCGTTGAGCGCGGCCTTCATCCCGCTCGTGCCACAGGCCTCCAGGGGCCGCAGCGGATTGTTGAGCCAGACGTCGCAGCCGGGATAGAGCTTCTGCGCCATCGCCATCCCGTAGTCGGGCAGGAAGACGATGCGATGACGTACGCGAGGATCGTCCGCGAACCGCACCAGCTCCTGGATCAGCCGCTTGCCCCCGTCGTCCGCCGGATGCGCCTTGCCCGCGACGACGATCTGCACGGGCCGCTCGGGATGCGTGAGCAGCTCCATCAGCCGGTCGCGGTCGCGCAGCATCAGGGTCAGCCGCTTGTACGAGGGCACGCGGCGGGCGAACCCGATGGTGAGCACATCGGGGTCCAATACCTGGTCGATCCAGCCGAGTTCGGCCGATCCGGCACCCCGCTGCCGCCAGGACGCCCGCAGGCGCGCCCGTACCTCGTCGACCAGATGGGAGCGCAGCACCCGCCGCAGCTCCCAGATCTTGTCGTCGGGGATCTCCGCCACGGCGTCCCAGCGTTGCGAGCCGCCGATGGTGAACGCGTCCTCGGTGCGCTGCGCACCGATCTGCTGCGCGCCGAGGCGGAACACCTCCGGGGCGACCCAGGTCGGTGCGTGCACCCCGTTGGTCACCGACGTGATCGGCACCTCCTCGGGGTCGAATCCCGGCCAAAGCCCGGCGAACATCTCGCGGCTGACCCGTCCGTGCAGCGTCGACACCCCGTTGGCGCGGGCCGCGAGCCGCAGCCCCATCACGGCCATGTTGAACAGATTCGGCTCGCCGCCCGCGTATGTCTCCATCCCTAGCCCAAGGACTCGCTGCACGTCGATGCCGGGCAGCTCGGCGCCGGGGCCGAAGTGCCGGGCGACCAGCTCGCGGTCGAAGCGGTCGATCCCGGCGGGCACGGGCGTGTGCGTGGTGAACACGGTCCCGGCCCGTACGACTTCGAGGGCGGCATCGAACTCCACGCCCTGCTCGGTGAGTTCGGCGATCCGCTCAAGACCGAGGAAGCCCGCGTGGCCTTCGTTCGTGTGGAACACCTCGGGTTCGGCGTGACCGCTCAGGCGGCAGTACGTCCGCACGGCCCGCACCCCGCCGATCCCGAGCAGCATCTCCTGCAGCAGCCGGTGCTCGCTGCCGCCGCCGTAGAGCCGGTCGGTGACATCCCGCTCCCCCGGGTCGTTCTCCTCGACGTCCGAGTCGAGCAACAGCAGGGGTACGCGGCCGACTTGGGCCTGCCACACCTGGGCCCGCAGCCGGCGTCCGTGCGGCAGCGCGAGCGCCACCTGGCTGGGCGTGCCGTCGGGCTCCTCGAGGAGCGTGACCGGCAGCTCGTTGGGGTCGAGCACGGGGTACTGCTCCTGCTGCCAGCCGTCCCGGGAGAGCGACTGCCGGAAGTAGCCGTGCCGGTAGAGCAGCCCGACACCGATGAGCGGCACCCCGAGATCACTCGCGGCCTTCAGATGGTCACCGGCGAGGATGCCGAGACCGCCGGAGTACTGGGGCAGCGCCGCGGTGATCCCGAACTCGGGCGAGAAGTAGGCGATCCCGGCGGGCGCCCCGGCACCGGACTCCTGCTGGTACCAGCGCTCCCCGGTCACGTACTCCCGTAAGTCCTCAAAGACCGCGCGCAGCCGGCCGAGGAACTCCTCGTCCCCGGCGAGCTCGTCGAGCCGCGACGGCGGCACGGTCCCGAGCAGGTGCACGGGATCCCCGTCCCACCGCCCAGGATCGACGGAGGCGAAGAGCTCCCTGGTCCCCGCGTGCCAGGACCAGCGGAGGTTGCGGGCGAGACCGCTGAGTGGCTGCAGGGGCTCGGGGAGCACGGGACGCACGGTGAATCGACGAATTGCCTTCACGGGTTCCACCTTCGCAAGGGGCCGACGCGCACAGGGAATACGGAGAACCGGGATACGGGGACACACACCGTCGTACGTCCCCCTCGTCGCCTTCGACGGTAGCGGCGGGCGGAGGCGGCGGATAGCGGCTCCCGGGCGGCGCGGGCGGCATACGGAGGTCCGCCGGGTTCCCGATGCGCCCCGGCCCGCACCGGCCCGCACGGCTACCCTCCTGCCATGTCCGGCACACTGCGTATCCACTTCACGCCGCAGGATCTGCTGCTCACACAGCTGGCCAGGCAGCCCGATCCCATGTGGGACGCGGTGCTCGGTGTGCAGGTCCTGACGACCGCGAACGGGCTGCTCGACGCGCGGCTGCGGGCCTGGAAGGCGGGTGCGCGCCGGCGGATGGACAGCGATATACGGGCGGCGTGCCGGCTGCTCACGGATCTCGCTCCCGCCACCGCCACGTACTTCCCCGACTTCCTCACACCGCTGGACGCCTCGGAGGGCCTGGACGCCGGTCTCGACGCGTTGCGCTCGACTCCGCGCAGCCGGGTGGCGCGCGAGCTGGCGGTGGCGGCGGGGCGGCGTCAGCTGCCGCGCTGGACCGGGCGCCTCGCGGATGCCGACGGTACGGCGATGGCCGAAGTGTCCCGGTCGTTCGAGGTCGTTCACGAGCAGTTGATACGCCCCGAGTGGACCCGCGTGACGGCCACGGTCGAGATGGACCGCGCTCGTCGGCTCGGCGCGCTCGAACACGGCTTCTCGGCTCTGCTGTCCGCGATGGCCCCCTTCACCTGGAAGGATCCGGTGCTGTCCGCTCCGTATCCGATGGACTGGGACATCCGGCTGCGCGGGCGCGGCATCTGCTTCGTCCCTTCGTACTTCTGCGACCGGCTGCCGGTCGCGATCGTCGACCCGCACCTGCCGCCCGTGGTCGTCTATCCGCTGCAGGACCCACCGGACGACGGGCCGGGCGACGCGGCTCTCGACGCGCTCCTCGGCGCCAACCGGGCGCGGGTGCTCGCCGCACTGCGCACCGCCTCGACGACGGGGGCCGTCGCACGGCTCACGGGGCTGCGGGACTCCGTGGTCTCCAATCACCTGAAGGTGCTGCGGAACGCGGGACTCATCGACAGCGAACGGCGCGGAACCCACGTGGTGCACACCGTCACCGCGCGCGGCAGCATCCTGCTCCGTCACGACAACCCCAACTGACCTCGCCTTTTGCCCCTCAGGAAAACTCCGCCGGCTGATCCGGCACCGCGGTCGCCTACGATCCGTGACCTCCATTCCGGCCAGGACCAAGGCCGGTTCGGGCAGGGGCGAAGGCGTGCACAGGAGCGGGGGCCGTACGGTGCACAAATCGGTGGGCCGCTACGCGCTGCTCGAACGCGTGGGCCGGGGCGGCATGGGCGAGGTCTGGGCCGCGTACGACGAGCGGTTCGACCGGCGCGTGGCGGTGAAGCTCGTCAGCGACGTGATCCTGGAGCATCCCCACCGCGCCGTACTGCTGCGGCGCTTCGAGCGCGAGTGCCGGGCCGCCGCGCGCATCGAGCACCCGGGGCTCGTACCCGTGTACGACACGGGGGCGGTCGGCGAAGAGGCCTTCTACCTGGTCATGCAACTGGTCGAGGGCCGGGATCTGTCCGGGCTCGCGCCCGCCTGGCATCCGGCTCCGTGGCAAACGGCCGTGGCCGTCGGCGCCCAACTGGCCGCCGCGCTGGCCGCGGTGCATGCCGCGCCCGTGGTCCACCGTGACGTCAAACCGCAGAACGTCATGGTCCGCACGGACGGCACCGTGGTCCTGCTCGACCTGGGCATCGCGTCCCTCGTGAACGACGAGGGCACCAAGCTGACCCGCCGGGGCGAGCCGCTCGGCACCCCCGCGTACATGGCGCCGGAACAGAGCCGCGAGGGGGCGGCCACCCCCGCCTGTGATCTGTACGCACTCGGCTGTGTCCTGTACGAACTCCTCGCCGGCGCACCCCCGTTCACAGGCGAGACGCGGATGGAGATCCTGATCCGGCACTGGCAGGAGGAGCCCGCGCCCCTGCACGCGCACCGTCAGGACCTGCCCGAAGCGCTCACTGCGCTGGTGCATGAGCTGCTCGCCAAGGATCCAGGGCTGCGCCCCGGCGACGCACGCGAGGTCTACCGGCGACTGCTGCCGCTGCTGCCTCCCGTCTGCACGGACGGGGCGGCGGCACTCGCCCCGCACCCGGCGTGCGATCCGACCCGTCCGTTCCGCTTCCCGTTCGCGCCCGCCGTCGAGGACGCGCCGGCGGCCGCGCCTGCCGCCGCGGGCGCGACGCAGCACCGGCTGCCCACGGTCGTCGACCCCCACGGCGACGCGCTGCTCGACGCGCGCCACCAGGCGCAGCAGTTGGTCGGGCAAGGACTGCCCGCACGCGCCGCCGACGTACTGGACCGTGCCGTGCCCTTGGCCGTGCGGCAGCGCGGCGGGCAGGACCCGGGGGTCGCGGTGGCCCGCCGGCAGCACGCGCAGGTGCTCATCCTGGCCGGACGGTACGAGGACGCCCTGGCCGTGCTCGACCTGGTCCTGCCGCATCTGGCCGCGGACGAGGGGGCCGACAGCCGCAAGACTCTCGACTACTGGTTCCGCAAGGCCTCCTGCCTCGAACAACTCGGCCGCCTCGACCAGGCTCGCCCGCTGTACGAGTGGCTGGCCGATGCGTACGCGCGCTCCGTGGGCCTTGATCCCGTGGACCTGTACGGCCTGCGGCAACGCATCGGGCGGATCCAGCTCACGCTGGGCGAGACGGCATCGGCCCGGCAGACCCTGCGCGCGCTGCTCGGCGAGATGACGTCGGCGCTGGGCCCCTACCACCAGGACGTCATCGGGGTGCGCACGCTCCTGGAGCGCACCCGGTGAGCCGGTCCCGCCGCGGCACCCTCCAGGCCCGGAGGTACCGCCGCCGCACGCCCCGCGCTGTACTCGGGCCGATCCCAACTCTGGAGGCAAGGTGACCACACCGTCCCCGGCCTGG
This sequence comes from Streptomyces sp. NPDC050418, assembly GCF_044458745.1. Lineage (NCBI taxonomy): Bacteria > Bacillati > Actinomycetota > Actinomycetes > Kitasatosporales > Streptomycetaceae > Streptomyces > Streptomyces sp. NPDC050418. The sequence goes on from NZ_JBITIG010000013.1 coordinate 124,485, forward strand.
GCGCCGCCCGGGTACCGGAACATCCGCGAGCTCGGCCGCGGGGCCCAGGGCATCGTCTGCCTGGCCTTCGACGAACGGAGCTACCGGCAGGTGGCCATCAAGTACTTGAAGGGGCCTCTGGCACGGGACCCGCATTTCCTCGGCGCGTTCCGCGAGGAGGCCGCCCTGCTCACGCGGCTGCGCTCCCCGCACATCAGCCCGCTCCTGCAGTGGGTGGAGCACCCGACGGGGTGCGCCATCGTGATGGAGCTTGCGCAGGGCATCACCCTGAGCGAGCTCATCGAGCACGGCGGCGCCCTGCCGCTGGAGGCCTCGCTCGCGGTCCTGAAGGGTTCGCTGCTCGGCCTGGCCGAGGCGCATCGCGCGGGCGTGGTCCACCGCGACTACAAGCCGGGGAATGTGATCGTCGGCCCCGAAGGCGTCTCCCGGCTCCTCGACTTCGGCATCGCCGCACGGTCCGGCGAGCGGGCGGGCCTGTCGGGGTCCGCGCCCTATATGGCTCCGGAGCAGTGGCGGCAGTGGCCCGCCTCGCCGGCGTCCGACGTGTATGCGGCCACCGCCACGTTCTACCAGTGCCTGACCGGACACCCGCCCTTCCCGGGCCCCGGCCCCGACCAGTACGCCGCACAGCATCTGTACGACCGGGTGCCCGAGCACGGCTCCCTGCCGCCGACGGCGCTCCGGCTGATCCGCAGCGGGCTCGCCAAGCTTCCGGAGGAACGCCCCCGCGGCGCGCAGGAGTTCGCGGTGGAACTCGACCGGCTCGCGTGCGGGGAACACGGCGGGGACTGGGAACGGCGCGGGCAGCAGAACCTCGCGGCGTGGGTGACGGAGCTGGCCGGGCGCGGTCTCGGCCTGTGGTTCCTGCAGGAATCCCTGTCCAGCGGCGGCGAGTTCACGGGCCAGGCTCCACCCCCGCCTGAGACACCTCCCACTCCGCCGGACACTCCGCCGCCTGCCACGCCGGACACCCCGCCCATGCCCGTACAGGACCCGGCCCACGCCTTCGGCGATCCCGGGCTCGCGGCCGGTGAGGCAGGCCGGGCCGCCGTGAACGCGGGCCACCGCGCGGCCGGACGGGGCGCGCGTGCCCTCTGGCCGAAGGCCGTCGCGGGCGTGGCCGGTGCCGCGGTGATCGCGGGTGGGGCGATCTACCTGCTGCGGCCGGACCCGGCGCCCGGCGATGACGCGGGCGGCCGGTCGGACCGGCGCCCGGCGGCCGCCGACAAGGCCTCCCCCGCCCCATCCGCCGGCACCCCCTATGCCGGGCCTCCGCTGCCGGGCCTCAAGCCCAAGGCCACCTGGGGCAGTTCGGACGACGAGGCCTGGCCGGTGGGCAACAGCATCGTGGTGCTCACCGGCGAGGACAGCGCCTCGGGCCGCACGCTGGAATTCCGTACGGCGAGCAGCGGGAGGCTCCTGAGGAAGGTGCCCGTGAAGGGTTCGGCGCTCCCGGCGACCTGGCACGGGGAGCCGGCCGTGGAGGTGTACACGAGCAGAACCAAGGAGGCGTCCGGCCTCGACAAGGCCGACACGCTCCGTACCACCACCGTCTACAGCGCCACCGGCAAGCAGCTCGGCAAGGTCGAACGGGCAGCGTCCGAGGGCGAGTACACGGTCGTGGACGGCTGGCTCGTCACCCAGGAGCCGGACGAGAACCAGAAGGCGGAGATCTCGGACGTACGAGGCGGCCCCAAGCGCAAGGTGACCTGCCCCGAGAACCCGCAGTGCCAGATCGACGTCGACTTCAAGTCGGGCTCCGCCGAGATGATCTCCACAGGTCCCGACACCCCGCTGGTGACGGCGGGCCTCACGTTCACCTGGCAGGACGCCGACGACGACCTCTTCACCCACGACTACCGTCTGGTGGCCACCGATCTGACGACCGGACGCAAGGCCTGGGACTCCTCCGCCCTGAAGCGTCCCGCGCAGGCGCTGCCCGAGGCGGGCCCCGGGGACAACGACGACTCGGTGCCGTCCGTGCTCGGCGACCTCAACGGCCGGCTGCTGCTCTCCTGGGACGCGGAGGGCGGATGGTCCGACGCCTGCCTGGTGGGCGTGCACGATCCGGCGACGGGCCGGCTGAAGAGCCATGGACCGCTCCTGAAGGGCGACATCCTGCTCGGCGCCGAGCAGAACTTCACCTACGACCGGGCAGGGACGCTCGCCGCCATGGGCAGCGAACCCACCACGGCCTGGGACCTCAAGACGGGCACGAAGCTGTGGAGCCTGGAGAAGGACGAGCGTGTGGTGACCCCGGCCGCCCTCGGCAACGGGGTCCTCTACGCCCGGTTCGACGAAGGCGAGGGCCCGGCGATCGCGCTGAACGCCCGCACCAAGGCCGTCCTCAGCGACAAGCCGGAACTCGATGTGCCGCGCTTCACCGTGAACGGCCACGGCCTCGTGACGACCGACACGGGCTTCCACGTATTCGCCCCGGACCCGGTGAGCTGACCATGCCCATGCTCTCCTCACCGTCCCCGTCCCCGTCCACGCCTCGGAGCACGGTGATCGTGGAGCCGCCCGGCAGCCGCGGCCCCGCCGACCTGCTGCATCTCTCCGCGGGCGATCTGCTCGCCTTCGGCCGGGACATGAGCGCCTGCGGACTGCACCTTCCGGAGCCCGGCCTCTCCCGGATCGCGGGCGTGATCACCCCGGCGGACAGCTACTGGACCCTGTCCAACCACAGCCGTCATCACACGTACGCCGTGGAGAACCCGGAAGGCGCCGGCGAGTACCTCAAGGTCCCACCGCTGCGGCTTCGCTGCCCTGTCCCCTTCGAGATCTCCCGGGTGGTGCTTCCCACCCGGGACGGCCTGGTGTCCTTCCGGGTGTACGCGCCCGAGCACGCCTTCGACGACGAGAGCGACTCGCTCACCGGCCATCTCACGCCCGTCCCCTTCGCACTCGACCGCACGGCCAAGTACTTCCTGGTCCTCGTCGCCCTGTGCGAACCCCGTCTCAAGGACCGCTCGTACGTCGCCATCCCCACGGCGGAACAGGTCGCGGCCCGGCTGCGCCCTCTCCCGGCCTGCGGCGACATCACCCCGAGCGCCGTCCACTACCACATCAAGTACCTGGCCGACACGAAGCTGCGCATCGGCTCCAAGTCCCCCGGCGTTCAAGGCCGCAAGCAGGAAGGGCTCGTCGATTTCGCCCTCCGCTTCAACGTCGTACGCGAAGAGCATCTGCCCCTGCTGCCCTGAGGGAGCCCCCGTGATCCCCACCGAAATCCCTGTCGAACTGCCTGCGGTGCTGCCCGCCGACGGCAGTCCGCCACCGCTGCCCGAGAGCCCGGACATCAGCCCCGGTGACCTGTTCATCGAGCTGCTCGGGGCGCTCTTCGGCTGGACCAACCCCGTCGTCGTCGCCCTCGCCTATCTCGTCTCGATACTGATGCTGGCGAGCTGGATCCACTCCGTGTGGACGGACTCGCGGCGTGCTGCGCGCGGCACGGTGCGCTCGGTCATGGGCGTCCTCCGCTTCCTCGGCCGCACTCCCGGCCGCCGCACCCTGGCCCTGTTCCTGGGTCTCGGTCTCGCCCTCGTCCCCTGGGTGGGACTCTCCTGGTTCCTGGGCAGCTTCGGGGCCGCGGTGTGGCGGATCAACGTGCAGCACGACGAGGAGCTGCTGCGGCGGATCGAGACCGAGCACTGGGGTCCGCTGCTCGGCACCGACGAGGCCGTGCTGTTCGCCGCCGTCTGTGCCTGCATCCCTGTGGTGGTCTTCCTCGCGTACGCGGCGGCACGGGGCCGCAACCGCGACATCGTCGCCAACGTCGCCGGAGGGGTCGTCGCCGTCCCCCTCGCCCTGCCCGCGGCTCTGCTCGGTGTCGTCACGGCACTCGTCGTCGCCGTCGTCGGCGGGCTCGCGGGGGTCTTCCAGGTGCTCGCCTGGATCTACAATCTGCTGCCGTTCGGCGATGTGCACGAGATCTACGGAGCCGATTTCTGGCCGGTGATGGGCGCCATCCTGCTCGCCTGCGTGCTCTGCGCCATCCACGTGGGCGGGTTCGTCCTGGCGGTGGCAGGGACCACCGCGGTGATGGAGGAATGGGACCGCTCCGCCCGCCCGGGCCCCACCCCCGCACCCGGCAGGCGTTCCGGCCTCTCCGGCCCCGGCTTGTCCTGATTCCGGCGCAACCCTTTACACAACGCACAGTCCACGCACAGCCGATATGGCCGATTCCCCCCGGAGGTACGCCTTGTTCCACTTCGGGGCGTACGGGAGGCTGCCTGATGTCGCCGGGAAAGCAGGGGGTGCGGGCCGTCGACCACGCTCGTGACCCCTTCCGGCCACTTCCGATCCAGGAGGGGAACGAGCGGTATGGGCATGAGCAGGACACGCCTGCGCCGGGCGGCCGGAGTGACCGCCGCGGTCACCGCGGTGATGGTCTCGGCCATCTCCGCGCCCGCGCAGGCCGCCCCGCACGAGGGGCGGATACTCGGGGCCGGGCAGGCCGGCGCGATCGGGAACAGCTACATCGTCACGCTGGACGAGGACACGGATTCCGCGTCCGGGGCGGGCAGGTCGCTCGCCGAGAAGTACGGGGCCAGAATCAGCCACACCTACGACGAGGCGCTCAACGGGTACGCGGTACGGCTGAGCGCCGGTCAGGCCAAGCGGTTCGCGGCCGACCCGAACGTGGTGTCGGTGGCGCAGGACACCAAGGTGACCACACAGCACACCCAGCCGGACCCGCCGTCCTGGGGGCTGGACCGGATCGACCAGCCCGCGCTGCCACTTGACCGCTCCTATACCTGGCCGGAGTCCGCGGGCGCCGGCGTGAAGGTGTACGTGCTCGACACCGGCGTGCGCGTCTCGCACCGCGACTTCGGCGGACGGGCGCAGAACGGCTGGGACTTCGTCGACAACGACCCGGTGGCCCAGGATGGTCTCGGGCACGGGACGCATGTGGCCGGGACGATCGCCGGGGAGAAGTACGGCGTCGCCAAGAACGCCGAGATCGTGGCCGTGCGGGTGCTCGACGACGAAGGCGCGGGCACGACCGCCGGGATCATCGCGGGCATCGACTGGGTGGTGCGGCACAAGGACGGGCCCGCCGTCGTCAACATGAGCCTGGGCGGACCGGCCGATCCGAACCTGGACACGGCCGTGCGGAACGCGACAGCCGCCGGGATCACCTTCACGGTCGCGGCCGGGAACGAGTCCCAGCCCGCCGGCCTCGTCTCGCCCGCACGCGTACCCGAGGCGATCACCGTCGGCTCGACCGACGCGAACGACATGCGGTCGCTGTTCTCCAACTGGGGTCCCGCGCTCGACCTGTTCGCGCCCGGCGGCGCGATCACGTCGCTGTCGAACGCGAGCGACACGGCGGTCGCCACCGAGTCCGGTACGTCGATGGCGGCACCGCACGCGGCGGGCGCGGCGGCGCTGTACCTGGGCGACCACCAGGCGGCCGCCCCGGCCGAGGTGGCCCAGGCGCTGCGGCAGAAGGCGGCGCCGGGGAAGGTGTTCGGGGCGCTTCCGGGGTCACCGAATCTGCTACTGCAGGTCAACAACCCATAGGGCAGGGGCGGTTCAGCTGCCCGCACGGGGTTCGGAGAAGGGCCGGCCCCCTGTCGCTCGTACGCGACAGGGGGCCGGTCCATGATCCGATCAGGTCGGGTCAGGTCAAGTCAGGTCGGCTCAGGCCGAGCGACGCACCCGCGCCGCCTTGCGCGCCTCCGCCATCTCCCGCGACTCGGCGGCCCGGCGCGAACCGCCGCCGGAACGGCCGCCGGCACGACCCGCACCGCCCGCAGGCTGGCCACGACGGGTACCCCGGCCGCGGAACGGGGCGCCGCCGCGCGGCTGCTTGGGCCGGTCGGTGGCCGGCGCGGCCATGACGACCGGGACGCCGGACGGCGCCTGCGCACCGGTGACCTGGGTGAGCGCGGCATCGCCGGAGCGCACGTCGGTGATGGTCGGGCGGATGCCGGCGTCGGACATCAGCCGGCTCATCTCGCGGCGCTGGCTGGGCATCACGAGCGTGACGACGCTGCCGGACTCGCCGGCGCGTGCGGTGCGGCCGCCGCGGTGCAGGTAGTCCTTGTGGTCGCCCGGCGGGTCGACGTTGACCACGAGGTCGAGGTCGTCGACGTGGATGCCGCGGGCCGCGACGTTGGTGGCGACCAGCGCGGTGACCTCGCCGTTCTTGAACCGGTCGAGGGTACGGGTGCGCTGCGGCTGGGACTTCCCGCCGTGCAGGCCCCCGGCCCGTACGCCGCTGGCGAGCAGGTGCTTCACCAGCTTGTCCACGGCGTGCTTGGTGTCGAGGAACATGATCACGCGCCCGTCGCGGGCGGCGATCTCGGTGGTCACCGCGTACTTGTCGGCGACCTGGATGTTCAGGAGGTGGTGGTCCATCGTGGTGACGGCACCGGCCGACGGGTCCACGGAGTGCACGACGGGGTCGGTGAGGTAGCCGCGGACGAGCTTGTCGACGTTGCGGTCCAGGGTGGCCGAGAACAGCATCCGCTGTCCGTCGGGACGCACCTGGTCGAGCAGCTGCGTGACCTGCGGCAGGAAGCCCAGGTCGCACATCTGGTCGGCTTCGTCGAGGACGGTGATCGCCACGCGGTCGAGACGGCAGTCACGCCGTTCTATGAGGTCCTTCAGACGGCCGGGCGTCGCGACGACGATCTCGGCGCCGGAGCGCAGCGCACCGGCCTGCCGGCCGATGGACATTCCGCCGACGACGGTGGCCATGCGCAGATTGACGGCCCGGGCGTACGGGGCGAGGGCCGCGGTGACCTGCTGGGCGAGCTCACGCGTGGGGACGAGGACGAGACCGAGCGGCTGCTTGGGCTCGGCCCGGCGGCCTGCCGTGCGCGCGAGCAGCGCGAGGCCGAAGGCGAGGGTCTTGCCGGAGCCGGTGCGGCCGCGGCCGAGCACGTCGCGGGCCGCGAGCGAGTTCGGCAGGGTGGCGGCCTGGATCGGGAAGGGCGCGGTGACGCCCTCGGCGGCCAGCGTCTTCTGCAGCGCGGCCGGCAGGTCGAGGTCCTGGAAGGACTCGACGGAGGGCAGCGCGGGGGTCACGGTCTCCGGGAGCGCGAACTCCGCGGGCGGGGTGCTGCGCTTGCGGCCGCGGCCGGCGTTGCGATTGCCGTTGCCGCCGGCGTTGCGGTTGCCGTTGTGCTTCTTCGGGTTCGCACGGTTGAAACGGTTCATGGAGAACCTTCCTCGATGGGGCACGCATCGAGGAATTCATGGCGAAATCGAGCAGCCGAATGAATTGCAGGTACGAGCCGGTAAATAAAACTGTGTGAAACATCACGAAGCAGCCGGGATCGCGTGAACGATCCCGGCTGCGTCGTGCAGCGCCTGCGATCAGGCAGGAACGATGTTCTCCGCCTGCGGACCCTTCGGGCCCTGCGTGACGTCGAAGGTCACCTTCTGGCCCTCGAGCAGCTCACGAAAGCCCTGGGTGGCGATGTTCGAGTAGTGGGCGAAGACGTCGGGGCCGCCACCGTCCTGCTCGATGAAGCCGAAGCCCTTTTCCGAATTGAACCACTTCACGGTTCCAGTGGCCATGACAATCTCCTTTGGTAAAAACAAAAAGTGCCTCGCGGCATCCAGCCGTCGAGGCGCTTGAAGTCAGACACCAGGGTAACCCACTTTGCGTCCGCCGCTCACCACGCCGCGCTCGGGGCCCGCCACGTCTTGTCTGCGCGCTTACGCGCTAGTAGGTAACAAAGCACCGGATTGCCCGGCCCGGGAGCGTGGAAGGCTCCCCCGGTACGCGCTCCGCACCACCCCGCCACCCACCCCCAGGTGATGCCGTGAAGCCAAGCGTGAGCAGGTCCGCCGCCGGCGGATCCATATCCTCCGCCACCGTCGGGCGGATCCCCGTCCTCGACGTACGGCCCCTCCTCGACTGCGGCCGCAGACCCGTGAAATCCGTCGCGGGCGAGACCTTCCAGGTCACCGCCACCGTGTTCCGCGAGGGCCATGACGCGGTCGCCGCGAATGTCGTCCTGACCGCGCCGGACGGGACGGAGGGCCCATGGACCCCGATGCGGGAACTGGCCCCCGGCACCGACCGCTGGGGCGCCGAGGTGCGCGCGGACAGCGAGGGGCTGTGGACGTACCGCGTGGAGGCCTGGGGCGATCCGGTCGCGACGTGGCGGCATCACGCGGGGATCAAGATCCCGGCCGGGATCGACACCGAGCTCGTCCTGGAGGAAGGCGCCGCGCTGTATGAGCGCGCCGCCGCCGGCGTGCCGAAGGCCGCGGGCCGGGACGCCGTGCTGCGGGCCGCGGAGGCGCTCCGGGACACCCGCAGGCCGGCGAGCGCGCGGCTCGCGGCGGCGCTCACCCCGCAGGTGGACCAGGCGCTGAGGCGTCATCCGTTACGGGACCTCGTCAGCGCTTCCGCCGAGTTACCGCTGCTCGTGGAGCGCACCCGCGCGCTGTTCGGCTCGTGGTACGAGTTCTTCCCGCGCTCCGAGGGCGTGCGGACGCTGCCCGACGGGACCCGGACCGGCGGCACCCTGCGCACGGCCGCCGAGCGGCTGCCCGCCATCGCCGCGATGGGCTTCGACGTGGTCTATCTGCCGCCCGTCCACCCCATCGGCACCACCTTCCGCAAGGGCCGCAACAACAGCCTCTCGCCGGAGCCCGACGACGTCGGCGTCCCGTGGGCGATCGGTTCGCCGGACGGCGGGCACGACGCGGTCCACCCGGATCTGGGGACGATCGAGGACTTCGACGCGTTCGTCGCCGAGGCCGCGCGCCACCGTCTGGAGGTCGCGCTCGACTTCGCGCTGCAGTGCTCCCCCGACCACCCCTGGGTCGGCAAGCACCCGGAGTGGTTCCATCACCGCGCGGACGGCACGATCGCGTACGCGGAGAACCCGCCGAAGAAGTACCAGGACATCTATCCGATCGCCTTCGACCAGGACATGCCGGGCCTGGTCGGCGAGACCCTGCGCGTCCTGCGGCACTGGATGGACCACGGTGTACGGATCTTCCGCGTGGACAATCCGCACACGAAACCGGTGGTGTTCTGGGAGCGGGTGCTCGGCGAGATCCGGCGCACGGACCCCGATGTGCTCTTCCTCGCGGAGGCGTTCACGCGGCCCGCGATGATGCGCGCTCTGGCCTCGATCGGCTTCCAGCAGTCGTACACGTACTTCACCTGGCGTAATGAGAAGCGCGAACTGACCGAGTACGCCGAGGAGTTGGCGCGTGAGACGGCGCACTACATGCGCCCGAACTTCTTCGTGAACACGCCGGACATCCTGCACGCCTATCTCCAGGAGGGCGGGCGCCCCGCCTTCGAGGTGCGGGCGGTCCTGGCGGCGACCCTCTCCCCCACCTGGGGTGTCTACAGCGGCTACGAGCTGTGCGAGAACACTGCGCTGCGGCGCGGCAGCGAGGAGTATCTGGACTCCGAGAAGTATCAGCTCAGGCCGCGCGACTGGGCGGCGGCCGAGCGCGCGGGCCGCTCGATCGCCCCGTTGATCACGCGTCTCAACAGCATCCGCCGCAACAGCCCGGCCCTGCGGCAGCTGCGCCGGATCCACTTCCACGAGGTCGACAACGACGCCGTCATCGCGTACTCGAAAACGCATGGCCCGAACACGGTTGTGGTGGTCGTGAACCTGGATGCCCACCACACCCAGGAGGCCACCGTCTCGTTGGACATGCCGCAACTCGGCCTCGACCGGCATGAGTTCACCGACGTGCGCGATGAGCTCACCGGCGAGGTCTACCACTGGGGCAGGGCCAATTACGTGCGCCTCGAACCGGGCCGCGCGCCCGCACACATCCTCACCGTCCTGCGACCGTCCTCGCCGTGAATCGGAGGGTCACCCACCCATGATCGTCAATGAGCCCGTCCCGGACACCTTCGAGGACACCCCCGCCAAGGACCGTGACCCGGAGTGGTTCAAACGCGCCGTCTTCTACGAGGTCCTCGTCCGCTCCTTCCAGGACAGCAACGGTGACGGCATCGGCGACCTGAAGGGCATCACCGCCAAGCTCGACTATCTGCAGTGGCTCGGTGTGGACTGCCTGTGGCTGCCGCCGTTCTTCGCCTCGCCGCTGCGCGACGGCGGCTATGACGTCTCCGACTACACGGCCGTCCTGCCGGACTTCGGTGACCTGGCGGACTTCGTCGAGTTCGTGGACGCCGCGCACCAGCGCGGGATGCGCGTGATCATCGACTTCGTCATGAACCACACCAGCGACCAGCACCCGTGGTTCCAGGAGTCGCGCGCCAACCCCGACGGCCCGTACGGGGACTACTACGTCTGGGCCGACGACGACAAGCAGTACCAGGACGCCCGGATCATCTTCGTCGACACGGAGACCTCCAACTGGACCTTCGACCCGGTCCGCAAGCAGTACTTCTGGCACCGCTTCTTCGCCCACCAGCCGGACCTCAACTTCGAGAACCCGGCGGTGCAGGAGGAGATCGTCTCCGCTCTGCGGTTCTGGCTCGATCTCGGCATCGACGGCTTCCGGCTCGACGCGGTGCCGTATCTGTACGCGGAGGAGGGCACCAACTGCGAGAACCTGCCGCGTACGCACGAACTGCTCAAGCGGGTCCGCAAGGAGATCGACCAGCACTACCCCGACACCGTGCTGCTCGCCGAGGCCAACCAGTGGCCCGAGGACGTGGTCGACTACTTCGGCGACTTCCAGGAGGGCGGGGACGAATGCCATATGGCCTTCCACTTCCCCGTGATGCCGCGGATCTTCATGGCCGTACGACGCGAATCGCGCTACCCGGTCTCGGAGATCCTCGCCAAGACACCGGCGATCCCGGCCGGCTGCCAGTGGGGCATCTTCCTGCGCAACCACGACGAGCTCACCCTCGAAATGGTCACGGACGAAGAGCGCGACTACATGTACGCGGAGTACGCCAAGGACCCGCGGATGCGTGCCAACATCGGCATCCGCCGCCGTCTGGCCCCGCTGCTCGACAACGACCGCAACCAGATCGAACTGTTCACGGCCCTGCTGCTCTCGCTGCCCGGATCGCCGATCCTCTATTACGGGGACGAGATCGGGATGGGCGACAACATCTGGCTCGGTGACCGGGACGCCGTACGCACCCCCATGCAGTGGACCCCCGACCGCAACGCGGGCTTCTCGTCCTGCGATCCGGGGCGGCTCTACCTCCCCACGATCATGGACCCGGTCTACGGCTACCAGGTGACGAACGTCGAGGCCTCGATGTCGTCCCCGTCCTCGCTGCTTCACTGGACGCGGCGAATGATCGAGATCCGTAAGCAGAACCCGGCCTTCGGCCTCGGCTCGTACACCGAACTGCCCTCGTCCAACCCGGCCGTTCTCGCCTTCCTGCGCGAGCACGGCGACGACCTCGTGCTGTGCGTGCACAACTTCTCGCGCTTCCCCCAGCCCACCGAGCTCGACCTGCAGTCCTTCAGCGGACGGCATCCGGTGGAGCTGATCGGCGGGGTCCGCTTTCCCGCGATCGGTGAACTGCCCTATCTGCTCACCCTCGCGGGGCACGGGTTCTACTGGTTCCGGCTGCGGACCGACCCGACGTAATTTGGGACCAGGCACGCCTCTCCTCCCGCCATCGGACCGGGGAAAGGACACGCGCCATGTCGGAAGCCGTCATACGTCCGGCGGCGAACGCGCCGCCGGGCCTTCTCACCTCACTCGATCCGCTGTTACGGGCGTGGCTGCCGCGGCAGCGGTGGTTCGCGGGGAAAGGGCGGCCCGTCACCGGGTTCTCTCCGGTGGCCGTGACCGAGCTGCTGCCGGGCCCCGGTCCCCGGCTGCTGCATCTGCTGCTCCGGGCCGAACAGCCCGCGCTCGCCGATGACTCGGGCCCGGGCGACTGCTACCAACTGCTGCTCGGCATCCGCCCCACCCTGCCCCCGTCGCTCGCCCCGGCTCTGATCGGGCACGCCACGCACGGGCCGCTCGCGGGGTGCGCGGTGTACGAGGGGCTGCACGATCCGCGGGTCGCCGCGCTCCTTCTCGAACGGTTACGGGTGCCGGGCCGCCACGGCGTACTGCGCTTCACGAGGTCCGGTGACGTGCCCGGCGGTCTGGCACCCCGGCTGCTCGGCGTCGAGCAGTCCAACTCCTCGCTGGTGTACGGCGATACGTACATCCTCAAGCTCTTCCGCCGGGTCACCCCGGGCGTGAATCCCGACCTCGAACTCCCCCTGCTGCTCGCCCGCGCGGGCTGCGCCCGGGTGCCCGCGCCGGTCGCGTGGTGCGTCGCCGAGCTGGACGAGCCCGTCACGCTCGGGGTGCTCCAGCCGTATCTCGCGGGCGCCGAGGACGGCTGGGAGCTGGCGCTGCGGGCGCTGGCCAAGGGGGACGACTTCGCCCCCGAGGCCGCGGCGCTCGGCCGCGCCACCGCCGAGGTGCACGCGGCGCTCGCCTCGGCCGCCCCCACGGTCTCGCTCGGAGGGCCGCAGCGCGCGCTCCTGGCGGACGGGATGCTGGAGCGGCTGCGGGACGCGGCGCGGAACGTGCCGATGCTGCGGCCGTACGCGGGGGCGCTGGCAACGGCGTACGAGGCGCTGCGTGAACTCCCGGACGCCGATGAGCTGTTCGCTCAGCGAGTGCACGGGGATCTGCATCTGGGGCAGTGTCTGCGCGTCGGTGGCCGCGGTACGGAGGTGGGGGGCTCCGGGGTGGAGGGCTCCGAGGTGGAGGGCGGCCGGTCCGAATGGTCGGTGATCGACTTCGAGGGCGAGCCCGCCCGGCCGCTCGCCGAGCGCGTCCGCCCGCAGCCCGCGATGCGCGACGTCGCGGGGATGCTGCGGTCCTTCGACTACGCGGCCCGTACGCACCGGCCCTGGGCGCCCGCCTGGGCGCGGCGGTGCCGGGAGGCGTACTGCGCGGGCTACGTCACCGCCGGCGGCACCGACCCCTCCGCGCACCCCGCGCTGCTGCGCGCCTACGAGACCGACAAGGCGGTCTACGAGGTCCTGTACGAGGCCCGCCACCGCCCCGACTGGCTCCCGGTCCCGATGGCGGCGATCCGCCGCCTGGCCGGACCGACCGAACCTGACCGCGACCACGACCACGACCACGACGACCGCTGAACGGCCCCCGCACCACGCCCAGCCGGCCCGTACCCCCACGAGGAGGCCCCACCCGTGAGCACGCGCCCGCCCGAGCCCGACCAGCCCACCCCCCGCGCCACCGAAGGGTCCGTACCGGACGAGGGGGTGGTGCCGCGGCAGCGGGGGAAGACGGGGGCGAAGGCCTCGGGGAAGAAGGCCGTGGGGAAGCCCGCCGCCAAGGAGGCTGTGGCGAAGAAGGCTGTGCCGAAGAAGTCCGCGGCGAAGAAGGCCTCGGCGAAGAAATCCACGGCCATGAAGGCGGACGTGGCGCAGCCTGCGGGCGCGAAGAAGGCGCCGAAGACGGCCTCCGAGAAGGCGGCCGTCAAGAAGACGACGGCCAAGAAGACAGCCGCCAGGAAGACAGCAGCAAAGAGTCCCAAGCCCCGCCCGAAGAAGACACCCACCGAGCCCGCACTCCCCTCCAACCTCCCCGCCGAGGACCGCGACCGCCTCCTCCAGGGCACGCACCACGCCCCGCACTCCGTCCTCGGCGCCCACCCTCACCCCGACGGGGTGGTGTTCCGGGTGCTGCGGCCGTACGCGCTGAAGGTGACCGTCCTCGCGGAGGGGCTGCGGGCCGAACTCGGTGATGACGGCGAGGGGTTCTTCTCCGGGGTCGTACCGCTGCGGGACGTCCCCGCGTACCGCCTCCTCGTCACGTACGAGAGCACGGAGCTCGACACCCCCGACCCGTACGGCTTCCTGCCCTCGCTCGGCGAGTTCGATCTGCACCTGATCGGCGAGGGTCGGCACGAGGAGCTGTGGAAGGCGCTGGGTGCCGAACCCATGACGCACCAGGGCACCGACGGCACCCGCTTCACCGTGTGGGCGCCGAACGCGCGGGGTGTGCGGGTCGTCGGCGGCTTCAACTACTGGGACGGCACCGGGTTCCCGATGCGTTCGCTCGGGTCCTCCGGGATCTGGGAGCTGTTCGTGCCGGGGATCGGGGCGGGTGAGCTGTACAAGTTCCAGATCACGCGGCCCGACGGCTCGATGACCTTCCGCGCGGACCCGATGGCGCGCCGCACCGAGGTGCCGCCCGCCAATTCCTCGATCGTCCACACCTCGACGCATGTCTGGGCGGACGAGGCGTGGATGGCCGCGCGCGGTGAACGGCCCGCGCACGAGAGCCCGTTCTCCGTGTACGAGGTCCATCTCGCGTCCTGGCGCCCGGGGCTCGGCTACCGCGAGCTCGCCGAGCAGCTCCCCGCGTACGTCAAGGACCTGGGGTTCACGCACGTGGAGCTGATGCCGGTCGCCGAGCACCCCTTCGGCGGCTCGTGGGGCTACCAGGTGACAGGGTTCTACGCGCCGACGGCCCGTCTCGGCACCCCGGACGATTTCAAGCACCTGGTCGATGCCCTGCACCGCGCGGGCATCGGAGTGCTCATGGACTGGGTGCCCGCGCACTTCCCGCGCGACGACTGGGCGCTCGCGGAATTCGACGGGCGGCCGCTGTACGAGCACGAGGATCCGCTGCGGGCCGCGCACCCGGACTGGGGCACGCTGGAATTCGACTACGGCCGCACGGAGGTCCGCAATTTCCTGGTGGCCAACGCCGTCTACTGGTGCGAGGAATTCCATGTCGACGGACTCCGCGTGGACGCGGTCGCCTCGATGCTCTATCTCGACTATTCGCGCGAGCACGGCCAGTGGACACCCAACGAGCACGGCGGCCGCGAGAACCTGGACGCGGTGGCGTTCCTCCAGGAGATGAACGCGACGCTGTACCGGCGTGCCCCGGGTGTCGTCACGATCGCCGAGGAGTCCACGGCCTGGGACGGCGTCACCCGCGCGACCCACCATGAAGGGCCGGGCGGCTTCGGCGGGCTCGGCTTCGGGCTGAAGTGGAACATGGGCTGGATGCACGACTCCCTCGGCTACGTGGCCCACGAGCCCGTCCACCGGAAATACCACCACCACGAGATGACCTTCTCGATGGTGTACGCGTACAGCGAGAATTACGTGCTGCCCATTTCGCACGACGAGGTCGTACATGGCAAACGGTCCCTCGTCTCGAAAATGCCCGGCGACTGGTGGCAGCAGCGGGCGACTCACCGCGCCTATCTCGGTTTCATGTGGGCCCACCCCGGAAAGCAACTCCTCTTCATGGGCCAGGAGTTCGCGCAGGGCGCGGAGTGGTCGGAGGCGCACGGCCCGGACTGGTGGCTGCTCGACCCGACGTACGGGGCCGCGCCCGACCACCGGGGCGTACGGGACCTCGTCCGCGATCTGAACACGGTGTACGCGGCGGAGCCCGCCCTGTGGGAGCGCGACACCGTACCGGACGGCTTCGCGTGGGTGGCGGGCGACGCGGCGGACGACAACGTGCTCGCGTTCCTGCGGTACGACGCGGCGGGCAACCCGCTGCTCGCCGTCTCCCACTTCGCACCGGTGGTCCGGCACGACTACCGGCTCGGGGTGCCGGAGGAAGTGCCCGCCTGGCAGGAGGTCCTGAACACGGACGCCGAGCAGTACGGCGGCTCGGGCGTCACCAACCCCGGCTCCCTGAAGCCGGATCCGGTGGGGTGGCAGGGGCGCGGAGCCAGTCTGCGGCTGACGCTGCCGCCGCTGGGGACGGTGTGGCTGCGGCCGGCGTGAGAGTCGTCGGGATGTGCGCGGGCCCCGCCGGAACAGCTCCGGCGGGGCCCGCGTTCAGTGTGCTTCCGTCAGCACTTCGCGCTCTTCGGCAGGTTGCCGTACTCGTTGCCCTTGAAGTAGATGGCGCTGGCCCAGCCCTTGCCGACCCGCAGCCAGATGTGGTTCTTCGTCCCCTCGGCTTCCACGACGCGCCCGGGTGCCCAGCACTTGGCCGTGGTGGACACATTCTTCCTGAGGCCGCCGAGCTTCTTCGACCGCTGGTCCGGGTGCTGACGGATGGAGACCGACTCCCAGGTCTTGACGTTGTAGGCACGGCCGAGACCGCCGCCGGGCCCGCGCCCGGCACCACCACCGGAACCGGTGCCGGCCTTGCCCCCCGTACCGGCCTGCCCCTGGATCTTCTCGCTCTTGCCGGTGCCCTTGCCCTCATCGGTTGAGCCAGAGCCCCCGCAGCCGACCGTGAGCGCGAGCATCATCGTGCCCGCTGTGGCCGCCAGGAACGTCTGCTTCTTGATGCGGTTCATGAGTGAATCCCCCGTGTGCCGTTGACTGTCATGTGCAGTGCAGTTCGACACGGGGACCATGGCAGCCGCGAAGGCGGCGGCACCACCGGTCACCGCCGGTGGTTGCCGCTCCGCCCTCGCTCCGGAACGGGACCCGGACATTCCTCCCGGGCCCTGCACATCAACGCGACGAGTCCTTCAACTCGCCGAGTGCCGCGGGGAGTTGGCCGGTGTGCAGGACTGCCAGGGTATGCGTGGCCCGGGTCAGGGCGACGTAAAGGTCGCTCGTGCGGCACTGTGCGGGCTCGACCACGATCACCGCGTCGAACTCCAGGCCCTTCGACTGGCGCGCGTCGAGCAGCACGACGCTGTGCGTGAGATCGGGCTCCTGGCCTGCGGTGACCCCGTCGAGGTGGTCCGCGAGCGCGGCGTGCAGAGCACGCGGCGCGATCACCGCGAGCCGCCCCTCCTCGGGCGTCATCTCGCGCGCCAGCCTGCCGGTCTCCGCGGCGAGGTCCTGCGCCGCCACCCCCGTGATGCGGGGCCGGACTCCCGTCGAGCGCACCGAACGCGGCGGCTCGAAGTCCGGGTTGCCCTCGCGGATGACGGCCGCGGCCAGTTCCATGATCTCGGCGGGCGTGCGGTAGTTGACGTCGAGCCGTACGTGCTCGTAGCGGTGTCCCACGTACGGTCCGAGGATCGAGGCCCACGAGCCGAGCGCGGCCGCGTCGCCGGCCTGCGCCGGATCGCCCACGAGCGTCATCGACTTGGTGGGCGAACGCCGCATCAGAAGCCGCCACGCCATGGCCGAGAGCTCCTGCGCCTCGTCCACGATGATGTGCCCGAACGCCCAGGTCCGGTCCTCGGCGGCGCGCTCGGCGGCGCTGCGCAGATCGGCCTCCTCCTGGCGCTCGGCCATCCGCTCGGCGTCGATGATGTCGTGCGCGGAGAGCACCTCGGCGGCGTCTGCCTTGTCGATGTACAGTTCCTCCTTGTCCTCGAACTCGTAGGTGCGCGAGGCGAACGACAGGTCGAGCACGCCCTGCGCGTACTCGATCCTGCGCTGGCGCTCGGCCTCCTGCAGGGCCCGCTCCGCCGAGTCGTCGACGCCGAGCAGCTCGGCGGCCTCGTCGAGCAACGGGACGTCGGCGGCGGTCCACGGTCCGGACGCCCGGCGGATCAACGCGGCGTCCTCGTCCGGGAGATAGCCGACGGGGTCGGCGAGCAGCTCCCGTACGAGCTGCTGCGGGGTGAGCTCCGGCCAGAGGTCCGCGATGGCGCCGTGCACGGCCGCGCTGGTCGCGACGTCCTTGCCGAGCTGGGCGATGTCGTCGGGCCCGAGCAGATTCGGACCGCCGAACGGGTCGGCGCCGATCCGCTCGACGAGCTGCTCGGTGAGCGCGTCGACGAGCCGGAACGCGAAGTAGGGGCGGGCGAGGTTGTGCGGCAGGTGCGTCTCGCGCGCGGCGGTCCGCGCCGCCTCGGCCATCGCGGTGTCCAGGTACAGCGTCCCGTGGTCCTCGTGGTCGATCTCCAGGACGGTGCCGGGCACGGACTGCCGGTCCCGTACGAACTCGGCGAGCACCTCCGCCATCGCGGCGCGTCCCTTCACCTCGGCGGCGTCCTGGGTGTCCTCGCCCGTGGCGTGGACGCCGGGGAACAGCTCGCCGACGGTCGCGAGCAGTACGCCTGTCTCGCCGAGCGAGGGCAGCACCTCGCCGATGTAGCCGAGGAAGGCCGGGTTGGGTCCGACGATCAACACGGCGCGCTTCGCGAGCAGTTCGCGCTGTGCGTAGAGGAGGTACGCGGCCCGGTGCAGCGCGACCGCGGTCTTGCCGGTGCCGGGCCCGCCCTCCACGACCATCACGCCACGGTGCGGGGCCCGGATGATGCGGTCCTGCTCGGCCTGGATGGTCTGCACGATGTCGCCCATGCGGCCCGTGCGCGCGGCGTTGAGCGCGGCAAGCAGCACCGCGTCGCCGTTCGGGTCCTCGAAGCCGGTGCGCCGCTCGTCGCTGAGGTCGAGGATCTCGTCGTGCAGCGCGAGGACCTCATGGCCCTTCATCGTGATGTGCCGGCGGCGGCGAAGACCCATCGGCACATGGTGCGTGGCGAGATAGAAGGGCCGTGCGACATCGGCGCGCCAGTCGATCAGGATCGGTGTGCGGTCCCGGTCGTCGGCGCGGATTCCGATGCGTCCGATGTGGAAACTGTCGCGTTCCTCGATGAGGTCGTCCGGATGATTGAGATCGATACGGCCGAAGACCAGACCGTTTTCCACCCCGTTCAGTTCGGCGACCAGACGGCCCTTCTCCTCGACGGCGACATCCCGTTCGAGGCGTGCCTGCCGCCCGCTCCCGACCTGCTCAAGGGCGCGTGCGGCCGCGTTCTCGGCGGCTTCCTGGAGCTGTCCCAGACGCGTATACACACGGGCGACGAATTCCTGCTCGCTCCGCAGCTCGTCGGACGTTGACAATTCGGCTCCTCGCGCGATATGGTGTCTTCGTTGGACCTCTTCGAGAGGTCCTTTTCTGTGTGCACAGAAACATCCAATATACGCGTGGAATTGCCTCGGTTGTCAAACAGCCGGGGATTTTTTATGCCCCTTCACCGGCGTACGTGCAGCCCGAATCCGCTGCGTCCCGCGGGCTCAAGACCCTCCTTCAACTGGAGCGAAGGGAGCTCGTAGTCGCCGAAGTTCTGCCGCCGGTACGGGATCGGCTCCGCCTCCTCCAGCGTGAGCAGCCGCTCGCGCCAGGCCTTGGCGATGTCCGCGAACGTGTCCTCGGACATCCGGTCCGCGCCGTGCACGACGAACGGCTCGACGGACTCGATGCCCGGGTAGAAGAGGATCCCGTGCTGGATGGGGAACAGCAGGTCCTCGATCGGGCCGTTGATGCCGCGCGGTCCGTAGTGCGCCTCGGGGCCGCCGACGGTCACCGAGAGCAGGGCCCTGCGGCCCGCGAGGGTGCCTTCGCCGTACCGCTCCCCGTACTTGACGTCGCTGTGCTCACCGACCCCGTACGCGAAGCGGTAGGTGAAGACCCGGTCCACCCAGCCCTTGAGGATCGCGGGCATCGAGTACCACCACAGCGGGAACTGGAGGATGACGGTGTCCGCCCACAGGAGCTTCTCCTGCTCGGCGCGTACGTCGTCGCCGAGCGCCCCGGCCTCGAAAGCGCGGCCGGAGTCCGCGGCGACCTTGAGCGGGGTGGAGGCGTGCGGACCGTAGTCCCCGGCGTCGGCGGCCGCCTTCCACCGCATCGCGTACAGATCACTGACCCGCACCTCGTGGCCGGCCTCCCGCAACGTCGATACGGCGATGTCCTTGAGCGCGCCGTTGAGGGAACGGGGCTCGGGGTGGGCGTGGACGATCAGTACCTTCATCAGGACTCCTCGGCAGGGGATCCGGTCCTCGGCGGACCGGCTCGCCTCGATCCTGGGGGGCTTTCGGCGCGCGGATTCAGGGGCGCCGTATCCGTAGGACCGGACTTCCTGGTACTGGCAGGGCCACCCACGCGGGCGGCCGCCGCGGTGATACTCGAGGGCATGGCACCTGGGGAACGGGAACACGCGGAGACCGAGCGCACCGGCGGTGACGACCTCGGCGGCTTTCTGCGGACGCGGCGGGCGCGGGTCGATCCGGCGGGCGTCGGCATCCCCGTGGACAGCCGGCGCCGGGTCGCGGGGCTGCGGCGCGAGGAGGTCGCGCATCTGTCCGGGGTCAGCGTCGACTACTACGTACGTCTGGAGCAGGGGCGGGCCACACAGCCCTCCGACCAGGTGCTCGACGCGCTCGCGCGGGTCCTCGGCCTGGACGGGACCGAGCGCGAGCACCTCGCCCGGCTCGCCTGCCGGCGCCGCACGCGGGCGAAGGCGCCGGGCGGGCGGGTACGGCCCGAGCTGCTCCGGGTCCTGGACCTCGTACCGGACGCACCGGCACTGATCATGAACCACCGGCTCGACGTGCTCGCCGGGAACCGGCTCGCGGCCCTCCTGTTCGGCCGGTCCTCGGCGGCGGGGCTCAACACGGCGCGGCACATCTTCCTGGAGGAGGCCGAGCGCGGGCTCTACGCGGAGTGGGAGCAGTGCACGCTCGACGCGGTCGGGCATCTGCGGCTGGCCGCGGGCAAGTACCCCGACGACCCCCGACTCGCCTCGCTCATCGGGGAGTTGGCCATGGGCAGCGAACGCTTCCGGCGGCTGTGGGCCCGCGCCGACGTCCGGGCACGCACCCACGGCCGCAAGACGTACCGCCACCCGCTGGTCGGACTCCTCGAACTGCACCAGGAGAACTTCACGCTGCCCGACGCCTCGGGCATGGAACTCATCGTGCTCTCGGCGCCGCCGGGCAGCGCGGCGGCGGACGGGCTGCGGCTGCTCGGCGGGCTGAGCGCGGGCTCGGCGGGAGCGGCGGGGGCGGAACACGGCTCCCCCGCCGCCGCACCGCGGCTCCGGAACTAGGGCCTGTCCGGAGCCGGACAGCCCCTAGACCACCTCCGCGAGCTCCGCGAGAAGCTTGCGCTTGGGGCGGGCGCCGACCACTTGCCACACCGGTTCGCCGTCCTTGAACACCATCAGGGTGGGCATCGACAGAACGCCGTACGCCGTCGTCGTACCGGGGTTGGCGTCCACGTCGAGCTGGACCACCTTGAGGCGTTCGCCTTCCTCGCGTGCGATCTCGCTGAGCACGGGCGCCAGTTGGCGGCACGGCCCGCACCAGGCGGCCGTGTACTCGACGAGCACGGGCAGTGGGGCCTTCAGAACCTCCTGCTCGAAGTCGGCATCGGTCACCTCGGGCACACCTTCGGCCTTCACCACGGTCCTCACCCCTCGTTCTCCTGCGACGGCGCCCCGGTTGGCGTCGTCTCGCACAGCGGATCGGGGCCGCCGGGCACCGCCGCCTCGGCGGCGAGGCGGGAGCGGGCCTCCTCGGCTCGCACCAGCTGACCGCGCACCTTCGCCCGCACCGACTCCAACTCGCCGATCAGCGCGTCGAGTTCATCGAGCTTGCGCCGGTAGACGGCGAGCGAGGCGGGGCAGGAGTCGCCCTCGGGATGGCCCGCGCGCAGACACTCCACGAACGGCCTCGTCTCCTCCAGGCCGAACCCGAAGTCCTGCAGCACCTTGATCTGCTCCACGAGCCGCAGATCGCTCTCGTCGTACGCCCGGTACCCGTTGCTGCCGCGCCGCACGGGCAGCAGCCCGCGCGCCTCGTAGTACCGGAGCGTGCGCGTGGTGGTCCCGGCCCGCTCGGCCAGCTCGCCGATTCGCATGCGTACGACGGTAATCCTTGACGCCGACGTCAAGGAAAGCCCCGGCGGTGGGGAGCCCCGGCGCCGGAGTCCGCGGCGGACCGCTTACGCGGAGGCGAGGCGCAGCACCACGGCGGCGGCGGCGAGCAGGACGAGGACCACGACGGGCGCGACCGCGTAGTCCTTGGCGCGCACGTGGAAGACGACGGCGCCGATGAAGTAGAGGACGACACCTATCCCGGCGGCCACCCCGATGAACGGGACCGCGAGCCCGACGAGCAGACCCACCGCGCCGGCTGCCTTCAGTGCGGCGAGCCGCGGCAGCCAGGACCCGGGGACACCGACCTTGTCCATGGACTCCACGATCGCGGGGTTGCGGGAGAACGTGAGGGTGGCGGAGGCGGCGAGGGCGAGGGCGAGCAGGACGCCGACGATCGCGTAGGCGAGGAACATACGGGACTCCAGGGAGATGGGGACGGGCACCGGCCCGGGCGCGGACCAATGCTGCTTGGCCCTCAACCATCGAAGGCTCGACATCATTGAAGCACATCAATGATTTAAGTTATTCCACCATGGAGCCCTTGGTACCGTGTGGGGTATGGCACCCTCCGAGCCCGCAGAGCCGCACTACCGCCCGGCGTTCCTGCTCGCGTACCACGGCGGGATCACCGAGAGCCTGATCCGCAGAGCGGTCGGCACGGCCGGGCTCAGCCCGCGGCACGTGGCCACGCTGCAGCTGCTGTCCGACGGGCCGGTCTCGCAGAAGGCCCTGATCGACGGCCTGGGCGTCGACCCGAGCGTCCTGGTCGCGCTGCTCAACGGCCTGGAGAAGGACGATCTGATCCACCGCCGCCGCGACCCCGCCGACCGCCGCCGCCACATCGTGGACATCACCCCGGAGGGCAAGGCCCGGCTGCGCAAGGCGGACTCGGCGCTCGACACGGTCGAGCAGGAGCTCTTCGCCGACCTGTCCGAGCGCGAGCGCACGACGCTGCGCACGCTCCTGGGCAAGCTGAGGACCTCGCCCGAGGACTTCACCTGCGGCGAGTAGTGACCCGCTGAACGCACCCGGGCCCGGAACCTGTCGAGGTTCCGGGCCCGGGTGCGTGTGGCGGGAGGTGCGGTCAGACCGCGGCCTCCTCCTTGTCGCCGCTCTTCTGCAGCGGCACCGTGTCCGACCGCTCGCCCGTGCCGTGTCCGTCGTCGAGGAGCGTGCGCTCGTCGAAGGGGATACGGCCCGCGAGGACCTCGTCCACGCGGCCGCGGTCGATCTCCTTGGTCCAGGTGCCGATGAGGACGGTGGCGACCGCGTTGCCCGCGAAGTTCGTCAGGGCGCGGGCCTCGCTCATGAAGCGGTCGATGCCGACGATCAGACCGATGCCGTCGACGAGGGCGGGCTTGTGCGACTGCAGACCGCCGGCCAGGGTCGCGAGACCGGCGCCGGTGACACCCGCCGCGCCCTTCGAGGCGACGAACAGGAAGAGCAGCAGCGGGATCTGCTCGCCGATGGACATCGGGGTGCCCATGGCGTCCGCCACGAACAGGGACGCCATGGTCATGTAGATCATGGTGCCGTCGAGGTTGAAGGAGTAGCCGGTCGGGATGGTGATGCCGACCACGGGCTTGCTGACGCCCATGTGCTCCATCTTCGCGATGACGCGCGGCAGCGCCGACTCGGAGGACGAGGTCGACAGGATGAGCAGGAACTCACGGCTCAGGTACTTGAAGAGCGTGAGGATGTTGAGGCCCGCGACGATCCGCAGGAGCGCTCCGAGCACGAGGAAGACGAAGAGGATGCAGGTGATGTAGAAGCCGATCATCAGGACCGCGAGGCTCTTGAGCGCGTCGAGGCCCGCGGAGCCGGTGACGGCGGCGATGGCGCCGAAGGCACCGATCGGGGCGGCCCACATGATCATCGAGAGGATCCGGAAGACCAGGCGCTGGATGTGCTCGACCCCGCGCAGGATCGGCTGGCCGGTGTCGCCCATGGCCTGCAGCGCGAAGCCGGCGAGCAGCGCGACGACCAGGGTCTGCAGGACCTCGCCGCCGGTGAAGGCGGAGACCAGCGTCGTCGGGATGACGCCGAGCAGGAACTCCTCGGTGCTCTTGGCCTCGGCGTCGACCTGCTCATGACCGGTGGCCGCGACGGAGTCCGTCACCGCGAGACCCGTACCGGGGTCGAGGATGTTGCCGACGACAAGACCGATCGCGAGCGCGACCATCGACATGGCCGTGAAGTACAGCAGGGCGATACCGCCCACCGCGCCGACCTTCGCGGCCTTCCGTACGGACCCGATGCCGAGCACGATCGTGCAGAAGATGATCGGCGAGATCATCATCTTGATCAGGTTGACGAAGCCGGTCCCGATCGGCTTCAGCTCCACCGCGACACCCGGGGCCGCGAAGCCCACGACGATGCCGAGCGCCACCGCGACAATGACCGCGATGTAAAGGTAGTGAGTCCTGTCCCGCTTGACCGGCGGAGCGGTTGTCGCTGCCACGGTGCCTCCTCGCACATACGGCTCTTCACAGCTGTTCACAGCCCTGTGCCGCATGTCCGCACAGCTCTGTGGTTCGCCGTGAATATCCATGAGTCCGTGAGCGGGGTCACCCTTGCGTACATTTAGTTCGCGCTTACGTCATGTGCACACTGGCTGCGTGTCACCGATACCCCCGGTCCCGCGGCCCCGCACGCTGCCCCGGATCCCCCGCCCGCGCTCCCTCGCCGCCCAGCTCTTCGCGATGCAGGTCGTCCTGGTCGCGGTCGTCGTGGCGGGCTGCGCGGTCTTCGCGTACGTGAGCGCGCACCACCAGGCCGAGAACGCAGCCGTGCGGCAGGCGACCGCGGCGGCCCGCTCGGTGGCGCTCTCCCCGTCGGTGCTGCAGGCGATCCGCGGTGACCACCCGACCGCGACCCTGCAGCCGTACGCCGAGTCGGTCCGCGAGGTCGCCGATGTCGACTTCGTGACGATCATGAATCCGGAGGGCATCCGCTGGACGCACCCGGAGCCGCAGAACATCGGCGCGAAGTTCCTCGGCCACATCAAGCCCGCCCTCGACGGCAGCACGTTCTCCGAGACGTACACGGGGACGCTCGGCCCCTCGGTCCGGGTCGTCACACCGATCCGTGACGGCGAGCGGATCGTCGGCCTCGTCAGCGCCGGCATCAAGATCGAGGAGATCACCGAACGCGTGCAGCGCCAGCTCACCGGGCTGCTCGCGGTGGCGCTCGGCGCCCTGGCCCTCGGCGGCATCGGCACGTACGTCACCAACGCGCGGCTGCGGCGCTCCACGCACGGGATGAACGCGGCCGAGCTGAGCCGGATGCACGACTACCATCAGGCCGCGCTGCATGCGGTGCGCGAGGGTCTGCTGATGCTCGACGGACAGCGCAGGATCGCGCTGCTCAACGACGGGGCGCGGGAGCTGCTCGGCATCGAGGGCGAGGTCGTCGGCCGCAACGCCGCGGACCTGGGGCTGCCCGCCCCGCTGACCGGGGCGCTCCTGGCGGCCGAGCCGCGCGTCGACGAGGTGCATCTGACCGCGGACCGGGTGATCGTCGTGAACACCTCGCCGGTGACCGGAGGTGAGCGGCGCGGCACCGTGGTCACGCTGCGCGACCACACCGAACTGCAGGCGCTGACCGGCGAGCTGGACCATGAGCGCGGCTTCACGGAGGCACTGCGCTCGCAGGCGCACGAGGCCGCGAACCGGCTGCACACGGTGGTCTCGCTGATCGAGCTGGGGCGTTCGGAGGAGGCTGTCGAGTTCGCGACGGCCGAGCTGGAGCTGGCCCAGGCGCTCACCGACCGGGTGGTCACCGCGGTCGGCGAGCCGGTGCTCGCCGCGCTGCTGCTCGGCAAGGCCGCGCAGGCCAACGAGCGCGGGGTCGAGCTGGAGCTCTCCCCCGACAGCAGGCTTGACGACCGGCTGCTTCCGGATACGCTGCCCGCCCGTGACCTGGTCACCGTGCTCGGCAATCTGATCGACAACGCGGTGGACGCCGCGACCGGCACCCCGGGTGCCGCGGTCACGGTCACCGCGCTGGTGCACGAGGGCGAGCTGCTCGTCTCCGTGTCGGACAACGGTCCGGGCGTGCCCGACGGTGTGGACGTGTTCGCGCGGGGCTGGTCCGGCAAGGGGCCGGGGCGCGGGATCGGTCTGGCGCTGGTGCGACAGACGGTGCACCGGCACGCGGGCACGGTCACGGTCGACGCCTCGGAGGACGGCGGCGCGCAGTTCACCGTACGGCTGCCGCTGAGCGGGCTGCCGGGGCAACGGGAGACGGACGGGGAGCGGGAGACGGAGGTGCGGACATGAGCGAGGCCAGAGGGATGGGCCGGCCCGGGGACAGGCCCCGGGACCCCGGCGCCGGTGAACCGTCCGACGCCATCCGGGTCCTGATCGTCGAGGACGACCCGGTGGCCGCGGACGCGCACGCCATGTACGTCAACCGCGTCCCCGGCTTCCGCGCGGTCGCCAAAGCACACTCGGGCGCGGCCGCCCGCAGGGCCCTGGAGCGCACCCGGATCGATCTGCTGCTGCTCGATCTGCATCTGCCCGACGGGCACGGTCTGCAGCTGGCCCGCAGCCTGCGCGCGGCCGGGCACCAGGCGGATGTGATCGCGGTGACCTCGGCGCGCGATCTGGCCGTGGTCCGCGAGGGTGTCTCGCTGGGCGTGGTGCAGTACGTGCTCAAACCGTTCACGTTCTCGACGCTGCGCGACCGCCTCGTACGCTACGCGGAGTTCCGTACGACGACGGGCGAGGCCACCGGTCAGGACGAGGTGGACCGGGCGCTGGCGTCGCTGCGCGCACCGCAGCCGGCCGCGCTGCCGAAGGGGCTCAGCGCACCGACCCTCGACCGGGTCATCGGCACGCTCCGGGCGGCGCCGGAGGGGCTGAGCGCCGCGGCGGCCGCCGAGTCGGCGGGGCTGTCGCGGATCACGGCCCGCCGCTACCTGGAGCATCTCGTCGACTCGGGCCGCGCGGTGCGCGCTCCGCAGTACGGGCAGGTCGGGCGGCCCGAGCTGCACTATCGCTGGGTCACGGGGTGAGGTCCCGCTCCCGCACCGCCATCTCCCCCGCGCCATAACAACGTTGTCACAGATCCGATCTCTGCGGGCGCACGGGCATTGACCCTCGGTGAACAACGACCGTACGTTCACCGAGCAGCCGCCCCGCAGGCTCGTAGGAGGTCCTATCGTGCGCCGCCGTCGTCGTGCCACCGCGCCCCTGGCACTCGCCGCATCCGCCCTGCTCGCCGCCACCACGCTGACTGCCTGCGGGGATGACTCCGGGAGTGACCCGGACACCCTCAAGGTCTCGTTCAAGCAGTCCACGGACAATTCCATCAAGGTCCAGGACAAGAACCTCGCCGCGATCAAGAAGCAGTTCGAGAAGGAGAATCCGGGCAAGAAGGTCGAACTGATCCCGATCAAGGCCCCGGACGCCGAGTACTACACGAAGGTGCAGCAGATGCTGCGCTCCGCGAAGACCGCGCCCGACCTCGTCTACGAGGACACCTTCCTCATCAACTCGGACATCACCAGCGGCTATCTGACCCCGCTGGATCCGTATCTGAAGAAGTGGAAGGACTGGCCGCAGTTCATCGAGACCGCGCAGGCCGCCGCGAAGGCCGAGGACGGCAAGACCTACGGGGTTCCCGACGGCACCGACACCCGCGGGATCTGGTACAGCAAGGCGCTCTTCAAGAAGGCCGGACTGCCCGAGGACTGGCAGCCGAAGAACTGGGCGGAGATCCTCGACGCCGCGCGCACCATCAAGAAGAAGGTGCCGGACGTCATCCCGCTGAACGTCTACACCGGAAAGCCCGGCGGCGAGCAGTCCACGATGCAGGGCTTCGAGATGCTCCTGTACGGGACGGGCGCGGACCCGCTGTACGACCCCTCGTCGAAGAAGTGGGTGCAGGGCAACCAGGGCTTCAAGGACTCCCTGGAGTTCGTGGAGACGGTCTACAAGGAGAAGCTGGGCCCGCCGGTCGAGGACGCGCTCGACCCGAACATCGGCACGCGCGTACGCGGTGAACTGCTCCCGGAGGGGAAGCTGGCCATCAACCTCGACGGCTCCTGGCTGCCGCAGGACTGGCTGGAGGGCTCGGGACACGAGTGGCCCACCTGGTCCGAGGAGCTGGGCCTGGCGCCCATGCCGACACAGAACGGCCAGGCGCCCGGCAAGGTCTCCATGTCCGGCGGCTGGACCTGGGCGATCCCCTCGAAGGCGGCCAACAAGGACCTCGCCTTCGAGTTCATCAAGACGATGCAGACCAAGGAGAACGCCCAGCGCTGGTACATCGCGAACTCCGGGATCGCGGTCCGCAACGACGTCGCGGAGGACCCGGAGTACGTGAAGGCGCAGCCCGGCATCAAGTTCTTCACCGATCTCGTGGAGTTCACCCACTACCGGCCCGCCTACCCGGCGTATCCGCAGGTGTCGGTGGCGATCCAGGAGGCGATGGAGTCGGTCACGACCGGTGACTCATCGGTCGACGAGGCGGCCTCCACGTATGACGAGGAACTCGAGTCCGTCACCAAGGGCGAAGTAACCAAGAAGTGAAAAAGCGCTCTCTGACCCGGGCCCTGCCCCTTTCGCCGGCGGTACTGCTGCTGCTCGCGTTCCTGGCAGGGCCCATCGGGTACTGCGTCTATCTGGCCTTCACGGATCTCCAGCTGACCGGCCAGGCGGACTCGTCCTTCATCGGCTTCGAGAACTTCCGCGAGGCGTTCGGCGACGACGACTTCCTCAACGCGGTCTGGCTGACGCTGGTCTTCACGGTCCTGTCGTCGCTGATCGGACAGAACACGCTGGGCCTCGGTCTCGCACTGCTCATGCAGCGCGCCTCGAAGACGGTGCGCACGGTCACCGGCGGCATCGTGGTGACCGCGTGGGTGCTTCCGGAAGTCGTCGCGGGCTTCCTGCTCTACGCGTTCTTCCGCCGCGAGGGCACCCTGAACTCGATCCTCGAATTCCTTCATCTCCCGTCCCAGAACTGGATGTTCACGCTGCCGATCCTGGCGGTCTCGTTCGCGAACGTCTGGCGCGGCACGGCCTTCTCGATGCTCGTCTACTCGGCGGCGCTCAACGAGATCCCCAAGGAAGTCGTGGAGTCGGCCGAGGTGGACGGCGCGGGCGGCTGGCGCCGCCTGTGGCACATCACGCTGCCGATGATCCGCCGCTCCATCGGCACGAACCTGATGCTGAACACCCTGCAGACGCTCTCGGTCTTCGGCCTGATCTGGGTGATGACCCGTGGCGGACCGGGCGGCCGCAGCCAGACCCTGCCCCTCTACATGTACGAACAGGCCTTCCAGAACAGCATGATCGGATACGCGACGGCCGTGGCACTCCTGCTCCTCATCGTCGGCTCGCTGTTCTCGCTCGTGTACATGCGGCTGCTGCGGACGGAGGTCTGAGATGGCGCTCTCCGGGGTGAGCAAGCTCCGCCGCCGTACGCGGCACCGCATCGCGGCCGATCTCGGGCTGCTCGCGGTGGCGGCGGCGTTCGTGCTGCCGCTCGCGTGGGTGGTCCTGTCCTCGCTGGACGCGGACGCGAATCTGAAGGTGAAGCTGCCGGGCAGCTGGACCTTCGACAACTACGACGCCGTCCTCGTCGACGACATCACCTTCACACCGCTGCTCAACAGCCTGATCCTGTGCGGCGGCGGGACCCTGCTCACGGTGGTGTGCGCGGCCTTCGCCGCGTATCCGCTGTCGCGCTACCGCTCGCGGTTCACGCGGCCGTTCCTGATGACGATCCTCTTCGCGACCTGTCTGCCGATCACCGCGATCATGGTTCCGGTGTACGCGCTGTTCGTCCAGGTCGACCTGATCGACTCGATGTCCGGCACCATCTTCTTCTTCGCCGCGTCCCAGCTCCCGTTCGCCGTCTGGCTGATGAAGAACTTCATGGACGGGGTGCCGAAGGAGCTGGAGGAGGCGGCGTGGACGGACGGCGCGTCCACGCTCACCTCGATGCTCCGGATCGTGCTGCCGCTGATGGGACCGGGCGTCGCCGTGGTGACGGTCTTCTCCTTCGTCATGATGTGGGGCAATTTCTTCGTCCCGTTCATGCTCCTGCTCGACCCCGCCCAGATGCCGGCCTCGGTCTCCATCAACGACTTCTTCGGCAACCGCGGCACCGTCGTGTACGGCCAGCTCGCCGCGTTCTCGATCATCTACTCGACACCGGTGATCCTGCTGTACGTGCTGATCGCGCGGCGGCTCGGCGGGGGTTTCGCGCTGGGTGGTGCGGTGAAGGGCTGAGCCCCGGAATCCGAGGTGAGGGCTGACCCCCCGGAATCCGGGGGCTCAGCCTCGGGGTCAGGCGCCGACGCTCACCGTGAACCGGCGCGGGTTGCCGTCGTGCGCCGCGCCGGACACATCCGGCTGGCCTTCGGGGCGTACGTCGTCGTACGGGAAGGCGTATCCGATCGGGGAGTTGGCGTGGACGACGCGTGACCAGTGGTTGGTGGTCGCGTCCTTGTAGTAGTCGTCCGCGGTCGTGCCGTTCGGCTGGTCGGGGTGCGTGAGCATGATGCTGCGGTTGAACCCGGCGGCGAGGCGGGCCAGGAGGCCCTTCTTGTCGTCGGAGTCGGCCGGGTTGTTGGTGAACGGCCCGTGGTTGCAGGTGAAGATGTCCTTCGAGGCCGGTTTGGGGAAGCTGTGGCCGCCGTTGAACGTGAGCGTGTCCCCGCTGACGCGGCCGGTGAACACCCCGCGCCCGCCCTGCAGATCGATCCGCAGGTCCTCGCCGCGGTACTTCTCCCAGACCCGGTCGACGTAGCCGTTCCACAGATCGCGGAACGGCATCTGGTCGGGCCGGTCGAAGTACGGCGCCATCAGGTTCTGCGGCGAGATGCAGCGCAGCACCTTGCCGTCGCCGCCCCGGATGACCAGCCGGTCCCAGGGCTGTCCGTCGCGGGCGGCCTGTGCCTGGAGGTCGGCGGCGATCCGGTCGACGGCGCCGTCGGGCAGCGGTGCGACGGTGTGCGTGGCGTCGCCTTCGAGGGTCAGACCGACGGGCAGGGCCGTCACGAGGTCGACGTAGCTGATGTTCGCGAAGAGCTGCTGCGGATTGAAGGTGAACTCGCAGAACGACCAGGTCTTGCCGTAGTTGGAGTCGGTGGGGGTGGCGAAGGCCGGTTCGACGAGGCCGGGGCCCGGGTTGAGATAGAAGTCCAGGGTGTCGTCGCGTACGAAGTAGACGCGCGCGCCGAACATCTGCGGCAGCGTGACGACCTTGGGCGCCGCGCCCGCGGGGTTCAGCGGGATGGCGCAGTCGACGGGCAGCGGGGTCTGCGGGGCGCCCGGCGACTCGGGCCGGTAGACGGAGCCGTCGGCCCGCAGCAGGACCCAGTTGCCGGTGCCCTGTTCGTGCCCGGTCACATAGGCACGGACGGTGCCGCTCAACGACTTGTTGGCCAGGGCGAGTTCGCAGGTGGCGGGGGCGGCGGCCGCGGGACCGTCCTGGGCGGCTCCGGCACTCCAGGACGGTACGGCGAGGGATGCGGCGGCAGCGGCTGCGCTCGCCGTGGCACCCGTGAGAAACAGTCGGCGCGATATCACGATCGGCGCTCCTGTGGTGGGGGGTTGTGGGGGTGGGCCCACTGTTGCGAGCGGGACGGGAGGCGTCAAGACTTGGGACGGGGAGCGCTCCCACTTTCTCTTTTCCTTCAGAAACTGAAGGCCGGGGCCCGCGGAAAGCCTGGTCCGGACCTTTGCAGGTCAGCGCGTTGTGCGCCCGTACGTTCCTACGACCCGTGATCCTGGGCGAACGCACCGTAGCCAACCGCCACCGCCGCACTTAGCGTGACCGCGTGTCTCAGACCTCTCCGCCGTTCAACGCTCCCGCCGCCCGCCGGCTCCGGGAGGCGCTGGGTATGGCGCCCGGGCATGTGGCGTACGGAATCCGGGCCAGTTACGGGTTGCCGTATGTCACCCCGGACACTGTCATCGCCTGGGAGCGCGGCCTCGTCGCGCCGACCGGCAGCGAACTGACCGCGCTCGCGGGCGCCTTGTGGTGCACGCCGGCCGAACTCCTCGGCGCCGCCCGCACCTTGCGCGAGCACCGGCTCGCACGGGGGCTCGCGACGGAGGACCTGGCGCGGGAGGTCGGCATCGACCACCGTACGTATCTGGCGATGGAGGAGCGCGACGCCTGGGACGGCAACGAGCGCCAGTCGAACGCGCTCGCGCAGGTCCTCGGCCTCTCCCCCAAGGCGTACGCCTCGGTGATGGGCCTCGACAAGCGCCTGACGGAGCTCCTCACCAGCGCGGCGACCGCGCGCTGGCAGCCGTACGTCAAACCGATCGCCAAGCTGATCCCGCTCGCGGCCCGGCACATCGAGCCCGCCCTGGAATCCCTGCACGACGAGTACCACGGCCGGATGGCGGCCACGCTCGGCTGGGGTGATTCGGGCGACACCGGAGAGGGTGCCCGCGAGTTCCTCACCCGGATTCTGGACCATTTCTGGACGAGGGTCCGTGGAGGAGGGGCCTGAGGTCCCGGCCGGGGAAGGTCCGACGACCGGTCAGCGGCCGGTCCGCAACCGCCCGCGCCCCCAACGCAACAGGCCCCCACCAAGGCGGGGGCCTGCACCGGAGCAGGACTGCTCAGAAGACGGACTCCGCCTCCGCCATCCGGTACTCCGGCACGGTCTTCAGCTCGGTCACCGCGTCCGCCAGCGGCACCATCCGTACATCCGTGCCGATCAGCGCCGTGAACTTCCCGAACTCACCGCGGTGCGCGGCCTCGACGGCATGCCAGCCGAAGCGCGTCGCGAGCACGCGGTCGTACGCGGTCGGCGTGCCGCCGCGCTGGACGTGGCCGAGGATGACCGGCTTGGCCTCCTTGCCGAGGCGGTGCTCCAGCTCGTGGGCGAGGGCGGTGCCGATGCCCTTGAAGCGCTCGTGCCCGTACTGGTCGATCTCGCCGGTCCCGTAGTCCATCGTGCCGTCGATGGGGTGCGCGCCTTCGGCGACGCAGATGACCGCGAACTTCTTGCCGCGCGCGAACCGCTCCTCGACCATCTTCACCAGGTCGGCGGGGTCGAACGGCCGCTCCGGCAGACAGATTCCGTGCGCACCGCCCGCCATCCCGGACTCCAGCGCGATCCAGCCCGCGTGCCGGCCCATGACCTCGACGACCATGACGCGCTGATGCGATTCGGCGGTCGTCTTGAGGCGGTCCATCGCCTCGGTGGCCACACCGACGGCGGTGTCGAAGCCGAAGGTGCGGTCCGTGGCGTTGATGTCGTTGTCGATCGTCTTCGGGACGCCGACCACCGGCATCCCGGCGTCCGACAGCATCCGGGCCGCGGTGAGCGTGCCCTCGCCGCCGATCGGGATGAGCACGTCGATACCGAGCTTCTTGGCGAGCGCGGGAGCGTTGGCGACGGCGTCCTCCAGACGGCCCTTCTCCAGGCGGGCGGAGCCGAGGATCGTGCCGCCGCGGGAGAGGATGCCGCTGACGCCGACGAGGTCGAGGGGGCGGTAGTAGCCGTCGAGGAGTCCCTTGTAACCGTCCTCGAAACCGATGACCTGGTCCCCGTGCGCGGCGACGGCGCGGTGCACGACCGACCGGATCACTGCGTTCAGGCCGGGGCAGTCGCCGCCTGCGGTGAGAACTCCGATACGCATCGTGCTGTGTCTCCTGCTCGCTAGTCGTACGCGTGAGGGCGGCCCATATGGCCCCGATTGTTCCACGGGCCACACAGGTGTGCCCCGTTCACTTACTCCACCGGAAGGGACCCTCAGGGCCCTTCGTCCCACCGGACTCGGGGCCTTCGTCCACCGGGCGCCCTATCCACCCACGGGGGTATTGTCAAGAGGGCAAGCCCACCATAACGGGTAATTTTCAGCCGCCCACGCCGCGGTGGATGACCGTACGAACTCACGTACCCGATCCGCAGGCGCACCGCCGCCTGCCGCCCGACAATCGAGCGAAGCACCCGACGAAGCAAGGAACGGAGACCAGGCGTGACGCGCAGCGTGTACGTGACCGGAATCGACCGAGGTGACGGCCGGCAGGTCGTCGAACTGGGAGTCATGGAGCTCCTGACCCGCCAGGTCGACCGGGTGGGCGTCTTCCGTCCGCTCGTCCACGACGGTCCGGACCGGCTCTTCGATCTGCTGAGGGCGCGCTACCGCCTCACGCAGGACGCCGCGAGCGTCTACGGCATGGACTACCACGAGGCCTCCGCGCTCCAGGCCGAGCAGGGCACGGACGAACTGGTCTCGCAGCTGGTCGACCGCTTCCACCAGGTGGCCCGCGAGTACGAGGTGGTGCTCGTGCTCGGCACCGACTTCGCCGCCACGCAGCTCCCCGACGAACTGGCGCTCAACGCACGGCTCGCGAACGAGTTCGGCGCGTGGGTGCTCCCCGTCGTCGGCGGCAAGAACCAGGGGGCCGGTTCCGTGCGCTCCGAGGCGCGCAACGCGTACCGCGCGTACGAGGCGCTCGGCTGCGATGTGCTCGCGATGGCCGTGAACCGGGTCGCGGGCGAGGACCGCGATGTGATCGCCGAGAAGCTGGGCGTCCAACTCCCCGTGCCCTGCTACGTCCTGCCCGACGAGCCGGCGCTCGCCGCACCCACCGTCGCGCAGATCACGCATGCCCTCGGCGGCAAGGTGCTGCTCGGCGACGACTCCGGACTCGCGCGCGACGCCCTGGACTTCGTGTTCGGCGGCGCCATGCTGCCCAACTTCCTCAAGGCGCTGACCCCGGGCTGTCTCGTGGTGACGCCCGGCGACCGCGCCGACCTGGTCGTGGGCGCGCTCGCCGCGCACAGCGCCGGTACGCCGCCGATCGCCGGTGTGCTGCTCACCCTGAACGAGTACCCCGGCCAGGAGATCCTGCGGCTGGCCGAGCGGCTCGCGCCCGGCACCCCGGTGATCTCCGTGGCCGGCAACTCCTTCCCGACAGCGGCCGAACTCTTCGCCATGGAGGGGAAGTTGAACGCCGCGACCTCACGCAAGGCGGAGACCGCGCTCGGCCTCTTCGAGCGCCATGTGGACGGCGGCGAGCTGCTCGGCCGCCTGGAGGTGTCCCGCAGCGGCAAGGTCACTCCGATGATGTTCGAGCACAAGCTGATCGAGCAGGCCCGCTCGGACAAGCGCCGTGTGGTGCTGCCGGAGGGCACCGAGGAGCGCGTGCTGCGCGCCGCCGACGTCCTGCTGCGCCGCGGCGTCTGCGATCTGACGCTGCTCGGCGACACCGAGGCCATCCGCAAGAAGGCCGCCGACCTGGGCATCAACCTCGCCGACGCGCAGATCATCGACCCCGCGACCTCGGAGCTGCGCGCGACGTTCGCCGAGAGTTACGCCCAGATGCGCGCCCACAAGGGCATGACCGCCGAGCTGGCGAGCGACGTCGTGGTGGACGTCAACTACTTCGGCACGCTGATGGTGCAGAGCGGGCTCGCGGACGGCATGGTCTCGGGTTCGGTGCACTCCACCGCGGCCACGATCCGCCCGGCCTTCGAGATCATCAAGACCAAGCCCGACGCGAAGATCGTCTCCTCGGTCTTCTTCATGTGCCTGGCCGACAAGGTCCTCGTGTACGGCGACTGCGCGGTCAACCCCGATCCGAACGCCGAGCAGCTCGCGGACATCGCGCTCCAGTCGGCCGCCACCGCCGAGCAGTTCGGCGTCGAGCCGCGGATCGCGATGCTCTCGTACTCGACCGGCACGTCCGGCAAGGGCGCCGATGTCGACAAGGTGCGCGAGGCCACCGAGCTGGCCCGGGCGCAGAACCCGGACCTGAAGATCGAGGGCCCGATCCAGTACGACGCCGCCGTAGAGCCCTCCGTCGCGGCGACCAAGCTGCCCGGATCCGAGGTCGCCGGCCAGGCCAGCGTGCTGATCTTCCCCGACCTCAACACCGGCAACAACACGTACAAGGCCGTGCAGCGTTCGGCCGGCGCCATCGCCGTCGGACCGGTGCTCCAGGGTCTGCGCAAGCCGGTCAACGACCTGTCCCGCGGCGCTCTCGTCCAGGACATCGTCAACACGGTCGCCATCACGGCGATCCAGGCCCAGAGTCCCACCCACAAGGAAGCGCCACTTCAGTGACTGCGACCCGCGTACTCGTCCTCAACTCCGGCTCCTCGTCCGTGAAGTACCAGCTGCTCGACATGGCCGACGCCTCGCGTCTGGCCGTCGGCCTGGTCGAGCGGATCGGCGAGGAGACCTCCCGGCTCAAGCACACCCCGCTGTCCGGCGGCGGCGCCGAGGCCCGGGTCTTCGAGGGCCCGATCGCCGACCACAAGGCGGCCCTCGAGGCCGTCGCGGCCGAGCTGTCGAAGGACGGCCTCGGTCTCGACTCCCCCGAACTGGCCGCGATCGGCCACCGCGTGGTGCACGGCGGCACCGAGTTCACCCAGCCGACCGTCGTGGACGCCGAGGTCCTCGCCGAGCTGGCGAAGCTCGTCCCGCTCGCGCCGCTGCACAATCCGGCGAACGTCACCGGGATCGAGGTGGCCCGCGCGATCCGCCCGGACCTCCCCCAGGTCGCGGTGTTCGACACGGCCTTCCACGCGACGATGCCGGAGTCCGCGTACCGCTACGCGATCGACCGCGAGACCGCCGACGCGCTCTCCATCCGGCGCTACGGCTTCCACGGCACCTCGCACGCGTACGTGGCGCGGGAGACGGCGAAGCTGCTCGGCAAGGCGCCCGAGGAGACCAACGTCATCGTCCTGCACCTGGGCAACGGCGCCTCGGCCTCGGCGGTGCAGGGCGGGGTGTGCGTGGACACCTCGATGGGCCTGACCCCGCTCGAAGGCCTGGTCATGGGCACCCGCTCGGGTGATCTGGACCCGGCCGTGATCTTCCATCTGGCGCGGGTGGGCGGGAAGTCGGTCGACGAGATCGACGCGCTGCTCAACAAGCGCAGCGGTCTGATCGGCCTGTGCGGCGACAACGACATGCGGGAGATCCTGCGCCGCCGCGACGAGGGCGACCGGAGCGCGGCGCTAGCGTTCGACGTGTACATCCACCGCCTCAAGAAGTACATCGGCGCGTACACGGCCGTGCTCGGCCGGGTGGACGCGGTGGCGTTCACCGCGGGCGTCGGCGAGAACTCCGTGCCGGTGCGCGAGGCGGCGGTCAAGGGCCTGGAGGAATTGGGTCTGGCTCTGGACAGCGAGCGCAATTCCGTCCGCGATGAGGAATCCCGGCTGATTTCTGCTGATTACGCGCGAGTAGCAGTAGCCGTTGTTCCGACCGATGAGGAGCTGGAGATCGCCACTCAGGCGTACGCGCTCGTGACGGGTTCACCGCAGGACTGAACTCCCGACATCTGAGCACCCGTTCGCCCATTTGGACTTTCCACTAGACGGAATATTCCGCGAGAAAACAAACCGATAGGATCCGTCCCATGCGCCGTTCCAAAATCGTCTGCACTCTGGGCCCCGCCGTCGACTCGTATGAGCAGCTGAAAGCTCTCATCGAGGCCGGAATGAATGTGGCCCGCTTCAACTTCAGCCACGGATCCCACGCAGAGCACCAGGAGCGGTACGACCGTGTCCGCCAGGCTGCCGCCGACACCGGCAAGGCCGTGGGTGTGCTCGCCGACCTGCAGGGACCCAAGATCCGCCTGGAGACCTTCGCCGAGGGTCCCGTCGAGCTGGTGCGCGGTGACGAGTTCACCATCACCACCGAGGACGTGCCCGGCGACAAGTCGATCTGCGGGACCACCTACAAGGGTCTGCCCGGAGATGTCGCCAAGGGCGACCAGGTCCTCATCAACGACGGAAATGTCGAACTCAAGGTCGTTTCGGTCGACGGCCCGCGGGTCAAGACGGTCGTCATCGAGGGCGGGGTGATCTCGGACCACAAGGGAATCAACCTGCCCGGTGCCGCGGTCAATGTCCCGGCCCTTTCCGAGAAGGACGTCGAGGATCTCCGTTTCGCACTCCGTATGGGCTGCGACATGGTCGCCCTGTCCTTCGTGCGCGACGCCAATGACGTCAAGGACGTCCACAAGGTCATGGACGAGGAGGGCCGCCGGGTCCCCGTCGGCGCCAAGGTCGAGAAGCCGCAGGCCGTCAACAACATGGAGGGCGTCGTCGCGGCGTTCGACTGGGTGATGGTGGCGCGCGGCGACCTGGCCGTCGAGTACCCGCTGGAGAAGGTCCCGATGGTGCAGAAGCGCCTCGTGGAGCTCTGCCGCCGCAACGCCAAGCCGGTGATCGTGGCGACCCAGATGATGGAGTCGATGATCACCAACTCCCGCCCCACGCGCGCCGAGGCCTCCGACGTGGCCAACGCGATCCTGGACGGCGCGGACGCGGTCATGCTCTCCGCCGAGTCCTCGGTGGGCGCGTACCCGATCGAGACGGTCAAGACGATGTCGAAGATCGTCCAGGCCGCCGAGGAGGAGCTGCTCTCCAAGGGACTGCAGCCGCTCGTGCCCGGCAAGAAGCCGCGCACGCAGGGCGGTTCGGTGGCGCGTGCCGCCGCCGAGATCGCGGAGTTCCTCGACGCGAAGGCGCTCGTCGCCTTCACGCACTCCGGTGACACCGCGCGCCGGCTGTCCCGCTACCGTCCCGTCCAGCCCATCGTGGCGTTCACGACCTCCGAGGACACCCGCAACCAGCTCGCGCTGAGCTGGGGCGTGAACACCCAGATCGTGGACCACGTCGACAACACCGACGACATGGTCGAGCTGGTCGACGACGAGATGATGAAGATCAACGCCTGCGGCAACGGCGACACCATCATCATCACGGCCGGTTCGCCGCCCGGCGTCCCCGGCACCACCAACATGGTGCGCGTGCACCACCTCGGCGGCGGCCGCCGCGACTGACGCGGTCAGCTGTCCCGTACGGACGAAGAGGGCGCCCTCCTTGCGGAGGGCGCCCTCTTCGTGTGGCGGAGCAAGTGGCTTACTCCTCCACGTAGTTCTGGAAGCCGGGCACCGTCAGCGTGCCCCCGAACTGGCCGGCGTTGAGCACCGTGACGTTGGTGAACAGCGCGAACGGGACGTTCAGCGGCGGCGGCGTCTCGGGCGTGAAGTGCACCGGGATCAGCCCGAAGAGGTTGCCCTCGAGCGACTCGGTGTACATCGTCACCGTGCCGCCGCGGAACTTCGAGGTGGAGCCCTTGGCGCCCTTGATGTGCGCGGCGGGACCGCCCTTGGGGTCCTGCACGGTCTGGTGCAGGTCCTTGATGTCGACCTCGTCCGCTGTGAACTTCAGGACCGGCTTGACCTTGCCGTTGGCCGTCTTGACGTTCACCACGCCGTGGTAGTCGAGACCGCGCAGCGTGAGGCTGCTGGCGTCGAGCCGCCACGGGTAGTCCGGCAGCGCGGGGATGCCCTGCTCGAACTCGGCGTCCGCGAGGGCCTTCGGGTCCTCCTCGGCGCACGGGAAGCGGGGCTTGCCGTCCTCGCCGAGCGGGAGGTCCTTGAGCGCCTCGTCGAGGGTCGGCACGTCGATGTCCTCGACGTCGGCGCCGACCTTGTCCGCGGCCTTCTTGATGTCGGCCTTGAGCTTGTCCGCGGCCTCGGTCGCCTCGTCGGTGACCTTCTCGGCGGCGTCCTTCGCGGGCTCCTCGGCGGCGGAGTCCTTGTCGGCGGAGTCCTTGGCGGGCTCCTCCTTCTCGGGCTCCTCGGCGGCCGGCTTCTCGGTCTCCTCGGCGCTCGGCGTCGCGCCGGGCTCCGGGTCGGCCGTCTCCTTGTCGTCCGGCGTGAAGAAGTCCTTGACGTCCTCGCCGAACTGTTCGAGCTTCTCGCCGACACCCAGCGGGTCCAGCGGGTTCTTCGTCTCGGACGGCGCCGGGGTCGGCTCGGCGGCCGGTTCGTCGGCGGCCTTCTGCGTCGTGGCGCCGGCCGCGTCGTCCTCGGTGGCCTTGGTGTCCTCGCCGGAGGCGCTCGCCGACGGCGAGGGCTCGTCCGAGGGCTTCGCCTCGGGCTTCTCCGCGTCCTCGGCCTTGTCACCCGTCTCGGAGGCCGAGGGGGTCGGCGTCGGCGACGCGCTCTCCTCCTGGGCCGCCTCCGCGTCCTCGCGCGTCACGCAAGGTCCGGAGGAGAAGGGGTTCTCCGCGTCGTCGGCCACCGCGGGATTGGGCATCAGGCCCATGCCCACGAACACGGCGGTCGGCATGGCGGCGAGCGCCATGGCCTTGTTCGCCGGTATGTGGAGCTTCGTGAGCAGCGACTTCCGCGGAGCCGCGTGCTTGGGACCGGTCTTGCCCGTGCGTATGCCGTTCAGCGCCGGGCTCTCGGCGCCGTCCGCGGCATCGAGGGCCAGTTGCGTACCGTCACCCGGCACTGTGGTGCCTCCCGCCGTTGGTCTCCAGTGTGGTGTCCGCGCCGCCGGCTTCGTCGGTGTGCGGTGCGGTGTCCGGCTCCGGCTCGGGCTGCTCCTCCTGCGCAGAGGACTTCTGCTCGGCCGGCTTGCCCGGGACCCACGCGATCGCGAGACCGCCGCCGATCAGCGAGCACAGCAGGCCGATGCCGAATCCCCCGAGATTCGACAGCGGGATCGAGACGAGGCCGAGGATGATCGCCGCGACACCCGCGAAGACCCGCACGATGTGGTGGAACCACAGCGTGAAGCCGAGCGTGATGAGCAGCACACCGATGATCGCCGCGCTGGCGCCGCCGGTGGTCTGCATGGCCAGCGTCAGGTTTCCGAACTTGAGACTCGCGTACGGAAAATAGGCGATCGGGATGCCGCCGAGGATGGTGAAGAGGCCCGCCCAGAACGGCCGGGAGCCTCGCCAGGCCCTGAACTTCCTCCAGTAGACCTTGACGATGTGGTCGTTCCGCCCCGGTGCATCGGCGCTCATGGGACAACAGCTCCTTGGAACCGGCAGTACATGAATTCAGTGGGTCGTGGGCGGCGACGGCCTGCGTGGCGGGCGGGGAGACGGAGCTCCACGCCCGCCGGGCCAGTCGCCCGACGGCCCGCCGCCTCTTCGGGAGAGGCGGCGGCCGCTGTGCTCAGCGAGTGCTTAGTAGCACTCGTTCTTGCCCTTACTCAGGGACAGTCCGAAGCCGCTCAGTTCGAGCGTGCTCGCGCTGGTCGCCCAGGCGGTCTGCTTCACGTCCTTGATGACGGCCGAGTCGGCACGCTGGGCGAAACCGTTGGGGTTCGCCTGCTCCTTGCCGCCCTTCATCGGAGGCACCTTGTCACCGGCGGAGCCGGCGGCAACACCGATGTCCACGTTGCCGAACGTGGCACTGGAGGAGCCCAGCTGCGCCACGTCGATGTAGATGTTCTTGGCCTTGACCGGGGTGCCCTTGTTACCCGCGGTCAGCTTCATCGTGACGTCACCGATGACCGGCACGTGCGTCACGACCGACTGGCACATGTTGTCGATCTCGGCCGTCTTGAAGGCGTTGATGGCCACCGGGTGGGCGGCCTTGTTGCCTTCAAGGTCCACGCCGGTGTCAACACCGCCGTACTGGAGCATGTCGTAGCCGCGGAGCTCGTCCGCCGACACCTTGAACGACTGTCCCGAAACGCTGAACGATGCCGCAAGCGCACCCTGCGAGAGGGCCACGCCTATCGCGGCAGTAGCCGCGACGCTCGGCACCATGACTACGGCGAACCGCTTCCACCTGGTTCCGCCACGAGCCACGGATTCCATGAAGTTCCTCCTTCTCGGACGTACATCTCCTGACCCTGACTGCCTCATCAGCGGCTCAGCCGGGCAGGGATGGGAGAAGTGCTACGTCCTCGGGAAGGAGAGCGCCTTTTTCCGGTACGCAGACAGGAACTGCTGCGGTGCGGAAGACGGGCGATCACCCCCGAGCGACAACCACATGGCCGCGTTTGGGCGCGGCCGGTCGGACAGGCCCCACCGGATTGGCGGAGACCCCCCTGTCCAGGCCGTCGACTTTTCGTCTCCGGCCACTCGGTGGGGACCCAGGAACCCGCGTCCCGAGCTGGCTGTCGGGCGTACGTGAATGGACCGAGCGTGGCCGATCGTGGTGCATTCGGAGCGCCCGCACAAGGGGGTTCGTTACTCGCTGGTAACGGCTCCATAACCCCGCCACGACGGCCCGGCATCGGGTGGGTACACAGGGTGCATACGACCCCCGGTACAGATCCGTTGATCACCGGGCGGAACCGGACAGAACACCGCTGTTGCTTTACTCCAAGTAACAGCGGCCGCGATTACCAAGTTTTGGTAAAGCGCGGCCGCCGTGTCGCTCTGTCGTCAAATCTTCACAAGACCAGTTGGGTGTCGCCGGTTTAACGACAGGTCAGGTACG
Organism: Streptomyces sp. NPDC050418; assembly: GCF_044458745.1. NCBI lineage: Bacteria > Bacillati > Actinomycetota > Actinomycetes > Kitasatosporales > Streptomycetaceae > Streptomyces > Streptomyces sp. NPDC050418. Next base: position 166,156 of record NZ_JBITIG010000013.1, read on the forward strand.
CACCTTCCGGAACATTCGGACGGATGGCCCGTACTGCCATGTCAGAACCGGTACTTATCGCTCCGTCTGCGGGGGTTGTGCACCCTGGAGCGCGCTCTAGAAAAGGGCGCGGGCGAGGGCCGAACGAGCCTTGGTCACGCGCGGGTCATCGGCCCCGACGACCTCGAACAGTCCCAGGAGATGCACGCGTACGGCGTCCCTGTCGTCACCGAAGACCTTCTTGACGGTGTCGACGAGGCGGCCGAAGGCGTCCTCGACATGACCGCCGACCAGATCCAGGTCGGCCGCGGCGATCTGCGCCTGCGGATCGGCCGGCTTCTCGGCCGCCTCCTGGCGGACCTTCTGCGGGTCCAACGCCTGCACCCGCTGCAGCAGTTCGGCCTGGGCCAGACCCAGCTTGGCCTCGGTGTTCGCCGGGTCGTCGGCCAGCACATTCCGGTACGCCTGCACCGCGCCGCCCAAGTCGCCCGCGTCCAGCGCCTGTACGGCGGCTTCGAGCAGGGCGTCGTAAGGGCCGGCCGGTTCGGCGGCGGGCTCCTGCTCCGCGGCCTCGGCGTCCGGGTCGACGAGCAGGCCCGTCAGGCCGAAGCGCTCCTCGGCGACCTGGATCAGCTGGTCGACGGTCTGGCGGATCTGGGCCTCGGGGGCGGCGCCCTGGAAGAGCGGCAGGGCCTGGCCCGCGACGACCGCGAACACGGCGGGGATCCCCTGGATCCCGAACTGCTGCATCAGCATCTGGTTGGCGTCGACGTCGACCTTCGCCAGGACGAAGCGGCCGTTGTACTCCAGAGTCAGTTTCTCGAGCAGCGGGCCGAGCTGCTTGCAGGGCTCGCACCACTCCGCCCAGAAGTCGATCACGACGGGCACTTCGGCGGAGCGCTGGATGACGGCGCTCTCGAACGTCGCCTCACTGACGTCGATCACCAGGTCGGCGGGCGAGACAGCACCGCCGCCGCCCTGCCGGGCCGCTTCGGCCCTGGCCTGCTCGGCCTTGGTCTTGGCCTCCTGGGCCGCCTTCACCGCGGCGAGGTCGACGACTCCGCTCATGGACATGTTCCGTGGCTGCATGGTCCTATCCTCCCCCCTCGTGGCTCGGTGGTTGTCGCCCCCGGGCAAATCGGCCTGCGGCCGCCGCTTCGCCGGGCTCCGCCCGGAGGCTGCTCCGCCGCTCCGCGGCGGGTTGACAGTTGGGGGGCTGACGCCCCGCACCCCTCCGGGGGCTCCGCCCCCTTGACCCCCGCGGGGTGCTCCTCGCGCTCCCGCTCGCCCCCCGTAGGCGGGCTCCGCGTCGCCCCGAGCCGGGCCGCGCGTCGCCGATCCGTCCGCCGTGCCCGTCCGCAGCCCCCCGCCGGTTTGCGGGGCGTACGGACAGGTCACGGCAATTGGGCCTGGTGCGGTGGCCCTGTGGTCCGAGGAGGACCTTCGGTGCGGGGTCCCCACCCCGCGGATGTGGTTGCCGCTCGTGGTGAGTGGCTCACGTACGAGCTTTCGCTACGGGTCGTAGCGTATATCGTTCGGCTTGCGCCCGGCGCGTGATCTCCCTCACGGGGGTGGGGCGATCACGCGCCGAGGCGCCACCCGTACGGGCCCGAGCGCCATACCCCCCGGTATGGTCACCGCCATGCACAGCACCACCGACCACCCCGGCAGAACCGGCCGCACCGGCCGCCCTCGCAGCGCCGAGGCCGATGCCGCGATTCTGGGAGCCACGCGGGACGCCCTCGTGGAGCTCGGCTGGTCGAAGCTGACCCTGGGGGACGTCGCCACGCGGGCGGGCGTCGCGAAGACGACCCTGTACCGGCGGTGGGCCGGGAAGAACGAGCTCGTCGTCGATGCCGTCGCCGTGCTGTTCGACGAACTGGAGCTGCCGGATCTCGGGAGTCTCGCCGCCGACGTCGAGGACGTCGTGCTGCAGTTCGCCCGGCTCCTGGAACGGCCCGAGACGCGGACCGCGTTGATGGCCGTCGTGTCCGAGTCGACGCGGGATGACGCACTGCGCGTACGGATCCGCTCGTCCATCGTCGAACGGCAGAAGCGGCTCGTGCTGCTCGGGCGGGAACGTGCGCAGGAGCGCGGTGAGTTGCCCGTGCAGGAGGACGCCGAGGCCGCGGCCCGTACCGCCGATCTCATCTTCGACGTCGTGGCGGGGGCCGTCGTGCACCGCTCGCTGGTGAGTGCCGAACCGGTGGACCGGGAGTGGGCCGGCCTGTTCGTACGGCTGCTGCTCAAGGGCCTGGGCGGGATGGCGGCGGACGCGGCGGAGTGAGCCGCGGGTGGACGGCCATGTCCACCCGCGCCCCGCCCTCGCGGCCTTCAGACCTGGTAGCGCTCCACGTCGAACAGCCGCAGGTTCTCCGCGACCCACTCCGACGTGCGCTTCAGGCCCTCGCCCAGCGACACCTCCGGCTCCCAGCCCGCCCACTCCCGCGCCCGGGAGTTGTCGGAGAGCAGCCGTTCGACCTCGCTGCCCGCGGGACGCAGCCGGGCCGGGTCGGCCACCACGGCCGCCTCGCGGCCGGATGCCGTGATGAGCTCCTCGGCGAGGCGGCCGATGGATATCTCGCGCCCGGTGCCGAGGTTGACGACCTCGCCGAGCGCCTTGTCGCACGCGGCGACGGCGAGGAAGCCGCGGGCCGTGTCCGTGACGTAGGTGAAGTCACGGGTCGGCGTGAGCGAACCCAGCTTGATCTCCCGTACGCCCGCGTGCAGTTGCGCCAGGATCGTGGGGATGACCGCGCGGGCCGACTGGCGCGGGCCGTAGGTGTTGAAGGGGCGGACGACCGCGACGGGCAGCTCGAAGGCGTGCCGGTGCGAGAGCGCCATCATGTCCGCGCCGATCTTCGAGGCCGAGTACGGCGACTGCGGCTGCAGCGGGTGCGTCTCGCTGATCGGCACGGTCAGGGCGGTCCCGTACACCTCGCTGGTGGAGGTGTGGATCAGACGGCGGACGGCGTGGCGCCGGCAGGCCTCGGCGATGTTCTCGGTGCCGACGACGTTCGTCTGCACATACGCGCCGGGCGAGTCGTAGCTGTACGGGATGCCGATGAGGGCCGCGAGGTGGAAGACGGTGTCGCAGCCGGCCACCGCGTCCATCACCCGGCCGCTGTCGCGGACGTCGCCCGCGATCATCTCGACCTCGGACGAGCCGAGGTAGCGGGCGAGGTGGCCCTTCTCGGCGTACGGCTTGTAGTGGACCAAGGCCCGTACGCGCGCGCCCTGTTCGACGAGCAGGTCCACGAGCGTCGAGCCGATGAAGCCCTCGGCTCCGGTGACGAGGACGGTGCGGCCCGCCCAGTCGAAGGTCTTCCAGTCGGTGGTCATGCGTTCTCCAGAAGGGTGGGGTGGCCCGCGAGACGAAGCACCTCGGAGGTGAGGTTCCGTGCTGCGTCGGCGTGCGGTCCGGGGTCGGCGGCGCGCGCCATGGCGGCGAGGCGTTCAGGTCGGTCGAGGAGCGGGGCGACGAGGTCGGCGAGGCGCTCGGCGGTGGTCTCCGCGTCGGGAAGGAGCAGGCCCGCGCCCGCGTCGGTGAGCACGCGGGCGTTGTGGGTCTGGTGGTCGCCGGGCGCGTGCGGGTACGGCACGAGGACGGCGGGCACGCCGGTGGTGGCGAGTTCGGCGACGGTGGCCGAGCCCGCCCGGCAGACGACGAGGTCGGCGGCCGCATACGCGTGGTCCATCCGGTCCAGGTAGGGCACGGCGTGCGCGACGGGAGAGGCGCCGAGCCGGCGGCGGGTGTCCTCCAGGGCGGCCGGGCCCGTCTTGATGAGGAGGTGGACGTCGGGGCGTCCGCGCCACAACTCGGCCAGGCCGACGGCCGCTTCGGTGAGGCGGGCCGCGCCGAGGCTGCCGCCGTTGAAGACGATCAGACGGACGTCCTGCGGCACGCCGAGGGCCCGGCGGGCCTCGCCGCGCAGTGCGGTGCGGTCGAGTCCGGCGAGTTCGGCGGCGATCGGCATCCCGACCACGCGCGCCCAGGCGCCGCCCGCGAGATGCGCGCGGCTGCGGTCGAAGGCGACGGTGAGGTGCGGGGTGAGGCGGGCAGCGAACTGGTTGGCGCGCCCCGGCACCGCGTTGGACTCGTGGATGACGCTCGGCAGCCCGGCGATCTTCGCGCCGAGGATCACGGGCGCGCTCGGGTAGCCGCCCATGCCGACCGCGACCTGGGCGCGCTGCTCGCGCAGGATCGTGCGGACCTGGCCCGCGGACCTGAGGAGGGCCGCGGGCAGCAGATAGCGGCGGGCGCCGAGCGAGGGGTCGAAGGGGATCATGTCGACGGTGTGCAGCCGGTAGCCGGCGCCGGGTATGAGCCGGGTCTCCAGGCCGCGAGTGGTTCCCACGAAGGAGATCTCGGCGTCGGGCACGGCCCGGCGCAGGGCGTCGGCGAGCGCGAGACCGGGGTAGATGTGGCCGCCGGTGCCGCCCGCGCCGATCACCACGGACAGGGGCGGTCGGGGTGAGGGTGGGGGTGAAGTCAGCATGCGAGGCACCCTGACGAAGCGGGCTAAGAGGGTTCTAAGAGCCCGGTTTGGCACTCTTTGGTGCATGACAGTTCTCGGCGGGCCGGCCCGCATCCTTGTCGTCGACGACGAGCCCGAGGTGCGGGCCGCCGTCGAGGACGGGCTCATGGTCGAGGGATACGAGGTGCGGGGCGCCGCGGACGGACTGACGGCGCTGTCCGAGGTGGCGGCCTGGCAGCCGGACGCGATCGTGGCGGACGTGATGATGCCGGTGATGGACGGGCTCGCGCTCTGCCGGCGGCTCCGCGCGCTCGGCGACCGTACGCCCGTCCTCGTCCTGACCGCGCTCGGCTCGGTGAGCGAGCGCGTGGACGGGCTCGACGCGGGCGCCGACGACTACCTGGTCAAGCCCTTCGCGCTGGACGAACTGGCAGCGCGCGTCCGGGCGTTGCTGCGCCGGGTCGCCCCCGATCCGGCCGCCGCGGGCGGGCTGCTGTCCTTCGCGGACCTCACCGCGGATCCCGCGACGCGCACGGGACAGCGGGCGGGGCGGCCGCTGGAGTTCAGCCGCACGGAGTTCGCGCTCCTGGAGCAGCTGCTGCTCAGCCCGGGCCAGACCCTGCCGCGCGAACTGCTCCTGGAGCGCGTCTGGGGTCAGGACTTCGGCCCGGACTCCAACTCGCTCGCCGTCTACGTGGGTTACCTGCGGCGCAAGCTCGAAGCGGGCGGCGAGCCTCGGCTCGTCCACACCGTGCACGGCGTCGGCTACCGCCTGGACGTGGCGTGAGCGGGGAGCGCGGGCGCGGATCCGGGGTGCGCGACGCCGGGCCCGCGCACGCGCTGGGGGCCCGCTGGCGTCGCCGCCGTCCGCTGCGGACCCGGCTCGCGCTGGCCGCGACGGCCGCGGTGGCGCTGGTGGCGATCGGGATCTGCACGGCCGCGTTCTTCGTGATCCGCTTCAAGCTGTACCAGCAGCTCGACCAGAACCTCGCCCAGTCGGCGACGCTGATCGCCCAGCAGTACGACGACGAGGGCCCGGGGGTCTACACGGGCGAGTGCCGCTATCTGGGCGCGCCCGCGTGTGTGCAGCGGGTGCCCGCGGACGAGGCGGACGACCCGTCCAAGCCGTACGCCTCCGGTGCCTCGGATCCGTATCTGCTGCCCGTGGCGCGCACGACCCGCCAGGTGGCGGCGGGACGGCACGCCGCGTACTACACGAACTTCCGGCTCGAAGGCCATCCGGCCCGGATGTACACCGTGCCCTCACGCGACGGCACCGCCCTCCAGGTCGCCCTGCGCGCCGACGTCGCCGACCGCGGGGTGCGCCAGGCCGCGACACTGCTCGCGCTCGTCGGTGCGGCCGGGGTGCTGCTCGCGGCCGCGGCCGGGTACTGGGTCTCGCGGACGGCGCTCGCGCCCGTCACGCGGCTCACCGCCACCGCCGAGCGGATCGCGGCCACCCGCGACGCCCGCCACCGCATCGAGCTGCCGCCGGGGCCCGCGGGGCGCGAGGACGAGGTGACCCGGCTCGCGGCCACGTTCAACACGATGCTCGGCGAGCTCGAACAGTCGGTGACGGCCCAGCGCCGCCTCGTCGCCGACGCCTCGCACGAATTGCGCACCCCGCTCACGGCGCTGCGCACGAACGCCGAACTCCTGGCCCGCGCCGACCGGCTGACCCCCGCCCAGCGCGACCGCGCCGCGCAGGCGCTCGGCCGTCAGCTGCGCGAAGTCACAGGACTCGTCAACGATCTGATCGAGCTCGCGCGCGACGAGGAGCCGCATCCGCTGCTCGAAGAGGTGCGCCCCGCCGCCCTGGTCGCGCACGCCGTCGAGGCCGCCCGCACCCACTGGCCCGCCGTCGCCTTCACCGTGGACGAGACCTCGGCCGCCGCGGCCGTCACCTTCCCGGGCATCCCGGTGCGCCTGTCCCGGCTCCTGACGAACCTCCTCGACAACGCGGCGAAGTTCTCGCCGCCGGGCGGTCCCGTCGAGATCGCGGTGACCGCGCACGAGGTGACGGTCCGCGACCACGGCCCCGGCATCCGGCCCGAGGACCTCCCGTACGTCTTCGACCGCTTCTACCGCGCGGAGTCCGCACGCGCCCTGCCCGGTTCGGGTCTCGGGCTCGCGATGGCCCGCCAGATCGCCCGTGCGCACGCGGCGGACCTGACGGCGGAGCAGGCGCCTGGTGGGGGCGCCCTGTTCCGCCTGACGTTTCCGGGGCCGTCGGTCCGCACGGCGACCTAAGCGGCACCTGCCAGCGCGATTCCCAACGGCGTCCGCTCGTACAGGACTTGATGCCCGTAGCGGCGCGAGACCAGCAGCCCCGCCCCCTTCAGTGCGGACAGGTGCGCGGAGACAGAGGAGGGCGCGAGGGCGAGGCGGAGGGCGAGTGCGGAGGTGCTCGCGGGGTCCGTGAGTGCGCAGAGGACGTCGGCGCGGGCGCGGCCTAGGAGGCGGGCGAGGGCGTCGGGGGTCCGGTCGCCCTCGTCGCTCCACAGGCCGCCGATGCCGCGCGCCGGGTAGATGATCGCGGGCCGCCACGGCTCCTCCTGGCCGCTGACCACGTTGGGCCAGGTGAACACCGAGGGCATCAGGACCAGCCCCTCGCCGTGCAGCGTGCGCTCGTACTCGCCCATGCTGCTGACGACGGTCAGGGTCGAGCCCTCCCAGCGCAGGTTGGGGTTCAACTCGCCGAGCAGCTCGCGGAATCCGACGGCCGCGAGCACCCGCGAGTGGTACGCGACGTCCGCTTCGAGCAGCGCGCGCAGGCGCGGCCACTCGGGGGCGATCAGGCGGTGCCAGGCCTGTTCGAGGCGGTCGGCCAGGAACTGCACGGCGGCTGCCGGATCGGCAAGCAGCCGCCGTCCCAGCGCGCTCTCGACGGCGCCCGGCTGCTCGACCAGGGTCAGACGGAGATCGGTGTACGCGTCCTCGGCGGGTGTCGCCCGCACCCGCGCCAGCTCCTCCTCGAAGGTGGCGAGCGCGCTCGTCGGCGGCGGGCACCAGAAGTCCGGGTTGCGGCCGCGCTGCGGCATCAGGCGCAGAACGGGCGCGAGGTCGAGTTCGGCCGCCGCGTCCTTGATCCGGCGCAGCCACGGCAGGTGGTAGCCGTGGCTCGCGGGCCGCGTGAGCATGCCGATCGCCGCCTGCGTCTCCCAGATCGGCGAGATCGCGAACCGGCAGTGCAGCAGGTCGTGCTCACCGAAGTGCAGATGAAAGGGCATGCCCCGACCCGTCTCCTGGGAAGACCGTAACGGCCCCGAGCGTACGAAGATTCGGCCTGAGCCGAAAGTCTTAGCCGTACGCGACGGGCACGCCAGGCTGCCGTACATGTCGACCGAGACCAGCGCCACCACCCCCGAAGCCGCCCCGTCCCAGGGGTACGGCGCCGTCTTCCGCGTCAAGGAATTCCGCGCCGTCTTCGCCGCCCATCTGCTCTCGCTGCTCGGCGTGATCGTCAGCGAGATCGCGCTGACCGTGCTCGTCTACGAGCTCACCGAATCACCGCTGCTCAGCGCCCTCACCTTCGCGCTCGGCATGCTCCCCTACCTCGTCGGCGGCACGCTGTTCGCCGGTATCGCCGACCGCTACCCGGCCCGCCGCGTCCTCGTCGTCTGCGATCTGATCTGCGCCGCGTGCGTCGCCGTGATGATCGTGCCGGGCACCCCGGTCGCCGCGCTGCTCGCGCTGCGCGTCCTGATCGCCGCCGTCGCCCCGGTCTTCACCGGTACACGGATGGCCGCGCTCACCGACATCCTCGGCGAGGGCGAGCTGTACGTCCTCGGCCGCTCGATCCTGCGGATCGTCTCGCAGAGCGCCCAGCTCGCCGGGTTCGGCGTCGGCGGCATCCTGCTCACGATCGTCTCGCCGCGCGGCGCGATCACCCTCACACTCGGCACCTTCCTCGCCTCGGCCGCCCTGCTGCGCTTCGGCACGAAGGCACGTCCCGCCCGGGCCCGCGGCGGCGCGACCCTGATGCGCGAGTCCCTGGCCGGCGCCCGGATGGTCTTCGCGGACCGCCGGATGCGCGCCCAGATCCTGCTCTTCTGGCTGCCCGCCATGTTCATCGTCGCCCCCGAGGCACTGGCCGCCCCGTACGCCGCGCACATCGGCGCGGGCCCGGCGGCGCTCGGCCTGATGATGTGCGCGATGCCCGTCGGGCACATCGCGGCCGAACTGTGGGTGGGCACCCGCCTGAGCGCGCACACCCGCTCGCGCATCGTGTTCCCCATCGCCGCGGTGGGCCTGCTCCCCTATATCGGCTACGTGATGGCGCCCGGCCTCGGCGTCACGCTGCTGCTCCTCATGCTCGCCGGGGCGGGCGGCGCCTACGTCCTCGGGCTCGACCAGTGGTTCGTGGCGACCGTCCCCGAGTACCTGCGCGGCCGCGCCATGACGCTGATGACCGCCGGCCTGATGACGGTCCAGGGCGCGGGCATGGCCCTCGCGGGCCTGGCCGCCGAGTTCTGGCCGGTCCACCACGTGGTCACGGGCGCGGGCGTCCTCGGCACGGCCGTCTCCGCACTCCTCGTATGGGAAGCCCGTCGGGCCGGCGCCCGGCCCGACGGTCACGCACCACAGAGCGTGACTTCCCCGCTGTCCACCGGCTGACGCCGGTCAGTGGCGGCCCCGGTGGGTACGCCGGCGCCCCGCGAACAACGCGGCACCGCCCAGGAGAAGCAGCCCTGCCGCCGCGCCGACGACACCGGCCGCCGTCCCGCCCGACGAGTCACCCGCACCGGTCTCCGCCAGCTCACTCCGGCTCGGACTCGGCTCCGGATCGGGCGTCCACGTGGACTCGGTCGCGGTCGGCGTGGGGGTGGTCGGGGGGTCCGTGGGGGTCGGGGGGGCCGTCGAGGTCGGCGGGTCGGTCGGGGTCGGCGGGTCGGTCGGGGTCGGCGGGTCGGTCGGGGTCGGCGGGTCGGTCGGCGTAGGCGTAGGCGTCGGCGAATCCGTCGGTGTCGGCGTCGGCGAATCCGTCGGCGTAGGCGTAGGCGAATCAGTCGGTGTAGGCGAAGTGGCCGGGGAACAGTCGGCGTGGACCTCGCCCAGGCGCACCTTGGTGATCGGGCCGGTGTAGACGGTGGCGCCGCCGGTGTCCTTCAGGGTGCCGGTCACGGCGACGTCGAACCAGGCCTCGGCGCTGTACGCGCCGGGAGTCTGGGCACCGCTCGCCGGGACCTGGTGCTGGGTGAACTCGACGGTCAGCGTGCTCGGGCCGAGTTCCGGCCGGCCGAGGTCCGCCCCGGTGACGTCCAGCTCCGTGGTGCCCAGGTCGACCAGGCGTCCGAGCACCTCGATCTGCTGGCCCGCCGTGCGCGCGTACGCCAGGGCATAGGGGCCGGTGGGAGGCGGCGTGCACTCGGCGTACGTGTTGAGGGAGCCCGCCGCACCCGACGGCGTGCGCAGGAACTCCGTGCCGTTCAGCTCCACGACGAGTGCGGTCGCGTCCACCTTCGCGTAGTGCTTGCCGTCGGTACGCGAGGTGGTGACCGCGTGGGTGCCGTCGCTGTAGTACGCGGTGACTCCGTCGGGGTCGGAGAAGTCGCCTGTGTCGGGCGCCGAGTTGAGCTCGGGCGAGCCCGCGGTGCCGTAGACGCCGGAGAAGGCCTCGTGCTCCAGCGCGGGGACATCCGAGACGGTCAGATCGATCAGCGCCGCACTGGTCCCGCCGGGGTCCACGGCCGCCGCCGCGCTGTCCGTCGTGACACTCACGGCCAGACCGCCGGCCAGGGCCAGTGCGGCGGTGGCCGCGGCCGAGAGGGCAAAGGCACGGCCGGCGACAGAGGGCTTCGCATTCATGCGGCCTGTATAGATCACCGGATAATCCGCACAAAACAGACGCGCGGACGGTCCCCCGCCTGTCCCTCCGCCGCCACGGACCGACCTAGGACCGCCCCAAGGACCGTACGGAAGGACCGAACTGCGAGACACCTCTGGCCACGATGTGACCGCCCGGTAAGGTCGGGGGCGTGTCCAAGCCCCTCAGCCTCCGCTTCGACCCCATCGCCCGAGCCGACGAACTCTGGAAGCAGCGCTGGGGGACGGTGCCCTCCATGGCCGCCATCACCTCGATCATGCGCGCCCAGCAGATCCTGCTCGCCGAGGTCGACGCGGTGGTCAAGCCGTACGGGCTGACGTTCGCGCGGTACGAGGCGCTGGTGCTGCTCACGTTCTCGCAGGCGGGCGAGTTGCCGATGTCGAAGATCGGCGAGCGGCTCATGGTGCATCCGACCTCGGTGACCAACACCGTCGACCGGCTGGTGAAGTCGGGCCTTGTCGCCAAGCGCCCCAATCCCAACGACGGCCGCGGCACCCTCGCCTCGATCACCGACAAGGGCCGCGAGGTCGTGGAGAGCGCGACGCGCGACCTGATGGCGATGGACTTCGGGCTCGGGGTGTACGACGCGGAGGAGTGCGGCGAGATCTTCGCGATGCTGCGGCCGCTGCGGGTGGCGGCCGCGGACTTCGAGGAGCGCTGAAGGGGCCTGCACACCCGCGCAAAGATCACGCAAACCGGACGGCTACCCTCGTCCGTATGAAGAAGAGCGTCCTGACCCGCTACCGCGCCCTCGCCTACATCACGGGTGTCCTGCTCGTCCTGCTGACCCTCGGCATGATCGGCAAGTACGCCCTGGACATGGACGCCGCCGCGGACTTCACCAAGGTCGTCAGCATCGCGCACGGCTGGCTGTACGTCGTGTACCTGGTGTTCGCCTTCGACCTGGGCTCCAAGGCCAAGTGGCCGGTCGGCAAGCAGCTGTGGGTGCTGATCGCGGGCACGATCCCGACCGCCGCGTTCTTCGTCGAGCGCAAGATCTCCCGCGAGCTGGAGCCGGTCTTCACCGAGGACTCGGACGCCGCGGTCGCCAAGGCCTGATCCACCCCCTGTGGGCGTGACCACAGGGGGTCGGCCATCGACATTTACTAGGACGTCCTAGTAAATTCGAAGGCATGGGAAGCATGGACGCTGACGCGATCGAAGAGGGCCGCCGTCGCTGGCAGGCCCGGTACGACAAGGCCCGCAAGCGGGACGCCGACTTCACCACGCTCTCCGGCGACCCGGTCGATCCGGTCTACGGGCCCCGCCCGGGCGACACCTACGAGGGCTTCGAGCGCATCGGCTGGCCCGGCGAGTACCCGTACACGCGCGGTCTGCACCCGACGGGCTACCGCGGCCGGACCTGGACCATCCGCCAGTTCGCGGGCTTCGGCAACGCCGAGCAGACCAACGAGCGCTACAAGATGATCCTGGCGAACGGCGGCGGCGGTCTGTCCGTCGCGTTCGACATGCCGACGCTGATGGGCCGCGACTCCGACGAGCCGCGCTCGCTCGGCGAGGTCGGGCACTGCGGTGTCGCGATCGACTCGGCCGCCGACATGGAGGTCCTGTTCAAGGACATCCCGCTCGGGGACGTCACGACGTCGATGACCATCAGCGGTCCCGCCGTCCCGGTCTTCTGCATGTACCTGGTCGCGGCCGAGCGCCAGGGCGTGGACCCGGCGGTGCTCAACGGCACGCTGCAGACGGACATCTTCAAGGAGTACATCGCGCAGAAGGAGTGGCTCTTCCAGCCGGAGCCTCATCTGCGTCTGATCGGCGACCTCATGGAGTACACCTCCGCCGGGATCCCCGCGTACAAGCCGCTCTCCGTCTCCGGCTACCACATCCGCGAGGCCGGGGCGACGGCCGCGCAGGAGCTGGCGTACACGCTCGCCGACGGCTTCGGTTACGTGGAGCTGGGCCTCTCCCGCGGTCTGGACGTGGACGTCTTCGCGCCCGGCCTGTCCTTCTTCTTCGACGCGCACGTGGATTTCTTCGAGGAGATCGCCAAGTTCCGCGCCGCGCGCCGGATCTGGGCGCGCTGGATGAAGGAGGTCTACGGGGCGAAGACCGACAAGGCCCAGTGGCTCCGCTTCCACACGCAGACCGCCGGTGTCTCGCTGACCGCGCAGCAGCCGTACAACAACGTCGTACGTACGGCGGTGGAGGCGCTCGCGGCGGTGCTCGGCGGCACGAACTCGCTGCACACCAACGCGCTCGACGAGACCCTCGCGCTGCCGAGCGAGCAGGCCGCCGAGATCGCGCTGCGCACGCAGCAGGTGCTCATGGAGGAGACCGGCGTCGCCAACGTGGCGGACCCGCTGGGCGGCTCCTGGTACATCGAGCAGCTGACCGACCGGATCGAGGCGGACGCCGAGAAGATCTTCGAGCAGATCAAGGAGCGCGGTCTGCGCGCCCACCCGGACGGGCAGCACCCGATCGGCCCGATCACCTCCGGAATTCTGCGCGGGATCGAGGACGGCTGGTTCACCGGCGAGATCGCCGAGTCGGCCTTCCAGTACCAGCGCGCCCTGGAGAAGGGCGAGAAGCGGGTCGTGGGCGTGAACTGCCACGACGGCTCGGTCACCGGCGACCTGGAGATCCTGCGGGTCTCGCACGAGGTCGAGCGCGAGCAGGTGCGCATCCTCGGCGACCGCAAGGCCGGCCGGGACGACGCCGCAGTGCAGGCGGCGCTGCAGGCGATGCTCGCCGCCGCGCGGGACGGCTCCAACATGATCGTCCCGATGATCGAGGCGGTACGGGCCGAGGCCACGCTGGGCGAGATCTGCGGTGTGCTGCGGGACGAGTGGGGCGTGTACACGGAGCCCGCCGGGTTCTGAGCCCGCGCCTCGCACCACTTCATGATCCTCACGGACGACCGAGGGCGCCCCTCCTGACGGGGGCGCCCTCGGTGTCATGTCCTGCCGATGCTCACCCCGGTGTCATGTCCTGCCGATCTTCAACCGTTATGTAACGATTGCCCGGTTCCCGTGCGCCGTCCTCCAAGGGGTCCGGATGATCGCCCGCAAAGCCCGCACCTTCCGCGGCAGGCCGGCCATCGCCGTCGCTGTCAGCGCCTGTGCCGCCCTGACCGCCGCCTGCTCCGGCGGCAACGCCGGCCAGGCCACCGACGCCCGCGAGGCGGGGTTCGTCTCCCCTCCCAAACCGGCGCCCGCCGCGCAGCCCTTCTGGGTGGATCCGGACAGTCCGGCCGCCCAGCAGATCGAGCAGTGGGAGAACAGCGGCCGCGCCGCGGACGCCGCGCTGCTGCGGCGGATCGCCGACCGGCCGCTCGCCGTCTGGCCCGCGGGCGACGAGCCCGGCTGGCAGATCCGGGCGGCACGCGACGGGGCGGCGAAGACCGGGAGCACGATGGTCCTCGTCGCGTACAACATCCCGCACCGCGACTGCGGCCAGCACTCGGCCGGCGGTGCGCACAGCGAGGCCTTCTACCGGCAGTGGCTCGGCGCCTTCGCCGACAACATCGAGGACAAGAAGGCCATCGTCATCCTGGAGCCCGACGCGCTGCCGCACGTCGCCGACGGCTGCACCCCCGCCGAGTACCACGAGCAGCGCTACCGGCTGATGTCGGAGGCCGTGAAGCGGCTCAAGCAGCAGAAGAACACCAAGGTCTACCTCGACGCGGGCAACCCGGAGTGGATCACGAACCCCGGCAACATCGCCCAGCCGCTGTGGCGCGCGGGTATCGCCGAGGCCGACGGCTTCGCGCTGAACGTGTCCAACTTCCAGCCGACCGCGGAGAACATCGCGTACGGCCGCAAGCTCTCCGCGCTCGTCGGCGACAAGCCCTTCGTGATCGACACCAGCCGTAACGGCAACGGCCCCCTGCCCGGCAGCGGCACCGATGCCTGGTGCAACCCGCCCGGCCGCGCGCTCGGCGCCGCGCCCACGACGAAGACGGGCGACCCGCTCGTCGACGCGTTCCTGTGGATCAAGCGTCCCGGCGAGTCGGACGGCGAGTGCCGGGGCGGCCCGGCGGCCGGGAAGTGGTGGCCGGAGTACGCGCTCGGCCTGGCGCGCAACAGCAAGTAGGTCCGCCCGCGCCGCAACCGGAGCAGGCGGCACAGGAAACGGCCCGTTCCCTCTCGCCAGAGGAACGGGCCGTTTCGTATGGGGGTGACCGCTGTGCCACCTGGGGTGGCTACTTCGCCACGTGGATCCACTGCGCCTCGGACGGCGTGCCTTCACCGTCCACGCCGAAGACCATGTACCAGCCGGGCGGCACCAGCGTCCGGTCCTCGGGGACCGTGACGGTGACGGAGTTCCCGGACTTCTTCAGGTCGAGCGCGATGGAACGCTGCTCGACATCCGTCGTGTGCGTGACCGCGCTGGGCCGCATCAGCCGGGCCTTCACGATCTTCGAGGGATCGGCCGACTCGAAGGTCGCCCGCCCCTTCCCGTCCGGCTCCCGCGGCCCATTGCTCAGCTGCGGCCGGTCCGCCTTGTCCCGGTAGAGGTACGGCGGTGTGTAGACCTCCATCCGCTGCTCGAACTTGCCGAGCTTGGTGTTGTCCTTGTCGCCGAAGAGCGAGTCGGAGCCGAAGGTCGCCACGCGTCCGTCGGGCAGCAGCAGCGCCTCGGAGTGGTAGTTGCGGCCCACGGAGGGGTCGGCCGCCGTGAAGAAGCGGTCCGCCGAGGGGTCGTAGAACTGCGCCTTGAGGATGTTGGACGCGCCGCGCCCGCGGTAGTCGTACGAGCCGCCGCTGGTGAAGACGGTGTCGTCCGGCATGATCACGCTGTTCAGGTAGCGCGTGCCCTGCGGGAGATCGGGCCCGGTGCGGAACTCCGGGTCGTCCTCCTTCAGGTCGATCACGGCGGTGCGCGCGGTCGCCTTGTCGGACTCGCCGACCCCGCCGCCGCCGAGGATCATCACCTTCTGGTCCTGGGCGGGCGGCAGGAGCAGCGAGGCCGAGGTCTCGGTCTGGTCCATGTCCTCCAGGCCCGGGACCTTCTCGAAGGTGTTGTTCTCCAGGTCCCACAGGCCCGGCTCGCGGCCCTTCTCGGCGGGCCCGTAGCCGGCGTTGGAGGCCGGGTAGAAGAGCTTGCCGCCCTTGGTGAGGAAGAGGGCGGGATAGGTCGGGAAGTAGCGGAACGGTCCCTTCTTCCACTTCTTCGTCGCCGGGTCGTAGATCTCGTTGTCGCCGGGGTCGACCACGCCGACCTCGTCGAGTCCGGAGACCGCGAGCACCTTGCCGTCCTGGAGCGTGACGAGCGTCGGGTACCAGCGGGCCTTCGCCATCGGATCGACCGGGATGTACTTCTCGGCCACCGGGTCGAACTCGTAGGCGGCCCGGATGCCCTGGAAGTCCTGCTTCTCCATGTCGATCTTCTCGGTGAGGCCGTAGACGTTGTCCGCGTCCTTGCCCCTGAGCCCCTCGATCTCGTACTGCGCCTGCTTCTCGGTGACCGAGGCGTCGCCCTCTTCGGCCGCCTCCACGAAGACGCGTTCCTCGGCGGCCTTCACCTTGGTCTTCCAGGGCTTCATCACCCCGCTCTTGGTGTACGACTTCTCGAAGGTGCGTTTCGCCTTGGGGATCTTGACGTCGAACTGGCTGATGTAGGTCTTGCCCGTGGGCGAGCGGAAGCGCGTGCCCTTCTTGAGGGTCACCTCCTTGTCCGGGCTCTCGTTCTTCACCCGCATCAGACCGCCGGCCCGGGTCACCGCACCGTCGAGCACCTCGTAGCGGGCGGTGCCCCCGGCCACCAGGAGCCGGCCGTCGGGGAGCTGGGTGTGGCCGGAGCAGAAGAAGTCCTCGGGGGTGGGGATCTTCTTGAAGGAGTCGTCGGCCGGGTTCCACAGGATGGTATCGAAGGTGCCGGCGTCGAAGTTCTTCTGGCTGTTGCCCGAACCGGCGACGATCAGCACCTTTCCGGTGTGCAGAAGGGCCGCGTGAATGGCGTTCGTACGGAACTCCTCGGGCACGTCGACCGTGTTCCAGGAGCCGTACTTCGCCTTGTAGCCGGGCTGCGAGATCTTGTACTCGTGGTACTGCTCCTCGGCGAAACCGACCGCGGCCGGTGCGTTGAGTCCGGCCAGGATGACGACGGCTCCGACGCCCATCACCGTCTTCTTCTGCCGCTTGCTCGGTGAGTAGTACGGCATCGGTCAGTTTCCTCCTGTCGAGCTGCTGGAAACGGTGGAGCCGGTGGAGACACTGGCCGGGGAGGGTGCGGGGGCCGGCGCGGCGGCCGCTGCGGAGGCCGCCGCCGCGCCGCTCACGGCGAGCGCGGGCTCGGGTCCGCCGGCGCGCACCATGCGCTTGCGCCGTATCTCCCCGAAGGCCCAGACGACCACCGGCGCCAGCGAGATCACGAGCGCGAGCACCGCCCAGGTGCGCATCGCCACATGGGTGTGGCCGAGCACGAAGGACGCGACGAGGGAGGTGGCGAGGATCGTGGCCCACATGAGGTGGATACGGAAGGTGAGCAGCCGGTCCGGTGAGGCGTCGCCGCCCTTGGGCGTGACCACGAAGCGGCTGGGGCGGCGCAGGACCGCCTCACCCAGCGACTTGGCGTAGATCGGCGCGGAGAGCGCGGACATCGCCATGCCCGCGAGTCCGCCGGAGCCCTCGGGTTCGTGCGGGGAGACGTTGTGCCGGCGGTTCCACAGGTAGAGGCCGACCTGGAGTGCGGCCGCGTCGCTGTAGAGCATCAGCCAGATCGACGCGGCGACCTGGGTGCCGGACGCGCCGAACCACAGGAACAGGACGCAACTGAGGATGCCGAGCACCCAGTTGACGGCCGTCATGGGGTAGTAGACGAGCATCAGCGAGTAGTTGAAGAGCCGCCCGAACGGCATCCGGAAAGGCGCCTTCCAGTACTGCTTGAACAGCGTCTCGTACGTGCCGCGCGACCAGCGCATCTGCTGGGTGAAGAAGTCGGTCCAGGACTCCGGGCCCTCGCCGACCGCGAGCACGTCCGGGGTGTAGACGGAGCGCCAGTGGTGGCCGGTGAGCGGGTTCTTCGTGCGGTGCAGTTCGAAGCCGGTGGCCATGTCCTCGGTGATCGAGTCGTAGAGCCCGCCGACCTGCTTGACGGCACTGATGCGTACGGCGTTGTTGGTGCCCACGAACATCGGGGCGCGGTAGCGGTTGCCCGCGCGCTGGATCAGCGCGTGGAAGAGGAACTGCTGGGACTCGGCGGCCTTGGTGACGGCGGGGTTGTAGTTGCCGTACACCTGCGGTCCGACGACGAAGGCGATGTCCGGGTCGCGGAAATAGCCGAGCATCCGCTCCAGGAAGTTGGGCATCGGCACGTGGTCGGTGTCGACGGAGGCGAAGAACTCGTAGTCCTTGCCGTGCATCGCCAGCCAGGCGTTGTAGTTGCCGTGCTTGGTCTTCGCCTTGTGGACGCCCTTGTCGCGGTTCCACTCGGGTATGCCCTTGCGGGTGAAGTGGCGCACGCCCAGTTCGGCGCAGAGCGCCTTGGCCTCGGGGTCGTCGCCCTCGTCGAGCAGCCAGACGTCCAGGAGACCGTCGTGACGTATCGTCACGGCGCCTTCGAGGGTGCCCCGCACCATGGCGAGGGGTTCCTTGCCGGGCACGTACGTCGTCAGGAAGGCGACGCGGGTGCCGGGTTCGGCCCGTACGGGGACCGGGTCGCGGGCGACCATCGTCGCGTGGGCGATGGAGACCACGTTGACCACCATGAACAGCTCGATCAGTCCGATCGCCACGAGCATCGTGGCGTCGAGATAGACGAGCCAGCGGTCGCCGCCCTCGCGCTGGGTCCAGTGCGTGGGCCAGACCAGGTAGACGAGCAGGATGCCGGTGAGCACCGGTGCGAGCGTCATCAGGAGGACGGCTCGTATTCGGTGCGGCTCACGCGAGAGGAGCTTGGTGTACTGCACCCGGTAGGCGGCTCCGTCGGGCTCGGTGAGCGGCCCGGCTATCCGGCTGTGGGTGTCGTAGTCGTAGCCCTCCGGCCGCACAGCGCCCTCCTCTGGATCGGTCCCGTCGCCCTGATCGAACGAGCCAATACCCCAACAAAAGAGGAGAAATCCGGGCGTGTCGACCGGAGGGAGACCGTAGAGGGCCGAGCGTGCGCTTTTTGATCCTGGACGGAGGGCCGGTCAGGGTTCGTGAGTTGCGCACTCGCCGAGGTGATGCGCAGGGGCGCGGACGGCAGACCGCCTGCGAACGCGGCCAGTTGCTCCTTAGAGCCTGTTTCCGAACCCCCGTCGTTCGTCCGGAGGACGGCGCAGCGGCGTTCGGTGCGTGCTCTCGGCGTGCGGCGGTCCAGGTCCTGTGGCGGAGCCACCGGTCCTGGGGCGCCGTGCGGCGAAGGGGGCACCTCCCTGCTCGAACGAAGTTGAGAGCTTGGGGGCGCGTGCCGGGCGTCGGGGCGCAGGCGGGGGTTCGGAAACAGGCTCTTAGCCGCGCACGGACCTGCGCAGCCGGTGCCGCACCGCGCGCTGGGCGATCGGACCGAGCTCCTCCACCGCCGCGACCAGCACGGACAGCTGTTCAAGGGCCGCCAGCGCACGCTCGGCGCCCGCGGGATCGACCCCTTCGTAGAGCTCGATACCGACGAACGAGGCACTCACCGCACGCGCGAGTCCGACCGGATCCGCGAACTCGCCGAGCGGGCTCGCGGACAGGACGCGAACGAGCACCTTCTCGATCTCGGCGATCCACAGCTCGAGACCGGCCGCGGTCGCCGGGGCGAGAGGCGCGTGGGTCTGGGCGCCGGCGAGGAGCTGGGCGAGGACGGCGACATGGCCGTCGGCGCTCTCCTGCTCATGCATCTCGCGGCCGAAGACCAGCAGGTCCGCGAGGGTGTCGATACGGTCGAGCCGCTCGCGGTAGAGCGCCACGCGCTGCTCGGAGGCATGGCGGCAGGTCTCGGCGAGCAGTTCGTCGACGGACCCGAAGTGGTAGAAGACCAGCGCCTGGTTGACGCCGGCCGCGGTCGCGATGGTGCGCGCGGACGCCTTGGCGATGCCCTGCTCGACGAGGGTGCGCAGGGCGCCCTCGATCAGCTTCTGCTTTGTCTCGGCGCTCTTGGCGGCCTTGTCCCGGGCCGCCTTCTCCTTGGCCGAGGCGCTGATGGCGCGGGGTGTCACGCGCGGGCCTCCTCGCGTACGGGGCGCAGGCCCGCGCGGACGCCGCAGCGGCCGACGTCGGTGTAGCGCGCGGTGAACGAGCCCTCGTAGCCGAAGAGCGGTCCGAAGCGGCGGTTGGTGACGCGCACGCGGATACGGAACCGTCCGGCCTGCTCGTCGTAGTGTTCGCGTACCTCCGCGTCGCCGCCGATCAGCTCGGGCACGCGCATGTCGAGGCGGCCCTCACGGAAGCGGTGGATGCCGGAACGGATCACCAGGCCGCCCCGGCCGTCCACCGAGAGGTGCAGGTCGGAGGCCAGGTGCTGGTGCGTGCCGAGGTAGTCGAGGATCCGGTCGCCCCGCGGGCCGAGCACCATCTGGGCGTCGAAGCGACGCGGGCCGCCGGGGAGCTTGAACGTGCGCACGAAGCTGACGGTCTCACGGCCGTACGTGTCGGTGTACGGCACGTTCTCGATGGTGAACGGGATGTGGCGGCCCTCGCGCGGGACGAGGATGTTGCGCGTGGTGCCGACCGCGAGGAACGGCTTGACCCAGGCGCCCCCGTGCCAGATGCGGTCCATCACGCCGGTGCCGAAACATGCCTCGCCGCTCGCCAGACCGACCGAGAAGCGGCGCTGCATCTCGGGGTGCAGCCGGTCGAATTCGGCGCCGAGTACGGTGCGGAAGATCGAGCTCATGGTCAGTTCTCCTGGTCGAGCGTGCGAAGGAGCCGGGGCGCGCGGGCCTCGGCACGCGGGGTGCGGCCGCAGCGGCGGGCGGCCGGGGTGAAGGGCAGCGGCGGCGCCTTCAGGAGCAGGAGCGTGATGGCCGCGGGCAGCCCGCCGATCACGAGGAACAGCGGGATCAGGCCGTATGAGAACTCGCCGTGGACCAGCGCGAGCAGGCCCATGAGCAGCGGCTGGAGCGCCATCACGACGAACAGGCCGAGCACGGCGAGCAGCAGCAGGGCCCGCAGGAGCATCTCGGTGAGCCAGTGCGCCAGCGACCAGCGCGGTGTGATGCCCTCCTCCAGCCAGAGCCGCAGCCGGTCGAAGGACCAGGCGGTGGCCCAGCCCATCAGCGGGCGGAACACGAGACGGTCGGCAGCCTTGCCGAAGCGGCCCCAGCGCGGGGTGTAGTCGTAGCCGGTGATGAAGCGGACGCCGCCCTCCTCGGGCACGTACCGCCAGTAGCCGCTGCCCTCCTTCAGGAGTGAGAGCGGGTGCGGCGAGGAGAAGCGCAGGGCGGAGGTGCGGCTGCCGTCGGGGCGGCGCTTCTCGCCGGCCGAGATCCCGGTGCCGGCGATCGTGAGGAAGGGCAGCGGACGGGTGGCGTACCGGAAGTGCTGCGGCTCGCCCTCGGCCTTCGGGAGGTAGTCGATCTCACCGAAGCGGAGGTCCCAGCGGGCGTGCTCGACCGGGTTCTGGGTGCGCTCCCAGAGGTCGTCCATGTCGGCGCGTATCAGCGCCTCGACGTACAGGCCCTTCGTCTCCCCCATGGTGAACTCCCTGCTCAGTACGTTCTTGAGCGACTGCTCAACAGGGAAGGTACACATTTTTGAGCGAGTGCTCAACTCCCGGGCACGAGAAAACCCCCGCCCTGATGGGCGGGGGTTCTCCACGCTTGCTCGGCGTCCGGTCCGAGCCTCAGCTCTCGGCCAGATACCGCTGCACGGTCTCGGCCTTCTTCGTCAGACCGTCGGTGTGCCCCGGCCGGATGTCGGCCTTCATCACCACGGACACCCGCGGGGCCCGTGCCTCGACGGCGGCGACGGCGCGCTTGACCACGTCCATCACCTCGTCCCAGGTCTCCCCCTCGACGGACGTGAACATCGCGTCCGTGCGGTACGCGAGACCCGAGTCCCGGACGACCCGTACGGCGTCGGCGACGTACTCCCCCACTTCGTCACCGACACCCAGCGGTGTCACCGAGAAGGCGACGATCATGCGCCGACCACGCCTTCACGGCGGGCACGCGAGGCGATGACCTGGTCGCGCTCCTCGGCGCGCAGCATCTTCTCGGCGTAGAAACCGCCGAAGGGGATGACCGAGAGCACGAAGAGGATCAGCGGGCGCTTCACGGCCCACTTCGTCTTGTTCCAGGCGTCCGCGAGGAACACGAGGAAGAGCACGACGAGCACACCGTGCACCGCACCCATCACGGGCACGGCGTTGAAGTCGGTGGTGCGCTTGAGCACCGAGCACAGGAGCAGCAGCAGGAACGACACCGCTTCCACGGCGGAGACGAGTCGCAGGCGGCGGATGGCGGAGGCGGTCTTGATGTCCACGGGGAGGGCACCTTCGAGACAGGGAAGTCAAAGGAGTCGTAAAGACTCAGGGCCCTCTCAGGGTACGGATCCGACTTCGGGCCCTGTCGTCGGGTATGCCCCTGCGGCTAACGTCTGCCCGTGGCAACGTTCCGACTCCAAGGCAGCAAGGTGCTCGCCGTCGACATGACCGGCGACGCCGTGAAGGCGAAGAACGGCTCGATGGTCGCCTATGACGGCCAGATGGCGTTCAAGAAACTCTCCGGTGGCGGCGAGGGCATCCGTGGGATGGTCACGCGCCGGCTCACGGGCGAGCAGATGGTGCTGATGGAGGTGAAGGGGCACGGTACGTGCTTCTTCGCCGACCGCGCCTCCGAGATCAACCTCGTCAATCTCCACAACGACAAGCTGTACGTCGAGGCCAGCAACCTGCTGGCCACCGACGCCGGCCTGCGCACGGGCACGACCTTCACGGGGATGCGCGGCGCGACCTCGGGCAACGGTCTGTTCACGACGACGATCGAGGGCACGGGCCAGGCGGCCCTGATGTCGGACGGTCCGGCCGTGGTGCTGCGCGTCTCGCCGCAGTACCCGCTGATCGTCGACCCGGGCGCGTACATCGCGCACCAGGGCAACGTCCGGCAGTCGTTCCAGTCCGGCGTGACCTTCCGCACCTTCATGGGCGAGGGCGGCGGCGAGGCCTTCCAGGTCCGCTTCGAGGGCGATGGTCTGGTGTACGTGCAGCCGAGCGAGCGGAACACCATCGGGGGTGATGTGTGATGGCCTTCCGCGAGATCAACTCGAGGATGATCGAGGTCACGGTGGCGCCCGGGCAGAAGCTGTTCTCGCAGCGCGGCGCGATGCTCGCGTACAAGGGGGATGTCTCCTTCACGCCCAACATCCAGGGCGGCCAGGGCGGAATCGCCTCGATGATCGGCCGGCGCGTGGCCGGCGAGGCCACCCCGCTGATGACGGTCGAGGGCAGCGGCACCGTGATGTTCGGCCACGGCGGCCACCACATCCAGGTGATCAACCTGACCGGCGACACGCTGTACGTGGAGGCCGACCGCCTCCTCGCCTTCGACGGGACGCTGCAGCAGGGCACGATGTTCATGGGCTCGCAGGGCGGGGTCATGGGCATGGTGCGCGGCCAGGTGACCGGCCAGGGGCTCTTCACGACCACGCTCAAGGGGCATGGCGCGGTGGCCGTGATGGCGCACGGCGGTGTCATCGAGATCCCGATCACCCCGCAGCGCCCGGTCCACGTCGACCCGCAGGCCTATGTCGCCCACCACGGGGACGTACGCAACAAGCTGTCCACGGCGCTCGGCTGGCGGGACATGGTGGGGCGCGGCTCGGGTGAGGCGTTCCAGCTGGAGCTGTCCGGCAATGGCGCGGTGTACGTGCAGGCCTCGGAGGAGAAGCTGTGACCGGCCCGGTGATCCACGATCCGACCACGCTGCCGTCGGACGACAACGTCAATGCGTACACCTTCTGCGTGGAGCTCAAGGGGAGCCAGTGGTTCCTGCAGAAGGGCAAGATGATCGCCTACTACGGGTCGATCGAGTTCAACGGGATCGGGCACGGGCGCCTGGACCGCCTGGTCCGTACGTCCTTCCACTCGCCGCTGCACGCGAGCGACTGGGTCGTGGCCGAGGGCAGCGGCAAGATGCTGCTCGCCGACCGCGCCTTCGACGTGAACTCCTACGACCTGGACGACGGCAACCTCACGATCCGGTCCGGGAACCTGCTCGCGTACCAGCCGACGCTGGCGCTGAAGCAGTCGATCGTGCCGGGCTTCCTGACGCTGATCGGGACGGGCAAGTTCGTGGCCGCGTCCAACGGCCCGGTGGTCTTCATGGAGCCGCCGATCCGGGTGGACCCGCAGGCGCTGGTGGGCTGGGCGGACTGCCCGTCGCCCTGCCACCACTACGACCACGGGTACATGTCGGGCGTGATGGGCGGCGTCCGGGCGCTGACCGGGATCGGCGGGGCCTCCGGCGAGGAGCACCAGTTCGAGTTCGTCGGCGCCGGGACCGTCCTGCTGCAGTCCAGCGAGGCGCTGATGGCCGAGCAGGCGACGGGCCACGTGCCGCACCAGGCCGGGGTGCCGGGCGGGGGCGGGACGCCGGGGCAGTCAGGGGTGCCGCGGATGCCGGGGCAGCTCGGAGATCTGCAGCGGCGGTTCGGGCTCTGAACGTGAACGGTAGTCTGCGGACTGTGACGTCGAACGCGTGCGCCCACGCGCGCGGTGTGACGCACCCCTCACCGGACCGGACTCACTGGTTCAATTTTCAACTTTCTAGGTAGAATCGATTCATGGAGACCGATAACGCCACCCCCCGCTGGCTCACCGAGGACGAGCAGTGCGCCTGGCGCACCTACCTCGCCGTGAACCGGCTCCTCACGTATCAGCTGGAAAAGGATCTGCAGCCGTTCGGCCTGACCTACAACGACTACGAGATCCTCGTGAACCTCTCGGAGTCCGAGGGTCTGCGGATGCGGATGAGTGATCTGGCCACGTCGACCCTGCAGTCCAAGAGCCGGCTCTCGCACCAGATCACCCGCATGGAGAACGCCGGGCTCGTCCGTCGCGAGAACTGCGAATCGGACCGGCGCGGTCTGTACGCGGTGCTCACCGACGACGGGCTGGCGACCATGCAGAAGGTCGCACCCCACCATGTCGCCTCGGTGCGCAAGCACTACATCGACCTGATGACCCCCGAAGCCCTCGCCGCCCTGCGCGTCACCCTCGGCCCGATCGCCGAACACCTGCACACGCAGCGCGGCAAGAGCTAATCCAGGGGGAGCTCGACGCGGAACATTGCACCACCGTCCGGCGAGCCACCGACACTCAGCCGGCCGCCGTGCCGTTCCACCACATCACGGGCGATGGCGAGCCCGAGCCCGGCGCCGCCTTCGTCGCGCGTGCGCGCGTCGTCGAGCCGGACGAACCGCTCGAAGATCCGGGCCCGTTCGTCCTCGGGAACGCCCGCCCCGTCGTCCGCGACGGTCAGCACGGCGAGCGCGCCCTCGCGCCTCAGGGCCACGGTGATACGGGACTTGGCGTGGCGCTGCGCGTTGTCCACAAGGTTGCCGAGCACCCGGGCCAACTGGCCGCGTGACCCGGTCACTTCGATGCCGTCCTCGGTCTCCGCGCCGACCGCGATCCGGTCCGCGACCCGCTGCGAGAGCTCCTCGCGCACGAACGCCGCGAGGTCCACGCGCGCCGAACCCGGCCGCTCCCCCGCGTCGAGCCGCGCGAGCAGCAGCAGATCGGCGGCCAGGTCCTGCAGCCGTACGGTGTCCTCCACCGCACCGTCGAGATCCAGCAGCTCCGGGTGCGCGGCGGCCACTTCGAGCTGGGTGCGCAGCGAGGCGATGGGGCTGCGCAGCTCGTGCGAGGCGTCGGCGACGAAGCGCCGCTGCCGCTCGACGCTCGCCTCCAGGGCCGCGAGCGTCTCGTTCGTCGTCCGCGCGAGCCGGGCGATCTCGTCGTGCGTCTCCGGCTCGGGGACACGGCGGGTCAGATCCTCGGACGCGGTGATCGCGGCCATCTCCTGGCGGATGCCCTCGACCGGGCGCAGGGCGCGCTGGGTGGCCAGCCATGTGACGCCGCCGACGACGATCACCATCGCGGGCAGACCGATCAGCATCGAGGTCAGGGCGGTGCTCGCGGCGCCCTCCGTGGCGCTCAGCGGGGCGCCCGCGTACACGGTGACGGTGGTGTCCTCGCGCGTGGTCACCTCGACCGCGGCGAAACGGTAGGAAGCGGTGTCACCGTCGACGGTGGCCTTTCCGCTCGCGTGCCAGACGCGGTCGGAGATCTCACCGATCTCCGGGTCGCTGTCGTCGCGGTCGTCGTCCTCGTCGTCGCCGTCGGGGGCGAGCGAGGGACGCGGCTGGACGGCGGCCACACCTGTCCCCGTGATCTGCTCCAGGTCCTCGCTGGCCGCGCGCAGCCGGTCCTCGCGGTCGACCACCTGCACCGGGTGGTCCTCGCCGTCCGGGAGATCGAGATTCGCGTACGGGGTGCCGAAGGCCAGCTGGGCCGCCACGCGGCGCGCGGCGGACTCGGCCTGCGCCGAGGCCTGTTCGGTGAGGTTGGCGCGCAGGGACAGGAAGACGGCGGCACCCGCGCCGATCAGCGCGACGGCGACCACGGCGGTGGCACCGAGGGCGGCACGGGCGCGTACGGAGGAGAAGAACCGCTTCATCGCGGCTCCCCCGCCCCGGGTCCCGGCCCGCCCTCCAGGCGGTATCCGGCGCCGCGCACGGTCTTGATCAGCCGGGCGCCGAGCTTGCGGCGCAGGGTGCTGACGTACACCTCGACGATGTTGGGATCGCCCTCGTACGCGAAGTCCCACACGTGCTCCAGGATCTCGCTCTTGGAGACGACCTCGCCGGCCCGCAGCGACAGCTGCTCGAGGACCGCGAACTCCTTCGCGGTGAGGGTGATCTCCTCCTCGCCGCGGTGCACGCGCCGCGCGGCGGTGTCGACCCTGAACTCCCCGAGCTCGATCACGGGCGAGGCACTGCGCGCGCTTCCCCGCCTGCGCAGCAGGGCCTTGATCCGGGCCACGAGCACGACGTACGAGAACGGCTTGGTGAGGTAGTCGTCGGCGCCGGTGTCCAGCCCTTCGGCCTCGTCGTACTCGCCGTCCTTGGCGGTCAGCATCAGGATCGGCACGTCGTTGCCGGCGGCGCGCAGGGTGGAACAGACGCGGTAGCCGTTCATGCCGGGCAGCATGATGTCGAGGATCAGCAGGTCGTAGTCGGTCTCGCTCGCACGATGCAGCCCTTCGAGCCCGTCGTGCACGACGTCGACGGCGTAGCCCTCGGCGGTGAGGCCCTTGGCCAGGGAGAGGGCGAGACGCTTTTCGTCCTCGACTATGAGCAGGCGCATGCGTCAAGGATCGCAGGGGTCGGCTGAAGAGATCTTCAGGCTGCGGGGCGACTCAGCCCCGCGTCAGCCCCGACACCAGCTCGTCCGCGGCCGCGTAAGGGTCGAGGCCGCCCGAGGCGACGCGTTCCGCGAGGGCGCCGAGGTGCTGGTCTCCGCTCAGATCCGCGATCCGCTCCCGCAGCGCCGTCACCGCGATGGTCTCCACCTCGCGCGAGGCGCGCGCGACCCGGCGCTCGGCCAGCACCCCACGCTCCTCCATCCACGCCCGGTGCTTCTCCAGCGCCTCGACCACCTCGTCGACCCCCTCCGCACGGGAGGCGACGGTCTTCACGATCGGAGGGCGCCAGTCGCCCGGCCCACGGGACTCGCCGAGCCCGAGCATGTGGTTGAGCTCGCGGACCGTGGCGTCCGCCCCGTCACGGTCCGCCTTGTTGACCACGTAGACGTCACCGATCTCCAGGATCCCGGCCTTCGCCGCCTGGATCCCGTCGCCCATGCCGGGCGCGAGCAGCACCACGGACGTGTCGGCCTGCGAGGCGATCTCGACCTCGGACTGGCCGACGCCGACCGTCTCGACGAGGACGACGTCGCAGCCCGCCGCGTCCAGGACCCGGATCGCCTGGGGCGCGGCCCACGCGAGGCCGCCGAGATGGCCGCGGGTGGCCATCGAGCGGATGTAGACACCGGGGTCGGAGGCGTGGTCCGCCATCCGGATCCGGTCACCGAGCAGCGCACCGCCGGAGAACGGCGAGGAGGGGTCCACGGCGAGGACCCCGACGCGCTTGCCGGCCCGCCGGTACGCCGACACCAGCGCCGACGTGGACGTCGACTTGCCGACACCGGGCGAGCCGGTGAGCCCCACCACGTACGCGTGACCGGTGAGCGGCGCGAGCGCCGCCATCACCTCCCGCAGCTGCGGCGACGCCCCCTCGACCAGCGAGATCAGCCGGGCCACGGCCCGCGGCCGGCCCTCCCGCGCCTGAGCCACCAGCGAGGGGACGTCGTGCATCTCAGCTCCAGTTCCTGTCGTACGTACGCAGTGAGACCCAGGCCCTTGGAGGCGTCAGGCCTTGGGGACCCGCACGATCAGTGCGTCGCCCTGACCGCCGCCACCGCACAGCGCGGCCGCGCCGATGCCGCCGCCGCGGCGCTTGAGCTCCAGCGCCAGGTGGAGGACGAGACGCGCGCCGGACATGCCGATCGGGTGCCCGAGGGCAATGGCGCCACCGTTGACGTTCACCTTTTCCGGCGTCACGCCGAGGTCCTTCATTGACTGGACCGCGACCGCCGCGAAGGCCTCGTTGATCTCGATGAGGTCGAGGTCCTCGACCGAGATGCCCTCCTTCTTGGCGGCGTGCTGGATGGCGTTGGACGGCTGCGACTGCAGCGAGTTGTCCGGGCCCGCGACGTTGCCGTGCGCGCCGATCTCCGCGATCCAGTCGAGGCCCAGCTCGATGGCCTTGGTCTTGCTCATCACGACGACCGCGGCCGCACCGTCGGAGATCTGCGAGGCGGTGCCCGCGGTGATCGTGCCGTCCTTGGCGAACGCGGGGCGCAGCTTGCCGAGGGACTCCGCGGTGGTCTCCGCGCGGATGCCCTCGTCCTTCGAGAAGATCACGGCGTCGCCGCGGCGCTGCGGGATCTCGACCGGGGTGATCTCGGCCTCGAAGATGCCGTTCGCCTGCGCGGCGGCGGCGCGCTGGTGCGAGAGCGCACCGATCTCGTCCTGCTCGGCGCGGCCGAGGCCCAGACGGGTGTTGTGCTTCTCCGTGGACTCGCCCATGGCGATGCCCTCGAAGGAGTCGGTCAGACCGTCGTGGGCCATCGAGTCGAGCATCTCGATCGCGCCGTACTTGAAGCCCTCGCGGGACTTCGGCAGCAGGTGGGGAGCGTTGGTCATCGACTCCTGGCCGCCCGCGACGACGATGTCGAACTCGCCGGCGCGGATGAGCTGGTCGGCGAGCGCGATGGCGTCGAGGCCCGAGAGGCAGACCTTGTTGACGGTCAGCGCCGGGACGTTCATCGGGATGCCGGCCTTCACGGCGGCCTGGCGTGCCGGGATCTGCCCTGCCCCGGCCTGAAGGACCTGGCCCATGATCACGTACTGGACCTGGTCACCGCCGATACCGGCGCGTTCGAGCGCGGCCTTGATCGCGAAGCCGCCGAGGTCGGCTCCGGAGAAGGACTTCAGCGAACCGAGGAGACGTCCCATCGGGGTACGGGCCCCGGAGACGATCACTGTGGTCGTGCTGTTCGTTCCAGACATGAGGCGTGGCCCCTTGCGAGATGAGGAGTGAACGAGGGTTTACTTGCAATGTACTGAGCGGTACCCGCCGCGGTCACCGGGCTATGAGTGTGATCGCGCGCACGTTGCGTAATCGCGGCCCGAGGCGCTGCACTGGGTGAATGCTGACGCGCATCGACCACATCGGGATCGCCTGCCACGACCTGGAGAAGACCGTGGAGTTCTACACCTCCACGTACGGCTTCGAGGTCTTCCACACCGAGGTCAACGAGGAGCAGGGCGTTCGCGAAGCCATGCTCAAGATCAACGAGACCTCCGACGGCGGGGCCTCCTACCTCCAACTGCTCGAACCGATCCGCGAGGACTCCACGGTCGCCAAGTGGCTCGCGAAGAACGGGGAGGGAGTTCATCACATCGCGTTCGGTACGGCCGACGTCGACGCGGACGCCGCATCCGTACGCGATAAGGGCGTCCGTGTCCTTTATGACGAGCCGCGAAAGGGATCGATGGGGTCAAGGATCACCTTCCTGCACCCCAAGGACTGCCACGGCGTCCTGACCGAACTCGTCACTTCCGCACCGGCGGAGTCCCAGGACCACTGACCTCGGCATATCGCGCCCGGTAGGGTTGGGGGCGGCCGTCCGCGCGTTCGGGACGGCCGCTTGCCGGGGTCTCGATCGCGGGGACGGGGCTGCCCCCGTCATGCCGATGATCTGACACCATTCCCCGGAGGCCCCGTTCGGCGGATGGACAGGGCTCGCACGAGGAGCTTGGGGAAGGATCGGACTCGCAGTGCGGGGCTACGAAGGCCAGGAGAGCAGGCGGCCGGCTGAGACCGACTCCCTCTCGCGGTTCGAAGCCGAGATGGACCGGCTGAAGAAGGACCGTGAGAAGGCGGTCCAGCACGCCGAGGATCTGGGCTACCAGGTCGAGGTGTTGCGCGCCAAGCTCCACGAGGCGCGCCGCAGCCTCGCGAGCCGTCCTGCGTACGACACGGCGGACATCGGCTACCAGGCCGAGCAGCTGCTCCGTAATGCCCAGTTGCAGGCCGACCAGCTGCGCAGCGACGCCGAGCGCGAGCTGCGCGAGGCCCGTGCCCAGACCCAGCGGATCCTCCAGGAGCACGCCGAGCAGCAGGCCAGGCTGCAGTCCGAGCTGCACTCCGAGGCCGTCTCGCGCCGCCAGCAGCTCGACCAGGAGCTGGCCGAGCGCCGGCAGACCGTCGAGAACCACGTCAACGAGAACGTCGCCTGGGCCGAGCAGTTGCGCGGCCGCACCGAGCAGCAGGCCCGCCGGCTGCTCGACGACTCCCGTGCCGAGGCCGACCAGGCGCTCGCCGCCGCGCGCGCCGAGGCCGAGCGGATCAACGCCGAGGCCCGCCAGCGGCTGACCGGCGAGGCCGAGTCGGCCCGCGGCGAGGCCCAGGAGATCCTGCGCCGGGCCCGCGCGGACGCCGAGCGCCTGCTCAACGCGGCGTCCACACAGGCCCAGGAGGCCACCGACCACGCGGAGCAGCTCCGGTCCAGCACGGCAAGCGAGTCCGACCAGGCGCGGCGCCAGGCCGGCGAGCTGAGCCGGGGCGCCGAGCAGCGGATGCAGGAGGCCGAGACGGCGCTGCGCGAGGCGCGCGCCGAGGCCGAGAAGCTCGTCACCGAGGCGAAGGAGGCCGCCGAGAAGCGGCTGGCCGGCGCCGAGTCGACCAACGAGCAGCGCACCCGCACCGCGAAGGAGCAGGTCGCCCGGCTCGTCGGCGAGGCCACCAAGGAGGCCGAGGCGGCGAAGGCGGCCGCCGAGCAGCTGCTCGCCGACGCCCGGGCCGCCGCCGAGAAGGTCACCGCGGACGCCACCGAGAAGGCCCGCACCATCACGGCCGAGGAGTCGGCCTCCCAGCTGTCGAAGGCCGCCAAGACCGCCGAGGACGTCCTGAACAAGGCGTCCGAGGACGCGCAGGCGACCACGAAGGCCGCCCAGGAGGAGGCCGAGCGGATCCGCCGCGAGGCCGAGTCCGAGGCGGACACGCTGCGCGGCCAGGCGCAGGACATCGCCGAGCAGCTCAAGGGCGCGGCCAAGGACGACACCAAGGAGTACCGCGCCAAGACCGAGCAGCTGCAGGAGGACGCCCGCCGGCTGCGCGGCGAGGCCGAGCAGCTGCGTGCCGAGGCCATCGCCGAGGGCGAGCGGATCCGCGGCGAGGCGCGGCGCGAGGCGGTGCAGCAGATCGAGGAGGCGGCGTCCTCCGCCGAGGAGCTGCTCGCGAAGGCCCGCACGGACGCGGACGAGCTGCGCGGCGCCGCGGGCACCGAGGCGGAGCGCGTACGGACCGAGGCCATCGAGCGCGCGACGACGCTGCGCAAGCAGGCCGAGGAAACGCTTGAGCGCACC
Source organism: Streptomyces sp. NPDC050418 (assembly GCF_044458745.1). NCBI lineage: Bacteria > Bacillati > Actinomycetota > Actinomycetes > Kitasatosporales > Streptomycetaceae > Streptomyces > Streptomyces sp. NPDC050418. The sequence goes on from NZ_JBITIG010000013.1 coordinate 197,306, forward strand.
CGTACGGAGGCCGAGCGGCACCGTACGGAGGCCGAGGAGCGCGCCGAGGCGGTCAAGGCGGAGGCCGAGGAAGCCGCCGCCAAGCTGCGCGAGGACACCGAACGGGCTGTGGCGCAGCGGCAGTCGGAGGCGGCCGACGAGCTGACCCGGCTGCACACCGAGGCCGAGCAGCGGATCACCGCGGCCGAGGCGGCGCTCGTCGACGCGCGCGCGGAGGCCGAGCGGCTGCGCCGTGAGGCGGCCGAGGAGACGGAGCGGCAGCGCACGGAGTCCGCCGAGCGGATCCGCACGCTGCAGGCACAGGCCGAGACGGAGGCCGAGCGGCTGCGCACCGAAGCCGCGTCCGACGCCTCGCAGGCGCGCGCCGAGGGCGAGTCCTTCGCCGTACGGCTGCGGACCGAGGCGGCCACGGAGGCCGAGCAGCTCAAGGCGGAGGCACAGGACAGCGCGGACCGGATCCGGGCCGAGGCGGCGACGGCCGCGGAGCGGCTCGGGACCGAGGCCGCAAAGGCGCTGCGCGAGGCGGGCGAGGAGGCGGCCCGGCGCCGGCGCGAGGCCGAGGAGCTGCTCGGCGGCGCGCGCGGCGAGGCCGACCAGGAGCGTGAGCGGGCCCGCGAGCAGAGCGAGGAGCTGCTCGCCGGTGCGCGCAAGCGGGTCGACGAGGCGCAGGCCGAGGCCGTACGGCTGGTCGAGGAGGCGGACCGCAGGGCCACCGATCTGGTGGCGGCCGCGGAGCTGACGGCCCAGCAGGTACGGGACTCCGTGAACGGGCTGCACGAGCAGGCCCAGGAGGAGATCACCGGGCTGCGTTCGGCCGCCGAGCACGCGGCGGACCGCACCCGCACGGAGGCGCAGGAGGAGGCGGACCGGGTCCGCGCCGACGCGCACGCCGAGCGGGAGCGGGCCGCCGAGGACGCGGGCCGGCTGCGGCGCGAGGCGGCGGAGGAGACCGAGGCCGCCAAGTCGCTGGCCGAGCGCACCACGGCGGAGGCCATCGCCGAGGCCGACCGGCTCAGGACCGAGACCGCCGAGCACGCCCAGCGGCTGCGCACGGAGGCCTCGGACACGATCGCGTCGGCCGAGCAGGACGCGTCGCGCACGCGGGCCGAGGCACGCGAGGACGCCAACCGGATCCGCAGCGATGCGGCCACGCAGGCCGACCAGCTGATCGGTGAGGCGACGAGCGAGGCGGAGCGGCTGCGTGCCGAGGCCGCCGAGAACGTCGGCTCCGCGCAGCAGCACGCCGAGCGCACCCGCAACGCGGCCGAGCAGATCAAGGCGGAGGCGGCGGCCGAGGCCGAACGGATCCGCGGCGAGGCGCAGTCGGAGGCCGAGCGCACGCTCGACGAGGCGCGCCAGGCCGCCAACAAGCGGCGCAGCGAGGCCGCCGAGCAGGTCGACAAGCTGGTCACCGAGGCGGTCACCGAGGCCGAGAAGCTGACGTCGGACGCGGCCGAGAAGGCGCTCAAGGCGGCCACGGACGCCGAGTCGCAGGCCGACACGATGGTCGGCGCGGCCCGTGTGGAGGCCGAGCGGCTGGTCTCCGAAGGCACTGTCGAGGGCAACTCCCTGGTCGAGAAGGCCCGTACGGACGCCGATGAGCTGCTCGTCGGCGCGCGCCGGGACGCGACCGCGATAAGGGAGCGGGCCGAGGAGCTGCGCGACCGGATCACGGGCGAGATCGAGGAGCTGCACGAGCGGGCGCGGCGCGAGTCGGCCGAGCAGATGAAGTCGGCGGGCGAGCGCTGTGACGCGCTGGTGAAGGCCGCCGAGGAGCAGCTCGCCGAGTCCACGGCCAAGGCCAAGGACCTTGTCTCGGAGGCCAACTCCGAGGCGGGCAAGGTCCGGATCGCCGCGGTCAAGAAGGCCGAGCAGCTACTCAAGGAGGCCGAGCAGAAGAAGGCCGAGGCGCTGCGCGAGGCCGAGCGGGTCAGGTCCGAGGCGGAGGCCGAGGCCGAGCGGACGGTCGACGAGGGCAAGCGCGAGCTGGATGTCCTGGTGCGCCGGCGCGAGGACATCCAGGCCGAGATCTCCCGTGTCCAGGACGTCCTGGAGGCGTTGGAGTCCTTCGAGGCGCCCGTCGGCGGGGCCGGCGGCAAGGACGGCGGCGTCAAGGCGGGGGCGAGCGTGGGGGCCCCTCGTTCGGGTGGCAAGTCCTCGGACGGGTAGCGGATGCGGCCTTTGTCCGTACGAGGTCAGGCGTACCGCGGGCGGTAAGGGCCGTCCCAGCAGGGCACGTTCGGGTGACGATCTGGCGGCTTGTCCGTGATGGTCTCGTTCGGGTGGCGTGACGTACCGGCGGTGGCCGGAGGACCAATCCCCGTGCTCGACAAGGACGTTCGACCCTGGCGCTGGCAAGCGATCTCACGCTCAGCCACTCAAAAGGGTGGGCATTCTCCAGATCAAAACGGCATACGCTCGATGACACGCCGCCCCGGCCCCTAGGATTCCCTCTATCACCTCACCGGTCTCATTCGACAGGAACCCCATGAGCGACACTTCCCCCTACGGCTTCGAGCTTGTGCGGCGTGGGTACGACCGCGCTCAGGTGGACGAACGCATTTCCAAGCTCGTCTCCGACCGTGACAGCGCGCTTGCGCGGATCACTGCTCTGGAAAAGCGCATCGAGGAGCTTCACCTCGAAACGCAGAACGCACAGGCCCAGGTCGCGGACGCCGAGCCGTCGTACGCCGGCCTCGGTGCGCGCGTCGAGAAGATCCTGCGCCTCGCCGAGGAAGAGGCCAAGGATCTGCGCGAGGAGGCCCGCCGCGCGGCCGAGCAGCACCGCGAGCTCGCCGAGTCGGCGGCCCAGCAGGTGCGCAACGACGCGGAGACCTTCGCCGCCGACCGCAAGACCAAGGCCGAGGACGAGGGCGTCCGGATCGTCGAGAAGGCCAAGGGCGACGCCGCGTCGCTGCGGGCCGAGGCGCAGAAGGACGCGCAGCAGAAGCGCGAGGAGGCCGACGCCCTCTTCGAGGAGACCCGCGCCAAGGCCGCCCAGGCCGCCGCGGACTTCGAGACGAACCTGGCCAAGCGCCGCGAGCAGTCGGAGCGCGACCTCGCGTCCCGTCAGGCCAAGGCCGAGAAGCGCCTCGCGGAGATCGAGCACCGCGCCGAGCAGCTCCGCCTGGAGGCCGAGAAGCTGCGGACCGACGCCGAGCGCCGTGCGCGCCAGACGGTGGAGACCGCGCAGCGCCAGGCCGAGGACATCGTCGCCGACGCCAACGCCAAGGCCGACCGGATCCGCTCGGAATCGGAGCGCGAGCTGGCGGCGCTCACGAACCGCCGCGACTCGATCAACGCGCAGCTGACCAACGTCCGCGAGATGCTCGCGACGCTGACCGGTGCGGCCGTCGCCGCCGCCGGCGCGCCGGAGGACGAGCCGGTCACGCGTGGGGTTCCGGCGCAGCAGTCCCGTTGATCCCGGGCCGCTGAGGCTGTCGTACAGAGGGCGAGGCCCCCTGCCACTCCGAGTGGCAGGGGGCCTTGTCCCGTCTTAGCGTGGGCCGCATGATCGAGCTCGCGGGCCTGACCAAGCGGTACGGCGAGAAGGTGGCCGTCAACGACCTGACCTTCGCCGTACGGCCCGGCATCGTGACCGGGTTCCTCGGGCCCAACGGGGCCGGCAAGTCCACGACGATGCGGATGATCCTGGGCCTCGACAATCCGACCGCGGGTGACGTACGGATCGACGGGAAGCATTACGCGCAGATCCGGCATCCCCTCAAGTACATCGGCGCGCTGCTCGACGCGAAGGCGATGCACGGCGGGCGCAGCGCGTACAACCATCTGCTCTGCCTCGCGCAGTCGAACGGGATCTCCGACAGCCGGGTGCGCGAGGTGCTCGACACCGTCGGTCTGACCGCCGTCGCCAAGAAGAAGGCGAAGGGCTTCTCGCTCGGCATGGGGCAGCGGCTCGGCATCGCGGGCGCGCTGCTCGGCGATCCGCAGATCCTGATGTTCGACGAGCCGGTCAACGGGCTCGACCCCGAGGGCATCCACTGGATCCGCAATCTCATGAAGGGCCTGGCCGCCCAGGGCCGTACCGTCTTCGTCTCCTCGCACCTGATGAGCGAGATGGCGTTGACCGCGGACCACCTGGTGGTGATCGGCCAGGGCCGGCTCCTTGCGGACACCTCCATGGCGGACTTCATCCGGGAGAACTCGCGCTCGTACGCGCGGCTGCGCTCACCGCAGCAGGAACGGCTGCGGGACGTGCTGCACGCCGAGGGCATCACCGTCATCGAGACCGGGAACGGGACGCTCGAAGTGGACGGCACCCCCGTGGAGCGGCTCGGTGAGATCGCCGCCCGGCACCAGCTCGTCCTCCATGAGCTCAGCCCGCAGCAGGCCTCCCTGGAGGAGGCGTTCATGCAGCTCACGGCGGAATCCGTGGAGTACCACGCGCACTCCGACACCGGCGCGCCGGACACGAACGGCTGGCAGCAGTCGAACCAGCAGTGGTCGCAGAAGAAGGAGCAGTGACCGATGTCGTCGACGCGGGTTCTGAAGTCGGAGTGGACCAAGATCAAGTCGGTGGCCTCGACGCCCTGGACACTGCTGCTCGCGATGGTCTTCACCATCGGCCTCGGCATGCTGATCTCGTACTTCGCCTCGAACGACTTCGACAAGCTGGACGCGAAGGAACGGCTGACCTTCGACTCCACCGCGATCAGCTTCGCGGGGATGGGGCTCGGACAGCTGGCGATGATCGTGTTCGGGGTACTCGTGGTCTCCAACGAGTACAGCACCGGCATGATCCGCACCTCGCTCGCCGCGGTGCCGCAGCGCGGTCGCTTCCTCTTCAGCAAGGTGGCCGTGGCGACCGCGCTGGCGCTGGTGGTCGGCATGATCACCGCGTTCGTGGCCTTCTTCCTCGGCCAGGCGATGATGGGCGACCACAAGGTGTCGATCGGTGACCCGGGTGTGCTGCGCGCGGTGATCGGCGGCGGGCTCTACATGACGCTGATCGCGGTGTTCTCGATGGGCGTCGCGTCGATTCTGCGCAGTCCGATGCTCTCGCTCGGCATTCTGATGCCGCTGTTCTTCCTCGTCTCGCCGATCCTCGGCTCGGTCTCGGCGACGAAGAAGGTCGCCCGTTATCTGCCGGACCAGGCGGGCCAGAAGGTCATGCAGGTCGTCGCGCCCTTCGACGACGACACTCCGTACGGGCCGTGGGGCGGGCTCGCGATCATGATCGTGTGGGTCGTGGTGGCGCTGGCCGCGGGGTATCTGCTGCTCAAGAAGCGGGACGCATAGCCCGTAACGGGTGTTGCCCGTGTGATCCCTGAGGTTTCCCGGATCCCTCCGGCCGCAGATGGCCGGAACCGTCAAGCGCTGGTTATCCTCCTTAGCTCCAAGGGGGACGAAGTTTCCGTGTGCCCCGACGACCTGTTCTGACCTGTCGATGGGTGCAGCATGATCGAGGCAGTCGGCCTGACCAAGCGCTATGGCGCGAAAACGGCCGTGTACAACCTTTCCTTCCAGGTGCGGCCCGGTGCCGTCACCGGCTTCCTCGGCCCCAACGGCTCGGGCAAGTCGACGACGATGCGGATGATCCTCGGGCTCGACAACCCCACGGCGGGCCATGTCACCATCGCCGGCCACCCGTACCGCAAGCTCCCCAACGCCCCGCGCCAGGTCGGTGCGCTGCTCGACGCCAAGGCGGTGCACGGCGGCCGGCACGCCCGTAACCACCTGCTCTGCCTTGCCCAGCTCTCCGGCATCCCCGCGCGGCGCGTGGACGAGGTGCTCGGGGTCGTGGGCCTCCAGGACGTGGCGAAGAAGCGCTCCAAAGGCTTCTCGCTCGGCATGGGCCAGCGGCTCGGCATCGCCGCCGCGCTGCTCGGCGACCCGCAGGTGCTGCTCTTCGACGAGCCGGTCAACGGGCTCGACCCCGAGGGCATCCTCTGGGTCCGCAACCTCATGAAGGCGCTCGCCGCCGAGGGCCGTACCGTCTTCGTCTCCTCGCACCTGATGAGCGAGATGGCGCTGACCGCCGACCACCTGATCGTCATCGGACGCGGGCAGCTGCTCGCCGACATGAGCGTGAAGGACTTCATCTCGGCCAACTCCGCCGACTTCGCGCGCGTCCGCACCCCAGACACCGAGCCGCAGACGCGCGAGAAGCTCTCGGCCGCGCTCACCGAGGCCGGCGGGCATGTGATGCCCGAGGCCGACGGTGCGCTGCGCGTCACCGGGCTCGCGCTGCCGCGCATCAGCGATCTCGCGCACGACGCGGACGTACGGCTGTGGGAGCTCTCCCCGCACCAGGCCTCGCTGGAGGAGGCGTACATGCGGATGACGCAGGGCGCCGTCGACTACCGCTCCACCGCGGACCAGAAGGCCGGTCTTCAGCAGCCGATGCCACCGCAGGGACAGTTCCCGCCCGGCCAGTACCAGCAGCCGATGCCCGGCCAGGGCCAGCCCGGCTGGTACGCGCCGCCGTCGCCGCAGCAGGGCGGCCAGCCCTTCGCGATGCCGCAGGGGGCTCCCGTTCCGCAGGGCGCTCCGCTCCCGCAGGACGCACCCACGCCGAACCCGTACGCGCAGGCCGCGCCCGCGCAGCCCGCCGCAGCACCGGCCGCTCCCCCGGCGCCCGCCGCCGCGCCCGCGCCTTCCGCGCCCGACCTGACCAAGTCCGCGACCGACGAGAACGGGGCCGCCCGATGAGCACCCCCACGCCCCAGCAGCAGGCCCCGCAGGTCCCGCCGCAGCAGCAGCCGTGGCAGGGCGCGCCCGCGCCGACGTACACCTCGCCGATCCCGATCCGCAGCACGCACCTCGGGCACGCGCTCACCTCGGAGTGGACGAAGATCCGCTCGGTGCGCTCCACGATGTGGACGCTCGGCGTGATGTTCGTGCTCGTCATCGGCATCGGCCTCGTCACAGCGATGGGCCTGTCGAGCTCCAGTTACGCCGAAGTCCCGCTGCTATCCGGCGGGTTGTTCGGCTTGATGCTCGGCCAAATCTGCATCGTTACGCTCGGCGTACTGGTCATCACGTCCGAGTACGGCACCGGCATGATCCGTACGACCATGACCGCCTGCCCCGCGCGGGGGCGGGTGCTCGCCGCGAAGGCCATGGTGTTCTTCGGCCTGTCGTTCACGATGACGCTGATCGCCACCACGCTGACCGCGCTGATCCAGTCGTCGATGCTCAGCGGGAAGCAGGCGAGCGAGTTCAGCTCGCTGCCCCCGGAGTCCTTCGTGAACGGCGAACTGGTCGCGAGCAGCGGCGAGTGGCTGGCGGCGACCGTCGGCGCCTCGCTCTACGTGGCGCTGCTCGGCCTGCTCGCCCTCGCGGTGGGTGCGATGCTGCGGCACTCGGCGGGTGCGATCACCACCATGCTCGGCGTCATCCTGCTGCCGTTGCTGCTCGCCCTGTTCATGCAGATGGAGAGCCTGCGCGACCTCCAGGAAGCACTGATCGACTACTCGCCGCTGAACGGTCTCGCCACTCTGTACGAGATGCCCATGCGCGACGCGGGCGGCAACGGCTGGGGCCTGCTCGCCGTTCTGGCCGGGGTGACGGTCGCCGCGCTGCTCGGCGCCTTCGCCCTCACCCACAAGCGGGACGTGTAACTCCCGCCCCCGGCTCAGTGTTTCGGCGCGTTACGGGACCGCTGCACCCTGGAGGTGCGGCGGTCCCTCGCGTTCCAGCAGGCCTTGTGCCAGTGCCTGCGGTCGTCCACCCCGCCGTACTGCGGCCACGCGACCACATGCGGGACGCCCGAGGGGATCTCCTGGTCGCAGCCCGGGCACCGGTACGTCTTGCCGACCGCGCTCGCGCCCGCCACATGCCGTACCCGGTACTCCTCGCCCTGATGGTCCTCGGCGTGCTCGAACCCGCCGTAACGGGCCCCGGACTCCTCGTCGCCGCCCCGGCCGGCACCGCCGGATCCTGAGCCCTTGGGGCGGTTCTTTCGCGGGGACACCGGAACACCTCACCGAACGCGTCATACGGATATGGACCGTTCTCCAGCGTACGCGTCACACGACCGGGTACTCGCGCCCGCACAGGTCCTCCGATCACCGGCCCGCGGCCCCACAATGGCGCTCACGGACGCCGGATGTCCCCGGCAACTTCCCGGGACATCCGGGTACGCGTACCACAAGGGTCCGGGCAAGGACACAAGACAGCACATCCCGCCTGGCACGCGCCACGATCGTATGAAAATGGGCCAACCTTTATGCCAGGCCGTGCCTTTGGCACGTGTCAGGCGTTCTTGCCCGTAGGACGTCAGGACCGGCCACGGCCGGGACCGGCAGGGGGAGTACCGCGTCGGCGCCAAGGAGGCAGGAGCAGCGATGCGTGTCGGAAGTTTTGTTCTCGCGGCCCAGTTCCCGGGCCAGGGCCAGGGGGAGGCCCTGCACCGTGCGGTGCGCAGTGCGGAAGTGGCCGAGGAGGCCGGGCTCGATGCCGTCTGGCTGGCCGAGCACCATTTCGTGCCGTACGGGGTGTGCCCCTCGGCCGTCACGCTGGCGGCGCTGCTGCTCGGGCGCACCCGGCGGCTGCGGGTCGGCACCGCCGTCAGCGTGCTGCCCACGCAGCATCCGGTCGCGCTCGGCGAGCAGGCCGCGCTGCTCCATCTCACGAGCGGCGGCCGTTTCACGCTCGGCGTCGGGCGCGGTGGCCCCTGGGTGGATCTGGAGGTCTTCGGCGCGGGCATCGAGGCGTACGAGAAGGGCTTCGAGGAATCACTCGACCTGCTGCACCGGTGGTTGACGCTGCCAAAGGTCTCCGCCTCCGGCGAGCGCTTCGCGTTCCGCGAGGTGCCGGTGGTGCCGCGGCCCGACGAGGCGCTGAGCGGGCCTGCGGGGCCTGAGCTGATCGTGGCCTGCACCTCGCCCGCGAGTGTCCGTCTTGCCGCCGAGCGCGGTCTGGCGATGCTGCTCGGGATGCACATCGGGGACGAGGAGAAGGCCGGGATGGTCGCGCTCTACCGCAAGTCGGCGCTGGCCGCGGGCCGTACGCCCGACGACGTGGCGGCGACGCAGCACGTGGCGGCGGGGGTGGCGCAGATCGCGGACCGGACGGTGGAGGCGGCCGAGACGCTCCTGAAGGCGATGCCCGGCTGGCTGAAGCAGGGTCTCGACGCGCATGTGACGGTCGACGGGCGCGAGCGCAAGATGCGCGACCCCTTCGAGTACACGCGGCTGCTGTGCTCGATCCACCCGGTGGGCACGCCCAAGCTGTGCGCGGACCGGCTCGCGGCGACGGCGGAGCGCACGGGCATCACGCGCTTCGCGCTGCTCACGGAGGGCTCGGGAGATCTTGACTCGACCGAGGAGAATCTGCGGCGCCTCGGCGCCGAGGTCCTGCCGCAGCTGACGTGACGGCGATGCGCCGGCGAGCGGGGGGCTGCCGCCCCGGATACACCTCCCGCGTACGGGGCGGCAGCAACAGGCCTCAGCAGTCCCGCAGTTCTGGTGACTGGTTAAGGAGCTGGCCGCGGATCGAGGTGAAGCGGGCCAGCCTGTCGTCGGCCTCGGGGCCGGCGGGGAACGCGGCGACACGGTGGCAGTTCTGGAATGCCAGGCGGACACCGAAGTGGCGCTGCAGCGCACCGCGTATCGCGTCACTTGCCAGGGCGCGCAGCAGCTGGCCGCGCTCCTGCTCGCTCGGCGGCGGCGTCTGGTTGTCGGCGAACTCTCCTCCGTCGACCTCCAGCTGAGCCACCAACGAGCTGATCATCTCCCATGCGTACGGCAGGGATGTCCGGACGCAGTCGACGAATTCCGCTTCATCGACCTCGCCTCGCTCGGCCTGTGCCAACAAAGCCGGTGAGACGTCGAGCGACATGGGTTCTCCTCTCGCACCCCCGGAAGGGCCGGGGGCTGACGGATAGGGCCGGAAATCGCCTACGCAGCGTGCTCGTTCCGCGACCTCCTGCTTCCACGGTAGGCAACGCATCGGGCGCGCACCAGGAGAAGGCGGCCACAACCGGCCAATAAATAACCAAGGTTGAACAGGGGCAAGCCGGACGATCCACCGCCGCCGGAGCCGGACCCCGCTCCGGTTTCCGGGGCGAATCGCGCGAACCCTCCCGCGTCGAGTAGCGTTGCCGACCATGCGTCTCGTCATCGCCCGCTGCTCCGTGGACTACGCGGGCCGGCTCACCGCCCACCTCCCGTCGGCCCCCCGCCTGATCCTCGTCAAGGCGGACGGCAGCGTCTCCATCCACGCGGACGACCGCGCCTACAAGCCGCTCAACTGGATGTCGCCGCCGTGCACCCTCAAGGAGGACGAGGGGGTGTGGACCGTCATCAACAAAGCAGGCGAGAAACTGATCATCACGATGGAGGAGATCCTCCATGACTCGTCGCACGAGCTCGGTGTCGACCCCGGTCTGATCAAGGACGGCGTCGAGGCGCATCTGCAGGAGCTGCTCGCGGACCGCATCGAGACCCTCGGCGAGGGCTACAGCCTGATCCGCCGCGAGTACCCGACCGCGATCGGCCCGGTCGACATCCTGTGCCGGGACGCCGAGGGGCAGACGGTCGCGGTCGAGATCAAGCGGCGCGGCGAGATCGACGGCGTCGAGCAGCTCACGCGCTACCTCGAACTCCTCAACCGCGACCCGCACTTGGCGCCGGTCCGCGGCATCTTCGCGGCCCAGGAGATCAAGCCCCAGGCCCGCGTCCTGGCCACGGACCGCAGCATCGGCTGCGCGGTCCTGGACTACGACGCGCTCCGGGGGATCGAGGACGACAAGCTGCGGCTGTTCTGATCCAGCCCCTGCGGCGCCGCTCGCAGCCGCCTTTCCCGTACGACGACGAACGCCGCGTCACCCGGATCCTTCCGGGGGACGCGGCGTTCTCGTTGCCACCAAGTCCTAGATCACGCGGGTCGCGCTCGCGCTGTCGGCCGGGCTGCTCGCCGGTTCACTCCGCGAGGGAGTGTTCGACACCGGTGCGCTCGCCGTGTCCGAGTCGTCCGGGGAGGACGGCGGCGGCGGTTCGGAGGACTCCGGCGGCTCCGAGGTCTCCGGCGGGTCGGATGTCTCCGGCGGGTCGGATGTCTCCGGCGGATCGGATGTCTCCGGCGGATCCGGTTTCGTCGGCTTGTCCGAAGGCGACTTCGTCGGCTTCTTCGTGGGCGACTTCGTCTCCGTCGGATCGTCCGACGGCTCCCCGCTCGTCTCCGGCGGCGTCGGATCGTCGGACGTGCCGACCACCCCGTCGTCCCCCGGATCCGTCGGCCGCTGCGTGGAGTCCGCCTCGTCGCCCTTGTTCGGCTTGTCGGCGCCCATGCCGCCGCCACCGTCGTCCTCGCTGGCGGTCTGGTTGGGCCGCACGCGGTTGGAGGGGTCGTCGTTGGAGGTCGCGCCGAGCGTCACCACGGTGCCGAGCACAGCCGCGAGCAGCGCGCCCGCACCCGCCGCGACGAGGTTGCGCCGGGTGCCGCTGAGCACGGCACGGCCCGCGCCGCCCTTCGGCCGCGCAGCGCCCGCGGACGGCGGGGCCTGACGGGAGATCACGGTCGGCGGCTCCGGGTCGGGAGCGGGCAGCGCGAGCGCCGCCGGTACGCCGCCGGGCGGCGAGGCCGACTCCTCGTACCGCGCGTCCGGCACCTCTTCGCCGGCCGGGGTGCGGCCGCCGTGCAGCACTCCCCCGGACCGGTCGGCGACCAGGGCGAGCGCCCTGCGCCCTGCGACCGTGCCGCGCTTGTCCGCGAGCGCGCCGCGCAGCCCGATCGAGGCCTCCAGCTCGGCGCGCGCCCGGTCGAGGCTGCCGCCGAGCAGCGCGAGGATCCCCAACTCGTGGTGGAAGTACGCCTCTTCGGCGACCTCGCCCGCGAGCCGGGCCGCTTCCTGTCCGGCCCGCAGCGCCCGCTCCCACGCGCCCCAGTCGAGCCCGGCCGCATAGGCGGGCGCGGCGGTGCGGGCGAGCAGCACGGCGGAACTGGTGAAGCCGGCGTCGGGTGCGGAGAGAAGCACCGCGAGCGCGGTCAGCGCGGCCTCGGATTCGGCGGCGGCCCGCTCGGGCGTGACCGAGGGATGCCCCGCCCACCACGCGTAGTGCTGCGCGGCGGTGTGGGCGAGTTCGGCGCGCTCCTCGGTGGTCGCGGCGTATCCGACGGCGGTGAGCTGGGCGTACACGCCCGCGGCGAGCCGCCAGCGCGGACCGACGGGCGTGATCAGGGCGACGGCGGCCAGTTCGCCGAGCGCGGCGTCCGCGTGGGTGTCGCCGACGAGCGCCGGCAGATGCGCCTGGTGCGGCACCTCGCCGCCGAGCGCGACGGCGAACCGCAGGGTGGAGCGTGCGGACTCGCTCAGGCGCGAGGCGAGCAGCCGGGCCGGCGCGGCGCCTTCGGCGAGCGTCGGCAGCGGTACGTCATGGCCGTCCTCGGCGTCGAAGGGCGCGTCGACGGGCGCCGCGTCGGGCCCGTCGTAGTACCCGTACTCGTCGAAGGCGGCCGGGTCGGCGCGCAGCAGGTCGCGCTGGCGCAGCAGTGCGCCCGCCTGGATGAAGCGCAGCGGCAGGCCCTCGGACTCGAACCAGAGGTCACCGGCCCAGCCGGCCTCGTCGTCGGTGAGCGCACGGCCGACCGCACGCTCCAGAAGCTCGAGACCGGCGCTGCGGCTGAGCCCGCCGAGGAAGACCTCCTCGATGTGCGAGTCGGCGGACGGCGCGGCCACGTCGGGCGTCGCGGCGAGCAGGAAGGCGCACTCGGGCGTGGCCTCCAGGAACTCGTCGAGCGCGCTGCCGCCGAACTCCAGGTCGTCGACGACGACCACGGCACCGATGTCCCGTACGAGATCGAGCACCTGGGCCCGGTCGGGGCGGTGCAGCGGCGAGCGGTAGACGGACGCGTACAGGTCGAAGAGCAGCTCGGTGCTGCCGCGCTTGTGGCCGTTGAGCCGGATGACGCCGTCGGGTGCCAGGTCGAGGCAGTCCTCGGCGACGGTGGTGAGAAGCGCCGTACGTCCTGATCCCGCGGGTCCGGTGAGCCGGACGGAGCGGCCGCGGGCGAGCAGCCGGACCAGGCGCTCGCGCTCCTCCTGCCGTTCGAGCAGGATGCGGCGCGGCTGCTCGGGCCCGGGCGGCACCGGCGGTGTGGCCGCGCGGGCCAGCTCGGTGCGCTCGGCGAGGGTGAACTTCTGCGGGCGCGGCGGCAGTTCGCCGGGCGGGCAGGGTTCGATCTCGCTGCCGTCCACGGGGTTCACCGTGAGCAGGAAGTCGCCGGACACCAGCTGGACCGTGCGCGCGGGCACGGGGCTGCCGAAGTCGGGCGTCAGAGCATCGCGGGGCGGGCGCTGCGGAGTGCCGCCGCCCGCGCTGTCGGAACGGTCCTGTTCATGACCGAAGTCGTGCGGTCCCCGGTTCGTCGGGTCCATGGTCAAAGCCCCCCAAAAGCGGATGTGCCGTGGCTTCCCCGGCCTTTCGCACACCACACTGTCGCTTCTGGTCCGGTGCTCTTCCCTGTCGGGTGAGCGACCGAACCTTAGACCTTCGCTCAGTATCTCCGAACAGCCGGGGTGCCGCGCCGTCCAGGACGTCACAGTCTCGTGAGGATTGTGCGAGTGCCGTGACTTGTCCCGGTCGGGTCCTGCTACGGGGGATGCGCCCGGTCCTGCTACAGGGGATGCGCCCCGATGCCGCCCTCGATCGCCAGGATCCGGTGCAGCCGTGTGGCCACCAGGAGGCGCTGCATCTGCGGCGGCACATTGCGCAGCACGAGCCGCCGGCCGCAGCGCCCCGCCTGGCGGTGCGCCCCCATGATCACGCCGAGTCCGGTGGCATCGAGCACGTCGAGCCCCCCGAGGTCGAGGACGAGATCGCCCGCCCCTTCGTCCAGGGCGGAGTGCAGGACGGTCCGGGCGTCCGCCGCGCTGCGGACGTCGAGGCTGCCCCCGACGGCCAGCTCGGCGTGGTCGCCCCTGATGTACATATGCGCTCCCCGGAGTGGTCCGTCATGGCGTGCGCAGCGACCTCATGCGTACGCGCCGTCTGCCTGACTGTTCAACCCAACTGACTGGCTTACGGTCACGGGAGTTGCCGTCCGTAAGCGAACCGATACCCAATTCACTCGTCCGAGCGACACGGGGCCTCGCCTCGCGTTCACTGCTCGAAGCGGGCCCGTGCCTGAGGCGGATTCAGTGCTTGTAGAAGCCCTGACCGCTCTTGCGGCCGATGTCCCCGGCGTCGACCATCCGGCGCATCAGCTCCGGCGGCGCGAACTTCTCGTCCTGGGACTCGGTGTAGATGTTGCTGGTGGCGTGGAGCAGGATGTCGACGCCGGTGAGGTCCGCGGTGGCCAGCGGGCCCATCGCGTGACCGAAGCCCAGCTTGCAGGCGATGTCGATGTCCTCGGCGGTCGCGACACCCGACTCGTAGAGCTTCGCGGCCTCGACGACGAGCGCCGAGATGAGACGGGTGGTGACGAAGCCGGCGACGTCGCGGTTGACGACGATGCAGGTCTTGCCGACCGACTCGGCGAACTCCCTTGTACGGGCCAGGGTTTCGTCGCTCGTCTTGTAGCCGCGCACGAGCTCGCAGAGCTGCATCATCGGCACGGGCGAGAAGAAGTGGGCGCCGACGACGCGCTCGGGGCGCTCGGTGACGGCCGCGATCTTCGTGATCGGGATGGCCGAGGTGTTGGAGGCGAGCACCGTGTCCTCGCGCGCGATCTTGTCGAGCGCGCGGAAGATCTCGTGCTTGACCTCGAGCTTCTCGAAGACGGCCTCGACGACGATGTCCACGTCGCCGCACGCGTCGAGGTCGGTGGTCGTGGTGATGCGCCCGAGCGCCGCCTCCGCGTCCTCTGCGGACAGCTTGCCCTTGCTCACGAATTTGTCGTATGAGGCCTTGATGCCGTCGGTCCCGCGGGTCAGGGCTTCGTCGGTGATGTCGCGCAGCACCACGTCCCAGCCCGCCTGGGCAGAGACCTGAGCGATTCCGGAGCCCATGAGTCCGGCTCCGACGACGGCGAGCTTCCTGGCCACTGTGCGATCCCCTAACCCGTCCCGCACACGACTCTGTGCGCACGACGTCCGTACCTACGGAACTTACGAACTGTTTACAGTGCTACTCGCCGGACACTAGCGGCCGTGAGGCCGGGATGGGGGTCTACGAGATGCGCGTCACGCCCGATACGACGCACATCACACCGGGCCGGTCCATCACGCGGCGCGCACCGCGTAGTTGAGGACCTTTTCGCCCAGGATTTCCGCGCGCCCGCCCGCGCCGGGAGCCCGGGCGGCGGGGCGTACGCTCGGGCCATGGTCAATCTGACGCGCATCTATACCCGTACCGGCGACAAGGGCACGACGACCCTCGGTGACATGAGCCGGACGCAGAAGACGGATCTGCGGATCTCCGCCTATGCCGACACCAACGAGGCGAACGCCGTGCTCGGCACCGCGCTCGCGCTCGGGAACCTCGACGACGAGGTCGCGCAGGTGCTCGTACGGGTGCAGAACGACCTGTTCGACGTGGGTGCCGATCTGTCGACGCCGGTCGTCGAGGACCCGGAGTACCCGCCGCTGCGGGTCGAGCAGTTCTACATCGACCGCCTGGAAGCGGACTGCGACACGTTCAACGAGCGCCTGGAGAAGCTGCGTTCGTTCATCCTGCCCGGCGGTACGCCCGGTGCGGCGCTGCTGCACCAGGCGTGCACGGTCGTGCGGCGGGCCGAGCGCTCGACCTGGGCGGCCCTCGAGGTGCACGGCGAGACGATGAACCCGCTCGCCGCGACCTACCTCAACCGCCTCTCCGACCTGCTGTTCATCCTGGCCCGTACGGCCAACAAGGAGGTCGGGGACGTGCTGTGGGTGCCCGGCGGCGAGCGGGACTGATCACCGCACTTCCACCGTTCAGTTCGGCTCGGCCGTCGCGTACGCACCCAGCGACGGTTCGAGCAGGCCGAAGGCGATTTCCGCCTCGGCCGTGACGAGGTCCGTGATCCGGGCGTTGTCCTCGCCCGCGAGGGTCAGCTCCTGGATCCGCTCGAACAGGGTGCGGTGCACGGCGCCGAGCAGGACCGCGGCGGCCCGCGGCCGGATGTCCCCGGCGCCCGCACCGGTGGCCTCGGCCAGCGCCTCGCACAGCGCCGCCTCGCGCAGATCGTGCAGATCCCTCAGCCGTGCGGTCAGGGTCGGGCTGTCCGCGATCATGCGCGCGAAGTCCGGGCCCGCGAACCCGGCCACCGGACTCGCCTCGGCGGCCGCCGCCAGGAAGTCCCGCCGCAGCGCGGCCCACGCCGACTCCCCCGAGGAGCGCTCCCTCACGACGCCGGCCAGTGAGGCCACGAAGGCGTCCTGGTGGTCGAGCGCCATGTCCTCCTTGCGTGCGAAGTAGTTGGTGACCGTCTTCTTCGCGACGCGGGCGACCTCGGCGATCTCGGCGATGGTCGTCCGGTCGAAGCCCTGCTCGATGAAGAGCCGTGTGGCGTGGTCGGAGATGAGCTGCCGTGTCTCTTGTTTCTTCGCTTCCCGCAGGCCGATGGGTGCGGCGGGTGCGGTGCGATCAGGAGCCGTGTCAGTAGCCATGAGGGAATCTTACACTCGTAGCAAATTTATGTTGACACCCTCACACCTCTCGGGCTAAGTTTACCTCCGTCGTAAGTTTTCCACGGCCAAACGAAACGTAGTGCCCCCATTGCCCAACCTCACCGAGGAGAACCCCCGTGCAGATCACCGCCACCACCGTCTCGCTCACCGTCGACGACGTCGCCGCCTCGCAGCGGTTCTTCACCGAGCACCTCGGGTACGGCGTGCAGATGGCCGCCGAGGGCTTCGCCTCGCTCTCCCGTCCCGACGCGGCGGCCGACATCGTGCTCCTGGCCCGCGGCACCGAGGTACTGCCGCCCGAGCAGCGCGACCAGCGCGCCTCGGGCCTGATCCTCGCCCTCACCCTCACCGGGATCGAGGGCGAGGAGAAGCGGCTGCGGGACGCGGGCGTGGAGATCACCATGCCGCTGCGCGAAGAGCCGTGGGGCGAGCGGCTGTTCCAGATCACGGACCCCAACGGGGTCGTGGTGCAGTTCGTCGAGTGGGCGGCCGAGGCCGCCCACTGACGCCCCCTGTGGAGCGCGGGTTCACCGCTTGGTGAGCTCGCGCTCCTCCGTCATCCCGGCGCTGACCGGCGCCTGCTTCGGGAACAGCGTGTAGGCGCCGGCGATGAGCACGTTGATGCCGATCAGGAAGAGCATCCTGGACTGCCACTGCTCCAGCGACGAGGTCGCCCCGTCCGGGCCGACGTACCAGATCGCGCCCTGCAGGAGGGCCATGGCGATCGCCGCGGCGAGGATCCAGCGGGCGGCGAGCTTCCACTCGTGCACCGCACGGGCCATGCCGTACTTGGGCGTGACCGGCGCCGGGCCGCCCGCGAAGCGGTGGGCGACGCGGACGTCGACCCACTTGATCGTGTAGTGGCCGAGCGCGATCGAGTAGCCGATGTAGACCGCCGCCAGGCCGTGCTTCCAGTCGGGCTCGGCACCGTTGCGCAGATCCATCGCCGTGACCACGAAGAGGACGACTTCGAGCAGCGGTTCGCAGAGCAGTACCGCGATGCTCGCGCGTGGCTTCTTCGCCCAGTAGCGCAGGGCGAGACCGGCAGCGAGCAGCACCCAGAAGCCGACCTCGCAGATGATGATGAGCGTGACGATCACGGGAACTCCTCTTCTCGGCCCCTTCGGTCCCTTCCAGAGTCCCGTGCGCCACGGCGCCGATCGTCGTCGTCGATGACGAACCGCGAGTACATCGAAGGATGCAGTGCGGGTTCGGCCCCGGTACGGAGGGCCCCGCGGGCGCCTGCGTGTTGGATGGACCCATGAACCGAGCGCGCCCGCACCCGCACGATGTGCTGATCGCCCTGGTCAGCTTTGGCGTAGGGCTGCTGTTCTGGGCCCTCGGCATCCACATGAACCTCACGGGTGCCGCGGCCCTGCGCGGCGCCTGGGTGCTGCTGCCGCTCTCCTTGATGGCCGTCCTGGAGGTCTTCCGCCGCACCCACCCCGGCGCAGTACTGGCGCTCGGCACGCTGGTGCTCGCCCTCGACCAGTGCACGCAGGGCAATGTGGCCACGACGACGATGTTCGCGGACCTCGTCTACGCGGCCGTCCTGTACGGCGGCGACGGGATGGCACGCCGTATCCCGTTCGCCGCGGGGGTGGTCACCGCCCTGTCGACCGTCACGTACCTGCTGGTCTTCCGCGAGGCCGAGGCACTGCTCCTGGGCGCCGTGGTCGCCCTGGTCACGCTGACCCCCGCGATCACCGGTTCCGCCGTGCGCAACCACCGCAAGGCGGCCGAGGCGGCGGAGCTGCGCGCGCAGCAGACCGCGCTGCTCGCCGAGATGGACCGCGCCCAGGCCGTCACCGCCGAGCGCGCGCGCATGGCCCGCGAGCTGCACGACATGGTGGCCAACCACCTGTCCGCCATCGCCATCCACTCCACGGCCGCGCTCTCCCTCGACGACCCGGGCACCACGCGGGACGCGCTCGCGGTGATCCGGGAGAACAGCGTCGAGGGCCTCGCCGAGATGCGCCGGCTGATCGGCATCCTGCGCGACAGCAGTGGCGACCTCGAACCGGCCGCCGCCCCGACCCTCGATGGTCTGGGGTCGCTCCTCGGCCAGGCCCGTACCAACGGCCTGGACGTCACGCTCGAAGACAACCGCACCACGGGCCCCGCCCTGCCCGCGCCCGTGGAAATGGCCGCGTACCGGATCGTCCAGGAGTCCCTGACCAACGCGCTCAAGCACGCCGCCCGCGGTGTCGTACGCGTCGAACTCGGGCAGGCGGACGGCCGGTTGACCCTCCGGATCACCAGCCCGGTCGGCGCCGTCGACGGTCCGCGCGCCCCTGGTTCCGGTGCCGGGCTCGTGGGCATGCGCGAGCGGGCGGCACTGCTCGGCGGCACGTTCCGTGCGGGCCCCGAGGATTCCACGTACGGAAAGATCTGGCTGGTGAGCGCCGAACTCCCCGTCACAGAAAGCGAGTCCGCATGATCCGCGTCCTGGTCGCCGAGGACCAGTCGGCCGTGAGAGCCGGTCTGGTGCTCATCCTGCGCAGCGCGCCCGACATAGAGGTGGTCGGCGAGGCGGCCGACGGGGAGCAGGCGGTGGCGCTCGCCCGTGAGCTGCGCCCGGACCTGGTCCTGATGGACATCCAGATGCCCCGGCTCGACGGCGTCTCGGCCACGCGACAGGTGGTCGCGGAGGGTCTCGCGGACGTCCTCGTCCTGACGACCTTCGACCTCGACGAGTACGTCTTCGGGGCGCTGCGTGCGGGCGCCTCGGGCTTCCTTCTGAAGAACACCGAGGCCAAGGACCTTCTGGACGCGGTCCGTACGGTCGGCCGCGGCGAAGGTCTGATCGCGCCCGCGGTGACCCGCCGGCTGATCGCGGAGTTCGCCGCGAAGCCCGTACGCGGTGGGTCCGCCGCCCACGATCCCGCGCTCCTCGACGCGCTCACACGGCGCGAGCGCGAGGTGCTCGCGTGCCTCGGCCAGGGGCTGTCCAACGCGGAGATCGCGCGGAAGCTGGAAATGGCGGAGGCGACCGTGAAGACGCATGTCAGCCGTCTCCTGGCGAAGCTGGAGCTGCGCAGCCGGGTCCAAGCCGCCGTGCTCGCACAGGAGTTGGGTATCTGAGCGACGGCCGGGTGTCGTCCGCCGAACCCGCGTACGGACACTGCGGAAACTTCCTGTCGAAAACGGCCGGATCTCAACTCCCCAGTGGTCCAGACCTATTGACGTAAGGTCCAGACCTTTCTACGCTCACCTCACTTTGCGGTGAGCACACGCCCCATCGTGCTCAGGGCAGCGCAGGTCCCACCCCCATATGTCCGGACCTCACGGCAGGAGGCGCTCGATGCGCTTCAGACCCACCCCCCGAGCACGACACAGACTGATCGCGGGCCTCACCACGCTCGTCCTCCCCCTGGCGGCGCTCGTCGGCCTCGCCACCCCGGCCGCGGCGGCGGCCGACGCCACCGCCACGTATGCCAAGACCCAGGACTGGGGCAGCGGCTTCGAAGGCAAGTGGACCGTCAAGAACACCGGCACCACGTCGATATCGTCGTGGACCGTCGAATGGGACTTCCCCTCCGGCACCTCGGTGACCTCGGCCTGGGACGCCACCGTCACCAGCTCGGGCAACCACTGGACCGCCAAGAACCTCGGCTGGAACGGGACGCTCGCCCCCGGCGCCTCGGTCTCCTTCGGGTTCAACGGCTCGGGCTCCGGCTCCCCCGCCAACTGCAAGCTGAACGGCGCGAGCTGCGACGGCGGCTCGGTCCCCGGTGACGCGGCGCCCAGCGCGCCCGGCACCCCCACCGCCTCCGACATCACCGACACCTCGGTGAAGCTGAGCTGGGGCGCGGCCACCGACGACAAGGGCGTCAAGAACTACGACGTCCTGCGCGACGGCTCCGTCGTCGCGACGGTCACCGGCACCTCGTACACGAACACCGGCCTGACCGCCGGCACCGACTACTCGTACACGGTCCAGGCCCGCGACACCGCCGACCAGACCGGTCCGGTCAGCGGCGCCCGCGCGGTGCGGACCACGGGCGGCGGCGGCAACCCCGACCCCGGGGACAAGATCAACCTGGGCTACTTCGTGGAGTGGGGCGTCTACGGCCGCAACTACCACGTCAAGAACCTGGTGAGCTCCGGCTCGGCGTCGAAGATCACGCACATCAACTACGCCTTCGCCAACGTCAAGAACGGCCAGTGCACGATGGACGACTCGTTCGCGGCCATCGACAAGGCGTACACGGCCGACCAGTCCGTGGACGGCGTGGCGGACACCTGGGACCAGCCCCTGCGCGGCAACTTCAACCAGCTGCGCAAGCTGAAGGCCAAGTACCCGCACATCAAGATCCTGTACTCGGTGGGCGGCTGGACCTACTCGGGCGGCTTCGGCCAGGCGGCGCAGAACCCGGCCGCGTTCGCCGAGTCCTGCTACAAGCTGGTCGAGGACCCGCGCTGGGCCGATGTCTTCGACGGCATCGACATCGACTGGGAGTACCCCAACGCGTGCGGTCTGACCTGTGACACCAGCGGGCCCGCGGCCTTCAAGAACGTGATGTCCGCGCTGCGCACCAAGTTCGGCCCGGACAACCTGGTGACGGCCGCGATCACGGCGGACGCGACCTCGGGCGGCAAGATCGACGCGGCCGACTACGGCGGCGCCGCGGCCTCGGTCGACTGGTACAACGTGATGACGTACGACTTCTTCGGCGCCTGGGCCAAGACCGGCCCGACGGCCCCGCACTCCCCGCTCACCCCGTACGCCGGCATCCCGCAGGACGGCTTCACGTCGGCGCAGGCCATCGCGAAGCTCAAGGGCAAGGGCGTCCCGGCCTCGAAGCTGCTGCTCGGCATCGGCTTCTACGGCCGCGGCTGGACGGGCGTGAGCCAGGCGGCACCCGGCGGCAGCGCCACCGGGCCCGCGGCCGGTACGTACGAGGCGGGCATCGAGGACTACAAGGTCCTCAAGGGCAAGTGTCCGGCGAACGGCACCGTGGCCGGGACGGCGTACGCGCACTGCGGCAGTGACTGGTGGTCGTACGACACTCCGGCGACGATCGCGTCGAAGATGAACTGGGCCAAGGACCAGGGGCTCGGCGGCGCGTTCTTCTGGGAGTTCAGCGGAGACACCTCGAACGGCGAACTCGTCTCGGCCATCCGCACAGGCCTCGGCTGACCCCCGGGTCCCCCCACACGAAGCCGGAGCCACGGGTCTGCCCCCTGTGGCTTCGGCTTCTTGGCCCTACGCCACGTTCACCCGCTGGCCGGGCGGAGCGGCCTCCAGCCAGGCCAGGAAACCGGTGAGCGCGTCCTCCGACATGGCCAGCTCCAGGCGCGTACCCCGATGGGTGCAGCCGAGCACGATCGCGTCGGAGAGGAGCGCGACCTCCTCGTCGCCGTCGGGCGCGCGCCGGTCGACGACCTCGATCGCGGCCCGCTCCAGGACGCGCCGGGGCCGAGGCGCGTACGAGAAGACGCGGAACCACTCGATCCGGTCCCCGGAGTACCGCGCGACCCCGTAGCTCCAGCCCTTGCCGGAGGAATCCCCGCCCGCGGGCGCGTTCCACCGCAGCGAGCAGTCGAAGGTGCCGCCGGACCGCTGGATCAGCCGCCGGCGCAGACCGAACACGAAGAGCCCCACAAGCACCAGGGCGACGACCAGTCCGCAGACAAGCAGAGCGAGGACCATCAGCACCGACCTCCTCGACTCGCACTCGAACCAGAACCGGAACCCGAACTCGTCACGTTCCGCAACCGACTTTGTCCCGCATTCACCTCAGCCGCGGCCGGTACTGGCGAAAACCAGTCCCGGCCGCGGCTGAGTCACATACTGTCCCGGCGCAGCCCGTCAGCGCGTGGCGACGGCCCGCAGACGTACATCGGCGCGACGCTCCGCACCGGCGTCCGCCGCCGACTTCGCCCGCTCCAGGGCACGCTCGGCGCGCTGGACATCGATCTCGTCCGCCAGCTCGACGATCTCGGCCAGCAGCGAGAGCTTGTTGTCCGCGAACGAGATGAAACCGCCGTGCACAGCGGCCACCACGGTCTCACCCGCGCTCGTACGAATGGTCACCGGGCCCGATTCCAGCACACCGAGCAGCGGCTGGTGACCGGGCATGACGCCGATGTCGCCGGACGTGGTGCGCGCCACGACCAGGGTGGCCTCGCCGGACCAGACCTGGCGGTCGGCGGCGACCAGCTCGACGTGCAGCTCAGCAGCCAAGGTTGGCTCCTCGGATCACCACCCGGCGGTGATGCCGGGTGTTGGGTCGAATTCTAGTGGGCGTTTCGCAGGGGGCGGGACGCGCCCGCCCCCTGCGGAAGTCACTGCAGCTCACAGCGGTGAGCCGCGCGTGATTCAGGAGACGCCCAGCTCCTTGGCGGCAGCCTTCAGGTCGTCGATGCCACCGCACATGAAGAACGCCTGCTCCGGGAAGTGGTCGTACTCGCCGTCGCAGATCGCGTTGAACGCGGTGATCGACTCGTCGAGGGACACGTCCGAACCGTCGACGCCGGTGAACTGCTTGGCGACGTGCGTGTTCTGGGACAGGAAGCGCTCCACGCGACGGGCACGGTGGACGACGAGCTTGTCCTCCTCGCCGAGCTCGTCGATACCGAGGATCGCGATGATGTCCTGGAGGTCCTTGTACTTCTGCAGGATCCCCTTGACGCGCATGGCGGTGGAGTAGTGGTCCGCCGCGATGTACCGCGGGTCGAGGATGCGGGACGTCGAGTCCAGCGGGTCCACGGCCGGGTAGATGCCCTTCTCGGAGATCGGACGGGACAGAACCGTCGTCGCGTCGAGGTGGGCGAAGGTGGTGGCCGGGGCCGGGTCGGTCAGGTCGTCCGCGGGCACGTAAATGGCCTGCATGGACGTGATCGAGTGACCACGGGTCGAGGTGATGCGCTCCTGGAGGAGACCCATCTCGTCGGCCAGGTTCGGCTGGTAACCCACCGCGGAGGGCATACGGCCGAGCAGGGTCGAGACCTCGGAACCGGCCTGCGTGAAGCGGAAGATGTTGTCGATGAAGAACAGCACGTCCTGCTTCTGCACATCGCGGAAGTACTCCGCCATGGTCAGACCGGCAAGGGCCACGCGCAGACGCGTGCCCGGCGGCTCGTCCATCTGACCGAAGACCAGCGCGGTCTTGTCGATGACGCCCGACTCGGCCATTTCCTCGATGAGGTCGTTGCCCTCACGGGTGCGCTCGCCGACACCGGCGAACACCGACACACCATCGTGGTTGTTGGCCACGCGGTAGATCATTTCCTGGATCAGCACGGTCTTGCCGACGCCGGCACCACCGAACAGACCGATCTTTCCACCCTTGACGTACGGGGTGAGAAGGTCGATGACCTTGACGCCGGTCTCGAACATCTCCGTCTTCGACTCGAGCTCGTCGAAGTTCGGGGCCTTGCGGTGGATCGACCAGCGCTCGCCGGTGTACTCCTCGTCGGTGTTCAGCACCTCGCCGAGCGTGTTGAACACCTTGCCCTTGGTGAAGTCACCGACCGGGACGGTGATGCCGTCGCCGGTGTCGGTCACCGGGGCCTGGCGGACCAGACCGTCGGTGGGCTGCATCGAGATCGCGCGGACCACGCCGTCACCCAGGTGCTGGGCGACCTCGAGGGTCAGCGTCTTCTTCTCGCCCGCGTTGGCCGGGTCGGAGACCTCGACGTGCAGGGCGTTGTAGATGTCGGGCATCGCGTCGACGGGGAACTCCACGTCGACGACCGGGCCGATGACACGGGCGACACGGCCCGTCGCCGTCGCCGTCTCAACAGTGGTGGTCATTACTTGTCACTCCCCGCGCTAGCGTCGGCCAGGGCTGCAGAGCCACCGACGATCTCGCTGATTTCCTGGGTGATTTCGGCCTGGCGGGCCGCGTTGGCAAGCCGGGACAGATTGTTGATCAGATCCCCGGCGTTGTCGGTGGCCGACTTCATCGCGCGGCGCGTGGCGGCGTGCTTGGAAGCAGCCGACTGCAGCAGCGCGTTGTAGATACGGCTCTCGACGTAGCGCGGCAGAAGGGCGTCGAGGACGTCCTCCGCCGACGGCTCGAAGTCGTACAGCGGGCGGATCTCGTCCTTCGTGCCCGCCTCTACCGCGACCTCTTCGAGGCTGAGCGGCAGCAGCCGCGCCTCGACCGCGTTCTGCGTCATCATCGAGACGAACTCGGTGTAGACGATGTGGAGTTCGTCCACGCCGCCCTCGGCCGTTTCCTTCTCGATCGCCTCGATCAGCGGCGCCGCGATCTCCTTGGCGTCGCCGTAGGCGGGCTCGTCCGTGAAGCCCGTCCACGTGCCGGCGATCTTGCGCTCACGGAAGTTGTAGTGCGCGATGCCACGGCGGCCGACGATGTACGTGTCGACCTCCTTGCCCTCGCCCTGCAGCTTCGCCGTGAGCGTTTCCGCGGCCTTGATGGCGTTGGAGTTGAAGGCGCCGGCGAGTCCGCGGTCGCTCGAAAGAAGCAGCACCGCGGCCCGGGTCGGCGACTCGGCCTCGGTGGTCAGCGGGTGCTTGTCGTTCGCACCCGTGGCCACCGCGGTGACCGCGCGGGTCAGCTCGGTCGCGTACGGCGTGGAGGCCGCCACCTTGCGCTGCGCCTTGACGACACGCGAGGCGGCGATCATCTCCATCGCCTTGGTGATCTTCTTCGTCGCGGTGACGGACCGGATGCGACGCTTGTAGACCCGGAGCTGGGCTCCCATGAGTCAGGTCCCTTCCGTCGTCACTTGGAGACGTTGACGGCGGCCGGAGCGTCCTCGCCGATCAGCTTGCCGTCCGAGGTCTCGAACTGCTTCTTGAACTCGGTGATGGCGTCCGCGACGGCGGTCAGCGTGTCGTCCGACATCTTGCCGCCCTCCTTGATGGAGGTCATGAGGCCCTGCTCCTTGCGGTGCAGGAACTCGAGGAGCTCCTTCTCGAAGCGGCGGATGTCCTCGACCGGAACGTCGTCCATCTTGCCGGTGGTGCCGGCCCAGACGGAGACGACCTGGTCCTCGGTGGCCATCGGCTGGTACTGAGCCTGCTTGAGCAGCTCGACCATGCGCTGACCGCGCTCCAGCTGCGACTTCGACGCGGCGTCCAGGTCGGAACCGAAGGCGGCGAAGGCCTCCAGCTCACGGAACTGGGCGAGGTCCACGCGGAGGCGGCCGGAAACCTGCTTCATCGCCTTGTGCTGCGCGGAACCACCGACTCGGGAGACGGAGATACCGACGTTCAGCGCGGGGCGCTGACCGGCGTTGAAGAGGTCCGACTCCAGGAAGCACTGGCCGTCGGTGATGGAGATGACGTTGGTCGGGATGAACGCCGAGACGTCGTTGGCCTTCGTCTCGACGATCGGCAGACCGGTCATCGAGCCCTTGCCCATCTCGTCCGAGAGCTTCGCGCAGCGCTCGAGCAGACGGGAGTGCAGGTAGAAGACGTCACCCGGGTAGGCCTCGCGCCCCGGCGGGCGGCGCAGGAGCAGGGACACGGCGCGGTAGGCGTCGGCCTGCTTCGAGAGGTCGTCGAAGATGATGAGGACGTGCTTGCCCTCGTACATCCAGTGCTGGCCGATGGCCGAGCCGGTGTAGGGCGCCAGGTACTTGAAGCCCGCCGGGTCGGACGCCGGGGCGGCGACGATGGTCGTGTACTCCAGCGCGCCGGCCTCTTCCAGGGCGCCACGCACGGAGGCGATGGTCGAGCCCTTCTGGCCGATGGCGACGTAGATGCAGCGGACCTGCTTGTTCACGTCGCCCGAGCGCCAGTTGTCGCGCTGGTTGATGATCGTGTCGACGGCCAGGGCGGTCTTGCCGGTCTGGCGGTCACCGATGATCAGCTGACGCTGACCGCGGCCGATCGGGGTCATCGCGTCGACGGCCTTGTAGCCGGTCTCCATCGGCTCGTGCACCGACTTACGGACCATGACGCCCGGTGCCTGCAGCTCGAGGGCGCGGCGGCCGGTGGACTCGATCTCGCCGAGGCCGTCGATCGGGGCGCCGAGCGGGTCGACGACGCGGCCGAGGTAGCCGTCACCGACGGCGACAGAGAGGACCTCACCGGTGCGCTGCACCGGCTGACCCTCCTCGATGCCGCTGAACTCGCCGAGGACGATGGCACCGATCTCACGCTCTTCGAGGTTGAGCGCGAGGCCGAGGGTGCCGTCCTCGAACTTCAGCAGTTCGTTGGCCATGGCCGAGGGAAGGCCCTCGACCTTCGCGATGCCGTCGCCGGCAAGGGTGACCGTACCGACCTCCTCGCGCGAGGCCGCGTCCGGCTCGTACGCCTGGACAAAGTTCTCCAGTGCGTCCCGGATCTCCTCCGGCCGGATCGTGAGCTCCGCCATCTGGGTTCCCTGCTCTCCTTGTTGGGCCCGAAGTTTCACTTGGGGGGTGTTCCTGATCGGACTCCCCCCACAAAGAGGTGAATCCTCTGCACGGCCCAACCGGGCCGCCGGTCTTGCTAGTTCAGTTTGTGTCAGCCGGTCACGCGGCGGGCGGCGTCATCGATGCGGTCCTGAATCGAACCGTTGATGACCTCGTCGCCGACCTGCACCCGGATCCCGCCGAGGACCGCGGGGTCCACGTCGAGGTTGAGGTGCATCTGACGGCCGTACAGCTTCGCCAGTGCACCGCCCAGACGCTGCTTCTGCGCGTCGGACAGCGGCACCGCCGAGGTGACGACCGCGACCATGCGGTTGCGGCGCTCCGCGGCGAGCTTGGAGAGGGACTCGAGTCCCGCTTCCAGGCTACGTCCACGCGGCGCGGTCACCAGTCGCGTGACGAGACGCTCGGTGACCTGCTCCGCGCGCCCGCCGAGCAGGCTGCGAAGGAGCTCGCCCTTGGCGGACTTCGGCGCGGTGCGGTTGGTCAGCGCCGCACGCAGCTCGGTGTTCGAGGAGACGATCCGGCCGAACCGGAACAGCTCGTCCTCGACGCCGTCGAGCTTGCCCGTCTTCTGCGCAGCGGTCAGGTCCGCGGTGTTCGCGAGCTCTTCGAGCCCGTCGACCAGGTCGCGGGGTGCCGACCAGCGGGACCGCACGAGGCCCGCCACCAGGTCGGCGGTCTCACCGCTGACCTGGGCGCCGAGCAGCCGCTCGACGAGCTGGGCCTTGGCCTCTCCGGACTGCGCCGGGTCGGTCAGGACCCGACGCAGCGAGACCTCACGGTCGAGCAGCGCGGTGACCGAGGCCAGCTCGTCGGCGAGCTTCGCCGCGTCGACCGAGGTGTTGTCGGTCAGCGCGTCGAGACGCTCGCGTCCGGCGGCCAGTGCCTCGCGGCTGGCTCCGTGCGCACTCATCGAGTCGCCTCGGCCTTCTCCTCGAGCTCGTCGAGGAAGCGGTCGATCACGCGGCTCTGGCGGGCGTGGTCGTCGAGCGACTCACCCACGAGCTTGCCGGCCAGGGTCGTGGCGAGCGTGCCGACGTCCTGGCGCAGCGCGGAGGACGCGGCCTTGCGGTCCGCCTCGATCTGGGCGTGACCCGCGGCGACGATCTCCTCGCGCTGCCGCTGGCCTTCCGCCCGCATCTCGGCGATGAGCTGGGCACCCTGCTCCTGCGCCTCCTGACGCAGACGCGCGGCCTCGTGACGGGCCTCGGCGAGCTGGGCCTTGTACTGCTCGAGAACGGACTGGGCCTCGGCCTGCATGGCCTCGGCGTTCTCGATGCCACCTTCGATCTTCTCGTGGCGCTCTTCCAGAACCTTGTTGATGTTCGGGATGAGCTTCTTCCAGAAGAAGAAGAACACGATGGCGAAGGCGATGGTGCCGACGAGCAGCTCGGGGCCGGGAGGAATGAGCGGGTTCTGCTCTTCCTCGGCCGCCAGCTGAATCAGGTTGGCGATCACATCAGTGCCTTTCGTCGGATGGGACTGTTCGTCTCAGGCGATCAGGAGCCGTAGACGAACGGCATGACGATGCCGATGAGGGCGAGGGCCTCACAGAAGGCGAAGCCGAGGATCTGGTTGGCGCGGATCAGGCCGGCAGCTTCGGGCTGACGGGCCAGGGCCTCGGTGCCCTTACCGAACACGATGCCGACGCCGACACCGGGGCCGATGGCCGCGAGGCCGTAGCCGATGGAGCCGAGGGCCTTGATGTCACCGGTGAGGGCGGCGAGCTCGAGAGTCGCGGACATGCCGTTACTTCCTTCTCTTTCATGGACCGGTGGGGGTTGGCCACCGGGCGTCTAAGGGGTGGGCGGGGCTGGCTCAGTGGTGCTCGGAGACGGCGCCCTGGATGTACGAGCAGGCGAGGAGCACGAAGACGTACGCCTGGACGGCCTGCACGAAGAGTTCGAAGACGATCATCCCCATCGTCATGATGAAGGAGACGCCGGCAGCGGGGATGAGCCAGCTGTTCAGCAGGTACCAGGAGGCGACGGTGAACATCACCAGCATCAGGTGACCGGCGAACATGTTGGCGAAGAGTCGGACCGCGTGCGTGAACGGGCGCACCAGCAGGTTCGAGAAGAACTCGATGAACGAGACGAGCCACTTGATCGGGCCGAGCGACGGGTCGTAACCCGTGACGTTCTTCCAGCCGCCCACGAACCCGTGGCGCTTGAAGGTCAGCGGCACCCAGACCAGGTAGACGATGGCGGCGAGCACGGCCGGGAAGGCGATGGACGCGGCGACCGGGAACTGGGCCAGCGGGATCACGGACCAGATGTTCATGATCCAGATGAAGAAGAACAGCGAGACCATCAGGGGGACGTACTTCTCGCCCTCCTTCTTTCCGAGGGTCTCGTACACGATGCCGCGGCGGACGAAGTCGTAGCCCATCTCGCCGAGCAGCTGGAGCTTGCCGGGCACGATCTTCGCCTTGCCGAAGGCAAGGGTGAAGAACGTGACGACCACGAGCGTGCTGAGCAGCGCCAGCAGCATGATCTTGTTGAACTCGAACCCGCCGATGGTGAAGATCGGCTTGAAGAGGAACGAGTGGAGGCCCGGCGCCGGGAAGCCACAGCCGTTGTCGGCCATGATCCGACAGCTCCAGTCGAAGGCGAGCTGGGTCTTGTCAGCACTCACCGCGGGCTCCTTCGGCGTGACGCATAGGTACGGCAACCTCGTTGTGTCGGCGCGGCGCGCAGCCGCGAGTCGGCACCGGACTGGTGTTTCGGATGTGGGGGCGGCAATCAGGCGTTGAGCCTCGCGATGGAACAGGCGTCAGCTCGTGTGCCCGCGCCCGCAGTGCCGCAGTTGGCACCGGACGATAGCAGGGTCTGCGACGGCTCTTTATCCCGGCCCTACCCCTCATGAGGAAGAGCCCGTCTTCTCGCTCTTCGAAGCATCGGAATGCCCCGGGTCGATGTAGAAGATCTTGGCCTTCTTGTGCGCGACTGCCATCGAGACCACCCAGGTCAGGGTGCAGACGATGATGGCGGCTGCGAAGACTTTGGGGTTGAACGCCGTGGTGTCCTTGAAGACCGCCACGAAGACGAACAGCACGAGCAGCAAGGTGACGTAGAGCGCGAGCCCCATGGCCTGGAACAGACTCGGCCAGTGCTTGGCCGTGTACTGCAGACCCAGGATTCCGGCGCCCATGAACACGATCACCACGAGCGCGCCGATGATCCCGCCGAGCGCTCCGGTACCCCCGTCGACCACTGCGCCGACGACCGCGGTGACTGCACCGGCGGCGGCGGTCGGAAGGGCGATGGGCAGCAGGATCCGTGCGTCGAGAGACGGCATGGCGGCAACTCCGCTTACTTGCTGGGGACGAGTGTCGTCATGGTCGAGCGTAGACCCGGGCAAAGATCTCTCTTTTCGCCAACGGACCGTCGCACTACGGTCTTTCGGCTCTACCCCGGGATCTCGTGAACCGTATCACAAACTATTTGATGAGGTCTTTACCTGCGAAGTGTGCTGGCCGTCACACATGAGAGGTAATGCGCGCGTCTGGGCGGGACTTTGCACTCAATGCGTGGTAATGCCCGTTTCCCTATGGCCGTTTTGAGGTGACTTCGGAAGCGGCGGTGTGGGATTCCCTACGGAGCCGATCACCGAACCGGTCCGTGAAGCGGGCCCGTCCGCCCACCGCCGTGGCCCCGTTCAGGCGGCCCGCACCGGCTCCCACAGGCGTGCGCTCCTCGGCGGCGGGGGCCGGCGCGGCGGCCGGCTGTTCGCTCTCGTACACGACCGTCGTGGCCCTGCTGCGGCGGTAGCGCGGCGGGACGAAAGCCTCGGCCCAGCTCGGGGTGCGCGGCGTGAAGCGCGGCAGCAGGAGCAGGACCAGACCGACCGCGCTCAGTGCCACGATCAGCAGGACGATCCACATGGACGCCGAGTGAACGGAGTACGCGACGGCGCCGAAGGCGATCAGCGCCGACCAGAAGTACATGATCAGGACCGCGCGGCTGTGGGAGTGCCCGACCTCCAGGAGCCGGTGGTGCAGATGCCCGCGGTCGGCGGCGAACGGCGACTGGCCGTTCCACGTGCGCCGGACGATCGCGAGGATCAGGTCGGCCATCGGGATCGCGATGATCGTCAGCGGCAGCAGCAGCGGGATGTAGACGGGCACCATCTCGTGCACGGCGGCGCGCTCGGAGCCCGCGAAGTCCGAGAGCAGGTCCGGGTCGACCTGTCCGGTGATGGAGATCGCGCCGGCGGCGAGCACCAGGCCGATGAGCATCGAGCCGGAGTCGCCCATGAAGATCCGGGCGGGATGCATGTTGTGCGGCAGGAAGCCCAGGCACATGCCCATCAGGATCGCCGCAAAGAGCGTGGCGGGGGCGGCGGCCTCGATGCCGTAGCCGTACCACATGCGGTAGGCGTACATGAAGAACGCGGTGGCCGCGATGCAGACCATGCCGGCGGCGAGACCGTCGAGGCCGTCCACGAAATTCACCGCGTTGATGGTGATGACCACCAGGGCGACGGTGAGCAGCGTGCCCTGCCACTGGGTCAGGGAGACCGAGCCGACGCCGGGGATCGGCAGCCACAGGATCGTCAGACCCTGCATGACCATGACGCCCGCGGCGATCATCTGGGCGCCCAGCTTGATCAGGGCGTCGATCTCGAACTTGTCGTCCAGGACACCGATCAGCCAGATCAGGGCCGCGCCGGAGAGCAGGGCCCGCGGCTCGTTGGACTTCTCGAAGACCTCGTTGAGCCCGACGAGATGGTCGGCGACCAGGAGTCCCGCGCACAGCCCGAAGAACATGGCGATACCGCCGAGCCGCGGTGTCGGTTCACGGTGCACGTCCCGCGCGCGGACCGCGGGCATCGCACCGGCGACGATGGCGAACTTCCGCACCGGCCCGGTCAGCAGATAGGTCACCGCGGCTGTGACGCAAAGCGTCAGCAGGTATTCACGCACGGGCTTCCCCACAGGTATCGCTGGCCATCTCAGCCCCACACCCTAGCTTCGGAGGCATACGGTTGGGGACTTCCGGGTAGCGAAGATGGTTGCACGCCTGGCTGTGCATGCCACCCCGCTTACCCCTTCCGGCGGCCTCTCAGGCCGGATACGGCGGAAATCTCCGCACCATGTCCCGCACTTCTTCGCGTACGGTCCGGCCCCCGTGCTCCTGCACCCCGCGCAGCGCGGCCCCGAAGAAGCCCGCGATCCGGGCCATCTCGGCCTCGCCCATGCCCTGGGTGGTGACGGCCGCGGTGCCCAGGCGCAGACCGCGGGTCTCGTCGTGGGGCAGCGCGCAGGTGTCGAGGACCATGCCCGCGCCGGCCAGGAGTCCGCGGGCCGCCCTGGCCTCGACGCCGAGCGGGGCCGGGTCCGCGATCACCAGATGGGTGTCGGTACCGCCGGTGGTCACGGCCAGGCCCTCGGCGGCGAGGCATTCGGCGAGCACCCGCGCGTTCGCGACCACCTGATGGGCGTACGCGGTGAACGCCGGTGTTGCCGCCTCGCCGAACGCGACGGCCTTCGCCGCGATCGTGTGCATCTGCGCACCGCCCTGCGTGAACGGGAACACGGCCCGGTCCACGCGCTCGGCCAGGTCTCCGCCGCACAGCAGCATCCCGCCGCGCGGTCCGCGCAGGACCTTGTGCGTCGTCGCGCAGACGACATCGGCGTACGGAACAGGGTTGGGCGCCGCTCCCCCGGCGACCAGGCCGATGGGGTGGGCGGCGTCGGCGATCAGATAGGCGCCCACCTCGTCGGCGATCTCACGGAAGGCCGCGTAGTCGACATGGCGCGGATACGAGATCGAGCCGCAGACGACCGCCTTGGGGCGGTGGGTGACGGCGAGTTCGCGAATGCGTCCGTAGTCGAGCAGCCCGCTCTCCTCGTCGACGCCGTAGCCGATGAAGTCGAACCAGCGTCCCGAGAAGTTCGCGGGCGAGCCGTGCGTGAGGTGCCCGCCGTGGGTCAGACCCATCGCGAGCACTTTGTCGCCGGGGCGCAGCAGGGCGGCGTACGCGGCGAGGACCGCGGACGAGCCGGAGTGCGGCTGCACATTGGCGTGCTCGGCGCCGAACAGCGCCTTGGCCCGGTCGACGGCGATCCGCTCGGCAACGTCGACCAGTTCGCAGCCGCCGTGGTGGCGGGCGCCGGGGTAACCCTCGGCGTACTTGTTGGCGAGGGGTGAGCCGAGTGCGGTGAGCACGGCGGGCGAGGTGAAGTTCTCGGCGGCGATCAACTGCAGACCGCTGCTCTGGCGCTCCAGTTCACCGAGGAGGATCTCGGCGAGCTCGGGGTCCTGGCGGCGCAGGGCGTCGATCCCCGCCTCGTTGACGCGCGCAGCTTCGGTCCCGACCGCCATGGTTCCAATGTAGGACCGATTCGGCCCCTGCGGCGGTCGAGCGGATCCAAATGGAGTGCGGATGCCCGGTCAGCGGCGCGGACCGCTCACGCCCGGGCAGCCAGTCCCGTCAGCGCCGTCACCACAGGCTCCAGCGCCTGGTCGATCTCCTCGCCCACCGAGCGGAAGTACGTCAGGGGTGCGCCGTACGGGTCGTGGACCTCGTCCGCCTCGATGGACGGGGCGAGGAGCCACCCGCGTAGAGCGGCGGCAGCACGGACCAGCGCGCGGGCGCGTTCGACCACACCGTCGTCGAGCGGATCCGGCAGCGTGGCCGGATCTATGGCCCGTACGAGACGGGTGAACTCCTTCAGCGTGAAGGTCCGCAGCCCGGCCGAGTGCCCCATCGAGATGACCTGCGCGCGGTGGTCGCGCGTGGCCGTGAGTACCAGGTCGGCGCGGATCACGTGCTCGTCGAGCAGCTCGCGGCCGACGAAGCCGGTGGCGTCCGCACCGAACTCGTCGAGGACCGTGGCCGCGTTCGCCTCCATCGGGGCGCCCTCGTGCCCCCAGGTCCCCGCGCTCTCGACGATCAGACCGCCCGCGGCCGCGAGGCCGAGCCGGTGGGTCAGGGCATGCCGGGTCAGCCGCTCGGTCATCGGCGAGCGGCAGACGTTGCCGGTGCTGACGTGGAGGA
Organism: Streptomyces sp. NPDC050418; assembly: GCF_044458745.1. NCBI lineage: Bacteria > Bacillati > Actinomycetota > Actinomycetes > Kitasatosporales > Streptomycetaceae > Streptomyces > Streptomyces sp. NPDC050418. The sequence continues at coordinate 231,165 of NZ_JBITIG010000013.1, forward strand.
TGCGGAAGGTTTCTGCAGGGCCGGAGAGATCCGAGATGCCCGAAAAGCTCGAAGAAGCCGCTATGCCACGCCCCTCAGGGGCCGTCAATTCGCCACCTCGAGGTCGGGGACGACCTTGCGCAGCTCCTCGGCGGAGAGCGCGCCCGCGCGGAGCAGCACGGGCACCTTGCCGGTCACGTCGACGATCGAGGACGGCACGATGCCGGGCGTCGGACCGCCGTCGAGGTAGACGGAGACCGCGTCGCCGAGCATCTCCTGCGCGGCGTCGCAGTCCTCGGGCGCGGGGTGGCCGGTGAGGTTGGCCGAGGAGACGGCCATCGGGCCGACCTCGGTGAGCAGTTCGATGGCGACCGGGTGCAGCGGCATCCGGATCGCGACGGTGCCGCGGGTGTCGCCGAGGTCCCACTGCAGCGAGGGCTGGTGGCGCGCGACGAGCGTCAGGGCGCCGGGCCAGAACGCGTCGACGAGCTCCCAGGCCTTCTCCGAGAAGTCGGTGACCAGGCCGTGCAGGGTGTTCGGGGAGCCGATGAGGACGGGCGTGGGCATGTTGCGGCCGCGGCCCTTGGCCTCCAGGAGATCGACGACGGCCTCCGAGCTGAAGGCGTCCGCGCCGATCCCGTACACGGTGTCGGTGGGCAGCACGACCAGCTCGCCGCGGCGCACCGCGGAGGCGGCCTCGCGCAGGCCGGTGGCGCGGTCGGTGGCGTCGTTCGTGTCGTATCGACGTGCCATTACTCCCCAGCCCTCTCGAACACAAAAGTCTTGGTCATCACGGCATCGCCCTGCGCGCGGTGGCGAAGCGGGGCCGCTTGTTGAGGTCGGGATGGTCGGCCGCGTCCGCCCAGCCCCGCTCCTCGGTGAAGATCCAGGGCACCTGCCCGCCCTGGGTGTCGGCATGCTCGATGACGACGACGCCCCCGGGGCGCAGGAGCCGGTGTGCGGTGCGCTCGATGCCGCGGATCAGGTCGAGGCCGTCCTCGCCGGAGAAGAGCGCGAGTTCGGGATCGTAGTCCCGGGCCTCGGGCGCCACATACTCCCATTCGGTGAGCGGGATGTACGGCGGGTTGGAGATGACGAGGTCGACCTGGCCGTCGAGGTCACCGAACGCGTCACGGGCGTCGCCCTGGCGCAGATCGACCCGGGAGCCCTCGACGTTCTTACGGGTCCAGCGCAGCGCGTCCTCGGACAGCTCGACCGCGTGCACGCGCGAGCGCGGCACCTCCTGCGCGAGGGCGAGCGCGATGGCGCCCGAACCGGTGCACAGATCGACGATCAGCGGCTCGACGACATCCATCGCCCGCACCGCGTCTATCGCCCAGCCGACCACGGACTCGGTCTCCGGCCGCGGCACGAACACCCCGGGCCCGACCTGCAGTTCGAGGTAGCGGAAGAAGGCGCGGCCGGTGATGTGCTGCAGCGGTTCGCGTGCCTCGCGACGGGAGATGGCCTCCCAGTAGCGCGCGTCGAAGTCGCCGTCCTTGACGTTGTGCAGTTCTCCGCGCTTGACGCCGTGCACATACGCGGCGAGCTCCTCCGCGTCGAAGCGCGGCGAGGGCACGCCGGCGTCGGCGAGACGCTGGGTGGCCTGGGCCACCTCGGCGAGCAGAAGGTTCACGCGCCGTCCTTCCTGGGGTTCACAGCCAAAACGCCGGTCACTGCGGCCGTCCTAGGAGGCGTCGGCCAGCTTGGCCGCGGCGTCCGCGTCCACACAGGCCTGGATCATCGCGTCGAGGTCGCCGTCGAGCACCTGGTCCAGGTTGTACGCCTTGAAGCCCACCCGGTGGTCGGAGATCCGGTTCTCCGGGAAGTTGTACGTACGGATCTTCTCGGAGCGGTCCACGGTGCGGACCTGGCTGCGGCGGGCGTCCGCCGCCTTGGACTCGGCCTCCTCCTGCGCGGCGGCGAGCAGCCTGGAGCGCAGGATACGCATCGCCTGCTCCTTGTTCTGGAGCTGGCTCTTCTCGTTCTGGCAGGAAGCGACCACGCCGGTGGGGATGTGCGTGATGCGGACGGCGGAGTCCGTGGTGTTGACGGACTGGCCGCCGGGGCCCGAGGAGCGGTACACGTCGATCCGCAGATCGTTCATGTTGATCTCGACGTCGACCTCCTCGGCCTCGGGCGTGACGAGCACGCCGGCGGCGGAGGTGTGGATGCGGCCCTGCGACTCGGTGGCGGGCACGCGCTGCACGCGGTGCACCCCGCCCTCGTACTTGAGGCGGGCCCAGACGCCCTGGCCGGGCTCGGTCGCACCGTTGCCGCCCTTGGTCTTCACGGCGACCTGGACGTCCTTGTAGCCGCCGAGCTCGGACTCCGTGGAGTCGATGATCTCGGTCTTCCAGCCCACGCGCTCCGCGTACCGCAGATACATGCGCAGGAGGTCGCCGGCGAACAGCGCGGACTCGTCGCCGCCCGCGCCGGCCTTGATCTCCAGGAGCACGTCCTTGTCGTCGGACGGGTCGCGCGGGACCAGGAGGAGGCGCAGCTTCTCGGTGGTCTCCTCGCGCTGCTGCGTGAGGTCCTTGACCTCGGCCGCGAAGTCGGGGTCGTCGGCCGCGAACTCCTTCGCGGTCTCGATGTCCTCGCCGAGCTGCTTCCAGGAGCGGTACGTGGCGACGATCGGCGTCAGCTCGGCGTAGCGCTTGTTGAGCTTGCGCGCGTTGGCCTGGTCAGCGTGCACCGACGGGTCGGCGAGCTGCTTCTCCAGATCGGCGTGCTCACCGATGAGGTCCTCGACCGCCTCGAACATCTCCGGCTCCTGAAACTTGAGAAAAGAAGAATGGGGTGACGAGCAAAACGCCGGTCCTCAGCCGCCCCCTGAACAGGAGCGGCCGAGGACCGGCGCTGTGGCTCGCTACTTCTTGGCGGAGCCGGCCTTGCCGAAGCGGGCCTCGAAGCGGGCCACGCGGCCACCGGTGTCGAGGATCTTCTGCTTGCCCGTGTAGAACGGGTGGCACTCGGAGCAGACCTCGGCACGGATGGTGCCCTCGGTCAGGGTGCTGCGAGTGGTGAACGACGCGCCACAGGTGCAGCTGACCTGCGTCTCGACGTACTCGGGGTGGATGTCGCGCTTCAAGGTGTCTCCTAGGTTCATGGAGGGCACCGGGTCGCCGCCGCGGGATGCGGAGCGTGAACCGGGGCCGACGTACCAGTTTGCCAGGACTGGCCGCATCTCCCAAAACCGGGAGGGGGGCCCAGGTATTCCCGGGGGTGTTTTCGCAGGTCGGAGCGGCGTGTCCGGACGGCCGGATCAGTTGCCGTTCACGTAGGAGCCTGCGTCACCCTTGTCGCCCGCCGAGTCCTTGGTGGCGGCGGCCGGGATGGCCTTGTCGGCCTTGAGCGCGTCCCAGACCAGCTGGGACTCCTGCTGCAGCGGCACCACGCGGTTCGGGTCGAGCTGGTCGTACTCCACGGGGAGCGTGACCATGTGCATGTCCTGGGAGTCGATCGACTTCAGACCGTTGGCGAAGCCGATCAGCCGGTTCACCGAGTCGAGGTCGGAGTCGACGGTGGTGGACTTCGTGGCGGTGTCCGCGAGGTCGTAGAGCTTCTTGGGGCTGGAGAACACCCCGACGTCCTTGATCTGGTCGATCAGGGCCTTCATGAACGCCTGCTGCAGCTGTATTCGCCCGAGGTCGCCGCCGTCGCCGACGGCGTGCCGGGTGCGGACGAGGCCGAGCGCCTGCTCGCCGTTGAGCGTGTGCTCGCCGGCGGGGAGGTTCAGATGGCTGTCGGGGTCGGATATCGCCTTGGTGGTGGTGATGTCGACGCCGCCGAGGGTGTTGATCAGCTTCTTGAAGCCCGAGAAGTCGACCTCGACGTAGTGGTCCATCCGGATCCCGGACATCGACTCGACGGTCTTCACGGCGCAGGCGGGGCCGCCCACCGAGTACGACTCGTTGAACATCCTGCGCTCGCCGCCGGGGTCGGTGCCGCCGGCGTTCGTTGTGCACGCGGGGCGGGTGACCAGGGTGTCCCGCGGTATGGAGACGATGCTGGCCTTCTTGCGGCCCTCGTACACGTGCAGGATCATCGCCGTGTCCGAGCGGGCGCTCGCTCCGTCGCCGCCGCCGTACTTCGCGTTGTCACCGGCGCGCGAGTCGGAGCCGAGGACCAGGATGTCCATCGAGCCGTTGTCGACGTCGTCGGGGCGGTCGGTGCCGAGGGCGGCGTTGATGTCGACGCCGTGCAGATTGCCGTTGAACTTGAACCAGAGGTAGCCAAGGCCCGCGCCGCCGAGCACGACGACACCGGCCGCCGTCCATGCCGTGATGACGAGGGCCTTGCGGCGCGTGCTGCGGGGCTTGCGCCGGGTGGTGCGGGGCTTGCGCCGACGGCCCTTGCCCCCGCTGCGGCCGTCGGCCGTGGCGGAGTCGTCGGGCAGATGATGGCTGGCGTCGGGCATGTGCTCCTCAGTCCTCGATGGGTCGAGTACCACCGTTCGGTCAGACGGTCGGTACTCAAAAAGGGTTGCACAGGCGCGTAAGAGGTTTCTAAGAGCGAACTGTGGAACAGCCACAAACACCTGGTCGCGCGCCGCTGTGCCGCACTCCCCCGGACATCCGCTCTCACCTGCGAATTTACTCCGGGTTCGGCAGTTTCGCAGTTCACCCGTACGGGCGCCGGTCTGTGTCGAAGGTCTCGCGCGTAGCCGTTCCGTCACCGCCTCACAGGACCAAGGACCCGGGCGCATCGGCTCTTCCCGCGCACAGCACGGCGCCCCCGCCACGGATCGTGACGGGGGCGCCGGTGACGTACGAGGCGGGGTGGCGTCAGTCGTTGCCGTTGCCCACGCCGGGCGTCGTCTTCTGGATCTGGAGCAGGAACTCCGCGTTGGACTTCGTCTGCTTCATCTTGTCCAGGAGCAGCTCGATCGCCTGCTGCGAGTCGAGCGCGTGCAGCACCCGGCGCAGCTTCCAGACGACACCGAGCTCGTCGTTGCCGAGCAGGATCTCTTCCTTACGGGTGCCGGACGCGTCCACGTCCACCGCCGGGAAGATGCGCTTGTCGGCGAGCTTGCGGTCGAGCTTGAGCTCCATGTTGCCGGTGCCCTTGAACTCCTCGAAGATCACCTCGTCCATGCGGGACCCGGTGTCCACCAGGGCGGTGGCGAGGATGGTCAGCGAGCCGCCGTCCTCGATGTTGCGGGCCGCACCGAAGAAGCGCTTCGGCGGGTACAGGGCGGTCGAGTCGACACCACCGGACAGGATGCGGCCGGAGGCCGGGGCCGCCAGGTTGTACGCACGGCCCAGACGCGTGATCGAGTCGAGCAGCACGACCACGTCGTGACCCAGCTCCACGAGGCGCTTGGCGCGCTCGATGGCGAGCTCGGCGACCGTGGTGTGGTCCTCGGCCGGACGGTCGAAGGTCGAGGAGATGACCTCGCCCTTGACCGAGCGCTGCATGTCGGTGACCTCTTCCGGACGCTCGTCGACCAGGACGACCATCAGGTGGCACTCGGGGTTGTTGTGCGTGATCGCGTTGGCGACCGCCTGCATGATCATGGTCTTGCCGGTCTTCGGCGGGGCCACGATCAGACCGCGCTGGCCCTTGCCGATCGGCGACACGAGGTCGATGATCCGCGTGGTCAGCACGCCCGGGTCCGTCTCCAGACGGAGGCGGTCCTGCGGGTACAGCGGCGTGAGCTTGGTGAACTCCGGGCGGCCGCGCCCCGATTCGGGCGCCATGCCGTTCACGGAGTCGAGGCGCACGAGCGCGTTGAACTTCTCGCGGCGCTCGCCGTCCTTGGGCTGGCGCACGGCACCGGTGACGTGGTCACCCTTGCGCAGCCCGTTCTTGCGGACCTGGGCGAGGGAGACGTACACGTCGTTCGGGCCCGGCAGGTAGCCGGAGGTCCGGATGAACGCGTAGTTGTCGAGGATGTCGAGGATGCCCGCGACGGGGATCAGGACGTCGTCGTCGGAGACCTGCGGCTCGTTGATCTCGTCGCGCCCGCGACGGCCACGGCGGTCGCGGTAGCGGCCCCGGCGGCCGCGGCGGCCGCCCTCGAAGTCGTCGTCGTCCTGCGGACCGTTGTTGCGGTCACGGTCACGGTCGCGGTCCTGCCGGCCGCCGCCCTGCTGCTGGCGCTGGCCCTGCTGCTTGCCGCCGCCCTGCTCGTCGCGGTTGCGGCCGCGGTCACGGCGGTTGCCGCGCTCGCGACGGCCCTCGGCGTTGTCGTCGCCCTTGGCCTCGGCCTTGTCGCCCTGCTGCTCCGTCTTCGCCTCGGCCTTGGTCTCGCCCTTGGCCTCGGCGGTCACGGTCTCGGGGCTGCCGGCCTCGGCGGTGGCACGACGGCGGCGGCGCTCGGCCGGGGCGTCGTCGGACGCGGGCTGGCCCGGGATCTCGATCTGCTTGGGCGCGGTGGCCTCGGCGGCCTTCTCGTCGGCGGCGGCCGTCTTCTCGGCGGCGGCCTCCGTACGGGCCTTGGAGGTGGCGCGGCGCTTCGGCTTGGACTCGGTGGTGCTGTCCCCCGACGCCTTCGCCGGGGCGGAGCCGCCGGCCTGAGCTTCCTTGATGACCTCGATCAGCTGGCTCTTGCGCATCCGCGCAGTGCCCTTGATCCCGAGGCCCGATGCGACCTGCTGCAGCTCGGCCAGCACCATGCCCTCGAGGCCGGTACCGCGGCGCCGCCGCGTGGTGGGCGCGGCAGGGGCGTCCGTGGCGGGCGCGGCGCTGTCAGTCACGCCCATCAGATCGGTGGTGTCGCTCACGAAGGGTCCTTCCCTGGAGCGGACGTCGGCCTGTCTGGCTCGGCGACCGGTTGTGCTGTCCGGCGATGGTCCTCTGGTACGGACCGGCCGGGGCGGTGGTCCCGCCTCACGGGGCGGAAGAATCTGTGGTGACGGCGGTTCCCGAGGCTGTGCCACCCGTACGTGCGGTGTCACTGGGCTGGGTCACGCCAGTTCCGGAGCGTGCTCGCCAACGGTCAGTGCCGTGCACGGATCAGTTGGGGAAGCTCCCGGAAGAAGGGTTGTCCCGAGGCGGGACAGGAAGCACCACGCCATTCATACGTCGGGTGCAGACTTGAGGTTAACACTACCGGATCCAACAAACATTCCCCCTCTCCTGCTCCGGCATACGTGTGTCACGACGCAAGCGGCAACACGCTCGCTCCGCCGCCGTCGAGGTCGAGACGGTTGGCCGCCCAGCCCTCGCCCGCGACCTGCGCGACCTTGTCGGCCGTCGCCTCATCGACCAGTGCGAGCACCGTGGGGCCCGCGCCGGAGATCACTGCGGGCACGCCGTCGGCGCGCAGCCGCTCGACCAGGGCGGCGCTCTCCGGCATGGCCGGGGCGCGGTACTCCTGGTGCAGACGGTCCTCGGTGGCGGGCAGCAGCAGCTCGGGGCGCCTGGTCAGGGCCTCGACGAGCAGGGCCGCACGGCCCGCGTTGGCGGCCGCGTCCACATGCGGGACGCTGCGCGGCAGCAGGCCGCGGGCCGTTTCGGTGAGGACGGGCTTGCCGGGGACGAAGACCACCGGAACGACGGACGGGGCGACGTCCATCCTGATCGCACGGGCCGCGCCGGCGTCCATCCAGGCGAGCGTGAAGCCGCCGAGCAGGCACGGCGCGACGTTGTCGGGGTGGCCCTCGATCTCGGTGGCGAGCTCCAGGAGCGCGGTGTCGTCGAGCTTCGCGTCACCGCCTATGGTCACCGCGCGGGCGGCCATGATGCCCGCGCAGATCGCGGCGGACGAGGAGCCGAGGCCGCGGCCGTGCGGGATGCGATTGGCGCAGACGATCTCGAGGCCGCGCGGCTGTCCGCCGAGCAGGTCGAACGCGGTGCGCAGCGAACGTACGAGCAGATGGCTCTCGTCGCGCGGCAGGGTGTCGGCTCCCTCGCCCGCGATGTCGATGTGCAGCCCGGAGTCGGCGACGCGCACCACGACATCGTCGTAGAGCCCCAGCGCAAGGCCGAAGGCGTCATAGCCCGGGCCGAGGTTGGCGCTGGTGGCGGGGACGCGCACCCTTACGGCGGCGGCTCGGAAGGCGGGACCGGCCATCGCTCGCTGACTCTCCTTGGTCGTACTGCGGGTTCGGTTCGTACTGCGGGTTGTGGGTGGTGGTGCCGGAGTTCGCCGGGCCTTCTCCGGATGTACGGGATTCCGGGACGGGATCTGCGTACGGGAGAGAGGTACCGGCGCGCACTGGCCGACCCCACACGGCACCGCGGCATATGCGGCGGGCGGTTTTGGTACAGCCTATCGAAGGAAGGTTCTGTGGCGACATAGGGCGCACGGGAGGCGCACGATGCGTGTCGCAAGCCCCTTGTGCACCCCCTGAGGGGTGTTGGGCGGCTATGCCCGGACCTGCGGGGCCCGGGGCACAGCCGCCCCAAGTGCTAGGCCAGGCCCAGGCGTTCGGCGGCGGTGGCCGCGTCGACCGGGACGGTGACCGGCTGCGGCGCGCCGGCGACGGCCCAGTCCGGGTCCTTGAGGCCGTTGCCGGTCACGGTGCAGACGATGCGCTGCCCCTTGGCCAGACGGCCGTCCTCGGCGGCCTTGAGCAGACCGGCCACGGAGGCGGCCGAGGCGGGCTCGACGAAGACGCCCTCGCGGGAGGCCAACAGCTTGTAGGCGCGCAGGATCTGACGGTCGGTCACGTCGTCGATCAGGCCGCCCGACTCGTCCCGCGCGGCCTCGGCGAACTGCCAGGAGGCCGGGTTGCCGATACGGATCGCGGTGGCGATCGTCGAGGGGTCCTTCACGACCTCCTTGCGCACGATCGGGTTGGCGCCGGAGGCCTGGAAGCCCCACATGACGGGCGTGTGGGTGGCGAGGCCGTCGGCCGCGTACTCCTTGTAGCCCTTCCAGTAGGCCGTGATGTTGCCCGCGTTGCCGACCGGCAGGACGTGGATGTCGGGCGCGTCGCCGAGGCGGTCGACGATCTCGAACGCGGCGGTCTTCTGGCCCTCGATACGCACCGGGTTGACCGAATTGACCAGCGCCACCGGGTAGTTCTCGGACAAGTTTCGCGCCAGAACGAGGCAGTCGTCGAAGTTGCCGTCGACCTGGAGGATCTTCGCGCCGTGCACGAGGGCCTGGCCCATCTTGCCGAGCGCGATCTTGCCCTGCGGGACGAGGACGGCGCTGACCATGCCGGCCTTGCCGCCGTACGCGGCCGCCGAGGCGGAGGTGTTGCCGGTGGAGGCGCAGATGACGGCCTTGGCGCCCTCCTCCTTGGCCTTGGAGATCGCCATCGTCATGCCGCGGTCCTTGAAGGAGCCGGTCGGGTTGGCGCCCTCGACCTTCAGGTGGACCTCGCAGCCGGTGAGCTCGGAGAGCACCTCGGCCCGTACGAGCGGGGTGCCGCCCTCGCCGAGCGTGACCACGGGCGTCGCCTCGCTGACGGGCAGGCGGTCGCGGTACTCCTCGATGATCCCGCGCCACTGGTGGGCGCCGGTGTTGCTCGCGGTCATGTCTGGTTACTCCCCTTCGACACGCATGATGCTGGCGACACCCCGCACGGTGTCGAGCTTGCGCAGCGCCTCGACGACCCCGGTCAGGGCCGCGTCGCTCGCGCGGTGGGTGACGACCACGAGGCTCGCCTCGCCGTCCTTCCCTTGCTGGCGGACCGTATCGATCGATACGCCGTGCTCGGCGAAGACCGTCGCGACCTGGGCGAGGACGCCCGGCTTGTCGGCCACGTCGAGGCTGATGTGGTACCGCGTGACGACCTCGCCCATCGGGCTGACGGGAAGGCGCGTGTACGCGGATTCGCCGGGCCCCGTTGCGCCGGCGAGCTTGTTGCGGCAGACGGCCACGAGGTCGCCCAGGACCGCGGAGGCGGTCGGGGCGCCGCCCGCGCCGGGCCCGTAGAACATCAGCCGTCCTGCGGCCTCGGACTCGACGAACACCGCGTTGTACGCCTCGCGCACGGAGGCGAGCGGGTGGCTGAGCGGGATCATCGCCGGGTGGACGCGGGCCGTGACGGACTCGCCGTCGGCGGCGCGCTCGCAGATCGCGAGGAGCTTGATGGTGCAGCCCATCTCGCGCGCGGAGGCGAAGTCGGCGGCGGTCACCTCGGTCATGCCCTCGCGGTACACGTCGTCGAGGCGTACGCGGGTGTGGAAGGCGATCCCGGCCAGGATCGCGGCCTTGGCGGCGGCGTCGAAGCCCTCGACGTCGGCGGTCGGGTCGGCCTCGGCGTAGCCCAGGGCGGTGGCCTCGTCGAGGGCCTCCTGGTAGCCGGCGCCGGACGAGTCCATCTTGTCGAGGATGAAGTTCGTGGTGCCGTTCACGATGCCGAGGACGCGGTTGACCTTGTCGCCCGCGAGGGACTCGCGCAGCGGGCGGATCAGCGGGATCGCACCGGCCACGGCGGCCTCGTAGTACAGGTCCTCGCCGTGGTCTTCCGCGGCCTTGTGCAGGGCCGCGCCGTCCTGCGCGAGCAGCGCCTTGTTGGCCGAGACCACCGAGGCGCCGTGCTCGAACGCGGTGGTGATCAGGGTGCGGGCGGGCTCGATGCCGCCGATGACCTCGACGATCACGTCGATGTCACCGCGTTTGACCAGGGCGGTCGCGTCGGTGGTGATCAGCGCGGGGTCGATGCCGGCGCGCACCTTGTCCGGGCGGCGGACGGCCACGCCCGCGAGCTCGACTGGCGCGCCGATCCTGGCTGTGAGGTCGTCCGCGTGCGTCGTCATGATGCGGGCTACTTCGGAGCCGACGACTCCACAGCCAAGGAGCGCCACCTTCAGCGGACGCGTACGCATCATCCGACCTCGATTCTTGAACTTCTGCGGTTGCCTCAGTCTCACCTACCGGACCGGGGTTTCCTGCCCAGGTCCGGCATATGAGACGTCGATTTCATTTCGATGGGATACGAAGACGGGAAATCCGCCGTCAGCCCACGTCGAGCGCGAGGAGATCCTCCTCCGTCTCGCGACGGATGATCACCCGCGCCTCGCCGTCCTTCACCGCCACGACCGGGGGCCGCAGCGCGTGGTTGTAGTTGCTCGCCATCGAGCGGCAGTACGCGCCCGTCGCCGGCACCGCGATCAGATCGCCGGGGGCGAGGTCGGCCGGCAGGAACGCGTCCTTGACCACGATGTCGCCGCTCTCGCAGTGCTTGCCGACGACGCGGGAGAGCATCGGCTCCGCGGTGGAGCTGCGCGACACGAGGGCGACGGAGTACTCGGCGTCGTACAGCGCGGTGCGGATGTTGTCCGACATGCCGCCGTCCACGGACACGTACGTCCGCAGGCCCTCCAGGGGCTTGACGGTGCCGACGCGGTAGAGCGTGAAGGCGGTCGGGCCGACGATCGCGCGGCCGGGCTCCACGGAGATACGGGGCGCGCGCAGGCCCGCGCTGTCGCACTCGCGCGAGACGATCTCGCTGAGCGACTTGGCGATCTCGTGCGGCTCGCGCGGGTCGTCCTCGCTGGTGTACGCGATGCCGAGGCCGCCGCCGAGGTCGATCTCGGGGAGCTCGACGCCGTGCTCGTCGCGGATCTCGGCGAGCAGCTGGACGACGCGGCGGGCGGAGACCTCGAAGCCGGCCATGTCGAAGATCTGCGAGCCGATGTGGCTGTGGATGCCGAGCAGTTCGAGCCCGTCGAGCTTCAGCGCACGCCGTACGGCCTCGGCCGCCTGGCCGCCCGCCAGCGCGATGCCGAACTTCTGGTCCTCGTGGGCCGTGGCGATGAATTCGTGCGTGTGGGCCTCGACGCCGACGGTGACGCGGATGAGGACGGGCTGGACCTTGCCGAGCCGCTGCGCGATGTGCGCGACGCGCACGATCTCCTGGAAGGAGTCGAGGACGATGCGCCCGACGCCGGCCTCGACGGCCCGCTCGATCTCGGCCTCGGACTTGTTGTTGCCATGGAACGCGATGCGTTCGGCGGGCATCCCGGCGCTGAGCGCGGTGGTCAGCTCGCCGCCGGAGCACACGTCGAGGTTGAGGCCCTCCTCGTACAGCCACTTCACGACGGCGCGCGAGAGGAAGGCCTTGCCCGCGTAGAACACATCGGCCTCGGTGCCGAAGGCCTCGCGCCAGGAGCGGCAGCGGGCCCGGAAGTCGGCCTCGTCCATGAAGTACGCGGGCGTGCCGAACTCCTCGGCAAGGCGTGCCACTTCGATGCCGCCGACGGTCAGGGCGCCCCGCTCGTCACGGGTGACGGTGCGCGACCAGACCTTCGGGTCGAGGACGTTCAGGTCGGCGGGCGGCGCGGTGTAGTGGCCCTCGGGCAGGACGTCGGCGTGGCGGGGGCCTGCGGGGTGCGCGGAGCGGCTCATGTCGTCTCTTTCACAGGTATGCGGGAGCGTCGATGCCGAGCAGGGACAGGCCACCGGCGAGCACCGTCCCGGCGGCTTCGGCGAGCGCGAGCCGGGCGCGGTGGGCGGCCTGGGGTTTCTCGTCGCCTTGCGGCAGGACGGCGTACTGGAAGTCGAGCAGCGCGTCGGCGACCGCGACGAGGTGGCGCGTGAGGCGGTCGGGGGCGCGGTGGGTGGCGGCCTGGGCGAGGACGCGGGGGTGCTCGGCGAGGGCCGCGGACAGCTCCTCGTGCTCCGGTACGGGTCCGGGTTCGGACGCGAAGCCCAGGTCGGCCGCGTTGCGGGTGAGCGCGTGGCTGCGGGCGTGCGCATAGCGGACCCGGAAGAGCGGGTTGGCCTCCGCCTGGAGGAGGTGCTCCTCCGTCAGCCGCGCGTGGTCGTGCGCGGCCGGGTGGAGCAGGGCCCAGCGGGTGGCGTCGCGGCCCAGGGCCGCGGACTGCTCGGGTGCGGGCACCGGCGTGGTGAACGCGAGGCCGGGAGCGGGAGGGGTGCCGTGGGCGTCGATGCGGATCCCCAGCGGGGCCCAGGCGGCGGGCAACTGCTCCTCGCACGTGGTGCGCACGAGGGCGCCCTGGGAGCGCAGGATCCGGTGCAGCGCGTCGCACCAGACAGCGGCGCGCAGCTCGGGCTTGCAGTGCAGCTGGACGATCTGGCCGGTGGGGCCGGGGGCGTGACCGTAACTCGGGCCCGCGCCGAGGATGTCCCGTACGACGGACTGGTCGTCGTCGAGCGTCAGGTTGAGGAAGCCGGGGCCGGTGATCTCGACGTCCGCGATGCCCGGCTCCCGTACGAGACGGTCGGCGAGCAGCGTGGCCACCTCGCGCGGCGGACGCCCCGCGGGGCCCGCGACCTGCAGCGCGGCGTTCGTCGCGTAATCCCCGCGACCGCCGGGCCGCGGCCGCTCGACGATGACCCGCTCGGGCACCTCCGCGCACAGCTCCCCCTGCTCGACGGCGTGGCGCAGGACGCGCAGCACGGTACGGGAGAGATCGGCGGGGGTCACGGGACAAGCGTAGGGGAGGTGGGGGGTGGGTATGCGAGTCGGTTTCGCATAGGGAGACGGGAGGGGGTCCGGCGCGCCCCCTGGAGGGGTGGCGGGCTCAGAGCGCCGAGCCGTCCGCCTCCATCGTCATCCGTGCCACGTGCAGCGCCAGATACGAGACCTCGTCCTCGCTGAGCTGCTCGCCGAGCCGCAGCTCCACGATCGTGGCGAGCTTCCGGGCGGTGGCGGTCGCCTCCGGGTAGTGCTGGCGGATGCCCTTGCCGATGGTGGACTCGTGGCCCTTGAGCTGGCGGTGCTGCTGGATCCGTACGAACAGGTAGCGGACGTGCGTGATGAAGCGCGCCGCGTTCATCGACTGCTGCGAGACGTCGAGGCCGTAGCGCTCCCCCACCACGGCGAGCATCTGCTGGATGACGCCGGTCATCGTGTACGTGAAGGACAGATCGCCGGACGCGAAGCCCGCGTTGACCAGGTGCAGCGCGAGCGCTGTCGCCTCGGAGTCCTCCAGCTCGGGGTCCACGCGCTCGTTGATCGCCGCGAGCAGCTTCTCGGCCTGGGCGTACTCGGTCGCGTACAGCGTCTGGGTCTCGGCGCGCAGCGGGTACTCGACGACGATGCTGCGCCTGGCGCGGTCCAGCGCGCCCGCCACATGGTCGGCGACCGCGATCGCGAGGGTGGGGCGGGTGGACTCGCGGCCCTCGATCCCGGCCTCGCCGAGGGCGATGACGACGGCCCGCAGGACCTCCTCGTCGATCAGGGCGAGGGTCTCGGCGATGTGGTCGGGGTCGCGGCCGTCGGCCGGGACGAAGACGCGCACGATCATCGCGGGGTCGATGGGCTTGCCCTGCTGGGAGCTGAAGCCGATGCCGCGGCCGGTGAGGATGACCTCCTGGCCCTTGTCGTCGCGCGCGAGGACCACGTTGTTGTTGAGGACGCGCAGTGCCTCCACTGCCGCCTCCCTTCGTCCGTGGCCCGTGTCCGGGCAGCCGTTCCGACCGAATGATCTCTTATCGTCCCCCGCCGGCGCGTCCGCGCGCCTGAGGCGAAGGACCCTCCTGGCCGGGGGGGGGGGGGGGGGGGGGGGGGGGGGGGGGGGGGGGGGGGGGGGGGGGGGGGGGGGGGGGGGGGGGGGGGGGGGGGGGGGGGGGGGGGGGGG